>CAYHGA010000001.1:0-225006 GCA_964356225.1 uncultured Gammaproteobacteria bacterium
GGCGGGCGGTGGTGGTGATAACAAAGTTTAACCAGTCAGGATTGGGTTTGGCGCGTTTGCGGTCAATAATAATTTCCACTACATCGCCGTTGACTAATTTGTAATCCAGAGGCACCATTTTGCCGTTAACTTTGGCGCCGGTAGCCTGATGACCTAATTTGGTATGTACGGCGTAAGCATAATCGATGGGGGTGGCCCCGCGGGGAAGATCGTAGACATCTCCGATGGGAGAAAAAACCAGATTGCGGTGCTGGAGAGCGTCAAATTTGAGAGCGTCTAAATACTCCTGTGAATCGGTCATTTCTTTTTGCCAGGAAACTAATTGTTTAACCCAATTTAACTTATTCTCAACTTTAATTTGACCTTTTTCTAATTTGGCATCAGAGGCGCCGGCAGATTTGGCAGAGGAATATTGCCAGTGGGCGGCCAAACCCATTTCGGCTTGTTCGTGCATTTCGTGAGTGCGGATTTGGATTTCCACAATTTTGCCTTTGGGGCCGAAAACTTTGGTATGAATAGAACGGTAACCATTGGGCTTGGGGTTAGCAATAAAATCTGACACCCCCAGATAAGGAACCGGGTGCCAAGCTCCATGAATGGCACCGAGAGCCAGATAACAATTTTCCACGGTGCCAACTAAAACCCGGGCGGCAAATAAGTCATAAATTTTACTTAGGTCCCTGTCGATTTCCGGACGCTGAAGCTTACGCCATAGACTGTACAGATGTTTGCGACGGACGTCCACTTGGGCGGCGATACGTTTGGATAATAATAATTCCAAAAGTGCTGATTTGAAATCCTGAATATATTTTTCGGCAGATTTATAAAAACTTTGGCTGTCTTTTTTAAGCTGGGTGAACTCTTCTGGATAGAGGTATGGAAATGCCAGGTCTTCTAGCTGGCCTTTGATTTCTCCCATGCCCAAGCGCTCGGCTAAGGGCGCGTAAATTTCCAGAGTTTCTTTGGCGTTTTCTGTCTGTTTTTGAGGAGATAAATATTGCAAAGTCTGCATGTTGTGCAAACGGTCGGCCAGTTTGACAAAGACGACCCGTAAGTCACGAGCCATAACTAAAATCATTTTGCGCAGATTTTCCACAAATTCTTCCTCATTGCTGCCCCGCAGCCGAATTTGGGTAATTTTGGTGACACCGTCCACCAATTGGGCAACTTCCTCGCCAAATTCTTTGACTATGTCATCGCGAGTGGCTCCCCCGTCTTCGACAGTGTCGTGAAGAAGGCCGGCAACAATGGTAATTTCATCTAACTGCCAAGATTGCAGAGTTTTGGCCACAGCAAGAGGATGATTGATATACGGCTCGCCGGATAGGCGCTTTTGGCCATAATGAGCGAGTTTGGCAAATTCAAGAGCTGTGTTGTACATCTTTGATGAGTAATTGTAACTTAGATTGGCCATCCCAGGTGTCTTCTTCGATTTGATAGGAAAGGTTATAGGTGCCAGATTCTAGGTTAGAGGAGGCGTTGAACCAGATGACCTCTAGATTCCCTGCTTTGAATTTGAGGTGCTTGCCGTCGCGGCCGACTGGGCGGGGGTCGGTGATAGTGACGTTTTTGGATAAAAAAACGGGGGTGGGGTTGCCCAGGCCGTACGGTTCGAACGCAGTTAGTTGGTTAGTTAGTTCATGGTTGATAGCAGATAGTGGAATGACTGTGTCGATGCGCTGAGTTTTAACCAAGATTTTAGGATCAATTTTTGTATTACTAAGTTTCTTAAGCAACTTAGGAAGATTAGAAGTTGTTACTGTAAAACCGGAGGCCATGGCGTGGCCGCCGACATTAACTAATAATTTTTCCGAAATCCGTAAATGATCGGTGATATGAAAGCCGGGGATGGAACGGGCGGATCCTTTAGAATGGGTTTCTCCGATGCTGATGGCGATGGCGGGACGATGATATTTTTCCACAAGTTTGGCTGCCACTAATCCAATCACTCCCTGGTGGTAAGATTTGTCAGCAACAATAATAAGGTCCGCTTCTTTGACTAGCGAAAGGGCGTGAGTAACCGCAGAGAGAGTAGCCTCTTGGCGGTCGCGGTTGGTTTGGCCAAGACTGGCGGCCAGAAGACTCGCGCGTGCCGGATCTTTTGTACAAAGCAAACGCAAACTGTCGATGGCATGTTCTAGCCGACCTGCGGCGTTTAATCTAGGACCAATAATAAATCCGACCTCGTAAGGTCGGATAGTTTTTATACCTGCTTCATTGAAAAGAGCGAGTAGCCCGGGACGCTTAGTTTTGTTTAGTTCTTCCAGGCCGTATTTGGCGAAACTGCGGTTGGGGCCTATTAGGGGAACAATGTCGCAGATGGTAGCGATGGCGACAAGCGACAAGTGCTCAGTGCTCAGAGAAAAGTACTCAGATCCTTTGTAGTCGCGGCAGAAGAACCAGGCAAGACCGGCGGCGCAACAAGAAGTGGAATGCAATACGCAATTAGCTTTTGGTCGCTGGTCACTGGCTTCATGATGGTCGATGATAATAATGTCGCATTTTTTGTCCCGGCAATATTTGATCTGTTCATGGGCCACTATACCGTTGTCCACGGCAATAATTAGTTTGGCCCCTTGTTCCAGACAGTGATCAATGCCGACAATTGATAGACCGTAACCCTCGGATTCGCGGTGGGGGATGTGGGGAAAAACGTTTTTGTAGCTCTCATACAGGGTTTCCCAAAGTATGGCCGTGGAGCACAGACCGTCCACATCATAGTCGCCATAAACAGCAATTTTGTTGTTTTTCTTAATATGCGATTTAATTAATCGAATGGCAGGTTTTGAGTCGAAAGGAGATTTTATGTCCTCGGGCCGAGTAGGGTGAAAAAATTCCCCGATAGATTTTTTGGTTTTTAGACCGCGATTGGCCAGAAGGGTTTTTATGATATCCATGGTAAGATTTTACTATATGAAGTTGAAATTAAACGTACCGGACAAAGTAAAAGAAATTTTGGACAAGTTTGAAGACGCGGGATATGAGATTTATGTGGTGGGCGGGGTGGTGAGAGATGCCATGCTGGATAGACCGTTGACGGATTGGGACTTTACGACTAATGCCACTCCGGAAGAGATATTAAAAATCGCAGGTGAAGACGGATTTTATGATAATAAGTATGGCACGGTGGGAATAAAGAACGGCGAAGAACGGCCGCTGGAGATTACGACCTATCGAACAGAACACGGATATAGCGACAGCCGGCATCCGGACAAAGTGGTGTGGGGAAAATCTTTGCAAGAAGATTTGGCCAGAAGAGACTTTACCATAAACGCTATGGCCCTGACTGCAGGAATGGAGATCATTGATCCATTCGGCGGACAGGCAGATGTGAAAGATAAACTGATCCGGGCGGTGGGTGACGCAAATGCCAGATTTAATGAAGACGCCTTGCGGATGATGCGGGCCATCAGAATCGGAGCCCAGTTGGGATTTACGATAGAACAAGCAACCCTACAGGCAATTCAGGCACAAGCAAGCACTATCAAGCAAATATCCGCCGAGAGAATAAAAGACGAGTTGTTTAAATTGTTGACTTCGGATTATCCGGCTGACGGATACAAATTACTGCGGGGGGCAGGTCTGGGAGAGCAAATTTTGCCGGAGATGGATTCCACCTTTAAGGTGGAACAAAAAAGCCCCGGGCGGCATCATACTTATGACGTGGGGACGCATAGTCTGGAGAGTTTGCGTTTTTGCGTAAGTTTGGATCCGGTAACCAGGCTGGCGACTTTGATTCACGACGTGGGCAAAGTAAAAACTCAAAGAATATATCCCGACGGAAGAATTACTTTTTATAATCATGAGATGGAATCGGCCAGAATTGCCGAAAATATTGCTACCCGCCTGCGGTTTTCTAACGAAGAAAAGGACAAGTTCGTAAGATTGGTGCGGTGGCATCAATTCACAGTAAATGAAGATCAGACAGACAGCGCTATCAGAAGAATTCTGAAAAATGTGGGGCTGGCTAACATGCCGGATATGCTGGCCCTGCGGGTGGCAGATAGATTGGGTGGCGGGGCCAGAGCTACCAGCTGGAGATTAGAGGATTTCAAGAAAAGACTATTAGACGTGCAAAAGCAGCCGTTTTCGATCCAAGACTTAAAAATAAACGGTAACGATGTGATGAAGATGAAAAAAATTAAGCCCGGGCCGATGGTGGGAAAATATCTGGAAGCATTGTTTGCGGAAGTAGAAAAGGGTCTGCCGAATGAAAAAGAAGCCCTGATAGAAAAACTCAAAGAGTTAAAGTTTTAACGCCCCCTTAATCCCCCTCTTAATCCAAGAGGGGGACATTATGAAATTTCATTTTAACTCGCCTGCTCTTAAGAACAGGCGAAAACAGTTGAGAAGCGATTCTACAGAAACAGAGAAGATTCTATGGCATAAATTGAGAGGTAATAAATTAGGAGTTAAATTTTTTCGCCAGTATAGTGTGGATGGTTATGTTTTGGATTTTTACTGTCCTGAGAAAAGATTGGGGATTGAATTAGATGGCTCGCACCATTCTACCTTGAGTGCCAAGATTTACGATCGTTATAGAACTAGATATCTGGGTGCTTTCAACATCAAAATTTTCAGATTTTATAATGGGGAGGTTAAAAATGACATACGCCAGATTATGGCAAAGTTAAATGCCCTCCTCTTAGATTAAGAGGAGGGTTAGGGAGGAGTTACTTCTTTTTAGTTTCCCACAAAACCAACAGTGGTGCGGCGTTGAAGATGCTGGAGTAAGTACCGGAAACGATACCGACGAGAAGGGCCACTACGAACCAGCGGATGGTTTCTCCACCAAACAAGAGAAGAGCAGTAAGAGTGAGAATGACGGTGAGAGAGGTATTGAGAGAACGGACGAGAGTTTCCGTAAGGGAAAAATCGACAATTTCCGAAAAGGGCTTGTTGTACATCTTGGGTAAGTTCTCGCGCACCCGGTCGAAAACTACGATGGTGTCGTGAACGGAAAAACCGATGACGGTTAAAACTGCTGTGACAAATAAAGCGTCTATTTCTACTTTTAGTAGAGAGAAAATTCCCACTACTACCAGCACGTCGTGCAGTAAAGCTGCTACTGCCGCTAAACCAAATTTCCAGGATGAATAAGGTTTGGGAACCTGCCTGAAGGACCAGGCGATATAGGTAATGATAGCCAACGAGGCCAGGACGACGGCGAGGAGGGCTTTTTTGGTCATTTCTGCTCCCACGATGGGACCGACAGATTCATAGCGTTTTTCGATAACATCTTTGCCCAACGCCGATTTAAATTTCTCGTTTTGATCTTTGTCTAATTTCTTAAAACGCAATAAATAAGTGTCATCTTGGGATGCTTGAACGGAAGATAATTCAAGATCTTGTTTTTTAGCAATATCTTGGATATTGGATATTGGATATTGAACATTGGATATTTCGAGAAGCGTGCCGCCGGTGAAATCGATGGACAGACGCAGACCGTATCTGATCAGAGAAAAGGCCCCGGGAATAAGGACTAAGAAAGATATGCCGAAATATATCCACTTATATTTCATGAAATTAACGTGCATAGACAAGGCGGAGTAGAGAGCGGGTAACAGTAATAGACGTAAAAAGGGAAACGAGAATGCCGACGGCCAGAGTGAGAGCAAAACCGCGAACTGAACCGGTGCCGAACCAAAACAGCAAACCGGCGGTAATAAGAGAGCTGGCATTGGAATCGCGGACTGAAGTCCAGGCCCGGTGAAAGCCCAGTTCGACGGCGGCTTTTAAAGGCCGGCCCCAGCGGAGTTCTTCTTTCATGCGTTCGAAAATGAGAATATTGGCGTCTACGGCCATGCCGATACTTAAAATAAAACCGGCGATGCCGGCCAGAGTGAGAGTGATGGGGATAAGTTTGATTAAGGCCAGAAAAATAAGGATGTAAACTATCAAGGCCAGATCGGCTAACAACCCTTTGAGACCGTAGTTAACGATCATAAACAGCCAAATGACGACCAGACCCACGGCGGCGGCGACTAAACTTTTGTGGATGGACTCCACTCCCAAAGTGGCGCCTATATTGCGCTGTTCAATAATATGAATGGGAATAGGTAAAGCACCGGCGTTAAGTTGAATCGTAAGTTTTTTGGCTTCATCGGGAGTGAAATTGCCGGAAATAACAGCCCGGCCGTCTGTAATGGCTGTTTGAACGGTGGGGGCGGTGACCAGTTGGTTGTCCAGAAAAATAGCCAGGGGCTGGCCGATGCTTTTGCCTGTAATCTCGGCAAATTTTTTGGTGCCTTCGGGAGAAAATTCTATAGCGACCACGGGCTGGCCGGAGACTTTGCCACCGTTAAATTGGATCTGGGCTAGAGTCAGATCGCGGCCGGTAAGACCGGTGGAAATGAAATCAGCGGCCGAACTGGGAGTAGCGGTTTGTGTGGAACGAAATTCCAATTGGGCGGTTTGGCCAATGAGAGAAGTGGCTTGGTTAATATCGGTGATACCGGCTAATTCCACAATTAAGCGATACTCGGATCCCATTTTGGAAGTCTGAATAATCGGCTCGGAGACGCCCAGAGAGTTGACCCGGCGTTCAATGTTGGTCCGAGTGGCTTCTACAGCCGCAGCCCGGTTGGATTCGGTCAGAGCTGAAGTATCGGCCTGATAGACTAAATGCACTCCGCCGGATAAATCCAAACCTAATTTCAGAGATAAATCCCGGTAAACGCGCCGGCCTAAAAAGTTGAAATCGATGCGGGGGCGATACAAAGAGAGGCTGCCGATTTGCACACGTGACGGAAGATTAGAAACCACTGCCAGTAAAATTACAGTCAGGATAATAATATGAGAACGCATATATTACTTTTTATCAGAAAGCAGGGGAAGTTGGGAAGGGTTGGAAAAAGTGACGGTCATAACGGCGGTACTTAAATTGGTAGAAATTTGGACGGTATCTCCCGGCTTGATGCCGACGTTGTGAACAAAATCCGCCGGGATAGTTACGGCCAGACTGTGGCCGGCAGTGAGAACTTTTTGCGACATTAAATTAACCCACCAAATCCTGATCGTCGCCGATAATTAAAACGCGGCTTTGGGCAAGAATATCGGATAAAAAGGGATCGTGACGGGTACGGCGGAAACGCAGTTCTTCGAGAGTCATGGGGGTGTAATTGATGGTTTGTTCACGATGGGTTTCTTCCGCCCGGATTATGGAGGCTAATTCGGGTTGGGAGATGTCTCCTACTATTAAGAGGTCTACTTCGGAAGGAGATTTACGGGGCAAGTGGCGGACAAAACGGCCGGAAAGCATGGCGACAGTCACGTTGCCTAAGCGACTTTTATTTTTGATGAGAGCGGCTCCCAGGCCAGTGGATTTAGCTACCAAACTTAACAAGTCGGCATAGAAGACGTAATCCTGACGGAACCAATAATACAGGCGATTGCCCCGAGGTTCTTTTTTGACCATATTTAGGGATTCCATACGGGCCAGCTCCCGACGGACCGCATTGATCTCGTCGCCAGTTTTACGTACTAAGTCACGGACGTGATACATCTGGGTGGGGTCGGAGAGAAAAGTTTCCAAAAGTTTGACACGGGTTTTGGAGATAAAGAGATCTTTAAGCATTCTCCCCTTTCTTATACCAAAAATTTTGAGTAATGCAAGTACCCGATTACTGGGGGAAGCTGACTTGATTACCGGAGGGGATGAGTTCGATCCAGATGGGACCACGGTTAAGTTGGACTTCTTTGCCAGTTGTAGCCAGGAATTTAGTGCGGGTGGCGGGAGTAGCTTTAGTCCAAGTGCCGGGAATTACAAGACCGTCTTGGAAAAGGAGCATTTTACCAGTGCCGGTAACTTCGTAAAGCATATGCAGGTGCTCGTCAACGGGACCGGTTTCTTTGACGAATTGAATGATTACATTTTTTGCAGCGATGGGCCCGGAGGTGTTGAGATCCACAGTTTTGACACCACCGTTGGTACGCAAGTAAGAATTGGTCGAGGCGTCGTAGTCCCAGGTTACGTCGTAGTCGGGCTTATTGCTCCAAAAAGCGAATTTAATAGGAGTCACGTTGCCTTTGGTGCCGGCGTCTTCCTTAAATTTCCAAGGGACGAATTTGAAATCCCAACCATCCCATGCACGTTTGGCAGCTACTTTGTAGAGTTCGTCAGTGTAGCAGGCCATAGTGTGCTCGTAGGCCACTTCGTGATCGAGGCGGTTGGTGACCCGGTGGCAAGTTTTGAAATCCAAACCAAATTGATCCATGTCCTTGATTTTATTGCGACGGATGAAACACAGGGCTTTGGCCCGTTCGTCTACTGTGGGGTCGTCGCAATTACCGGCGCCGCCGACGTGATTGTAAAGAGCATCGTATTCGGGGACGAGTTTGGTGAAGTAGATGCGGGCTGATCTAACCGGGGCGAGGGCGACGTTATCAGCCGCCGCTGCGCAGTAAAACACGCCCATTTGCCGGGTAATTCCCCCCTCGGCTACGGCTTCGTAGATAATGTCCGCGCTGCCTAGTCCGGAAAGAGGGCGGGAATCCGCATGATTTTCAATTATGACAGCTAAAGGACGGCGGGTGGACCAGATATCTTTTTCTGGGGTTGTAAATTTGGCTCCATTGAGGGGACAAATTTCGGTGCGGGGAAGAGCGGGATCAATGCTGGATTTTTTGGAAGTGGGGCCAGGCGAGCCTGCCGGAGAAATTAGTTTGGAACGAGAATGGAGACTGGAAAAGAGAAAATAGGACAGGCCAACTGTAAGAACGAACAAAGAGATCCCGGCTAATATGTATAGTAGCTTTGTTCTATTCATGATTTGAGTGCTTGAACCAGAGCAGATTTCTCTTCGGAGGAGAGCTCCTGATCAGCAACGCCCTTGATTACCTTCTTGGTATAAAGGCGGGCCACTCCGCGTCCATGAAGGCTGGTTATAATTAAACCATCTCCAGAATCATTTAACAAGGCAATAACGAAACTTTGTTCCCCGCCGGTATCGGAAAAGGGGTTAAAACGCACCAGGCTCCAACGGCGAAGGCCGGATTTATCTGAAGACTTGTAATTGAGGAGCCGATAAGTTCTAAAAGTAAAATATGTGAGGACGGCTGTCCAAGTAGCCAGAAGAAATAATATAACGCCTTCTACCAGAAGTGACATAGTAGCTAGTTTATGCTAGCATCGGGAGTAATGTCAAAGGACTTGACAAGATCGGTATTTGTGACTATCCTAGCCTTGATTCTACAATTTAGCTTCGCCTGGTGGCTAAATGCTAAAAATGGCTGGCAAATTGTGAATTCAATTATCAAATGAAAAAGATTCGAGAGGGGGTGACTAGTTGATGTCAAGCATGTTTTGTGTGAAATGTCGTGAAAAAAGAGAGGACCCGAATGCGCAAAAGGTGACCATGAAGAATGGAAAACCGGCAATGAAGGGAAAATGTCCAGTTTGCGGCACCGGAATGTACAAGATTGGTGCGGCATAAACCCTCTCCAAAGCCCCGTAGACAATTTCAAGGTTACGGGGTTTTTGGTGAGTATCACCCTCTTAATCTAAGAGTGAGAAATTCTTTTATAATGACTTCGTGGATCACTATTGCCAGAATCCAGATAAAGTAAGCATTCCACCTTAAAGGTGGAAATTGGGCGTTTGAAAATTTCGTAGGTGTTCCACCCCAGGGGTGGAATGGTGTTTAGCTCATACCAACATTGTGGCCTCGCGTTAAAATGTTATTTGTGAATACTTATCTGGCTCAAGAAAAACTCTTATCACAAAATTTTCTCCATGATCAGGGGCTAGTACACAAACTTGTGGAGAATTCTTCCATTTCCCCCACTGACCTGGTTGTAGAAATTGGCCCGGGGAGGGGAATAATTACTCAAGAATTAGCTCTTAAGGCAGCTAAAGTAGTTGCGATTGAAGCTGATGAAAAATTATCATCAAGGCTAACAGCTAAGTACCCGCAAGTAAAAGTTGTCCATGGTAACTTTCTTGATTTTCTATTGCCAATCGAGCCATACAAAGTTTTTGCCAATCCCCCGTTTAGAATTACTGGGGATATTATCAGAAGGCTACTATTATCTCCCAGCCCTCCTGGAGATATTTACTTGGTGATGCAGAGCGAGGCAGCGAATAAATTCATACCCTCGCCCAAGAAAAATACTATGGCCGCAGTTTTATATTATCCATGGTGGGACATAACTATTGCTCACAGATTCGAACGGACAGATTTCATACCTAAGCCTAAAGTGGATTGTGTCCTCTTACGCATTCAGGCGCGGTTAAAATCTCTAGTGAATAATAAAAACGCATACCAAGACTTCGTAGCCTATAAATTCATTCATGAAAGAAATGCAAAATATATTCTGCCATTGCAGTGGATAAAATCGTTTGACTTAAAAGGGTCGAGTGTTTTTAGGGGGCAATTTAGTAAGTTGTTGCAAGAGCAAGGCCGGCTTTCTAAGATCCATCGGACCCGGACCGATAAAAATTGGAGAAGTTTTAAATAAAGCATTCCACCTTAAAGGTGGAAATCATATACCGATCAATTTTTTGAAGATTTCGTGGGTAGCGCGAATGTCTGAATCGGGATGGTGACGATCAACATGAACTCCCAGGAGTTTGGCGGTATTGGCCAGATTGAGACGGTCGATCTCACTTGAAGTGTGGAATTTGGCGTAAGCCAGACTCCAGACTTCAATCATTTTGTCGTCAAAAAAATACGGCAGGTGTTCGGCCTCCAGGGCATGGACAAGAAAGTTCCATTCGTTCTGCACCGACCAACCAGCTAGGATACAATCCGGGGCAAAAGCGGATAATTCCTGAAGCATTTGACGTAAGGAAACCGCGTCTTGCCAGACTTTAGGATCGTAGCCGATAATCTCTAGGGCTTGGGAATTTGCAGTTTGAAGATGGACGGGATTAACTTTAATGTAATATGAATTAATAACAGTAAAGTCGGGTGGCGCAGTAAGCAAGGCAGCTACCTCAACAATTTCGTGCCGGGAAACATCCAGACCGGTCATTTCCAAATCGATGAATAGCACAGGCCGGTCTTTGAAGGCTGGAGATTTAAGAAAGCGGGGCATTTAGCGCAGATATGGGAGAATGGCAGTCAGACCGGTAATGATGAAGTAAAAGGCGATTAAATAATTCAGGAGTTTGGGAAACATGAGGACCAGCAGGCCAAAGACAAGAGACAAGAGGCCTTGAAAAGCGGCGCGGTTGGTAAACATAAGATTATTATATATGCCTGGAGGTTTGTAAGCCAGATTCTGTTTTAAAGCGACAATCTATCTACGCCCTCAAGCTTTATCAGTATTAGGGGTAGCTGCCCACTGAAATTCGGAGGTTGCTTTGGGGAGGATTGCCCGTTTCACCCCCCCGGTGTTCACCGGGGGATTCGTCACTGTTGCTCTGACTGGCGATCACTCGCTCCCGTTTACACGGGACACCCTGCTACCAAAAGTCTGGACTTTCCTGTCCGGTGTGATACCGGACTAGTCGCTCATCCTCCAGGCAATTGATTATATCACGATTTAAAATACTCCAGACCTATAATGTGAGTTACGATGATGATGGGGATGGCCAGGACGGCTCCAGCTGGACCAGCCAAACGGAAACCGATCATCAATCCGACTATACTAACCAGAGGATTGACCCCTACTGCTTTTTGCATAATTTTGGGAACAAGAAGATTGTTCTCTACTAATTGAACCAAGAAGTAAAGTGCGACTGTAGCCAAGGCGGTCAGAGGATGAATAGTTAGAGCGACCAATACTGCCGGGACTGCGGAAATAGTGGGCCCGATATTGGGAACAATTTCCAAAATGCCAGCCAGAATAGCCAGAGGCAAGGCGATTTCTACCCCTAAAATTGATAATCCTATGTACGTCAGAGCGCCTACTGCCAGCATGAGAATCAGTTCTCCTCTAACCCAGCTACCCAAGCGGCGTTCTATTTCGTTGACTGTTTTGGAGATGTGAACCGATTTGTCCCCTTCCCAAATTGTGGAGAGATAGTTATTTAAATGTTTACGCTCCAAAAGCAGATAGAAAGTCATAACTAATGTGGTAAGAACTGCTAGCAAATTGCCAAAAAGGCCCACAGTAAGTTTGAGAAGATTTTCGGGCAGTGTGCCTATTTGAGACAGCAACTGCTGAGTGATGGCCTGTTGGTTAGTATTGAATAGCTCAACTTTGGAAATAGCCGACGGAATAAGATGAATAAGGCGGTTGGTTTGATCTACTAAGGCCGGTACTATGCCCGCCACGATCAAGCCGACGGCTGTCCATACAAATATATATACGATTAGTATAGCTATACCACGGGGCAAACGCAGTTTTCCCAGCCAGTCAACAGCGGGATTGAAAGCGGACATAAGGATGATAGAGACAAAAAGCATGAGGATAATCTCGCGGACCTGAAAAAGGACCCACAACAGCAGCAGAAAGAATACCGTAAAAATGATGGTGCGGTGGGATATTTCGATCTTTTTTGGCATACTATCGGGTATTATACCAGTTTTGAGCAAGTTGGATAACTGATGAGCTCCAGCCTGGGGTAGAAATATCAAACCAGGTCGTGTTGGGCTGCTTTTTGAACCATACTAATTGATTTTTCATAATGGCAATTTCTTTGGCTTCAAAAGATTTATCAAGTCCCCTTTGTTTTACTCTCTGCCGTATCTTTTCTTTGAGGTATTCTGGATCTGCAGTCAACCCGATTTGAATATAACTCACCCCCAACCCCTCTCTTAATTTAAGAGAGGGGTGTTGCACGATTTCTATAGCCCTAATTAGCCTTCTGGGGTTATTCTTGTCAGAGTTGTTTAACGACTTGGCCTTAGCCAGATCTATACTCTTTAAATAATCAAACAGCTCTTTTGCGGTTTTATTTTCAAAATTTTTTCGCAGCTCTTTATCGAAGGGGACATCAATATTCGGTAAATCCTGTACTATGGACTTTATGTATAAACCCGATCCTCCCACTATAATTGGTAGTTTACCCCGAGACAAAATATCATTGATGGCAGTTTGCGCCAATCTACGCCACACTGAAACGCTGAATTCTTCATTTTCATTAAGGATATCCAAAAGCCAGACTTTGATGCCAGAATTTTTGATGATGTCTTTGTCTTTTCCGGTTTCAATGTCACTCCCAACGTAAACTTGTCTGGAGTCGGCGGAGACAAGTTCGCCATTAAATTCTTTAGCCAATTGAAGTGCCAATTTTGTTTTTCCGGTGGCCGTGGGTCCACAAATGATGAGGGCTTTTTTCATGAGCTAGCACCCTGGTATTGGCGTAATGAATAATGCCAGAATTTCAGGGATAAGTATAAAGAAAAGCTGCCAAAAACAAATGATAATATCACCAGTTGCCAACTAAGAAGTCCGAATAGAACTTTGGCCGGGAAAGTAAACATTATGCCAACTGGCAACACAAAGGTAAGAATAGATCTGAGGGGATTGGTAAACACATCCACCGGGATGCGCATCAGAGCTGTTAAATCTCTAAAAATCATAACTAGATGATCAACTGAGAAAGTGATGATGCCGATTCCCAATACCAAGATGTGGAAAGCTGCAGCAAGAAGTAAAGAATTAATAACCATAGCCAAAAATAAAATTGTCTGAAGCCAGGATGGATGAATATAAGTGTTGGCTACATAAATTGTGGTCCCAATAATTACTATTAAAACACCTAAATCTATGAAATCCGGTCCGCCAAAAAGAGATCTGATAATAGGACTAAAAGGCTTTGTGAGTACGGCATCAAATCCTCCGGAAACAATTAAGGGGCGGAATCTATACACTTCCCGAAACATCAGTTGGGCAGTGGTGTCAATAAGATTAAAAATAAGATAAAACATAAGCATCTGCTCTCGGGAATAGCCCATGACTGAAGTCACACCATTAAAAAGCAGGGTGAGGAAAAAGAAAAATAAACCGTAACGGACTAATTTACTGAAGAAAAAAAGCAGAAAAACAGGAATGTTGGAGAGAACTTGTTCAAGTGAGTTGGCGGAATAGCGCAGAATAACTTTCAATGTTTTCATATACCTACTGCGGCGTATATTTTGAGACCCTTGCGCCAGATTTTGATAGTGAACCAATAATAAATAAATAGTAAGGCCAGAGATTGGAAAATTATCCTAGTGGCCATGAAGATATCTACTTTGCCGACTAGAATGGCAATGGGGTAATAAATCATATATGGGAAGGGGGTAAACTGGAGAAAGGTCATGACCGATTTAGGTAATAAGTCGAGAGGAAAAATGCTGCCAGCTAAAACTTCCATAAAAACCAGAATTATGAACATTAAACCCCAAGTGTTTTCCGGAGTCCAGAAAGCAACCGAAATAGCTGCCTTGGTTATCACGAAATAAAAGAGGGCAGAAATGACTGCAAGACCAAGGCCGAGAAAAATTTGTAGTGGAGATTCAGAAAAATAAATTTGGGGCCTGAATAGAAAATATAAAAGAGTAAATTCGAAAACAGCAAAAAGCATGTTTAATAACTTGCTGGCCCAGTCGCGGGTGAGCCAGTAACGCAAATATCCGATGGGCTTAATCAAAAAATTATTTAGAGTGCCGTCGGAAATTTCTCCACCCACGTTGTCGTTAGATGGCGCGGACATGACAAATGAAGTAATCAGAAGCACCAGAAAAACGTAAGCCATCATTTGCTCCTTCGAGTAGCCAAAGGCGTGGGTGTTAGAAGAAAAAACGCTGTGCCACAGAAAATAAGTCATGAGAATACGCAAAACATTTCTGAAGCGCCAGAGGATAAAGTTTAGACGGTAAACAAATTCGTTTTGGAAGGATTGCTGGAAAACTACCCAATATTTTCTCACGCTAGATCGCGACCGGTGAAAACCTCGCGGATAATATCTTCGATTTGAGGCTCTTCGATATTTAGGTCGGCCACAGGAAAGTTTTGCAGAAGTTCGGCGGCGGCCAGAGAGGCGCTGGCGCGCTTGACGGAAATGACGGCTTTGGGAAAATCAAATTCTTTGACTACCCCAATGCTCTTAAGGTCCTTTTGGTCTATGGGCTTGCTGAAAATGGCAGTAATGAGTTTGTGATTAGCGAACTTTTTAATAATTTCGTCTAACGCCCCGTCAAATAAAATCTTACCTTTATCGATAACGACGACTCGCTTGCATAGTTCTTTGACATCGTCCATATAGTGAGAGGTAAGAATAACAGTAGCGTTAAAGCGACGGTTGTATTCCTTGATGAAATCACGCATTTTCTTTTGCATGACCACGTCCAGGCCGATAGTGGGCTCATCTAAAAAGAGAATTTTTGGCGAATGGATAAGGGCGGCAATGAGTTCCATCTTCATTCTTTGCCCCAGGGACAACTTACGGACTTGGACTTTGAGAATATCAGCAACTTCGAGAAGCTCTACTAATTCATCGAGGGTTTTTTTGTATTGATCAGTGGGGACTTCGTAGATTTCCTTGTTCAAAATAAAAGATTCGATGGCCGGCAGATCCCACCATAGCTGGTTCTTCTGGCCCATGACCAGAGAAAATTGCTTTTGGAAAGCGGGTTTTCTATCCCAAGGAGTGTAGCCCAAAACCGAGACTTCACCGGAAGTGGGGTACAAGAGACCGGAGAGAACCTTAAGGGTCGTGGTTTTGCCGGCTCCATTAGGGCCGATAAAACCAATTAACTCCCCCTCTTCAATAGTAAAACTGACTCCATCCACAGCTTTGACGTCGTAATATTTACGCTTAAAAAGAGATTTGATTGACCCAGCCAACCCAGGCTCCTTTTGATGAACTTTGTAATACTTTTTCAGCTTAGATACAGAAATTATTGGAGACATAGATCGATTTTAACACATGTAACTCACCCCTAACCCCTCTCTTAATCTAAGAGAGGGGCACTACGAGCTGGCGGAAGAGTAATGGCGGAGACCTTTGGTCCAAACAAATCTGCCTGCGAAAAGAAAAATTACGGTTAAAACATGGAGCCAGACAATTAAACCCCAATTAGGACGGCCAAATAAAGACTCTGCGGGGACGCCAATTATAAGAATCATGGGCCAGATAGTTAAGAAAATTAATTGCAGGGGGGCGGGGTAAATTTCTTTGGGGTATCTAGCGGCATCTGAAAAGTGAGGAAAAAGGTGGTGAATATTATTGAGCCGATCGAAAAATAGAGCCGAGGTGACAGTTAAAAAATAAACACCATATACTAAAGCTGACGAAATAGTAAGTAGCCAAATAAGATATAGGATGTTTAGAACACTGGGAACTTGGTGCATAATCCTAAAACCCATGAATATGTAAAATATTCCTGTAACTAACGAGGCGATCATATTTATAGAAAAATACCTAAACGACACCCCAAATTGGGAGTCTATAGGTTTGGTCAAAACCATATCTAATTCTCCGTGGGCAATCATGTTCGGGAGTTTTGAGAAGCTCTGAAACATCCAGGCCCAAATAGGAATTTGGAGGAGTCTAAACAAACCAACTACCGCGAAAACCTCACCTCTGGTCCAATGGCCAAGTGATCCCAGATTTTGAACAAGGGTATTGAAAAATATTAAGTCCATAACCGCCCACCCGGTGTCTACTAAAAGCCATAAGAAAAAATTGGCCCGATACTCCATAGATGCAAGCCATGAAAGTTTTAAGAAACTACTAATAATTTTTAAGTGTTTTTTCATAATTTAGGTCCCAACTGCTCCATATTGCCTAAGAGATTTTTTCCAAAGTAACTTGGCGCAGATAAAAAGTAGAACTGTCCAAAATACTGTTAGTAAAATTCCAACCATGGTCTCTTTAAGGTTAAGTTTCCCCATAGCCAGTTGGGCAGTGAAAAACCCCCAACTATAAAATGGTGTCCAGCGAGCAACGTTTTGGAACCAATCGGGAAAAAAAGTAAGTGGTAACATGCTCCCACTTACAAGCCACCCTAGCATCCATTTAAGATGGGTTAGCGAATTTGATTGATCGATCCAAAAAGCAGTAAAGGCAATGAGCATAGCAATAAAGAACCTTTGGAAATAAACAATTATGGTCATGGGGATCAAAAGTAAAAACCCGGTGTGGGGGATTAGAAACCAAAGAATAATCATCAAGGGAAAGATATAAAAAATATAAGACATTCTCCAAACAAAATCGCTAGCGAAAAGTCTAATAAAAAACGGAAATGGTCTAATAATATCTCTGCTAATTTGTCCATCTTTAATATCATCGATAAGCCATTCTTCCATATCTGAAGCAGTTAATCTGGATACAATTACAATAATTAAATAGTAAATAACTAAGTAGTGAGACTGTGTTGGAGATATTTTTCCAGACTGACCTAAAACAAACCATAAACTTAGAATGGGAATCATCCCTCCGACATTAATGATTGTCCAAAGGATTTTTTTGGCCCGATAGGTGATGCCTTCTTGCCAAGCCATGTTGGTAAATGCGAGAAATTTTCTCATGGGGTAATTTTAATGCAAAAAGCGACGGGATGATACGTCGCTTTTGACCACTTGTGATCTATTTAGACAGGGTTATGAGGCTGAAATTTACTTCACGGCCTTCTTGAGAGTCTTGCCGGGAGTAAAGCGGGCGGCCCGATGGCCTTTGACCACCTTTCTCTCCTTTGTGCCTGGCACAATAACCGGTTTGTCCTTGACACTCACCACCTTGAAAGTGCCAAAGCCTGATAAAACGACTTTTTCGCCTTTAGACAGGGCTTTTTTGACCTCTTCCAAAAAAGTCTCCACGGCTTCGCGGGATGCTTTCTTGGTAAGATGCGCCTTCTTGGCCAGAAGATCGAACATTTGTTGTTTCGTCACTTAGTAATCACCTCCTTGTTTTCCCATGATATAGCCCTAATATAATACTTGCAAACCAGTTGTCAAGAGGAGAATTATTTGGCTTTGGTAATGTCCGTCGCTCTAACTTCGCGGACGGCAGTAATTTTGATTTGACCGGCGTATTGGGCTTCTTTCTCCAGACGTTCACGGATTTTGGCGACGAGGATAGTTAAATCTGAATCGGAAACTTCGTCGGGGCGGACCATAACCCGGACATCGCGGCCGGCCTGGAATGCAAAAACTTCGGAAACGCCGGGAAAAGACTTAGCAATTTCTTCGATGACCTGCATACGTTTGACATAAGCGTCATGGGGTTCATAACGGGCGCCGGGACGGGAGCCAGAAATGGCGTCGGCTACCCAGACAATGCGGGAGACTGCAGAGGAGAAGGCCTTGTCTTCGTGATGCTCGGCAACGGCGTTGACTACCGGTTCCGGCAAGCCGTGTTTTTTGAGAAGCTCGACACCCAGTTGGACGTGAGTCCCCTCTTCTTCGGTAACAACTTTGCCAATGTCGTGCAACAAACAACCCAGGCGGACATGCTCGATACTTTCGGTAGACAACCCTAACTCCTGGGCAATGTGGACACCGATTTTGGTCTCTTCAATGGTATGTATCCCTAAGTTTTGACCATAAGAAAAACGGAAGCGGTACCGGCCGATGATTTTAACTAAATCCGGATCGAGATTATAAACACCACAAGCAGAGCAAATCTTTTTGCCCTCATCAACCAGAACCATATCTAATTGAAGTTTGGTATGGGCTACAACCTCTTCGATACGGGTGGGGGTGATGCGACCGTCTTTGATAAGAATTTCCAGACTCCTTTTAGCTATTTCGCGGCGCAGAGAGTCGAATGAAGAGAGGCGCAGAGAATTGCCTTCTTCCAGTTCAATTTCTACTCCGGTGGCTTTTTCGAAAGTGGCGATATTGCGGCCACCCTGGCCAATAATGCTACCCTTGACTGAATCGGAAGCCAGTGTAATTGTGGAAACCGTATACTCGGCCACGTAATCAGTGGCGCCGTGAAGCATGGCATCAATAACAATGTCCTGGGCCAGTTCTGAGGCTTTAAGCTTAAATTCCTGTTCGGCCTGTTCCAAACGCTTGGCCAAGTCTTGGGCTACATCCATAAAATTGATGGTTAATCATTAACATTGTTGTCATTATACCTCTTTTTTAAAACCTTCTCAATGGTGCTCCAGGAAAACCCTCTACTTGCTAGATACCGAACGGCCTGTTGTCTGTTCAGGTTTTTTTTCTTTAAGAGGGCCTGGGTGGCTAATTCGGGTTCGTTCATAGTTATTAGTTCATAGTTCATAGTAATCCCTTTTTTCTTTAATTCGTATGCCAGAAGTTTTCCGGACATGGGGCGGGAGCGGAGACGAGATTCCTGATACCAGACGACAAAAGCGGCGTCATCGATAAATTTGAGCTCTTTTAATTTGGCGATGGCAGAATTGACATCGGGCCCGGGCCAATGGCGGATGAGGTGATCATAAACTTCTTTTTCGGAATAGGGGCGGCGGGATAGCAGCTGCAGTCCGGAATTGAGGGCCGACTTATTCTTCTTCAATTTCTCCCATTTGTTTGGGGAGGGCTTTTTTGGAATCATGGGCAGCTTTCCAGATGGCATCTTCTATTTGTTTGGCACTTTTTGGATTTTCGTTGAGATAGATTCTGACTGCCTCCCGGCCTTGGCCTAAAATGGCATCGCCATGATAAATAAAGGCACCTTTTTTAGTTAATACTCCCAATTCTAAACCAACATCCATGAGCCCGCCGGATTTGGAAATGCCGCCTTCGTTCAAAATATCGAATTCGGCTACGGAAAAAGGCGAGGCGACTTTATTTTTGACAATTCTAGCCCGGTGACGGGAGCCGATAACTTTGTCTCCGTCTTTGAGAGTTTCGATTTTCCGGGTGTCTACGCGGACGGAAGAATAGAACTTAAGAGCCATGCCGCCGGTGGTGGTTTCCGGGTTGCCAAACATGACGCCGATTTTCATACGCAGCTGGTTAATAAAAATAACTACGGTGTGGGATTTAGAAATAGCGCCGGTGATTTTGCGCAGAGCCTGGGACATGAGGCGGGCCTGGACACCCATCATGGCGTCGCCCATTTCTCCTTCTATTTCGGCGCGGGGAACCAGAGCAGCCACGGAATCAATAACGATGACGTCTAGGGCCCCGGAGCGGATGAGAGTTTCTACGATTTCTAAGGCCTGCTCGCCGGTATCCGGCTGGGAAATATACAGATCATTAAGTTTGACGCCGATGGCTTCGGCCCGGGCCGGATCGAGGGCGTGCTCGGCATCTATAAAGGCGGCTTGGCCCCCCAATTTTTGGGCTTCGGCAATACAATGCAGGGCAATAGTGGTTTTGCCGGAAGCTTCGGGACCGTAAATTTCGGTGACGCGACCGCGGGGAAAACCGCCCACGCCTAAAGCCAGATCAATGGCAATTGAGCCGGTGGGAATAACGTCAACTGTCATTTTGTCGGTTTTGTCTCCCAGTTTCATTATCGATCCCTTGCCGAATTGTTTCTCAATCTGTTCCATGGCGATCTTGATCGCCTGCATTTTTTGATCGTTGGCCATACCTGACCCCAATATACAGTCCAAAAATAAAAATGCAAGAGTTACTTTGCTTTAGGGAGATACCAGAGCCAGCCGAGAGAGTAAAGAAGGAGCAAACCGAGCTGGATGATGCTGGATATTTGGGAGGTGGGAGAGAGAATGGAAATTGCGCCGACCAGAGTGGGGAGAACGGAAGCATAGAGAACAAGCTTGAAAGAATCCGCAAAATTAAGGTTGCGTTTGAGAATGCGGGAAGTGAGCCAAACTAAGAGAGCAAGAATAATCAAGCCGCCCAGTTTCCAGGCCCAGGTAAAACCGGTGATGAAGATGGCAAAAATAAGGATGGCCCCGGCACCTAATCCAAGAATGGTTGGCTGATTATGCTTGACCCAATCTAAAATTATTGTCTTGGTAAAAGTGCCGTCCGGAAAATCTTTGAGAGGATATGTGCGGGTACTGCCGATGTCCTGCTTGGCTACAACCTTATCCGCAAGGACCAAGATGCCGGCGGGATACTTGTCCAAGTCTTCCGGTTTGCCGGTCGTGTTGAGAATAAAAATAAATTTGTCGTCACCGACAATAAAAGGCTGTTTGCCTGTTGTTGAGGCGAGGCCGCCTTTGAGAGTTAAGTCGATGTCCGGGATTTGGTCTCCGAGTAACTTGGGCAGTTGAGGAGCATAATAAGCGAGAGCGGCGATGGCCAATATAACTCCGAGAGTGGTGATGAGTAATATATATTTAGTCCAGTACCACAAGGCCTGGCGGACGGTTTTTTTGATTATGGTCTGGCCATACTTTAAGTCCTGAAGGCTAGTGAAAGTTTCTTTGAAAGTAGCGATCATATTTGAATTGTGCCAAAAACTTTCTTCTCAAGCTTTTCGATTCTATCCGTATGATTAGCTTGACGATAAGAAGTGGTTTCTTGCTCCTCACCAAACTTCTGGAACTTTCCGGCGATATCAACCAAATGTCCCATCATGGTGCTGTATTTTTGATCCAGACTTTGGCTCAGGGTCTCGATTTTTGCACTAAGATCTTTATGAATCCAGTTGGCCACACCCCAAACATATTCCTCTGTGGCGGCTTTCTTTTTGGGTTTGAGAGATTTGGGCATCTTCAATACTTTAGCGGAGAATGGTAGAATCTGCAAGTACGGGGCGGAGTTTGACGGTAGAATGTGCCGATGGGGTCGGCATGGAGGCAGTTCAATTCTGCCCGCCCCGACTTATAAAAACTAATGAAAATAAAGGTTTTTTAGATTCACTTTCCACCTTTAAGGTGGAAAATAATTGATTCTGTCTGATAAAGAGTACAATGAATTTATGGGCAAGGGGGTGAGAGTGGCGGGGTTTACTGCGATGCTTCTGGCTGCAATGATAATGGGGTGGAAAGCTAAACCCCAAATGGGAACCCTCTATCGGGTAGTTCAGATTGTGGATGGAGACACTTTTTTCATTGCCAATCGACAACCGATCAGATTATATGGGTTGGATGCTCCGGAGCTGGCAAACTGCTACGGGGCGGAAGCTAAAAAGGAATTGGCTAGGTTAACATTAAATAAACAAGTAGAGTTTAGAGAAATCTTGTCTGAAGGGTCCGGCCGGAGAATTTTGGCAATGGTTTATCTGGATGGAAAGCTCATTAACGAACAACTGATAAGGAACGGGTTTGCTCGTTATCGGGGACAAGGGAATACTGTGACCAAAACTCTAAAAGAGGCTGGAGAATATGCCAGAGAGAATAAATTGGGAATTTATAGTCCCAGGTGTTACCAAATGAACCCGCCGGATTCCAATTGTCCAATAAAGGGAAATATTGATCACATTAAAAAGACTAAATCTTATTACTTGCCCGAGTGCAAAATTTACAATGACGTAGAGATAGAAAGGTACCTAGGAGACGAATGGTTTTGCAGCGAAAAAGAAGCTAAAGCAGCGGATTACGTAAAAGCCAAGACCTGCCAGTAGTGTTGAAATTTAATCACTCCCCAATTTTAGCTTTGAAAGGATAATCCTTTAAGGAGTGTCCCTTAGCGTTTTGGACTTTGGCGCTTGCGGCGGGATTTGCCGCCCATGCCGATCATGCGGCGCTGACGTTTGCGGGAGTCGCGAGTCAAGAGACCAGCTTGACGTAAAGGGGATTTTAATTTTTCGCTGGCTGTGACTAAAGCCCGGGAGAGACCCAAAACCACGGCGTCCAGTTGGCCAAAAATGCCGCCTCCATGAACCTTGGCTGTGGCTGTATATTTAGTAACGCCGGCGGCAATAAAGGGTTGTGAATAGCGATGCTTGGCCACTGATCCGGGAAAATATTGAGAAATGGGTTTGCCGTTGACAGTCATTTCTGCGGAACCGGAAAGCAAACGCACCGAAGCGATGGACGTTTTGCGGCGACCGATGGCAGTGGCGATGATTTTATTTGAAGTGCTGGGCATAAGGATGAGTGGTATCGGTGTAAATATGTAACCGTAAAAGTCTGGGGTCGTGCAATTTGTTTTTGGGAAGCATGCCGGCAACTGCGTGGCGAATTGCACCCTCGGGACCAAGCTTAGAAAACGGAGTAACTTTCAAACCTCCGGGCCAGCCAGAATGCCGGTAGTAGATTTTGGCCTGGGCTTTGTTGCCAGTAAGGACAATTTTGGCGGCGTTGACTATAACTACACTATCCCCCATGTCGATGTGGCTGGCAAAAACCGGTTTATGCTTACCGGAAAGCCAGATGGCAACTTGAGTGGCTAGCCGTCCCAGGGTTTGACCGGAAGCGTCTACGAGATGCCAGTCGCGATGAATTTCGGAAGCTTTGGGAGAATAGGTTTTCATTTCACAAACTCCATGCGCACCAGGGGGGCATTATCACCAGAACGGCGGCCGGTTTTAATGAGCCGGGTGTAGCCACCAGGGCGGGATTTAAAACGGGGGGCGATTTCGTGAACTAGTTTGTGAACTAAATCTTTATCGGCTACTACCTTCTCGATCTGACGGGTACTGGCCAGTGTGCCCTTGCGGGCAAAGGTCACTAATTGATCTATTAGCCCGCGGACGGCTTTGGCTTTGGCTTCAGTGGTTTCGATGGCTTCGGAACGAATTATGGCCCCCACTAGACCTTTGAGTAATGCTTGACGTTGATTTGTATCCCGAGACAACATATGTATTAGAGGGCCGGATTATAGGGCAAATTCGAATCCCCGCTCACGGAGAGCGAGTTCGATGATCTTGACTGACTTGGCCCCAAGGTTTTTAACTTTCGCCAGTTCTGATTTGGGAATGGCAATGAGAGAGGAGATGGTGTCAAATCCGGCTTTCTGAAGCGCATTGGCGATGCGGGTGGGAAGGTCTAATTCCTCTACAGAAACATTTCCACCAGGCAATGCAGGTGCGGATTTAGCAGAGGAAGTAGCAGGGCTGGTTTGCGGAGTAACAATCCCCTGAAAAAAGGTGACCATGGTTTGGGCAGCGGAAGTGAGAGCTGATTGCGGGGAAATAGTGCCGTCGGTAGTAACTTCTAAAATAAGGCGGTCAAAATTGGTAACCCGGCCGACGCGGGTGGCTTCCACGCTGTAGTTAACTAAAGTGACAGGAGAAAAAGTGGCGTCAATGGGGATGACTCCAACGGTTGCGGTTTGACGATCCTCTGCAGGGGAGTAACCCAGGCCGGATTCCACGGTAGCTTCAATTTCTAACTTAGCGTTTTTATCTGCTAGATGGGCTAAAACGTATTCGGGGTTGGCGATGGTGACGGCGGCGGGAACTTTAAAATCTCCGGCTTTGACATTTCCTGAACCTTTGGCATCCAAAGTAATTTGAATTGGCTCGGTTCCGGTGTATGAGAGACGAATTTGTTTAAGGTTGAGAATTAGTTGAACTACGTCTTCGCGGACTCCATCGATAGTGGTAAATTGGTGCCTAGCTCCGCCAAATTTTACAAAAGTGATAGCTGCCCCAGGGATGGAAGAATAAAGTACCCGGCGCAGGGTGTTGCCAAGGGTGTGGCCGTAGCCTTGAGGTAAAGGTTCGAGAACGAACTTGCGGTCAGCTTGAGTAATGGTAAATTGCGGTATCATCGCGAATAATATTCTACTATAAGTTGGTCATTTATGCTAGTGTCAATGTCCGCCCGCTCGGGCAGGCGTTCAACCTTGCCTACCGGACCCCGACGGGAAAGCCAGGCCGGGGGAGTATATTGGGCCTCTTCCAGACGGACCGCAACCGGCGGCATGGCTATAGCCTTGGAGCCGAGAGCAACTACGTCTCCGGGACGAACTTGATATGAAGGAATATTGACGAAAGCGGAATTGACCAAGACGTGATAGTGCCCCACCAGCTGGCGAGCCATGGCCCGGGTGGGGGTAAAACCCAAGCGGTAAACGGTGTTATCCAAGCGAGTTTCTAAAAGAGAGAGTAGAGTAGATCCGGTATTGCCCGGATTGTGAGACGCCGTCTCGTAGTAACGATGAAATTGTTTTTCTAAGAGACCGTAAAGACGTTTGGCTTTTTGTTTTTCGCGGAGTTGGGCTCCATAGTCGGACAGCCGGCGGACACCTTTGGGGCCGTGTTGACCGGGCGGGATTTGGGCGCGGTGGAGTTTGTTGCCCCGGCCGAATAGATCCAGGCCTTCACGCCTGCTTAATCTATTTTTGGGACCTGTATATCTAGCCATACTGGT
Organism: uncultured Gammaproteobacteria bacterium; assembly: GCA_964356225.1. Classification (GTDB taxonomy): domain Bacteria; phylum Patescibacteriota; class Microgenomatia; order CAZETR01; family Amesbacteraceae; genus GWC2-45-19. Next base: position 25,029 of record CAYHGA010000001.1, read on the forward strand.
TGATAGTTAATAGTTGATAGTTCATAGTAGACGACCCTACCATCGGAAATGGGCGAAGGCTTTGTTGGCCTCGGCCATTCTGTGCATATCTAACTTTTTCTTGTAGGCGGCGCCGGTACCGGTTAAAACGTCGGTGATTTCAGCGGCTAATTTGGCGGCAAAAGTGTGATATTGGCTATTGGAGCGTTCCCGGGCGGCGGCAATCAGCCAGCGGATAGCCAGAGAATCTTTGCGCGGTCCCCGAACCGGAGACGGAACTTGATAGGCGGCACCACCGATGCGGCGAGCCCGGACTTCCATTTGAGGCCGGAGATTTTCCATAGCCTGGAGAAATAACGCCAGAGGATCAGGCTGATTTTCGGTCTTGAGTAAGGAAAAAGCGGCGTAAACTTGTTTTTGGGCTACAGTTTTTTTGCCGTCGTGCATGAGACCGTTAATGAGTTGGGTCACCAGAGCGTGCGGGTAAATGGGGTCAAGAGTTTTTGGTCTGGGGGTAGCGGGGTGTGATCTCATAGGTTTAGCTGGCGGCGGCGGTGAGAGGCCCCGATGTGGCTTTGGTTCCGTAGCGAGACCGGCCTTGATGGCGGTTATCCACTCCGGAGGCGTCGTATTTGCCCCGCACGATATGGTATTTAACTCCAGATAAATCCTTGACCCGGCCTCCGCGAACCAGAACAATGCCGTGTTCGGCCAGAGCGTGTCCGATGCCGGGAATATATGCAGTAACTTCCATTTTATTGGAAAGGCGGACACGGGCGACTTTACGGATCGCGGAGTTGGGTTTTCTGGGCGTCATGGTTTTGACAATGGTAACTACTCCCCGTTTGAAGGGGCTGTGGGTTTCCACAAATCGCCGGTCTATAGAATTAAAAGACCGACGCAGGGCAGTGGCCTTAACCTTTTTGGTTTTGGCCCGACGACCAAAACGGATGAGTTGATTTATAGTTGGCATAATGGCCTCTAATTATACTATGGCCGCTCTTTCAGGGCTGGTGGGGATGAGCCGACCAATAATAACGTTTTCCTTCAACCCTAACAGCAGATCAACCCGGCCTTCGATGGCGGCGTCCGCCAGCTGAGAGGTAGTTTCGATAAACGACGCGGCAGATAGCCAGGAACCGGTCTTGAGGGCAGAGCGGGTGATACCCAGAATAACTACTTGAGCTGTGGCGGGTTCGCCTCCAGCGGCCAGAACACGGGCGTTTTCTGTCTCGAAAGTGAAACGGTCAATAATGTCGCCGGGGAGAAGAGTGGTATCTCCCGAGGTAAGGACCCGGACCCGGTCGCTCATCTTGCGGACAATGACTTCAAAATGTTTGTCATGAATAGGAATCCCTTGAGATTCGTAAACCAATTGAATTTCTTCGATGAGATATTCCTGGACGCCCCGTAAACCGCGGACTTCAAGAACTTCTTTAATATCTAAAGATCCGACTGCCAGCTGGGTACCGGTGTCTACTAATTCTGCATCGGCAACCCGAAGTTCGGCGGTAAGAGGGATAAGATATTCCCGTTCTTCGATGGGCTTGACGCTGGTATTTCTAATGCGGATCTTGTAACCGGAATCGGTCTCGACCATTTCGACTTTACCGGAAATCTCGGCCAGAGGCGAAACCAGTTTGGGAGTCCGGGCTTCAAAAAGTTCCTCGACTCTGGGTAGCCCTTGGGTGACGTCTATTCCGCCGGCTGAAGTGGAACCGCGTTTACCATGCAGGGTCATTTGAGTGCCGGGCTCACCAATGCTTTGGGCGGCAACGACGCCTACCGGATCACCAAGCTGGGCCATAGACATGGAAGCCAAGTTTAGTCCATAGCATTTGGCGCACAGCCCGTAGGGAGCGTTGCAGGTAAGAGTGGAACGGATAGACACCTGATTAATGTTTTTGGCTTCAATTAAGCCTAGATGGGATTCGTCTAAGAGAGTGCCGGCCGGGATGCCTGCCACATCTGCGGCCAAGATACGGCCAAATAGGCGGTTGGCGAACGACTTGGGCCGGCGGTCCTGGCGGCTGATGGTTAAGCTGGAAGTGGTGCCGCAGTCTTCCAAGCGGACGATAGCATCATGGGCCACGTCTACCAGACGGCGAGTTAAGTAACCGGCGTCGGCAGTACGAATAGCGGTGTCGGATAAACCTTTGCGTTCACCGCGGGCGGCGGAAATGTATTCAAAAGTGGAGAAACCCTGGCGGTAATTACTCTTAATAGGCAAGTCCACAATGTTTCCCAAAGGATCGACTACCAGTCCACGCATGGCGGAGAGTTGTTTGACCTGTTCCCTAGAAATACGGCCTACTTGAGCGTCTACCACGAGGTGAATGGGGTTGGCACTATCGATCAATTTCCAAGTCATGTCCGCTAATTTATCGGTAGTTTCCAGCCAAACTTCCTGGGAGAGACGTTTCTTTTCTTCGGCGGTAATGAGACCGGTAGTAAAATTTTGCTCGATTTCGGCCACGGATTTGTTGGCTTCGGAGATGGTTTGATCGCGGTCGGGAGAGATCACGCAGTCGGTGATGCTGACGGACAGACCGGAGAGAGTGCCGGCCCAGAAGCCTAGATTTTTGATATCGTCTACCAGTTGGACTACGACCTCACTGGAAAAGAGCTTAAAAGCTTTGTTGAACAAGGAGACTACCGTAGAACGACGGATGGGGTCATTTATGAAACGCAGGTTTTCCGGTAAAATGGCGTTGAAAAACAGACGGCCGACGGATGTTTCTATTACGGAAGTAGCATCAATGCGGATTTGAGCTGGCTGGCGCAGTTTCAGATAGCCCATGTGATAGGCCCGAATAGCTTCTTCCCAGGTTAACGGAGATGGGTAGGAAGGGAGGGCGGAATCGATGGAAGTCAAGTAATAATTTCCCAAAGCCATCTCTTTGGTAGAGGGGACAGAGACGGGAGTACCATCAGCCGGTTTTCTAAGATTCTGTTCGGGCATCATTAAAGCTTTGGCTTCGGCGATGGCAGCGGTACCGATAGGAACATGAACGGCCATTTGGTCTCCGTCAAAATCGGCGTTGAAACCGGCACAGACACAAGGGTGGATGCGAATGGCTGAGCCTTCGATAAGGACGGGGTAAAAAGCCTGAATTGAGAGTTTATGCAGAGTAGGGGCCCGGTTGAGGATGACGGGGTGATTTTTGGTAATCTCTTCGAGGATGTCGAAGACTTCCGGAGGGCGGGTTTCGAGAATATTTTTGGCAGATTTAACATTGGGAGCTAAACCCTGAACAATCATCTGGCGAAGAACAAAGGGCTTGAACATTTCCAAAGCCATATCTTTGGGCAGACCGCACTGGGAGAGCTTGAGTTCCGGTCCGACCACAATGACAGACCGGCCGGAATAGTCGACCCGCTTACCCAGGAGGTTTTGGCGGAAACGGCCTTGTTTACCGCGCAACATATCTGACAGGGAACGGGAATGGGCAGTGGCTGGCCGACGAGAAACTATGCGGGTGTGTTGAGCGGAATCGATAAGAGAGTCTACTGCTTCCTGGAGCATGCGCTTTTCATTTCTCAAGATAATTTCCGGAGCGCCCAGGTCGATGAGGTGTTTTAATCTGTGGTTACGGTTAATAACCCGACGATACAAATCGTTGAGATCTGACGTGGCAAAACGGCCTCCGGATAACTGAACCATGGGACGGAGGTCGGGAGGGATAACCGGAAGAACCTTAAGAATAGTCCAAGCCGGGGCGACCCCGGCCCGGCGCATGCCGTCTACAACCCGCAAGCGCTTGGTGGCTTTGATGTGGCGTTGGCCGGTGGTAGAAGTAACTTCCTGACGCAAATCGGAGGCTAACTTGTTGAGGTCGATTTGAGTAATAACTGCCAAGATCGCTTCGGCTCCCATGCCGACTTCTAGGAAGCTGGCGGCTTTATGGTCATTGAGCTTAAAATATTCGTCTTCAGTAAGAATGCTGGCAAGCTTGAGGTTTTTGATGATGTCTGACAGGCGTTGGTAGAGAGCCAGAGTGGCTTGGTCTTCAGCGGCTTCTGAGTCATGTAAGTTTTGAGTTTGTTGTTTAAGTTTTAGGTGCAGCTGATTTTCGGCCAGGCCTTTGGCGTCTTCATTGAGATCTGAAGCTTGAAGAGCTTTTAAATCGTGTTCAAACTCGGTCTGAAGACTAGCTGCTTTGACGGCAGTATCAGACTTAATTTTGGCCCGAGCTGTTTGAGATTCTTTTTGCAGACGCTCAAGGACTATAGCTTGCTCTTTGGCGTCGACGGAAGTAACAATAAATTGGGCGAAATAAATAACTGATTCCAAGGCCTTGGGAGCTACGTCTAAAAGAAGAGACAGTTTAGAAGGGGCGCCTTTGAAATACCAAACATGGGCGACTGAACAAGCTAAAGCAATATGACCCATGCGTTCGCGACGAACCCGGGATTGAGTGACTTCCACGCCGCACTTGTCGCAGATGATACCCTTGTAGCGAATGCGTTTGTATTTGCCGCAGTAGCATTCCCAATCTTTGACAGGGCCGAAAATCCGTTCGTCGAATAGGCCGTCTTTTTCGGGGCGGAGGGTGCGATAGTTGATAGTTTCCGGCTTGGTGACTTCACCGTGGGACCAGGTTTTTATAATATCGGGGGAAGCCAGCTTAATTTGCAGACTGGTAAAGTCGAGGATGTTTTTGAACGAATCTTGATGGTCTATAGGTTTGGTGGTCATATTTGAACTGGAACCGCGGTTTCTTCCGCGATGGGGGCTACTTTAAGCTGAACTCCCTGGGGAATAACTTGCAGACCTAAACTTTGAAGTTCTTTGACCAGGACGTTGAAAGATTCCGGGACTGAAGAACTGGGAATTTCCGTGCCTTTAACGATGGCCTCAAAGGCTTTGGCCCGGCCGACAACATCGTCAGATTTAATGGTTAACATTTCCTGAAGAGTGGCGGCGGCTTTGTGGGCCTCCAGACCCCAGACTTCCATCTCTCCGAGACGCTGGCCACCCATTTGGGCTTTACCTCCCAGGGGCTGTTGGGTGATTAGAGAATATGGACCGGTGGAGCGGGCATGAGTTTTATCCTCCACCATGTGGGACAGTTTGAGAATGTAGCCAATACCAACTACAGTGGGCTGTTCATACGGAAGCCCTGTCCGGCCATCAATAAGAGTGGCTTTGCCGGAAACCGGTAAACCGGCTTGGGTTAAGCTTTGAGCAATCTGGTCTTCGGAAACTCTTTCAAAAACCGGAACTGCAACTTTTTGGCCCAGCTTGGACATAGCCCAACCCAAGCGAGCTTCCAAAAGCTGACCCAAGTTCATACGAGCTAAAACAGATAAAGGGGAAATCATGATGTCGACAGTGGTGCCGTCAGCCAGATGAGGCATGTCTGCGACGGGGACAATTTTGCTGATGACGCCTTTGTTACCGTGACGGCCGGCGAGCTTATCACCGACGGTGATTTTTCTGATCTGGGCTACTTTAGTAATGACCCGTTTATGGGTGCCTGGAGGAAGTTCGTCTCCGGTGTCGCGATCGAGAATCTGAATGTCTACCACAATTCCCCGCTCGCCGTGAGGCATGCGGAGTGAGGTGTCGCGGACGTCGCGGGCTTTTTCCCCAAAAATGGCCCGGAGCAAGCGCTCTTCGGCCGAAAGTTCGGTTTCTCCCTTGGGAGCAATTTTTCCCACTAAAATGTCGTTGGGGCGGACTTCGGAACCGACGGTAACAATGCCGCCTTCGTCAAGATTGGCCAGATAGATTTCGCCAACATTGGGAATGTCGCGAGTTAACTCTTCCGGTCCAAGTTTAGTATCCACTACGTCGGCTTCGTATTCTTCGATATGAATAGAGGTTAACAAGTCTTGAGTGACCAGCTTGTCGGAGATAACTATGGCGTCTTCGTAACCTAACCCGTCAAAAGAAGTGTAGGCAATTACCAGATTTTGTCCTAAGGATAATTCTCCGCTGTCGGTAGCTGGTCCGTCGGCCAATAAAGTACCAGGGATAACTTTTTGTCCGGTAGTAACAACCGGTATTTGGTTGTAACAAGTGCTGTGAGAAGTGCGTTTGAATTTAGTGAGATTATAAGTCTGCAAATCTCCCTTAAATGAGATGGTTTCGGTGCTGGGAGGAAGAGGAGATTTTTTGGCTAGTTTGACAACAATTTTTTGAGCGTCGACGTAGGTAACGACACCAGGAAGAGTGGCGTAGACGGCCCAATTCATAGCGGCGGCAACATCTTTTTCCATGCCAGTACCAACTACCGGGGCGGAGGGGCGGAGAAGAGGTACGGCCTGGGATTGCATGTTGCTGCCCATGAGAGCCCGGTTGGCGGCGTCGTTGGCCAGGAAGGGAATTAGGGAAGCAGAGGTGCCGACTACCTGGCGGGCGACTACGTCTACAAAATCCACTTGGGAGGACGGTCCTTCTGTAAAAATGTTAGCGTGGCGAATGGGCAGCCATTCGTCCAAAATATAGCCCTTGGCGTCAAGTTGCAGGTCTGAATAGGAAATTTTATATTGTTCCTCGTCGTCCGCAGTCAAATAAACGATTTCATCGGTCACATGGCGCTTAACCACCCGGCGATACGGAGCTTCTAAAAATCCATATTCGTTAACCCGGGAATACAAGGATAAGTACGTAATTAAGCCGATGTTTGGCCCTTCCGGAGAACGGACCGGGTCGATACGGCTATATTGGGAGGCGTTGATGTCGCGGATGCTGAAAGAGGCCCGTTCGCGAGTAAGACCGCCGGGGCCGAAAACAGATAAACGGCGAAGGTGGTCTATTTCGGATAAGGGATTGGTCTGATCTAAAATTTGGGAGAGCTGGGAGCTTCTAAAAAATTGATTGATGGCGGAAATGACCGGCCGGGCGTTAACCAACTGGGTAGGACTGACCAGCTCCTCGGTGGAAACTAAACTCATTTTTTCGCGGATGGCCCTCTCTAAACGCAGAAGTCCTTCACGCAGGGCAGTTGCGGCTACCAGCTCACCTACCCGGCGGATGCGGCGGTTGGCCAGGTGGTCGATATCGTCGGTTTTGCCCGTGCCTTGAGAGAGGCCGATCAGGTATTTGATAGTGGAGACTAAGTCGTCGCGGGTCAGAACCCGGGAGTCGGAAACCGTGGCCAGACGCTTGTTGATTTTGTAGCGGCCGACTGTTCCCAGATCGTAGCGGCGGGGATTAAAAAACAAATCATAAAGAAGTTTTTGGGCGTTTTCTAAGACAATGGGTTCTCCGGGGCGCATTTTTTTATAAATCTCGATCAGGGCTTCTTCGACAGTTTTAGTGGTATCTTTGGCAACGGTGGCTTCTAAACCGAAAGGGAAGAGTTCGTCAGACAAACCCATGGCCCGGAGAATGGTGGTAGCTAAAAATTTGCGGCGGCGATCGACACGGATAGAAATTACGTCAGTTTTGGAGATTTCAAATTCCAGCCACGTGCCCCGAATCGGCCGTAGTTCTGCCGTGTATAGAAGCTTACCGGTAGCTGCGTCTAGCTCGGAGCCGAAGTAGACGCCAGGGGAACGAACTATCTGATTAACGACCGCCCGTTCGACGCCGTTAATAATAAATGTGCCCTGGGGAGTCATCTGAGGAATATCCCCTAAAAAAACCTCCGAGAGGCTAGTTTTGTTGGTTTGCTTGTTGAGAAGCTTGGTATGGATACGGAGAGCGGAAGAATAAGTCAGACCTTTGCGCTCGGCCTGGAGTGGAGAGAGAGTAGGTTTCTCGACGGAATATTGACCAAACTCCAGCAGCCAGTTTTTACCCGTAAAATCTTCGATGGGGGAAATTTCGGCAATAGCTTCTCCAATGCCGACACTAATAAACCACTGCCATGAATCGAGTTGGATCCGGGTCAAATTGAGGGGAGGTAGGCGGGCGGATTCCTGTCCCCAGATAAGACGGTGAGATACTGGCATTTGCTTCCCTGTAGCGCAAAAAGCCCCTCCGGTATCTCTACCGCTTGGGGTTTCTAAGCTGAGTCGACTTTATCAGCGGGTCAGATATTTGTCAATATTCAAATTGTGTTCCTCTATTGTGGCAGCGAAATGAGTGGTGCCGTCGGGGGCGTGCAGGTAAAACCAATAAGGTGTGTTTTGGGGATGGCGGGCGGCTTCAATTGAAGCTAAGCCGGGGTTGGCGATGGGAGTAGGCGGCAGGCCGGTATGGATGTAAGTATTATAAAGAGAGGGATAGCGGGTATCGGTGACGGGGGACCAGTCGCCATAAGCATATTGAACAGTGGCGTCTATTTGAAGAGGCCAACCAGCTTTGAGGCGTTTGAGAAGAATTCCGGCTACGATGGGACGATCGACGGCTGTTTTGGTCTCCCGTTCGACTAAGGAAGCCAAGATGAGAGTGCTGGTATCAATGGGGCCAATTTTACGATTAAAGGTGGTGGTCATGGTGTTTACGATATCCGCAGGAGCGGCATAGGTAGGAATGAGGTAGGTATCAGGAAAAAGACGGCCTTCGAGGGTGGCGGTGAGAGATAAAAAATTGGCGGTCTCAAAATTTTCTAAGCTGGAAGCCAGGCGGGCGGCAATTTGTTCCCGGCGCCAGCCTTCAGGAAAAGTCACCCAGATATCCCGGGGGCCGGATGTTAAAGAGGTGAGAAGATTTTTGAGATCGGTGGTGGGGGAAAGAAGGTAGGTGCCGGGTTTGATTTTTTTGTCCAAACCGGAAAACACAAAATATATTTTGGCTACCTGGGGAGAGCGGATAAATTTTTGTTCAAATAGGGCTTGAGAGATGGCCGAAGCTGATTGATTGGAAGCAATGATAAACGGGCGGGTTTGGTCAGAAGCGGGATTTAGAGGAGAAAGCTGGCGGGTCCACCAGACAAAGCCCAAAAGCGATGTTAAAGCGAGAAGGACGAACAAACTGGCCAGGAGTTTCACCACCCTAGACCTCCTCGAACAAGGCCCGACGGTATTTGCCAGTTTCTGTTTCTTTGATAAAAATGCGGCCGCATTTTTTACACACGATTTTGGTGCCACTGGTGTGCTTTACGGACTTGCCGAGAACCAGATCTGTGCCGCAGCCTACACAACGGCCCTGGGAGAGAAGCCAAGCTTGGACCGGAGCAATGACGTTTTTAAACATCAAGGTGACTTTAACTGTTTTACAGTTTTGAGTCAAGCCAACCTTGCAAAATGACGGCGGCGGAGACTGCGTGTTCAGAAAGACGGCGTTTTTTTTGCGAGGTGTGTAATAAAGATTGGCGGGCGTCGTGAGATGAAAGAGTTTCGTCGGCTTGATGTACGACTGCTAAATCAGATAATTTATCCAAAAAAATTTCCGGACAGTCCCCGACTACAATGCTGTCGATATTATGTTCATTAATCAATAGTTTAATTGACTGAAGTGCTTTTTCGGTTTTGATAGTTGTTAAAGGTTCGGCTAACGGCCCGGTGGCCAACGCCACTCCGGTCCTAACCGCTCCATAATCAATCCCCAAGTAATTCATACACAAATTATACTCTATAAGTTATTAGTAACTCACCCCCATCCCCTCTCTTAATCTAAGAGAGGGGCGTTACTTTTAATTTACTAATCCAGCACGGGCAGTAACTAGTGAAATCCCACCTGAAAGGTGGAATCGATACCAGCTTATTAAGCGCTGGAGAAAATAATGTTCCACCTAAGAGGTGGAACATACAATTAATTTACCAGTTCGGCGCGGGCGACGAAGCGGCGGAGGTAGGTGCCCAGGGGGACGCAAGTGATAAGGGTGAGCTCGTTTTTATCATAGCGCTGGGCCAGGACTTCGATTTGGGAAGGGTCGACTTCGGTAGTGTTGCGCACTACATATTTATAGGTCACGCCGTCGTATTGGATGGTAATGGCATCGCCGACTTTAATTTTGGGGAGAGGATTAAAAATGGAAATGGGGTCATTAGGTTTGTAGAGAGCGGGTAAAGTAGAATGGCCAAAAATAACGGTGTTGCCATAATCTCCAGGAAGGGCCGTGCCAGAAAAGTGAATGGCATTTTTTTTCAAATCTGTGCCATTGATTTCTACAGGAACATCGCGAAGACCGAGCTTGGGTATAGATAGTGTGTAGTAGCGGACGCGGCTGACAGTGGGAGTAGAACTGGAAGCAGGAAACCAGGTGGTGGATTGAGTGTAATCTGGAGTGGTGATTCCTAAAACGCTGGCGACAAAAGGTACCGGAACCAGGGCAACAGCAGTGGGATCTAAGAGGCGGGGACGAAGACTGAAACTCAACTGAGAAAGGCCAATGGGAACGATGACGCTGACAAGGAGAACTAAACCCACTACTACAAGAGAGAGGGAGAGAAAACGGCGCATTATTTTAGAGAACGGACGGAGACAGTAATGTGCTTAGACAAGCGGGGCAGTGTGGCTATAAAGGCGGGAAGCCGGGGAGAAATCAGAATATCAATCTGACCGACAGCGGGTAAGGATTGGAGATATTCTTTAGCCCGAACCGGATATTTGCCAGCTATGTCTTTGGCGATTTGGGCTGTGTCTACTTGAGGCAGAAGCTGGGCAGTCACCCGGACCTGAAAAGTGACGGTGTTTTTGTCGGCTTTTTTAACAGTCATGCTTTGGGAGACGTCGGTATCAAAAACATAACCTGTGGGAATTTGCGGATTGACCTGGGCATCAACAATAGACTGGAGGTCTGATTTAGAGACCACCAGTCCGCGGGCTGTGGCCGAGAGTTTAAGAGAGACGTTGTCTGCCTCTTCCTCTACTTTGTGACTAAAGTTTTCGGACGTTGACTGAAGACTAATTGATTCGGTGATAAGCTGCTGATCGGCGCTTACTTTTTGGGTGAGCTGATCCCGGCCAAGGTTTTTTAAAGTGTCGGTCAAATCAGAACGGAGCTTGGCGACGTCGTCTTTGGCAACTACTTTGGCTTGGCGGCTGGTGCCGCCAGAAATCGCGGCTTCGTTCTTAGCCGCAGTTTCGTTTTCAGCATAAGTGCCGACTTTAAAAACTGTTCCTGCGGACAGATTAGAGTCCCCTCCAATCTGGACTGCGGTGATCTTGGCGACGGCCTTGGCAGGTTGGAGATTAAAAACATCGCCGCTTCCCGAGGCCACAGTAATCGTTTCGTCTAGAACAAACTTCAACCCGGAAGGAGAGGTAAGAATGGTTCCGGCGGGAAGGGAGCGGGCTGTTTTGACATTGTTGGCAACAGAGACGGCTCCGGTAGCCTTGTCACCCACCAATTTGGATCCGGTGGTGGGGACGGATTTTTCGGCAGATACGGCAGTCTCTAAATTATCTGCAGGTAAATCCTTTCCACCTGCTATTAATTCAAACTGGTGCTCCAGATTTTTGGGGGTGACAAACAGGATAACTTCAGCTTTGGGTAAGTACCAGTAAGCTGCGCCCAATCCGCCGACGATGGCAAGAAACGCAAACACAGAAACGAGCGCCAGTGCAGAAAAATTGAGGTGAATTTTTGGCAAGTGAATTGCGGGAAATTTAAACTTGGGTTTGGGTGGGAGAACTACCGGAACAGGTTCCGGTTCTGGGGGAGGCGGAGGTGAAGATTGGACGGCTATATCTAGATCCTGAACAAAGCCTAGATCTGCGGCTGAATGGGTAGATTCGGAAGGGACCTCTGTTTCGGCTTCATTAGGATTAATAAGACCGGTGGCCCGGGCGACTTCTGACCCGCCGGAAAGGGCGATGGCCCGGATGCTGAAATCAGCGGGTAAAATCTCTACCTTGGGGAAATGAAGGAAAGGTAGATGTTTTTGGGGAGACTGCCAGGGATGAGCTAAAAGCAGTTGCTTGATTTCTTCCAGATCTATGCCGGAATCGTACAAAAGCATGCGGGAAGGAAGCATGTCTATATCGGAAAAACGGGAAAGGCCTTCGACTACATCGTCGGCCAAATGAGAACTTTTTTGCACCAGATGAGTACCGTCAATTTTGCCTAATCTGACCAGAGTAATTTCCAATGCATGCGGCCAAAACCCAATGAGGATAATGGTGGGGGGAACGCCTTCGGTGGATTGGAGATATTTGGTAGCAGCTTCGGGAGTAACTACAAATCCTACCGGGACTAAATCCAATTTTTCGGAGAGGGCCTTAAGGAGATGAAGCTGGGAAGAAGAAATCTTGTCTACCCCAACCCAATCGGCAGGCAGACCAAAGATAACTTTGTGAATTTCTACTTTACCGGAGGGGTCGAGATGGGAAGACGCGTCGGAGAGGGCGGCGTCGGCGGCAGTGATAAGAGAGTTTTCGGCTTTATCATCCCATGGCTGGTTGCTACTGACAGCCAAGACCTGGGGTTTGTCGTTGATGACTGACCAGACAGCGCTTTTGACTAAACCATGATCGATTTCTAAAGCGAAAAAATATTCCCGGGAAGATGAGTTTTCGTTTTTTTTAAGAAAGGGCAGTTGCATAGATGCGGCGGACGCCAGCCGATACCGCTTCCTGGCGGGTTATCTTTATCCTACCAATTTCCCCCGTGGATTGCACATGAGGACCGCCGCACAGCTCTTTGGAAAAGTCGCCGATAGTGTAAACAGAAGTCATTTCCGGGTATTTTTCCGGGAAAAAGGCCATGGCGCCTTCGGCCAAAGCTTGAGATTTTTGCATTTCTTTTCTTGATACTGGAATATTGGCATCAATTTTTTCGTTTATTAAATCCTGAACTTTTTTAATTTCTTCTTCAGAAAGTTTTTGGGGATGCAAAAAATCAAACCGCAATCTCTCTGCTGTAATATTGCTGCCCTTTTGGGAAACGTGAGCTCCTAATACTTGACGTAGAGCTGCGTGCAGTAAATGAGTGGCGGTATGATATTTGGTAGCTATTTCAGAGTGATCTACTAATCCCCCCTTAAACATTCCCGCCGAAGCCGTACGTGAGAGTTCTTGGTGTTTATTAAATTCTTTTTGAAATTCTGACCGATTAATTTCATTTCCTTTTTCTTTAGCTAATTCAGCTGTCAATTCCCAGGGGAAACCGAATGTTTGAAATAGATCGAAAGCGATTTTGCCATCAACCAATTTTAATTTATTAAACTCTCTTAATCCGCGATCTAAAGTTTTTTCAAATTTACCAATTTCTTCTTGAAGGATACGATGTATAAGAGATTTGTGGGTTAATAATTCTGGATAAAGCGGTGACATTAGGGAAACAAATACGTCGACGAGGTCGCTGGCGGCAGAAACATAAGATTTAATTCCCAATCTGTTTAATTGAAGTGTCGCCCGGCGAATGAGCCGCCGGAGAATATACCCCCGCTCTTTATTTGAGGGAGTTACGCTGTCACAAATTACAAATGCGGTGGCTCGGATATGATCAGCAATAATACGAAAAGATTTTTCATTTCTTAAATATTGCCGGTTTGAAAGTTGAGAAATTTTTTGAATTGCGGGCTGCCAAAGTTCGGTCAGATAGTCATCGTCTAGTCCGTTAACCACAGCTAGTGTTCGTTCCAATCCCATACCAGTGTCGACATTGGGTTGGGGAAGTTTTTCAAATTCACCCTTGGCATTTTTGTTGTATTGCATAAAGACATCGTTCCAAATTTCGGAAAAGCGGCCACAAGAACAGCCAGGTTTGCAACCTGGTCCGTGAGGTTTTTGGGTTATATCGTAATACATTTCAGTGTCTGGGCCACACGGGCCGGTAGCTCCAACTGGTCCCCACCAATTGTCTTTTTTAGGATAAAAGAAAATTCTCTCATCGGGAATTCCCAGAGATTTCCAGATTTCGGCTGACTCGATATCTTTGGGCGCATCTTGATCCCCAGCAAAGCAGGTAATGTAAATTCTGTTGGGATCCAAATTTAACTCCTTGGTAAGAAACTCGTAGGACCAGGCAATGGCCTCTTTCTTGAAATAGTCTCCCAAAGACCAGTTACCCAACATCTCAAAAAAGGTGTGGTGAATTGTATCCCCTACCTCATCGATATCATCAGTGCGCAAACATTTTTGGACATCAACAAGTCGTTTTCCGGCTGGGTGGAGTTGGCCTAAAAGATATGGGACCAGAGGGTGCATGCCAGCGGTGGTAAAAAGAACCGAGGGATCGTTTTCGGGAACCAGGGGGGCGGAGGGAACTTCTACGTGTCCCCGGTCTTTAAAAAACTTCAGATATTTTTGCCTAATTTCGTTGGCTGTAATCATACCCCTATTTTACATCAACGCTCCCAATAACTCCCTCTTACTCTCCGCATAGCTTAATGAATAACTATGATTAGATTTACTAATTAACTCAATACGTAATCCAGTTGACTTGCAATTACTTTATTGAAATCCTGCAAAAATTGGCTTAGAAAAACTTTGGATTCAACGAGAGGAAAGAGATCATTGTAGACAAATTGGGGATCTACTAAACCGACTTTGGTTTTCACCAAGTCCCGTATTTCCGAAAGAGTCTTTTTTTCTAAAAGGGACATCAATTGTTTGATATTTGGTTTGAGCGAATAGCCGGTTTTGGCAGAAAGCTGAAGTAACCAATATATGTCGAAAACATCCCGTCCTTTAAACGGAATTTTTTGAAACTTACCCTTGAAAAAATTTCTATTTAAAAATGCAACTATCTTATTGGCGTAAAGAGTGGGCAGATCATAAGTATTGACAAAAAATTGACGGTTATCAGCTGTAATTAAGCTTTTTTGTACATGATATTCTTTAGTAGTAATTTTTGAAAAATCACATCTCACAAAAATATTGTCAGGAAATTTTACAAACACGGTCGCATTATTACCGGATATCTTAGTTCCGGCTGATAGATATTTACCAAGATCTTTGGCAAACGTCTGAATATCAAATGACGTGCTTGCCGGAATATCAAAATCCAAATCTTCAGACAAACGGTTTAAACCATACACTTTACGCAAACAGGTCCCACCGGTAAAGACTAACCTGTTATAAATCCCATCGTTATATACAAAATTTAGAATCTCGTCTTGCCAACGTTCCTTTATTAGATTCCTCTGATAAGTATTATCGTCGCTCATATAAATATTGCAATATTTTACTCATTTTTTTTGACTTGGATTTAGTCACAATCTCTTTAAATTCTTGCATGTCTGCGGCTGTAAAAACAGTCCAATTAAACCTTGAACCGAATAAAAACTCCCGTGTTAACTGGTCAGTTATAAGCGGAGTCAGATATATAAAATCAAACATCGCCTTGGCTGGACTGGCAATTTTGTAAGAGAAATCTCCATAGAATCTTTGTGTATACCCCCAAAACAAACCGGGTTTGATATTCCGGTATCTAAAACTCATAAGTTTGCTCTGAAACGTCCTGGTCTTCTTGGTGGTCACATTTGTGATGGTATATACACTTTCTGCTAATATTCCGTAAAGTGCCAATGCGTACTCTAAAGATATATAACTATCCCGCACTATTTCGCATCCAATATATCTTGCCAATTCTTCTGGCGCGGATGATTTTTGATACAAAGTTTCGTTTAGATAAAATCCGGGTTTAATTGTATCCAACAAGCCTGCCTTTATGAGAGACCTAATGCGATAATCCAAAGTGCGGCGGTTGTTACCTAAAAGCACCTCTAGATTTTGCCTGGTAAAAAATGGGGCCGTGCTTTCTGAGATCAGTTTCTTGTAGTCTATTTCCATATGCACATAATTATATGTGCAACCGGAAACGGAGTCAAGTAGCAATTATGTTGCAAATAGGGGTGAGAAAGTAGATAATAGCAAGTAATGGATCAACTTATTCCAACTATTACGGCAGAACCTCCTAAAACTAACTGGTTACTATTTTTGTTGGTGGGAATAGTTATTTTGAGTATGGGAATTGGGATTGGATTATTTTTGGCAAAAAATATTTATCCGCCTTTGCAAAGTCTGCCCGCTTCAACTCCTTCTCCAACCCCAATCGCCGACCCCACCGCCAACTGGAAAACATATACAATTGAAAAATTTGGAATCCAATTTAAACTTCCAAGCAAACTAAGCACTCTCGGGGATCTGGATATAAAAGAATGTGCTGGCGAAAAAGGCATGGAATTTAGCGCCACACTACCCTCCAACAAATCATCCGGATATCTCATTTCCGTAGTCTATGCGGGAGGAGGATGTGCCGCACATAATCTATTCAGTATGGGTGCAGTATCTTCTGATTATGAAGCCGGAAGAAGCAGGAGATTTACCGATACAAATGGGTACGTTTCCAAAACCGGAACATATTATTGCGTTGGCCCCGGTGCGGTCAGAAATGATGAAGTTCCGAGCCATCTCGCAAAAGAAATGGTTTCTAAAAATGGAGTTACCGTGTTGAGGATCATGGGTGAAGATGAATCCTATGGAACTTGGCCAAAACTCTGTACTCCCGGCAGTGGCAAGATAGGAGCCTTAGTTAATCTTTCCAATAATAAAACGTTCCCGGGAATTGCAATCCAAATGGATGTGACAGATCAACTTTCAGAAAACCTATTTGACCAAATCCTCTCCACGTTTAAATTCACGGGTGTCTCGGTCACTCCAACGCCAACTCCAACTCCAACCATCACGCCAACCTCTAATCCAAAGACAACATATATCGTTCCCACTAGCTGGAAAAGACTTACCACCCAAAGTGGCCTGAATCTGTGTTTGCCACCCAAATGGGAAGTTGAGGCCTACGACCACCTTATTTTTAATCGGGATGAGGGATACAAACCGAGCATTACCTATATTACAAACCTTCCTTATTCAGGTGGCTCACGGCGTGAAGCGTATTTTGCCTATTGGGTACAGGAATATCCGGATGTAAAGCAATTAGTTTCCGTAGCGGACACCGATATAAACGGAAATTCCGCCCTGACTATCTATCCGGCGAACTCTTCTGACCC
Source organism: uncultured Gammaproteobacteria bacterium (assembly GCA_964356225.1). Lineage (GTDB taxonomy): Bacteria > Patescibacteriota > Microgenomatia > CAZETR01 > Amesbacteraceae > GWC2-45-19. The sequence goes on from CAYHGA010000001.1 coordinate 41,802, forward strand.
CAAGACATCCCCCGAGGGGTTAACGGTAGTCTGGTTTTCCGCCGGAAAACTATGGAAAGCGGGCCTGTCTGGTTGGAATATGACCAACGCCTCGCAAACGTCTTTTCTGAAGGACTTTTACACGATGATTAGCTGTAGCTTCTAAGTAACCGGCACTCACTAATCTGTCGTAGTTTGGGGTATAATTGAGATATGAGCTCTACCAGACCATATTTTTTGTGGGATTATGATTTGACCGAGAATGACGTCAGGAGGATTCTGCGTGGGGAAAATCAAACAGACAAGATTTGGATTATGTCGAGGATTCTGGAAAGCGCCAAGTTTGAAGATGTTTGGAAATATACAACCTTGTCTGATGTCAGATCGATGATGCCGATATTAAAAATCAAAAAACCTATCCGTCAAGCCTGGGAACGGGCCTTAACAATATGGCAGTAAATTACGTACTCCAAGACAAATTTTTGAATTTATTTTTTTTCGGCCGTTTTGCAGCGGATTTTTATCTGACGGGCGGTACAGCTCTGGTACGATTTTATTTTCAGCACCGCGAAAGTGTAGATTTGGATTTGTTTAGCCAAAATCAACAGTTGGATTTTTCGGCTGTAAATTTAGAGGTTGAACGTATTGGCCGTGAGTTAAAACTAATAACTATCAAACAAGTGACCACGAACACTTTTTTGCAATTTATATTTGAAAGTACAGAGGGAGATACATTGAAGGTGGATGTAGTTAAGGATATTCCGGTACATTTTGGAGAGTTTAAACAAGAGGGTAAAGTGAGATTGGACTCATTGGAAAATATAGGTTCAAATAAAATCACAGCTATTTTTGGCCGGACTGATCACAAAGATTTTATTGATTTATATTACATTTTAAATAAGACAGATTTTACATTCGAACATTTGGTTTCGCTGGCTAAGCAGAAAGATTTGGGGTTAACCGAATTTTATCTGGCCAATTCGATTGATCAAATTGAGCAGACTTCACAAATGCCGGTCTTACTAAAACCACTTGATATAAAGAAATACAACGAATTTTACAAAAAACTTTCCCGGGATTTATTTTTAAAAATCAAACCAGAAGATAAATAATCTATGGATCAACCTATTCCAACTATTTCTCCGGTCGCCCCATCTCCCAAAACCAACTGGCTATTATTTTTGTTGACAGGAGTTGTGATTTTATTGGTTGGTATCACTGCCGGGCTTGTGATCGGAAAGTATATTTATGCTCCCAAACCCACCCCAACGGCCGACCCCACCGCCAACTGGAAAACATATACCAGTAATAAATATGATTATCAATTCAAATATCCCCAAATTCCACCCGAGGCCTCCAGCGCATTTAAATTTTCACTTAACGACAAACTGTCTGAACTATGGGGACCAGACAATCTAATTTTTAGAATTGAAGTATTTGAAAATATCAACAATCCGCAACTTTGGTGGGAAAATCAAGCTATTGAACCATTTACTAAACTGGCGGTGAACAACTTTGACTTCACAGAGACAACGCTAAACAGCTATCCAGGATACTCTGCTCAGGTCAAAACAGAATTTCAAGAACCAAAAAAGGTGTTTAGAACGTATGTGCTTAGCAATAATGATAATGTGTATCTAATTCACTCAGATTATGGTCAGTGGAGTAACCAAATCCTCTCCACGTTTAAGTTTGTGGAGCAGGCAACGCCGAAGCCGACGTGCAAGCCCAGACCGGCTTGCTTAGATACTTCACCCCGCTGTCTGCTTCCGGAAACATCTGACATGTGTCCACCAAATCAGAAGTTATAACGAATGGGAGTGTGATTTAAGCCAGGATGAGATTTCTTTGACTCCTGGTTTGGAATTGTCGACATAAACCATAAAATCTGCGGCTTCTTTGCGGTTTGATTTGAGGTGATAACCATTATCCCAGAGAAATTTATGAGTTACGGTCCAAGCTGTGCGTTTGTTGCCGTCGGTAAACGGGTGATTTAAGCAAACGGATTGCAGGAGGGCCGCGGCTTTGGCAAAAAGGGTGGGGTAAAGATCTTGACCAGCGTAGGTAGCTTTGGGCCGCTCGAGGGCAGAATGGAGGAGAGCAAAATCGCGAACCGCTGCTTTGGTGCCAGCCCTGACAATGATTATTTCATGAATACGATAGGCCTCTTCTATATTAACGATCTGCCAGTTCATCGAGAATTTCGGCGTTCTCTTTCATAAAAACGCTAAGCCATTTTTGAAAACCTGCGTCGGATTTTCTAATTTTGGGAGAAGTTTTTTTTATAACAATGGTAGTATCGTCTGCTGTCCCCACTAAGACCTTGCTACCAATTTTGAGATTGAGATCGGCCAGGACATCGCTAGGGATAGCGATAACTTGACTATTGCCGGCTTTGAAAATAGTTTGGAGTTGCATTGTACTAACAATGTTAGTACATAAAATTTTGCTTGTCAAGAGGGCTTGAGAGGCGTACCACCACGGTGGAAAAAGTGGCGGAGATGGGTGGAGAGTTCTTTGGGAGATTTGCCTTTAAACTGTTTGACGGAGGTGCGGATATCGCGCAAGAGGAGGACGGTTTCAATGGCCACGAAGACCAGAAGAATGGTCAAGGTGACAATAACTACAACGAGTAAGAATTGAGCGAGATTAGTCATTTTTTAATTACGGTACGAATTTGGCTTGCCGTTTTACCGGATTTAGAGGTGGCAATTACGGAAATAATATTGTCTCCGGCGGTTAAAGGCAAGCGGAGGAAAAAACGGCCGCCTTTTTCCAGGGCAACTAAATCCCCATTAACGGAAATGGTGGCTTCCGGGCTAGTGGTGCCTGTGATTTCTATAGTGGATTCAGTGGTCACTTGCTTATTGATGGGAGTGATTAGGCGCAGGGGGGGCGGACCGGTAAGCACCCGGTATTGAAAAATTAAATATGCCCCAAAGAGAGTGAAAATAAAAGTGATGACGGCGATTAAAGTAGTACGCGGGGTCCAAAAGCTGATTTCACTTACCGGTTTGACCATGCCCCGGGGGACAATTTGTCCTTGTTCGTTTTCCACAAAATCCCGGCGGAAAATAGCCTGGGTGGCCAAGCGGTTCAAACTCAAAAATTCGCAATAATTACGGATGAAACCCCGGGCTACGGCCCCAGAAGGCAGACGGCCATAGTCGTCGGCTTCGATGGCCTCTAGAAAACTAACCCGGATACGGGTGATGCGAGAAACGTCTTTAAGATCGAGCTTTTGGGCGTTACGGGCTGCCTGGAGGACTTGACCGACTGTCTTCATTTCTGATTTGGTCTAGATTTTTAATAAGAATTTCCCGGGGTTTGGCGCCGTCCGCAGGACCGATCATGCCGGCCTGTTGAAGCTCATCCAGGATCCGGGCGGCCCGGGCATAGCCAATACTCAACTTGCGCTGCAAGAAGGAAGCCGAGGCGTTGTTGGCTTGGAGAATAAGACGGACAGCGTCTTCGAATAAAGGATCGCGGTCTTCACCGTTGGGAGAAATAAAGGAACTACCAGCCCGGCCTTTAATACCGACCGGCATAGAAGTGACTTCTTCGGTGTAATGAGGGGCAATCCCCTGTTTTTTCAAAAATTCGATCAGGGAGTGAATTTCTTTATCGGAAACAAAAGCCCCCTGAATACGGGTGGGTTTGGCCTGGTCCGGAGGAATGTACAACATGTCTCCCCGTCCCAGTAATTTTTCGGCGCCGGGTTGGTCGATAATGACTTTGGAATCAATCATGGAAGAAACTGCAAAAGCGATGCGGGTGGGAATATTGGCTTTGATCAGACCGGTGATAATGTCCACAGACGGGCGTTGAGTGGCCAAAACCAAGTGAATACCGGTAGCCCGGGCCATTTGGGCAATGCGGGTGATGGCGTCTTCTACTTCTACCTGGGCGTAGAGCATAATATCGGCCAGTTCGTCGATAATGATAATGATGTACGGCAAGGCTTGAAATCCGGAAAGTTCATTGTAGGCGTCAATATTCCTGGCACCAACTTCAGCGAAAAGTTTGTAACGGCGATCCATTTCGGCGGTGGCCCACTTGAGGGCGGAAAGGACTTTGGCCGGATCGACTATGACTGGACACAACAAGTGGGGAATACCGTTGTAATTGGTCAGCTCGACCCGTTTGGGGTCGACCATGATGAGATTGACTTCGGCCGGTGAAGTCCGGAAGAGCAGGGAACCGATAAAAGCATTGATGCAGACGGATTTGCCGGAGCCGGTGGCGCCAGCGATGAGGACGTGGGGCATTTTGGCGATATCCGCGACAAGGGCATTTCCGGAAACGTCCAGACCTAGAGCCACGGCGAGTTTGCTCTTGTGATGCTTCATGGCATCGGATTCGAGCATTTTTCGCAAAGACACGAATTCGGGAGAGCGGTTGGGAAGCTCGATTCCCACTAAAGAACGGCCGGGAATGGGGGCTTCGATACGGACCTGGCCGGTGGGGGCAGCGAGGGCTAAGGCTAAATCGTTGGACAGGGCAGAAATTTTAGAAAGTTTTGTGCCAATGGCCACTTCCAGAGCATATTGAGTAACAGCGGGACCATAATTAATCTCGGCAACTTTAGCGATAATACCAAAAGCATCCAGGTTTTTTTCGATGGTGTCGGCGTTGGTTTTGGTGTCTCCCCGATCGGCTTTGCCGGAAATATTTTCAGAGAGGAGGGACAGGGGTGGGAAATGCCAGGGAGAGTCGGTGGCGGAAGGTGGAGTGGGGCGGAAACTAGAGGCTGGAAACGCCGGAGTGAGAGGAAGTTTTTGTTGAGGTGGAGGCGGAGTATTGGAAGAAGCCATGCCAGAAAATTTGATGACTCTTTGGGGAAGAGCTGAGGTTTTTTCGGAGATTTTTTTGAATCGGGAAAGAAAATTTTTGAAACGGGTGAATAATTTGACAAAGAAAGCCAAAGCGTCTTCGAAAGGAATATTGAGCATAATAATCACTCCGATAAAAAGTCCGGTCAGTAAAAACAAAGCTGCGCCCGGGGAAGACAAAAAAGTGCTGCTACCCTGCCAAAGCTGAAATCCCAACTTGCCGCCGCGGGATAGACCGGAAAGGGCGGCTAAAATTACAAAGCTGCCGACGAAAACGTGGGGCTCGGCCAAGGAAGATCTGATTTTGGTAAGCATGAGGCCACCGACTATGAAGGGAAATGGCAAGAAAAAAGTAGTGAGAATGCCGAATTGAGTAGTAAGAAGAGTGTAGAGGGTGGAGAGGAGTGAGCCTTGTTTGGTGAAAGACAGCCAGATGAGGCCGGCGATGGCAAAGAGAAGGACGGCAGTGATGGAATTAATGGTGGTTTTTTTAAGCTTAACCTTGAATGAAGTTTTACGACCAAAGAAAGCGCGTGTTCTGGGCATGAAGTTATTATACCTCAACTACGACCGGGAGAATCATGGGGCGGCGGCCGGTACGGTCGAAGAAGAAATGTTCCAAGACATCGGCGGCAACTTCACGCACTTGACGATCAGAATCAATATGCCCTTGGCGCTTGGCCAGAGCAAGCTTTAAGGTTTGGCTGCCCTGGTTTAAGAGATTGGAATTTTCCTTACCAAAAACAAAACCGCGGCTGATAAGATCTATGTTTTCGATTTGGGAGAGCTGGTTTTGTTTGGCTTGGATAACGGCGACCACTACGCCTTCTTCGGCTAAAACCTGACGATCACGTAAGACCACGTGGCCAACATCACCGACTCCCAGGCCGTCAACCATGACGTTTTTAACGTCAACTACCGGGCCGGTTTTAACGGTTTCGGGGGTGACTTCAATAGTCTGGTTATATTCCGGCAAGAGAATTTGCGCTTCTTGGTAGCCCATGGATTGAGCAAGCCGGGAATATTGGACCATGTGGCGGTAAGTGCCGCCAATGGGGATTAAATATTTGGGCCGGGTGAGAGCCATCATTAAAAGCAGATCCTGTTGGCTGCCGTGGCCGGAGACGTGCAAATTGTCGGTAATATTTGAGTAAACCACGGTGCCTCCCAATTTGGAGAGAGAGTCAATAAGGGACTGGGTGGCAGACTCGGTGCCGGGGATATAATCGGAGGAGAAAACTATTTTGTCTCCGGGTTTAATAGTAGCGTCCTGATGTTCGCCCATGCCGAGGCGTTCCATAGCCGATCCGGTTTGGCCCTGGGAACCGGCTACTAACAAACACAAATTTTGCGGGGGCATGCGGCGGGCTTGTTTGGGGTCGATAAGTACTCCTTTGGGAACTTTGATGTACCCTAAGTTTTGAGCCACGTTTAAATTGCGGCCAATGGAACGGCCAAGAATAGCCACTCTGCGTCCGTGGCGGATGGCGGCGTCGATGGCCTGGCGAAAACGGCTGATGTTGCTACCCATAGTGGTAACGATAAATTTTCCGGGGCAATTATTGATTTCCCGCTCAAACATCTCTTCCAGAGTTTTTTCGGAAGGCGTGTACCCCTTGCGCTCACTACCTAGACAATCGGAAAGAAGAAGGTGCACCCCGGAATTGCCGGCGGCGGCGATGCGGCCAACGTCGGGAAGGACGCCATCTACAGGGGAAAAATCGAACTTAAAGTCACTGCCGTGGTAGATGGTACCGACGGGGGTTTTAATAATTAAATTGGTGGCGTCGGGGATGGAATGAGATATGCGGGTAGACTCGACTGTAAATTTTCCTAAGGTCAGCGGTTGGCCGGGAATTAAGATGTTGACTTGTTTAGGAACCCCTTGATATTCGGCTAGTTTTTCCATGACCAGGTGAGCGGTGAGTTTACTGGCGTAAACCGAGACGCTTTTGAGTTGAGGGAGGATATAAGGGAGAGCGCCGGTATGGTCTTCGTGACCATGAGTAAGAACCAGGGCTTTGATGTGATTAATTTTGTTCTTGAGATATGAAATGTCGGGAATCAATAGATCCACCCCCAGCATGTCTTCGGTAGGAAAACCGATGCCGCAATCGACCAGTAAAATATCGTCTGCGTACTCATAGACGAACATGTTGGAAGTGACTTTGCCAAATCCCCCGAGGGAAATTATTTTTAAGCTATCCATATCAAAACAAGCTAGGTTGACTGGGGGTATTATCCTCTATTTTTGGTTGAGGCGCCAGCAGGTTTTTTAACTTGGCAAAGTCTTCTTTAAATGCGTTCATCATGGCGGTGCCGCGTAAAGCCGCCGCCGGATGATACATGGGGAATATAATTAGTTTATAGTTCATTGTTGATAGTTCGTAGAAACGCGCTTGGCCGTGGATTTGGGAAATAGTCGCGCCAGGGATAAATTTGGCCATACTGAAGCGACCTAAAGTGACAATAATTTTGGGAGAAATGATTTTTATCTGGCGGTCCAGCCAGTCGGCACAAGCGGCAATTTCGGAATCATTCGGGTCGCGATTATCCGGAGGCCTAAATTTGACAATATTAGTAATAAATACTTCTTCCGGTTTGATGCCGGTAGTTTCGAATAAAGTTTTGCGCATAAGTTGTCCGGATTGGCCTACAAAAGGCCGACCGGTTGCGTCTTCCACCTGGCCCGGAGCTTCGCCGATAAACATGATCTTTGCGTCGGGGTCACCTTCGCCTGGTACGGCATGGGTGGCATTTTTGGCAATATCCAAACCCTTAAAATTTCTAATTTCATCGGCAATTTTTTGCAGTTCTGTCTTTTTTTCATCTGTGGTCATATTTCTTTCCAAATTTTTTCTAATCTTTCTTTCACAGAAATATATGAGATAGGCCAAAGATAAAGCCAGCCGGAAAGGTGTTTGGCGCTGTTATTTATGTCCCAGGTTAATTTTTTTGATTTGATGAATTTCATGCTCGCTTTGATGGCGATTAGCTCCTCGGCAACCCTAAACCCTGGATCAAAAAAATATTTTAAGGCGAATTTAAGAACACCGGCCTTTTTGATTCTTTTGATGTGGGTTTGTTCGTGAATTAGATGAGCGATATTTAACGAGTCGGGGCTAGTTTTTTGCAAATCTTTGTGTATGTTCTTTGGGAAATAAATATTGGGGTACAGGGCCGTGGCAGTTTGATCAGATATCCATGGAATAAGATTCCAATATTTAGATTTTAATTTGACATTTGAATCGAGTTTCATATTAATTATAAAAAATAAAAAACTTAACCTTTCATGTTAATGGGTCAACAATTTTAATATCTCTCATAGGGAAATGCCTGGTATTGCAAGTAATGAGGGCTATTTTTTTTATCCTGCAAGTCGCAGCGATCAAATAATCTATCAAATTACTATTAACACTTCGGTATCTATGCCAATATTCTCCCGCTAGTTTGGCTATCGTAAAATCTATGGGGATCTGATTATGCCACTTGAAAAAATGCCGGTTTGATGGTTCTTCTTCGGGAAAAGAATTTTTGTAAATTTCGCTAACGGTTAAAACAGAAATAACTACGGACTGGTCATTCACTATTTTTGAAACGGCTTCAATTATCTTTTTATTTCCTCTGATTATCCAAATTGAAACATCTGAATCAAGCAAAAATCTACTTTTTGCTTTTGGTTTTGGCATAGGGAATATATGAGTAATCACGATTAGCCGCAGCCCGACCTTTGTTTACCCAATTTACAATATTTTCTATATTTTCCCATCCGGGCCTACTTCTTATACCCAACACGCCGGTAAATTTTCTCAACGCGTCTGCGTAGGAAGTCTTTTTTCTTCCCAATTTCAACTGTTTGCTAACAGCCATGGCCACAAAACGACTTCTTTGTCTAGTGGATACCCGATCTTTTAAATCCAAATATAAATCCCAAGGTAATGTAAAATTTACTCTGGTCATTGTTTGCATATACACACTTTATATACCATCTCTACACACTTGTCAATAAGTGGGCAGGAATTGTTTGAGATTATCGGCTGTAATGTAAAATTCCTTGCCTTTGCCTTCAACTATGAGTTTGGCGGTTTTTCTAACGATACCCTGAATCGTGCGCTCCAGAGTTCTAATGCCGGCGTCAAAACCTAAGGGGCGGACGATTTGGGGCCAGACGGCATCGTCAATTTTGAGAGCTGTTTCAGGAAGAGACGCGTTTTTAATTTCGATAGGCAAGACATAATTGCGGGCGATTTTGATTTTTTCCTCGTCGTTGTAAGACGGCATGGTCAGAGGCTCGAGGCGATCCATAACGGCCGTGGAAATATTAGTGGTGTTGTTGCAGGTAGCAATGAATAAAACCTGGGAAAGATCGAACGGATAATCGATGTAATGATCGGTAAAACCAGCGTTTTGTTCAGGGTCGAGAAGCTCGACTAAAACTCCCATAATTTCGGATCTGGTGGATTCGGCTACCCGGTCGATTTCATCAAGTAGAATGACCGGATTTTTGGCTCCGGCCCGGCGGATATTTTTGATGATCTGACCCGGCTCGGCGTCGGGATAAGTGCGGGATTGACCACGCAATTCTAGAGCTGAGCCCATGCCGCCAAAAGGAATACGCACAAATTTGCGGCCCATGGCCTCGGCAATTGATTTGGCGAGAGTTGTTTTGCCGGTACCGACCAAGCCGACTAATAATAAAATCGGGGCATGGTAGATGAGGCTTTTTTGCTGATTTAAAATGAGAACGGAGAGATATTCTAAAATGCGCTGTTTCAAATCTTCTAATCCGTAATGATGCTGGTCAAGAATTTGCTTAGCGTGACCTAAATCCAGGATATCTTTAGTGGTTTTGTCCCAAGGAAGAGAGGTGATCCAGTCTATGTAGTGAGTGGTTTGTTCGGGATTGGTACCACGAGTCAAGATTTCTTCGGCTCTGGCACGGAGATCATCGGGTAACGTGGCAGATTTTAATTTGTCATCCATTAGTTTAAGTATATCTCATGAGTGCCAATATTGTGGATCAATACTTCGGAATGAGATGAGCTTGCCCGGGATCTTCGGCGAAGCCGTTTAGCTCTTCTATTATCTCTAAGCGTAGGCTCTTTTCCAGTTTACGAAAATTTTTTTCAAATTGGGGAGAATAGTAAAATTTCTTAATCATCTAAAAACTCGGAAAAATCGGTGGTAGATTTGAGCTTGCCTGCTTTAAAATCCACTTCAGTCTGTTTAATACCCTGTAACAGCTTCTCGTCTTCCAGCTCTTGGATCCTGTCGAGAATTTTTTGCAGTTTTCCGACGTTTAGCATAGCCACTTCCGGCTTGTTATTACGCATTACAACCACTGGCTGGTTTCCAGATTTGGCCAGGTTTAAAATCCTGGCAGAATCCCGTTGCAAATCGGAAGCAGAAACAAGAGTAGGAAGTATGTTCATATATATATATTATCTTATGTATTAAACTATGTCAAGAAGTATATATCAAAAGCGGCGGCGGTCGTCACGACGTTGGGGAGCACGGAAAGGGCCGCGGTCGTCTCTGCGTGGACCGAAGTCCCGACGTGGAGCACGCTCTTCGCGGGCTTTGACCAGAGGTTGGCCGGCGGCATCAAAAAGCATAGAGAGATTGATACGATTTTGGGAGTCAATTTCAGTGACCCAGACTCTAACTTTATCGCCTTCGTGAACGACAGTGTTGGGATCAGAGACAAAACCCTGGGCCATTTGAGAAACGTGGACCAGGCCGTCTTTGCCGGGGAGGATGTTTACGAACGCGCCAAAAGGCTGGATGCGGGCCACGGTGCCTTCATAGACTTCTCCGGGTTTGGCTTCTTGGCCTAAAGAGCCAATCCAGCCAATGGCGGAGCTGACTCCATCTTGATCGGTGCCGGAAACGAAAACTGAACCATTGTCGTTGACGTCGATAGTGACATTGAAGTCAGCCATGAGTTTTTTGATGACCTTGCCGCCCGGGCCAATGAGCTCGCCGATTTTGTCTACGGGAATGGTGACGACATGAATCTTGGGGGCATATGGGGATAATTCTTTTCTAGGTTCGGGAATGGCTTTGAGCATAGTAGAGAGGATAGCCATGCGGGCAACCCGGGTCCGTTTGAAAGTTTCTTCACAAATTTCCAGAGAAATCCCTGGGATTTTAACGTCCAGCTGGATAGCGGTAACGCCTTTTTCCGTGCCGGCCACTTTGAAATCCATATCTCCATAATGATCTTCGCCGCCATTGATATCAGTGAGAAGAACGTATTTATCTGCCTCTTGTATCAAACCTGTGGAAATTCCGGAGACGGGGGCCAAAAGCGGAACACCGGCATCCATGAGAGATAAAGTGGATCCACAGGTGCTGGCCATAGAGGTGGAGCCATTGGAACTCATAATTTCAGAGACAACCCGAATAGCGTAAGGGAAATCAGTTTCAGTGGGAATAACCGGGGCCAGGGCCCTTTCGGCTAAAGCTCCATGACCTATTTCCCGGCGGCCGGGTGAGCCCATGCGGCCAGTTTCTCCGGTGGAAAACGGAGGAAAATTGTAGTGGTGCATGTAACGCTTGGTTTCCTCGCCTTCGGCGGATTCTAGAGATTGAGACAAAGAGGGAGCTCCCAGGGTGGTGACGGTTAGGGCTTGAGTTTCTCCACGCTGAAAAATAGCGGAGCCATGGACCCGGGGCAAGACTCCGACTTCGGCTGAGAGGGGGCGGATTTCATCCAGTTTACGGCCGTCGGCCCGCTTGCCGGCCAGAATATTTTTGCGGAAAGTTTGGGAGAATAATTCTTCGACAATTTCTTTGACTTCAGCCTGATCTTTGGAGTCAAAACTGGAAACAAGGGGTTCTATTTCAGTTTCATCTTTTAAGTCTTTGGCAGCTTTTTGGACAGCGGAAAGCAGTTCCGGATTATGATCTTTAGAGGGGACGGGGATTTTGGCGTGCCCAACTTCTTTAACCAGATCGTTAATGAGGGCGATAATTTTTTTGTTCTCTGCAAACCCGATTTTTAGAGCTTCTAAAACTGTTTCCTCCGGAACTTGGTTGGCGCCGGCTTCGATCATGGGGATGACAGATTCTGAACTGGCGATAACCAAGTCCAGGTCCGCACCGAAGCGGTTTCCATTTTCTGGATTAATCACTAATTTGCCGTCGATTAGGCCCATACGAACTGCGGCTACGGGGCCGTTCCAGGGAATGGGAGAGATGGCTAAAACGGCGGAGGTGGCAATGAGACCTAAAACGTCAGCGTCGTTGGCAGTATCCACAGAGAGAACGGTAATAACTACCTGGGCTTCATTTTTAAGGTTTTTTGGGAAAAGCGGGCGGATGGAGCGGTCGATAAGCCGAGCCGATAGAACTTCGGCGTCGGTAGGACGACCTTCACGTTTGACCCAACGGGAACCTTTGATGCGGCCCCCGGCATATAAACGTTCCTGGTATTCGACAGACAAAGGAAAATAATCTTTTTTAAGGTCTTCTTTACCGAGGACCACTGTGGCCAAAAGTGTAGTGTCGCCGTAACGGGCAAAAACGGCCGATGTAGCCCGGGCGGCAAAACGGCCGACTTCCAGGGTAAGCGTGCGTCCGGCTAATTCTAAAGTTTTACTGACTAATTTCATGTACTCTTATTCAATCAAGAAGTCTGAAGAAGAGGGTCACTTCTCTTCGCACCTCTCGATTGATTTATTTTGTTAAACCTAACTTTTTAACCAGGTCATTATACCTTTTAATATCTTTCCTCTGCAAGTAGAACAATAACCGGCGGCGTTTGTTGACCATGGATAAGAGGCCGCGGCGGGAATGCTCGTCCTTTTTGTGGGCCTGCAAATGTTCGGTAAGTTTACTGATTTTTTCAGTCAGCAGGGCGGCCTGGACTTCGGGAGAACCGGTGTCCCCTTTGCCCTGGGCAAATTTCTTGATGACGTCTACTTTTGATTTGGGATCTAGTGCCATATTTGCGAATTTCTAATTGACCTAATTTCCAAAAACTAAATAATAAGAGATAGGGCGAGTGCGAGTCCGATGAACTTCGGACAAACCTCCGTTAATGTCTCTTAGTGCCTGCAGTATACCATACTGTCTATTCTATTCGGAAGGGGGATTTTGGGATGGAACGTAACACACCCACGGGTTCTGATTATCGTTGGTTGAATACGAATTTGTTATAGTATTTGTTACTTGACTCACCAACAATAAAACTGTTTAATTAACTCAACCAAATAAAACCCAAATTTATGCTTCAACCAAGAACATCAAACGTTGTAAATTCGCAGTGCCGTCATAAAAAATACGGAATTGAACAGTTTCTTAATGAGGTGATAGAAGGTGACTGTCTAGATGTGATGGTCGGTATTCCTGATAAATCAGTAGACATGATTCTTTGTGATCTCCCATACGGTACAACCCAGAACCAGTGGGATAGTGTTATTCCGTTGGATGAACTATGGGAGCAATACGAAAGAATAATAAAAGATAAGGGAGTAATTGTGTTAACATCGCAGGGAATATTTACTGCAAAGCTAATTTTAAGCAACGAAAAGCTCTTCCGATATAAAATCGTTTGGGAAAAATCGAAACCAACGAACTTCCTAAACGCAAAAAAGCAACCATTGAGAGCCCATGAAGATATATGTATCTTTTACAAGAATCATAAAAACCAACCAACATACAATCCGCAGATGAGTAGTGGGACTCCCTATAACAAAGGGACTAGAAAAAATCAACATAGCGGTAGCTACGGGAACTTTGACCCAGTAGTGGTCAAGAGTGATGGACAAAGGTATCCTCTCGACGTTGTTTACTTCAAAACCGCCGAAAGTGAAGGTCGTATATATCACCCCACTCAAAAACCTGTGGAGTTGGCTCGCTATCTAATAAGAACATATACAAACGAAGGAGATACTGTCTTAGATAACACTTGCGGAAGTGGGAGTTTTCTTGTTGCTGCCGTGCTTGAAAAAAGGTCTTTTATAGGTGTAGAAAAAAATGAAGAGACAATATTGCATAAAGAAAAGAAAATAGATCTTATAGAAGTCTGCAACGCGCGAATAAAAGAAGCTCAAAATTCTATGGAAAGTATGTTGCCTATATTCCTTTAAAATCTTCCCTCGGTAAAATTTTTTGAACCTTTTCTAAAACTGTGTCATCTACTTTATTTTTCTCCTTTAACCACACAAGAACGTGGCGATATTGATTAGGATGTAGAAATGGCTTAATAACTGTCTCTACTTCGAGCTCTTTCCTAACATATTTCAAATGCTCTTCTTTAAGTAAACCTCTACCGATTAAATCGTAAATTATTCTAACGGCGTCAACAGAAGTTAGATTAAGACCTCCTAATCGTTTTTCGTCCTGACCTACGTCTTCCTTCGTTAATTCAAATAACTCTTCCACGGCACTGATCCCGTTGAGGTTTTTATTATAAAACTCTATCTCCTGTCCTCTGTACGGAAACCATCCAGAAATACCCCGTTCAGTCAAAGATCCACGAGGGAGGTAAACCCCTTCCCTTTTCGCTCTTCCTTTAGAAACCCAACCACATACATAAAGCTTCCATTTTCTCTGCCTCGACGTGCCAGGCAACGTTCCAGGCTTGGGCCTTTCTAGATGAGTCATCAAGTAAATATCAGTATCTAGTCGGTTGTCAAATACCTGTCTTGCAAAGAGGTTGTGTTTTGCTTCTCTAGGGATTCCATCGCTACTTGTGTATTTCTCCAAAAAGGGCTTTTCTCCACCTCTGCACTTAACGTCAATCTTTATACCGTTTGGTGTAAATATGTCATAAGCAAGAGATTGATTTTTATCTTTTTCAACTTTCAACCCTAACTCTTTTCTTATTACCATTTCCGTTAACAACCCATATCCTTGCTGGTCTTCAGAACCCCGTTCTGCCCCAGACATATTCTTATTTTTCTGAAGGTGTTTATAGGCCTCATTTCTTAATTCAAAACCGCTACTACCAGAAAGGTCGATTGCGAAAGGTGTAGGCCAACGGTATTTGTACATTTGGTCTTTTTATTCTAACAGATTACGAAACTGTGGTGCCGGAAAAGACTTTGGGAGTATACCAGTCGGGTTGAGGTGGTTGGTCGTTAGTCATTGGCTGTTGGTCGCTGGCTGGAGGAGTGTAGACGTCGTGGCGGCGGGCACCGTGGCGCATGAGAGCGGCAGCAATTTCAAAAGTATCGGCGGTGACGTTGGTTGTAAAATTGGAGGTGGATTTTTCTATGCCGGCTAAAAGATTTGAGGCTGCGTCGTTGGAAATGGGGAGTTTGAGGGTTTCAAGAAGACGAGCTGTTTCCTGTGAAGTGCTCAAAGAAAATTGCTTGGATTGGGCAAAAACTTCCGGAATTTCTGCGCCTCCAACTGGAATTATGAGATCGGCTTGAGCGCCTCCTGAAATGAAATTCAATTTACGGTGGTCAATGCCCGGAGTGTTGGGTTTGGGAGTGACCACCAGATTCAATTCTCCCCGATCGTCAATATGATAACTGACTTTATCGACAATTTCGGTTTGGCCGGGGAAAGTGATAACCAGATTGCGGCTGCCAAAATTGGAAATAACCGTATCCGCCCCAACCAGACGATGAAATTCTACTGTCATGGAGTCGGGGCAGGTGACCAGGGCGGGTTTGCCAAATTGGTCTAAGGAAAGTTTGAGGGAGAGGGCGGCGGCCACAGCGTCTAATTCCGGATTTTTGGGGAGAAGAATGGCCACCGAATGAGCAGAATCCAGCAGGCTTTTGAATTGATTGGTATCAACTGGCGCCATGTATAGTGACGGCAATTATAGTATCGCCAATCTTGAAGTCAACAGGAGGAAAGAAAACGGCTCCGAATTCCTGACCGGTTTTGATTTTTTCAACTTCGGTTTTGCCGACTTTAAGTGATTTAATTTTAGTAATTTTATCAACCACCCGAATCGAATCGGTCTTGAGTATCTCCCCTTCTATACATTTGCTACCAGCTACCTGGAGGTTGCCTATTTTAAACTCGGCCAGAATTTGGGCTCGGCCGGTAATAGTTTCAGTTCCGGGAGAATGGATTAATTTTTCAACAGCGTCTAACAATTCGTAAATAATTTTAAAATTGCGGATGATAATTTTCTCGGTTTCGGCTAATTTGGCGACGCTCCCAGGAATTTTGACGCTGAAACCCACCAGATGAGCGTTGATGGACTGAGCCATTGAGACGTCCGACTCGGTGATGTCTCCCGTGCTGGAGAAAACAACTTCGATTTCAGCAGGCAAAGCAGCCAAAACTGCTTCGAGGGAACCGAGAGTGTCGGCCTTGAGAATGAGTTTGACTTCTCCGGGTACCTCACCCTTTCGTCCCTCTCCTAATTTCTCGCTAGCTCGTGGCTGTGCCGCAGGAGAGGGAAATAGTATGGAACCGACGGGGATGACGGAGGTGAGGCCCAGTATTTCAACTGGGGTAGAAGGCAAGGCAGGATCGACGGACAGAGCTTTGGCCTTGCCGACTAATTTATCTAAAAATAATTCCTGACCGGTTTTCAGAGTGCCGTTTTTGACGATAACGACGGCCAGAGGACCGCGACGGGTATCAAGGTGAGACTCTAAAACCACGGCCTCGAGAGGAGCGGAGGGATCGGAAGTTGGAGGTTGGAGGCTAGAAACCAAATTAATCATCTCCAAAAGTTCCGGGAGGCCGGCGCCGGTTTTGGCAGATACGGGTACTACGGGCACGTCTCCTCCGAAACCCTCAACTAAAACTTCATTTTCGGCTAATTGGGATTTGATGGTATCTATGGAGGCGCCGGGAAGGTCCATTTTATTAATGGCGACTATCATAGGAATGCTTGCGGCTTTGATAGTGGCAATGGATTCCTTAGTTTGGGGCATGACTCCATCTACGGCAGAAACTACCAAGATAGCAATATCAGCAATATCGGCTCCCCGGCTGCGCATCTGAGAAAAAGCAGCATGCCCAGGCGTATCAATAAATGTAATATTGTTTACTTGAAAAGCTCTGGTGCTTTGAGTTATGCCACCGACCTCATGGGCGGCAACATCGGATTTACGTAGAGCGTCAAGAAGGGAAGTTTTGCCATGGTCTACATGGCCCAAAATGACGACGATCGGTGGTCTGTTTTGCATTTCATTCTTTCTTTTCGGAGGTGCCTTTTTCACCAACGATATCGATATGATATCCGGTAAGCTTGCCGGCCAGTTTGGCGTTTTGACCTTCACGGCCAATGGCGAGAGATAGTTGGTCGGCAGGAGCCGTGACAACTGCTTCGGCTTTTTTGGCATTGATTTTGACTGTCAGGCCAGTGGCTGGAGAGAGAGCGGAAGCGATAAATTTATCCGTTTCTTCACTAAATTGGATAATGTCGATTTTTTCGCCGTTGAGCTCACCGATGACAGCCTGAACCCGGACCCCTTTTTGGCCCACGCAAGAACCAACCGGGTCGACGCCGGACTGATGAGAGTAAACGGCAATTTTAGTGCGGGATCCGGGGTCACGGGCAATAACTTTGACTTCTACAGCTCCGGAATTAACTTCGGGGACTTCCCTTTTGAAAAGTTCTTTGATGAGGCCGGTGTTGGCCCGGGAAACAATCACTTCCCGACCGCGCAAAGAGTCACGGATGGAATCCAGGTAGAAAGTTAAACGCTGGTTGATGTGATAGTCTTCGGAATAGACTTGTTCGGCAGGAGGCATAACCGCTTCGGTTTTGCCAATGTCTACAATAATATCGTTACCGACGAAGCGGAGGATCATACCATTGACCAAAGCGCCCAGGCGTTTTTCGTATTCGGCAACTGTAGCTGATTTTTCGGCTTCGCGGATTTTTTGGAGAATAACCTGCTTAGCGGTTTGGGCAGCAATGCGGCCAAAGCCGGGAGGCGTGATATCGGTTTTCTTCTTGTTATCAATTACGTAAACCTTGGCTTCTCCGGATTGGGAATTGAGGTCCACGTCGTAAGTTTTGGTCTCGTCGTACTGACCAGGGTGATCTTTCCTGAAAGCGGCGATAATGGCTTGTTTAATGGTATCCAAAACCACTTCCGGGTCCAGGTTGCGTTCGTGCGCCACCTGATTTAAAGCGGAAGCAAATTCAGTTCTTGCTTGTAAAACTTTGGCCATATAGTGGCCAATTTTATCACTCTTCTGCGAATTCTTCTAGGAGCTCTTTTTGACGACGAGAAAGGTGGGAGGGAAGGCCGATGACCAGGCGGATGTAGAAGTCGCCACGATTGGCGCGGGACAGGGCGTGGAGCTGGGGGGCACCCTTACCGGACAATCTAACCATGGTCCCCGGTTGAGTACCGGGGCGGATTTTGAGCTTGAGATTTTCTTCCAGGGTGGGTACTGAAGTGGTGCCACCGAGAATAGCCAAAGTGAAAGGAATTTTGTGGTCTATATATATGTCTGCCCCGTCGCGACGAAAAACCGGGTCGGACTCGACTTCGAAAGTAATATCAAATTCGGTAAAGCGCAAGTGAGTCCCAGTATCGGCACCGGCGGGAATTTTGATGGCGTGAGTTTTGCCGTCGATGGTGACGCTTTCGGTCCCGCCCTTAATGGCTGTCATAAAGGGAATGCGCAGAGAATAGTGGGGTTTGGCGGGCCGGCTGCGGCCAAAGGGCGAAGCGCCACCAAAAAACTGTTCAAAGATTTCAAATGGATCTCCCATATCTCCAAAGGGGTTTTCTCCGCCGGGAGTGGAGTATGAATATTGGAACGGACCTTGCTGTTGGAAACCACCAAAACCTCCAAAACCGGGCCCGCCGGGCGGAGTGTGACCAAATTGATCGTATGTTTGTTTCTTTTGAGAATCAGATAGAATCTGATAGGCTTCGTTAATTTCTTTAAATTTGGCTTCGGCTTCGGGGGATTTGTTTTTGTCGGGATGCCACTGCATGGCCATCTTGCGGTAAGCCGATTTAATCTCGGCGTCGGAAGCGTTTTTAGAAACACCCAAGACGTCGTAATAATCTCTCTTTGCAGCCATAGTTGTACTGGCAATTGTACCCCAAGACTGCTAATGATGCCAGTGTGTTAAAATTACGTGCTATGGCTGCGGATATAAAGACTACTAATAGGATAGTGCCGTTGGATCGGGTGCGGAATATTGGCATAATTGCCCATATCGACGCCGGAAAAACGACGACTACGGAGCGGATTTTGTTTTATACCGGTAAATCCTACAAGATCGGAGATATTGATGAAGGCGACACGCAAATGGACTGGATGGAACAGGAGCGGGAACGGGGAATTACCATTGTCTCTGCGGCCACGACGACGTTTTGGACTGTAAACGACCCGGTTTCCCCTGTCGAGACCGGCTCGTACCGGATTAATATCATTGACACCCCGGGGCATGTGGACTTTACGGCGGAAGTAGAAAGATCTTTGCGGGTTTTGGACGGAGCAGTGACTGTACTGGATGCAGAAGAAACTGTGCAATCGCAGACGGAAACGGTGTGGCGGCAGGCGGATAAATATAAAGTGCCGCGGATAATTTTTGTGAATAAGGTGGATAAGCTGGGAGCGAATTTTGAAGGGACAGTAAAAGCCGTTATCGATAGATTGGGGGCCAACCCGGCAGTGATGGCTTATCCGATCGGAGCTGAAAATACTTTCCGGGGGGTGGTCTTGCTACTGGAAAGAAAAGCTTTGATTTGGCAGGGTGACGAGACCGGGGCCAAGTTTGTGGAAGAAGAAGTGCCAGCAGATATGAAAGAGGTGGTAGAGAAATGGCGGACTAAACTTATCGAGCAAATTTCAGAAACAGATGATGGTCTGTTAAACAAATTTCTGGCAGGAGAAGAGCCGGGTATCGCTGAACTGAAAGCAGCACTACGCCGGGCAACGATTGCTTATAAATTGGTGCCGATGTATTCCGGAGCCAGCCTTCGCAACAAGGGAGTACAGCCGCTTTTGGACGCGGTCGTAGAATTTTTGCCGTCACCGGTGGATATTGATCATGTCAAAGGTTTAAACCCTAAAACCGGGGGAGAAGAAATAAGAAAAACCATTAATGAGGAAAAATTTTGCGGGTTGGCTTTTAAGATCCAGACCGATCCCCACGTGGGCCGGCTGACGTATTTAAGAATTTATTCGGGTAAATTAGAAGCAGGACAGGGTTTGTATAATGCCTCCAAGGATAAAGAAGAACGGATTTCGCGGATGCTTCTAATGCACGCTAATAAACGGGAAGAGATTGACGCGGCATACGCGGGAGAGATTGTAGCTTTGGTAGGATTACGGGAAACGAGTACAGGACATACTCTGTGTGACAAAAGCGCACCAATTATACTCGAGTCTATTACGTTTCCAGAACCAGTTATCTCGCTGGCTATTGAGCCAAAAACCAAACAAGATCAGGAAAAGATGGGGTTGGCTTTGAATAAATTATCCGATGAAGACCCAACTTTCAGGATTAAATCGAATTTGGAAACCGGGCAAACGATTATTTCGGGCATGGGAGAGCTGCACTTGGAAATTATTGTGGACCGGATGAAACGGGAATTTGGAGTAGAGGCCGCCACCGGCGCCCCGCAGGTTGCGTATAAAGAAACTATTAGAAAAACCGCGGAGGCAGAAGGTAAGTACATTAAACAGTCCGGCGGACATGGCCAGTATGGTCACTGCTGGATTAAACTGGAACCCCTTCCCCGGGGCAGCGGGTTTGAGTTTGAAAATGACATCAAAGGGGGTGCCATTCCTTCTGAATTTATTCCGGCAATTGAAAAAGGAATTAAAGAGGCTATGGAAAACGGAGTCCTGGCAGGGTTCCCGGCGGTGGATATTAAAATTTCCCTGTATGACGGGACTTATCACGACGTGGACTCTTCGGAGATGGCGTTTAAGATCGCCGGGTCGATGGCTTTTCAACACGGAGTGAAGCTGGCTGATCCATGCTTGCTGGAGCCAATTATGAAAGTGGAAGTGTCTACCCCGGAGGAATATATGGGGGACGTAATCGGCGACTTATCCAGCAAGCGGGCACAAATTTTGGGAACGGACAAGCGGGGACACCTAACGATCATCAATGCTTACGTGCCTTTAGCTGAACTTTCTGGATATTCCACCAAGCTGCGGTCTATGTCTGCCGGCCGGGCCACCTATTATATGGAGCCGTCACACTACGAAGAGGTACCGAAGAATATTGCCGAGAACATCATTGCTAAATCTGGTAAAGTAGCGGCAAATGCTTAAGTGGATTGTCATAATTTTGGTTTTAATAGGCGGAATGATATGGCTGGTAAGTGGACAGGGAAGTTTGCCGGGGGAAATGGTTGTAGATCAGGGGCGGGAACATTGGGAACACGCCAAACTGGATGAGTTTAAGTACAATTCTAATCCCCCGGTTTCCGGGCCCCATGATGTCGATTGGATCCGCCCCGGGATTTACGGCGAGGTGCAGGATAAATATAAATTACTGCACTCACTGGAGCATGGATATATCGTCGCCCACTATAATTGTGGGCTCCAAATTTCTAATTTTCAATTTTTAATTTTTAATGCTAGTGCACATGAAGATAATGGAGTAGCAACGGATAGCGGGACAGTTAAAACTAATTGCGCGCTGGGGCAGACTTTGGGAGATTTTGCCAAGAAAATGACACTGTTTAAAATAATCGTGGCGCCAAATCCGACAATTGATAAACCCATAATTATGACGGCGTGGGGCAGAATGCTAAAAATGGACGCTTGGGACGAAAAGCAGGCGGAAAAGTTTGTAAAAGCCTTCCGCAATAAAGGCCCAGAAGCTACAATGGAGTAGTATGGCTGAACCGGGGTACAAGTCACTACTTTCCTATAAGCTTGCTCAAATTGCTTTTGATTTGGGATGGGGGTTTGTGCCCCTTTACTACTGTAAATACGAAGACAACCGCCAACGCGATCAGATCAAACAGGCTTTACGCTCGTTAAAACAAAACATCGTAGAGGGTTCTTCCGAAAGAAGTCTTTCTACTAAACTAAAGCTTTACGATGTAGCCAAAGCCTCAGGCATGGAAGCTCGAGAAGATTTTGAGGATATTCTGCGACGTATGGGGCTATCGCGCTGGAGCAAAGATGATTCCCGACTGGCTAAAACCCGGAAGATTTTTGAGTCTTCTCCTTCTATTTCCCCCTCACTTCTCCCTATTTCCCTCTGGGTAACCAAGAAGGAAAAAGAAGGAAGAGAGGGATTAGAGGAAATAGTAAATTATGAACTGGATCTGCTAATCCGCTGTGGATATTTACTAGATCAGCAAATCCGGGCGGTAGAGAAAAAGCACATGGAAGAGGGCGGATACTCCGAAAAACTACTTAGAAAGCGCTTAGAGTATCGCAGATCGTGAATAATGGAGTGAATTTCCCCCTTGCGTAGAAAAAAGTTATCGTTTAGAATTGAGAGCGTCGTATGGCTACATTTGTGAGAAATAAACCACATGTGAATATCGGAACCATTGGTCACGTGGATCACGGGAAGACGACTTTGACGTCGGCTATTACCATGGTTCTCGCTAAAAAAGGAATGGCCACCGCTAAGAAATATGAGGAAATTGATTCAGCTCCGGAAGAAAAAGCCCGCGGAGTAACTATTAATCTTTCCCATCAAGAATACGAAACCGAAAAGAGGCATTACGCTCACATTGACGCTCCGGGTCACGCAGACTACATCAAAAATATGATTACGGGGGCCGCCCAGATGGACGGAGCTATTTTGGTGGTCTCGGCTCCAGACGGACCCATGCCCCAAACCCGGGAGCATATTCTGTTGGCCAAACAGGTAAATGTGCCCGCAATCGTGGTGTTTTTGAATAAGTGTGACATGGTGGATGATGCAGAACTTCTGGATCTAGTGGAAATGGAAGTCCGGGAACTGTTAACTAAGTACGGATTCCCCGGCAACGAGGTACCCATAATCCGCGGGTCGGCTCTGAAAGCTACCGAAGGAGATGCCAAGGCAGAGGAAGCAATTTTAGAGTTGATTAAGAAAGTGGATGAATATATTCCAGACCCAGTGCGGGAACTAGACAAGCCGTTCTTGATGCCAGTCGAGGACGTCTTTTCTATTAAGGGCCGGGGAACGGTGGTGACGGGGAGAATTGAGCGCGGAAAGGTGAAGATTAACGAAACGATCGAGATTGTGGGAATCAAGGCTACGCAGACTACGGTGGTTACGGGTGTAGAAATGTTTAGAAAACAACTGGACGAAGGGTTGGCCGGAGACAACGTGGGTATATTGCTAAGAGGAATTGAAAAAGATCAGGTAGAGAGAGGCCAAGTATTGGCCAAGCCAGGAACGATTACTCCACATACAGAATTCGATGCCGAAGTATACGTCCTGACTAAAGAAGAGGGGGGAAGGCATACTTCTTTCTTCTCCGGATACCGACCTCAATTCTTCATCCGAACCACGGACGTGACGGGTGAAGTAACATTGGCAACCGGAGTGGAAATGGTGATGCCGGGAGACAATGCTAAAGTGAAAGTAAAGCTAATTGCTCCAGTAGCTTTGGAAGAGGGACTGCGGTTTGCTATCCGTGAAGGCGGCAAGACCGTGGGAGCAGGCGCGGTGACCAAGATCATCGCTTAATTTTCAAGCACCTTAATATGGCAAAAGGAAGACTACGTGTCCGCTTAAAGTCTTTTGACCATCGAGTCATTGACGAAACGGCGGCCAAAATACTAGAAACAGCTCTGGCTACCGGAGCTAAAGTTTCGGGACCTATTCCTTTGCCGACTGACCGAAAATTAATAGTAGTAACCTCTTCACCTCATGTAGATAAAAATGCCCGGGAACACTTCGAGATGCTGGTGCACAAAAGATTGATAGATATTCTGGATCCCACCCCTAAGACAATTGAATCTCTCTCCAATTTGGAACTGCCCGCGGGAGTGGATATTGAGATTAAGATGTAAGTCTGGTATAATGGTTGCACTGTCGTGATTACAGTACGCATACTGCGGTTAACGTAAGTGCGGAAGGGACTTGTTTATTGAAGTGCCGTCCGGCACTTTTTTTATTGCACAGCATAGACATGCTAAACACTATATTTGCCAAAAAAAAGGAGATGAGCATGAGGTACACTCCTGACGGGAGACAGCTAGGCGTGACTGTACTGTCTATATTACCGGCTACTGAAGCCGGTTCACGCACAAAAGAAAAACATGGATATGAGGCGAAACAACTCAAAATTCAAATGTCAAAATTTAAAACTATAATAAGAGAAGTCCGCGATTCAAAAGAGGCGGACTTTTTAGTTGGGGACGTGGTGCAGGTGAAGGGGATTTCCAAAGGCAAGGGATGGGCGGGAGCGGTGAAAAGACATGGATTTGCGGGCGGACCGAGAACTCATGGTCAATCAGATAGAGAAAGGGCGCCAGGATCAAGTGGACAAACTACAACTCCGGGACGGGTGCTGCGGGGAAAAAGAATGGCAGGACGGATGGGGGGAGAAACCGTGACGGTAAAGGGGTTGAAGATTCTGGATATTAACGAAAAAGAGATGGCGGTTATTGGCGCAGTCCCCGGACACCGGGGATCTTTTGTAACTGTTTCAAAAATATGATTTCAGCAATAACTTATAACTTGAAGGGAGAAAAAGTCGAGTCAACTCCCCTGCCCGGCTCCATTTTTGAAATTAAAGTCGAGCCGGCACTGCTAGCACAGGCGGTGCGGGTGTGGCTATCTAACCAGCGGCGGGCCGGAGCGTCTACAAAAACCAGGAGTGAAGTCGCTAAGACTACGGCTAAGCCGTATAAACAAAAAGGCACGGGTAGAGCGAGACATGGCAGCTCGGCCGCCCCGATATTTGTGGGCGGGGGAATTGCTCATGGACCAAGCGGGGAACAAAACTACAAAATGACAATGCCGGCTAAAATGAGGAGACTGGCTCTGCTGGGGGCTTTGTCGGCAAAAGCTGAGGCTAAACAAATTATGGTAGTTACTGGAGCCGAGAAGGCCAGCGGAAAAACAAAGCAAGTGAGTTGGCTGGCAGATGGAAGGTGTCTAGTGGTAACCGCCAGCGGCCAAGATAAATTCAAACAAGCCACGCGGAATTTAAATGCCGCTCAATTAAGCGGCGTGAGCAGCTTGTCTGCCTACACGGTGCTAGCTCACAAACGGCTGATATTAACCAAGGAAACGTTAGCTGAAATTAAAAAAACATATGCTGCTTAAAGCCGTGGTCACTGAAAAATCTATGAGAGAGGCCCAAAATAAAAGGTACACTTTTGCGGTGACTCCGGAGGCAACTAAGCCGAAAATAAGAAAGGCGGTAGAGGAAATGTTTGGGGTGGAAGTGCTAAGAGTGCAAACTCTGATTATGCCCGGTAAGTCCCGGCGCAGCCGACGGATGGGTGGAGAAACCACGGCTCCGGACTGGAAAAAAGCGATAGTACATATTAATTCTAAACAGAGCATTGACCTATGGAAAAAAGATTAACTTGGACTTTACCTAAAAACTCCGGCCGGAATTCTACCGGGGTGGTGACTACCCGGCATCAGGGAGCCAGAGAAAAGAGACGCTACCGGGATATTGATTGGAAACGGGATAAGCGGGATGTGCCGGGACGAGTGGTGGCTATCGAGTACGATCCAAACCGCACGGCTGATGTGGCTTTGATCCAATACGCGGACGGGGCCAGAAAATATATCCTGGCACCGGATGGAATGAAAGCGGGACAACGGGTAGTGAGCGGAGAAGCCGCCCCACTGACTGCGGGAAACGCTTTGCCCTTGAAAGCAATTCCGGTGGGCACAATGATACACTGTCTAGAGGTAACGGTTGGCCGAGGGGCAAAACTAGTGCGCGGGGCTGGAGGAGCAGCGGTAATTCAGGGTTTCGAAGAAGGGTGGGCTCTGGTAAAATTGCCATCGGGCGAAATCCGACGCATAAGGCCCGAAGCGTATGCCACAATTGGGCAAATCGGTAATTTAGTCTGGAAGAATGTAAATCTGGGCACGGCGGGAAGAAAGAGGCATATGGGAATCCGGCCAACTGTCCGGGGAACGGCACAAAATCCCAGGTCCCATCCTCACGGCGGCGGAGAGGGTCGGTCTGGAGAGGGAATGCATCCCAAGACGCCGTGGGGTAGATCAGCCAGAGGGAATAGGACCAGAAATAAATTTAAATATTCGCACAAGATGGTTGTGCAAAGACGCAAATGAAGGCACCATATATTGATCAGAAATTAATGGCCAAGGTGGGTAAAAAAATGAATCCCATCAAGACCTGGGCTAGAAATAGCCAGATACCTCCGGAGTTTGTGGGGACGACTTTTCAGGTGCACGACGGCCATAAATTTGTGGACGTATTTATCAATGAGTCGATGGTGGGACACCGTTTGGGGGAGTTCTCTCCAACCCGAACATTTAGGGGCCATGGAGCAATAGTTAAGAGAACCATGGAGAAAACATGACGACGGTTAAAGCCAAAGCCAGTTTTATCATGTCCAGTCCACGCAAGTTGCGGCTGGTAGCAGACGCAGTCCGGGGTTTGTCTCCAAAGACCGCTATCGATCAACTAAAAATGCTTCCTAAAAGAGCCGCCGGAGTATTGCTGTCCGTTTTTGAGCAAGCGATGGGCAATGCAAAAAATAATTTCAAATTGTCCCCAGAAAATTTGAGAATTAAATCGCTATCGATTAACGATGGGCCGCGGGGGCCAAAACGAATGGACCGGTCTCACGGAGCCAGATTTGATAGAGGTGTGAAAAGACGAAAGTATGCACATGTTAGTTTAGAGCTGGAGGAAAAAACCGCAGATGGGAAATAAAGTTAACCCGGTAGGATACCGGCTACCACTGTCCCCGACTGCAACCTGGAAATCCAGGTGGTTTACTACCAACCCCAAAAAATACCGGGGGTATTTGGCTACGGATGTTAAATTAAGAAAAGCGCTGATGGAAAAACTTAAAGTGGCCGGAGCAACAAGAGTGAATATTGAAAGATCGCTGAAAAACATGAAGGTGGTGATCTATGTAACCCGCCCGGGGGTGGTGATTGGGCGGGGGGGGGCGGGAATCGACGAGCTGAAAAAATTCATTTCCAAGACTTTAGGCCGCCAAGATCTAAAAGTGGAACAGCCGCAAATTGAGGAAGTAAAAATGCCGGACTTGAATGCGCACCTGGTAGCGTCTAAAATTGCCGAGCAAATTGAGCGCAGATTGCCAGCCCGGCGGGTAGCTAAAAAATCTATCGAACGGACCATGCAGGCGGGAGCAAAAGGCATAAAAGTATTGATTGCCGGCAGAATTAACGGGGCGGAAATTTCCCGACGGGAGCTGTATCACGAAGGATCGGTGCCGCTACAGACCTTGAGAGCGGATATTGATTACGCCCAAGTACCGGCACTGACCCGCTCCGGATACGTGGGAGTTAAAGTGTGGATTAATCGAGGAGAAACAAACTATGCTACAACCTAAAAAACAAAAATACCGAAAACAGTTCCGGGGCCATATGAATGGGTCGGCCAGCCGGGGCAACGCTTTGAGTTTCGGAGAATACGGCATGAAAGCTATAAGCCGGGGGTGGTTATCAGCAAAGCAAATTGAAGCTGCCAGAAAAGCCATTACTCATTATTCCCAAAGAGGGGGTAAAGTATGGATTCGGGTTTTTCCAGATAAACCGATTACTAAGAAAGCTCTGGGGACAAGAATGGGTTCTGGTAAGGGGGACATTGTCGATTATGTAGCGGTAATCACTCCGGGCAGAATTATTTTTGAAATCGCCGGAGTAAGTGAAGATGTAGCCCGAACGGCGTTTGCTAGAGCGATAGCCAAATTACCGTTTAAATTCAGGATAATTTCTAAAAATGATTAAATTTAAATCCCAAGTTAAAATATTGAATCCTGAGGAGCTGGCGGTCAAGATCAGGGAGCTGGTGACTCAGATCGCCAGAGCCAGGGTGGAAAAGAAACCGACCCATAAACTGCTTAAACAGTTAGCTATTGTAAAAACATATGCGCGTAATAACCGGTAAAGTCATCTCGGACAAAATGAATAAAACTGTAGTGGTAGAGGCGGGGCGGTTGGCTGTTCATCCTAAATATCATAAACGGATAAAAAGAACGCAAAAGTTTCATGCCCACAACGAGCTGGGGGTAAAAGTGGGAGATGTGGTAAAGATTGTAGAGGTTAAGCCGGTTTCGGCAACTAAATCCTGGAAAGTGACTGAAAAAATATGATTCAACTACGCACTATATTACAACCTGCGGATAACAGCGGTGCTAAAAAGCTGCGGGTAATCCAGATTATGGGATCCTGGAAGCGCAAATGGGGCACTTTGGGAGATGTAGCTACCGCTATAGTAGACGGAGCGGACTCTACCGGCGTGGTTAAAGATTCAGAAGTGGTAAAAGTGGTTATTGTGCGTATCCGCAAAGAGAAGAGGCGGAAAGACGGCAGCTACATCCGCTTTGACGATAACGCCGGAGTCGTGATTGATCCTAAGACCGGCGAACCCAGAGGAAGCCGGATTTTCGGGCCGGTGGCCCGGGAAGTAAAAGATGCCGGATTTAATAAAATTGCGTCGCTGGCGGCTGAAGTCATATGAAACTACATAAAGGAGACAAAATTCTAGTAACCGCCGGAAAAGACCGGGGGCGGGAAGGCGTGGTGGAGAGAACCTGGAAAGAGGCGGCCAAGGTGTTAATTCCCGGGATAAACCAGTACAAGAAACACCGCAAACCCCAAGGGGAAAATCATCCCGGAGAAATTTTGACGCTGAACCGGCCGCTACCAATAGGCAATGTGGCCCTGGTTTGCCCAAAATGTAAACAACCAACCCGGATAGGATACCGGATAGTGGGAGACAAGAAAACAAGGATCTGCCGCAAATGTGATATGGAAATAGATGAAAAACCTAAGTTAAAAGCTAAAAGTAAAAAATAAATATGTGGGAACCAAAAATCACTAAAGTTGTTTTAAATATCGGTCTTAAAGAGGCAGTGCACGATAAAGGGGTACTGGAAAAAGCCTCCGAACAATTGGCAGCAATTGCCGGACAAAAGCCTAAAGTTACCCGGGCAAAAATATCTATTGCCAATTTTAAGGTGCGGCAAGGTGACCCGGTAGGGCTAACGGTCACCCTGCGAGGCAAAAGAATGCAAGATTTCGTGACTAAGCTAATCAGCATCGTCTTGCCCAGGGTGCGGGATTTCCACGGAGTATCCGGAACAGCTTTTGATAAAAAGGGGAATTACACATTGGGATTTACGGAGCAGATCGTTTTCCCGGAAATAGATTATGCAAAAATTGATAAAATCAGAGGCTTGGAAGTTACTTTAGTAACCTCGGCTACAAATCCAGAGCAATCCAGAAAGTTACTTGAATTATTGGGCATGCCTTTCAAAAAAAATGGCAAAAACATCTAAAGTTGTAAAACAAGAAAAAGGTTACTTAAAGTATCCGACGCAATACCGCAACCGGTGCGGACGTTGCGGGCGACCGCGAGGCTATATGCGGATGTTTGGTTTGTGCCGGCTGTGTTTTAGAGAGCTGGTGCACCGCGGCGAATTGCCAGGAGTGAAAAAAGCATCATGGTAAACGATCCCTTATCAGATTTGGTGGCCAGAATTAAGAACGGTTACCGGGCCGGAGCTCGTGAAGTACGTCTGCCGTGGAGCCGGATAAAAGAAGACGTGGCCCGGGTGTTAACGGAGCAAAAATTGGTGGAGAGACATGAAAAGAAAGAGAACGAGTTAGTGATTGGCTTGCGGTACGACGGTAAAACTCCAGCACTGACCGATATCCGCCGGGTAAGCAAACCGGGGGTACGGATTTATTCCGGAGTGAAAAAACTACCCCGGGTTTTGGGAGGATTGGGAATTAATATTTTGTCTACACCTGCCGGCATTATGGCGGATAAGCAAGCTAAAAAGTTACATGTGGGGGGCGAAATTATCGCTCAAGCTTGGTAAAAATATGTCAAGAATAGGTAGATTACCGATCATCATTCCAGAGACAGTCACTGTGTCTATAAACGGCAGCAAGGTAGGGGTAACCGGGCCTAAGGGGTCGCTGGAATGGATGATGCCTGGCGGAGTTGAGGCAAAAAATGAAGAAGGGGAAATTGTGGTAAGTGCAAAACTATCAAATTTGCACGGCTTATCCAGGTCTCTGATTGCCAACATGGTCAAAGGGGTAAGCGACGGATGGAGTAAAACTCTAGAATTGTCCGGAACCGGATACCGGGCCAGCACTAACGGAACAGAGTTAAATTTATCTTTAGGGTTTTCGCATCCAGTAGTGGTCAGGGCGCCGGAAGGGATGAGCTTTGAGGTGGTGGAAAATAAAATTAAGGTCTTAGGAATAGATAAGGCGAAAGTAGGAGAAATGGCTGCTAAAATTAGGCTACTGCGGCCGGCTGATCCTTATAAGGCCAAGGGGTTAAAATACGAAGGCGAAGTTATCAGGCGGAAAGCCGGAAAAGCGGCTAAAGCCGGAGCTGTAGGAGCCGGTACCGGAGGAAAATAATATGAGATTAACTGTATTCCGATCAAATAAATATATTTATGCCCAAGCGATTGACGATGCCAAGAGGGTGACTGTCGCGGAGGCACACGGGAAAAATCCCTCTGAAGTGGGCAAGCTGGTGGCCCAAAGAGCAGTGAAAGCGGGAGTAAAGAAAATTGCTTTTGACCGGGGACGTTATCGATACCATGGCCAAATTAAAGTTTTGGCGGATGGGGCCCGGGAAGGAGGGTTAGCATTTTGAGACCATTTGTAAGAACCGGACAATTTAGCGCTGAACCCCGGGAGTTTGATGAAAAAACGGTGCAAGTGAACAGGGTAAGTAAAAAAACTAAAGGCGGGAACCGGGCTAGTTTCTCGGTATTGGTAGTGGTGGGAAACAAAAAAGGCCGGGTAGGGGTGGGCCTGGGAAAAGCGGCGGATGTGACTTCGGCTATGCGGAAAGCCAGCCTGTATGCCCAAAAACATTTGATTACTGTCCCCTTGAAGGGCAGAACAATCCCCCACGAAGTCCGGGTTAAGGTGGGCGCAGCGCAGATAATTATGAAACCGGCCCCAGACGGAACCGGGGTTATCGCTGGCGGTCCGGTGCGGGCAGTGGTAGAAGCGGCAGGTATCCGGGATATCGTGAGTAAAATTTTAGGAACAAAGAATAAGGCGTCTAATGTATATGCGGCGTTTGAAGCGCTAAAGCGACTGCGGCCGCTTAGTTAATAATATGGATATAAATAAATTACCAAAAATAATTACCAGACCCAAGAAGAGGGTGGGACGGGGTATGGGATCAGGTAAAGGCAGTCATACCGCGGGGAGAGGTACAAAGGGGCAAAAAGCCCGCGGAAAAGTGCATATTTTATACGAAGGAACTAAAACCAAAAAATCTCTGGTGAAGCGCATCCCAAAGTTGCGCGGCAAAGGCAAATTTGAAGCTAAAAAAGGACGGGTTATTTTGCATTTAGGAGATTTGGCTGATCTGCCGGCCGGGTTTGAGGTGACGCTGGAAAGCTTAATTAAAAAAGGGTTGCTAGAAGAAGGAACGAAACGGGTCAAGATTCTGGGCGGGGGGGAAGCTAAACAGGCTCTAGTCATCAAAGTACCGGCATCGGCCGCAGTGGTAAAATTGAAGGCGAATGAATAAAGTACTGACTAGTCTGAAACAAATTTGGGGGACGCCAGAGATACGCAGGAAGTTATTGTTTACGGCGGCCATACTGCTGGTGTACCGGATGCTGGCCCATATTCCGGTGGCCGGGATTGACCGCCAAGCTCTAGCTAATTTATTTTCCGGGTCACAGCTGCTGGGACTTCTGGATATTTTTTCCGGAGGAACACTGGCTAACTTCTCCCTAATCGCACTGGGCCTGGGACCGTACATTAACGCCTCGATCATTTTGCAGCTGCTAACGATGGTGTTTCCTAAATTGGAAGAGCTGTCTAAAGAGGGGGAATATGGGCGGGAGATGATTAATCAATATACCCGGTGGCTGACGGTGCCGATCGCGGTATTGCAGGGGTTTGGAATGTATACTCTGCTGCGGGGTCAAAATGTAATCGGGCAATTAAATATAGGATCGCTGGCGGCGCTGATTGTAACAATGACTGCGGGGACAGTGTTGGCGGTATGGTTGGGAGAGTTAATTACTGAATATGGAGTAGGCAATGGAGTATCTCTGCTCATTTTTGCCGGAATTGTGGGCCGGCTGCCGGTAACTCTAGGACAAACTGCGGTGACTCTGGAAACTTTGTCTTTGGGAAATTTGGGAGTGTTTGGACTAGTGGGGCTAATATTGGTTGCAGCGGTAGTATTTATGAACGAGGCCTCGCGAAATATCCCGGTGCAGTATGCCAGGCGGATCCGGGCTGGAAAAGTGTACGGCGGACAATCAACGCATTTGCCACTGCGGGTAAATCAGGCGGGGGTGATTCCGATTATTTTTGCCGTGTCGCTGGTGTTGCTCCCCTCTTTAGTGGGACAATTTTTACAAAATGTAAATAATCTCCAGGTGGCTTTAGCAGCCAGATCGGTGCTAGCTTTTATGCAACCAAACGGATGGGCATATAACCTAATTTATTTCTCTCTAGTAGTTGGGTTTACTTATTTTTATACAGCCGTGGTGTTTAACCCGGTAAAGATCTCTGACGAGATTAAAAAACACGGAGGTTTTGTGCCGGGGATTAGACCGGGAGAGGCCACGGCTCATTATTTAAATGGGATTATGAACCGGGTAACTTTGGCGGGGGCGGTGTTTTTGGGAACGATTGCAATTATGCCGGCAATTGTGCAGGTGGCGTTTAGAATTCCTACCTTGTCACTGGGGGGAACGGGAATTTTGATTGTAGTCTCGGTGGTATTGGAAACCGTGAAATCTTTGCAGTCCCAATTATCTGTTAGAAATTACGACAGCTTCTTGTTGTGAATATAATCATCTTGGGACCACAGGGATCGGGAAAGGGAACACAGGCGCAATTGTTGGTTGAGAAACTAGGATTGTCTTATTTTGAGGTAGGGAAAATTTTGCGGAGTATCGCCGCTTCAGATAACCAACACGCGGAAACAGTAAAAATGGCTCTAAATAGCGGTAATTTGGTACCAGATGAATTAGTAAGATTGCTTGCCTGGGATTTTATTAACAAACACAAAAACGGAGGATTTATTTTTGACGGGTATCCCAGATCAGTGGCGCAATACGAACATTTGCAAGATATGCTAATGAAATTCGGTAAAAAAATTGACAAAGTAATTGACCTGGAAATTTCGGGGGAGGAAACTATTAAGAGGTTAATAAAAAGGGGGAGAGAAGACGACACTCCGGAAGCGATTAGAAAAAGGTTAGAGCTGTGGCGGCAGCAAACTAGGCCGGTTGTGGAAAGAGCAAAACGTGAGGGAATTTTGTTGGAAATTGACGGAGAAAGGCCGATAGAGGTTATTCGCCAAGATATTTATGACCAAATTAAGCATTAAGTCAGAGGCGGAGATAAGGGTGATGGCAGAGGGAGGACAGCGGTTGGCAGAAATTAGAGATAAAGTTGCAAGAGCTGTAAAGCCGGGAATAACCGGGTTAGAACTGGACAGACTAGTTGATAAACTGATTGCAAAGGCTGGAGGAGAAGCGTCGTTTAAGATGGTGCCGGGGTATAAATGGGCGACGTGCGTAAACATCAACGACGTGGTAGTGCACGGTATACCAGACGGTTACAAAATTAAGATAGAAGACAAAGTGGGAATAGATGTGGGGATGTATTACAAAGGATTTCACACAGATACGTCAATAACGGTGGGTGGGCCGGAAAAATTTCTGGAAGTTGGCCGGCTGGGGCTGAAACGGGCGATTGCGCAAGCCCGGATTGGGAGAAGGGTGGCGGATATTTCGGCTGCTATGCAAAAAACTGTGGAGGAAGCTGGGTACAATGTGGTACGGGCTCTGACTGGACATGGGGTAGGAAGAGAGCTGCATGAAGAACCGGCTATCCCCTGCTTTGTGATAGATAAATACGAGCGCAGCCCGAAGCTGACTGCCGGGATGGTTATCGCCATTGAAATTATGTATAACGCCGGTTCAAGCGAGGTGGTGTATAAGAACGACGATGGTTGGACAATAGTCACGGCTGATGGTAAAATATCGGGGCTGTTTGAAGAGACCGTGGCTATAGCCAGTCACGGTCCGATCGTTTTAACATGCCAAACTCATTAACTTTCGAGGTAGAAGGGGAAGTCGTAGAAAATCTACCTAATACCTCTTTCCGGGTCAAGTTAAACGGCTCGGGAAAGATCGTGCTGTGCCACCTGGCCGGCAAGATGCGAATCCACTGGATCCGCCTGCTGCCCGGAGACCGCGTGAGAGTGGCAATGGCGGGTCCTGATGAAACATTAGGAAGAATTATTTTTAAACTAAAATGAAAGTACAAGCTAGTGTCAAAACCAGATGTAGAAACTGCAAAATCGTAAAGCGGAAAGGGGTGTTATTTGTGATTTGCACCAACCCCAAGCATAAACAGCGCCAAGGATAAATATGCCGAGAATTGCCGGACGAGATATTCCAGAAAATAAAAAAATAGAGTTTTCGCTGCGGTATGTTTACGGCATCGGATCGACAAACGCCTTAGAAATATTGGCTAAGGCAAAAGTGGACGAGAATAAAAGGACGAAGGATCTAACAGCCGAGGAACTGGCGAGACTGCAGAAAGCGGTGGACGAGGTAAAAGTAGAGGGAGATTTACGTAAGGAAATTCAGCAAAATATATCCAGATTAAAAGAGATCGGATCTTACCGGGGACACAGACACTCTAAGGGGTTACCGGTGCGGGGCCAGCGGACCCGGACTAA
The DNA here is from genome assembly GCA_964356225.1 of uncultured Gammaproteobacteria bacterium. Taxonomy (GTDB): domain Bacteria; phylum Patescibacteriota; class Microgenomatia; order CAZETR01; family Amesbacteraceae; genus GWC2-45-19. The sequence goes on from CAYHGA010000001.1 coordinate 76,375, forward strand.
TGCCCGGACCAAGCGGGGAAAGAGAATGACTATCGGAGCGTTGAAGAAAGAAATATTGGCCACCAAAGAAGCGCCTAAGGAGGAAAAGAAATGACCGGAAAAGCTTTTATTACAGCCACTTTTAATAATACGCTGGTAACCATAACTGATATGACTGGCAACGCTATCGCCTGGGGATCGGCGGGAGCGGCCGGGTTTAAGGGGGCCAGGCGGGCAACTCCATACGCGGCCACAACGGCGGTGGAAGCGGCGGCCAGGAAAGCCATCGTGGCCGGAATTAAAGAGGTGGAAGTATATTTGAAGGGCCCCGGATCCGGGCGGGATGCGGCCTTACGCGCATTAAAAGCCGCCGGATTAAAAATGAATCTGATTGCCGACGTCACTCCCGTTCCCCACAACGGAACCAGGCCAAGTAAAAAGAGGAGAGTTTAATTTACTACTTCGCCTTCTTCGGCTTTTTTGGCGTCGGCCGGTTTTTCTTCTGTGGGTTTTTCTTCTGTGGGGGGAGGAGTTTGTTTGTACATTTCGGCTCCTAATTTCTGCAGAGAGTCCATGAGGTCTTTGGATTTGGCTTCCAGATCTTCTTTAGTACCGGACTCGAGAATGGCTTTGAGAGCGGCCACTTTATCTTCCACTTCTTTTTTCAAGTCTGCGGGAGCTTTGTCGCCGGTGTCTTTGAGAGTTTTCTCAGCAGTAAAGATAAGACTGTCGGCTTGATTTTTAGCCTCTATTTTGGATTTCTTTTCGGCGTCCTCGGCAGCATGGGCTTCGGCTTCTTTGCGCATGCGCTCGACTTCTTTCTCGTCTAAATTGGTGGAGTTAGTAATGGAAATATGTTGCATTTTGTTGGTGGCTTTGTCGAGGGCTTTGACGTTAAGAATGCCGGAGGCATCAATATCGAAAGTAACTTCTATTTGAGGCACTCCGCGGGGGGCGGGAGGAATACCGTCTAGAATAAAACGGCCGAGAGTTTTGTTGTCGGTGGCCATAGGCCGCTCCCCCTGGAGGACGTGGATTTCGACGGAGGTTTGGGAATCGGCGGCGGTGGAAAAAACTTGAGATTTAGAAGTGGGAATGGTGGTATTCCTCTCGATGAGAGGAGTCATGACAGATCCTAGAGTTTCCAACCCCAGAGTTAGAGGAGTGACGTCTAAAAGAACGACGTCTTTGACGTCGCCCGTAAGAACGCCTCCCTGGATGGCCGCGCCGACAGCGACTACCTCGTCGGGATTGACGGATTTATTGGGCTCTTTACCAAAGAATTTCTTGACTACTTCGATAACGGCCGGCATACGGGTCATGCCGCCAACCAGGACCACCTCGTCGATTTTGGAAACATCGGTCTTGGCGTCTTTGAGACAGGCTTTAACGGGAGCGATAGTTTTTTGAATTAGAGAGTCAACTAGAGACTCCAGCTTGGCCCGGGTGAGTTTGAGATTGAGATGCAAGGGTTGGCCGTTATTTTGAGTGATGTACGGCTGGTTAATCTCCGTCTCCATGGCAGAAGATAATTCAATTTTGGCTTTTTCGGCGGCATCGCGGACACGCTGTAAAGCCTGGGTGTCTTTTTTGAGATCCAGGCCATTGTCTTTCTTAAACTCGGAGACAATCCAATCCATAATAACCTGATCGAAATCGTCTCCGCCTAAGTGGGTGTCGCCGTTGGTGGCTTTAACTTCAAAAACGCCATCGCCCAACTCGAGGACAGAAATGTCAAAAGTGCCTCCGCCTAAATCATAGACGGCGACGGTGTGAGCGTTTTTCTTATCCAGGCCGTAGGCTAATGCGGCCGCAGTGGGTTCGTTGATAATGCGTTCTACTTTGAGACCGGCAATTTCGCCAGCTTGCTTGGTAGCCTGACGCTGGGAGTCATCGAAATAAGCAGGAACAGTAATGACGGCCCGATCAACAGGGCCGCCGAGATAGGCTTCGGCGTGGGTTTTCATGGCTTGGAGAACCTTAGCAGAAATTTCCTGGGGAGTATAAACTTTGCCGTCCACTTCGACGCAAGCCATATTGTCTTTACCGGATACAATTTTGTAAGGAACCATTTCTATGGTCCTTTTAACCTCGGGGTCGGAGAATTTGCGGCCCATCAAGCGCTTGATGGAATAAATAGTATTTTTGGAGTTAAGGATCATCTGGCGTTTGGCTATGTCACCCACCAGATTTTTGACCGGTTCTACGATGGAAGGAGTAGTGTTGCGGCCGGTGTCGGCGGCAGGAATTACTTTAGGAGTTCCTCCCTCCATGACAGTCACGCAGCTGTTGGTAGTCCCCAGATCGATGCCGATAATTTTACTCATGTTTAAAAACTTTTACTTTAGCTGGGCGAATAACATAATTGTTAATTTTATAACCCTTGGTGATGATTTCTGCAAGGGTATTATCGGGCTCTCCGGGCAAAGTTTCAAGACACTCATACAGTGAATGGTCGTAAACATCGCCTACTGCGGGAGAAATTTCCTGCAGTCCTTCTCCGGCTAAAACGTCTTTGAACTGCTTGACAGCCATTTGTACTCCTTGGTCTTGGGAGTGGGCGGCGGCTAATTCTAAAATGTCCAGAGTGGGCAGAAGCTTGGCCATAATGTTGGCGGTGGCGTAGGTGACAAAATCTTTTTTGTCGGCATCAACGCGTTTAACCAAATTGTGATAATCGGCCAGGGCGCGTTTCCAATTTTCTTCGAGAGTTTTATTGGTGATTTTTGCAGGCATAGTTACCAGCTGGCGGTCATGCCAGAAATTAATTCAGAAAAATAACGCAGGGTGGGAAGGACGACAGGAAAATTGAGACGGCAAGGACCAATAAGGCCCAGAATGCCCCGGCGGCCGGAGCCGGCAGCAAAAGGAGTAAAGGCGAAACCTACCGGCTCGAAAAAGTCTCCCCAGCCTAAGTCTTGGCCAAAGACGATATGGACCGCTTCGGCGGGATCGTACTGGCGTTCAAAAAAGAGCTGACGGATGCGGGCCTCCTGATCCAGGAGAGTCAGGACGGTGCGGGTGACATCGATATCAAAAAATTCCGGGGTGGAGAGAATGTTGGCGGTTCCGGCGTAATAGACGTCGCCGGCATCGGTAATCGCCACGGATAGGTTTTTAGTGCGGTCTGCCAAAGCCAGGGTGGTGTGACGCATGAGGTGATCGAAATCGAAACGGGAGTCCCAGATTTTTTCCTTGGCGGCCACTTCTTCGGTGACAGACATTTTTTTTTCCTGCATGAGATGGTCAACGTAGAAACGGAGAGCGGTTGGGGTGGGTACCCGGCCGGCGGAGGTGTGAAGCTGTTTTAATAAGCCTTTCTTAGTAAGGGCGGCCATTTCGTTACGAATGGTGGCCGGGGAAATGCCTAAGGAATATTTGCGGTCTAAAACTTCACTGCCTACAGCCTCGGCGGTATTGATGTATTCCTCGACCAGGTGTTTAAGGATTTGGGTTTGGCGAGGGGTGAGATCGATATCCATGTTGTCACTCTTATACCAAGAGTGCTAACGGTTGTCAAGGGGGAAGCCTTAGGATAGAATCAGAGGATGAAGAGAGATCAGATTATTTCATTTGGGGGAGTGGCTATATTGGCTTTGGCTTTGCCCTTACTGCTGAAGGGAGTAAATTACGTTCAGAGGCTGATGATAGGGGCAGAGGGAAGATTGGCGGCGATTACAGTAGAAACAGACCATGTATTGGGGCCGATGCCACAACCATGGCGGGCGCTGGCCCAAGGCGGTGAAGATCTATTGGGTTTTATGGATCAGGCCGGGGGGCAAGTGGCAGGGATGAAGACGCAGTATGTACGCATAGATCATATTTATGACGGTTTCAATGTGGTGGGGCCGGGTTTGACTTTTAACTGGACAAGTTTGGATCAGGTGGTAGGTAAAATCCGGGCGGCGGGAGCGACGCCGTTTCTATCATTGTCTTATATGCCAATCGCTATTTCCAAGAGCGATATTTTGGACGAGCCAAAAAACTGGAACGATTGGACTCAAGTAGTCCAGAAGACAATTGAACACTTTAGCGGAGAAAAAAATATCCCGGGAATGTATTACGAAGTATGGAATGAGCCGGATTTGTTTGGTAAATGGAGGATGGGCGGAGCTAAAGATTACAAAAAACTGTATTTGTATGCTTCGCGGGGGGCGCAAGCGGCCCGGGTATTACAGACATTTAAATTTGGCGGACCGGCGACGACCGGTTTATATCGAAATTGGCTGGACAGCTTTTTTCCGTTTATATTGGAAAACCGGTTAAGACTGGACTTCTTTTCCTGGCATAGATATGACACAGATTTGAGTAAATACAGCGGGGACGTGGCCTCTGTAAATTTGTGGATAGAAAGCCATCCGTATTTTGCCAATGTGGAGAAAATAATTTCGGAAATGGGGCCGAACAGCGAGAAAGGCGGGGAAAACGATACCCGGGCGGGAGCAGCTCATTTACTGGCAGTGACAAGAGAGGTGCTGTCACAAATAAAATACGTGTTTACTTTTTCAGTGACCGGGCAGTGGGGAGTAGTAGGTAAACCTAGGTACGAAGCCTTGAAGCTACTATCTGACCTGGGGGATCAACGATTGGCGGTAACGGGGGACGGAACGTGGGTAAAATCTTTTGGAGCTAAAAATGGGAATACATATCAAATATTAGTAGTAAACTATGATCCCAAAGGAGCGCATAGTGAGGTAGTGCCGGTGACGTTTGTAAATTTGGTTAATCAGAATTTTTTGCTGCGGCAGATAACTATGGGCGGAGGGACAACCCAATCCGAAGTGGCCACAACGGAAGCTATGCTGCAAAGAGAAATATCCCTGACTCCTAACTCCGCGGTGTTGTTGGAGCTTACACCTAAACCATAAGTCTCAAATCCCAATATCTTTTCTGCATTCTAGAATCCCAGAATCCCACCTGAATCCCACCTGAAAGGTGGGATTTGAGGTTTGATGTCATTTTTAAACTTTCAAAATTGACAGGAAGGCTTCTTGGGGGATGTCGATGCGGCCGACACGCTTCATGCGGGCTTTGCCTGCTTTCTGTTTTTTGAGAAGCTTGTCTTTGCGGGTTTGGTCTCCCCCACTAAGTTTGGCGATAACGTCTTTGCGGTAAGCTTTGACGTCGGCCCGGGCTAAAATTTGGCTGCCGATAGCGGCTTGAATGGAAACTTCAAAATTCTGGCGGGGGATGATGTTTTGCAAAGTGACAACCAGGTTTTTAGCTAAATACGGAGTCAAGGCTTGGGGAACAATTTGAGACAAGGCGTCTATTTTGTCACCAGCGACGAGAATGTCCAGTTTTACTAAATCTGCGGCTTGGTAGCCGGCTAATTCGTAATCCAAGGTGGCGAATCCCTGGGAGACGCTTTTGAGGGAATCGTTAAAGCCGCGGATAAGTTCGGCCAGGGGCAAAATGTAAGATAACTGGACTAAACGGGATAAATATTGAATGTGGGTTTGAGTACCACGATGGTTTTGACAGAGCTGGATAACCGGACCGACGTATTCCTGGGGAACAAAAATTGAAAGGTTTAGTATGGGCTCGCGAATTTCTTTTATCACGGACGGGTCGGGTAAGCCTGAAGGCTGGTTAATAGTTATTAGTTCATTGTTCATAGTAAGAACTTGATAGGAAACGGATGGGGCGGCGGCGATAAGGTCCAGACCGAATTCGCGCTCCAGCCTTTCTTGAACAATATCAGCGTGAAGCAAACCCAAGAAACCAACACGGAAACCGTTACCCAGAGCCGGAGAAAATTCCGGGGTAAAAATGAGAGCCGAATCGGAAAGCTGAAGTTTGCCTAAAGCGCTGCGCAGAGTATTTATTTCAGACCCTTGGGTAGAATAAAAACTGACGAAGACTACCGGTTTGATGGGTTTGTAGCCGGGGAGCGGGTTCATAGTTCTTAGTTCATAGTTCATAGTAGTAAGCGTGTCGCCGACGGTGAGAAGAGATAAATCTTTGAGGTTGGTGACGACATAACCTACAACGCCTGCGGAAAGAAGAGGGACCGGGGTGCGTTGGGGAGTGAAAAATCCAACTTCGATAGCGGTAGCCGGAGCGTGGGTGCCCAGTAAAAAAAGTTTGTCGTGGGTGGAAATTTGACCGTCGACGATGCGCACCCAGGCGATAACACCCAAGTGGGGGTCGAAATTGGAATTAAAAACAAGAGCTCTGGTTAGTTGGTTAGTTGGTTTACGGTTTATAGTAGATGGGGAAGGAACGCGCTTAATAACTGCTTCCAGTAATTCCGGGACGCTGGCGCCGGTTTTGGCGGAGACCAAAAGTATCGAGTCTAAGTCTAAGTTTAAGATTTCAGAAAGCTGGCGTCTAGTGCCTTCGATGTCCGCAGTGATTATGTCTATTTTGTTAATGACAGGAATAATGGCTAGGCCTAACTTTTGGGCTTGATGATAGTGGGCCAAGGTTTGGGCCTGAACGCCCTGGGTGGCATCAACAAGTAAAATTGCTCCTTCACAGGCGGCCAGAGAACGATTAACCTCATAGGAAAAATCCACGTGGCCGGGAGTGTCGATGAGATTAAGAATGTAATTTTGATAATGCATGCGGACGGGGGCAAGTTTGATGGTTATCCCCCGCTCGCGCTCGATGGGATTGCTGTCCAGAAGCTGGGACTGCATGAGACGTTTAGAAACTGTGCCGGTAATTTCCAGAAAACGGTCGGCCAGCGTGGACTTGCCGTGATCCACGTGGGCAATAATGGCGAAGTTGCGAATGTTCTGCATGTGGGTATTCTCTCACAAACTAGTGGCTTCTTGTATTCCATCAGACAAACATTTATACGATTGTAATTGGTATTTTAGGGGTGATGGATACAATTCCAGGTGAGTAGCAGCAACTGCTATTGGTTCGTGAAGTTGATCTTTGCTTGAAAGCATCGTTAATTCCTTTGGTTTTAAAGACTTAAGCATGTTCTGTATATTTTGGTCTGCAGCATGGGACAACTCCAAACTTGCTCGGACTTCCTCGTACACCATTTCTATTTCAGGTGGAGGAATTACGGTATGCAGCAAAAGGGCGGTAGCTATTTTTGGATATTTTTTTGATATTTCTAACGCACGGGCGCCATTTAAATTAATACGTTCAATAAGGGGGGCGTAACTTTTTAATGGTTCCTGATCTTGCATTATTTTCTAGTGCCCAAATACACTACTAAGGCGAGGATACCGACCAAGACAATGAGCGTCCAGGGGTTGTTAACAACTTTTACAAAGAGCTCTGGATTCATGGTTACTTACGCTGGGATTTAGATTTGTTGGCCAAATAAAGGATCCATGCAGCAAAAAGGATAGAGGCAATTAGGCCACTAACAAAAGCAAAATTTATGCGAGTAGTTATGTCATTCATTGTGTATACTCTGACTTAATTTTAACCCAATCTGGACAAATATCCAGCACGAAATGGTGCCAACAACAAAGAGAGCTAGTCTGAGAGATGAAACAATATCCGAAACACTGATTGATCCGATGACTCCACTGATGAACCACGCTTTAGCAAGATCAAAACAAAGGTTAGAAAGAGACTTAAATTGAAATTGATTTAATTTATCCATTAGAGTTTAATATACCATAACTAATTTTGATCCGGGGCGGAGAGGATGACGGGCTCGGCGGGGACGGGAGATAAGATGTTTTTCCACTGGGCAATTCGTTTAATTAAATCGATGAAAGTTGCTAATTCGGGAATTTTGAAAAACGCAGACAGGGAAAAATAAACCGATAAGCCAATGAGGGTAGTGATCCCCGTCAAGAGAAGTAAAGGAAGAGTACGGGTGGTATCAAAAACAAATTGATCCAGTAAACGCATGGGTATCCATAGGAAAAGGCCGGTGACGAGGCTGGTAAAAATCATTTTGGCCAGAGGGATAAAAACTTTATGCGGGGCCACTGAAACACGGTGGTATAACAGCCAGGAAAGAACCAGAGTTTCCAAAATGGCGGTGGTAGAGATGGCTACCGCTATTCCCAGAATTCCCCACCCTAACCAGGTGACGGCTAATATGGATAATGTCGAACTAAAAATGGCGGCGATTATGCCGACTATAAGCGGGGTGCGGGTATCGTGCAGGGCATAAAAACCGCGAATGACTAACTGCATGACGGCGTAAAAAGCGGCCGAAGCACAGAGAATGGCCAGTGTTTTCCCGGTCAAAAGAGTGGCGGTCCAAGGAAAAGTTTTGGCACCAAAAATGATACGGACGATGGGGATCCTCAAGATAATGAACAAGGTGCTAAGAGGAAGGGCCATAAAAGCGATTTGCAAAAAGGAGGAAACCAGAGTGCGCCTGAATTGGTCCAGATCGGAATGGGCCGCTTCTTTGGAAAGCTGGGGAAAGGCGGCCTGACCAATGGTAACTCCAAAGAGAGAAGTGGGAATAGTAAAAAGGAGGCGGGAAGCATTAAGAAGGGACAAAGAGCCGGAAGCCAGAAGCGAGGCTAGAGTGACGGCCACAAATTGCTCTATTTGATCAATGCCCAGAGCCAGGACTCGGGGGGGCATAAGACGGCCTATTTCACGAACCCCGGGGTGGAAAAAATCCAAAGATAAAGAGGGGCGAAAACCTAGGCGGAAAGCCAAAGGCAATTGGATAAACATATGCAAAATTGCTCCCAGGACAACTCCCAAGGCCGGACCGAGGATGCCCAGGGTGGGAGAAAGGAAGACGATGCCGGCGATAATCCCCAGGTTGTAGGCTACGGGGGCCAAGGCAGGGATAAGAAAACGCTGGTGAGATTGGATGATACCGGTCAAAAAACCGGAAATGGAAAAGAATATTTGAGCCACAAGCATGATCCGCAAAAGTTGAACCATGACACTAATTTGGGAAACGGTGAAGCCGGGAGCAATCAGCCGAGAGAGGGGGTATGCAAATATAAAGATGACGGTCGAGAGAAGGGTAAAAACAAGAATAATCAGATTCATGGTGGTGGAGGTCATAGCCCAGGCTTCTTTTTCGTTCTTGGCCAGATACTTGTTAAAGGTGGGAATAAAGGCGGCAGAGAGGGAACCGATGACTAGAAGCTGAAAAATAGTATCCGGGATAACAAAGGCGGCATAGTAGACGTCAAGCAGCGGGGATTGAGTGCTAAAAAAAGAGGAAATCAGCAGGCGGGTCTTGACCAAACCAATGAGATGAGACAGGCTATAAGTGGCCATGATAATGAAGGCGGCAGAAAGAATGTGGTTTTGGCGCCGGAAGAAAATATCCCGCATGTGTGATATTATATGGCGGATATGCCTATAACTAAAGGTGCAATCAGGAAGCTACGGGCGGATAAAGGTAAGGCCCGGGTTAATAACGTAATAAAACGGGCGTTTAGGGAATCCGTGTCTAAGATGCGCAAGCATCCGACCGTAAAAAATTTGGTGGAGGTCTACCGGAAACTGGACCGGGCGGCTAAATCTAAAGTGATTCACAAGAATAAAGCGAATCGGTTGAAATCTAGACTGTCCAAGTTGCTGAAAAAGAAGTAGTGTTGTACACTGGAAGAATGCTACGAAAAGGATTTGTTGGTATCGAGTTGGCAGTAATGGTGGTGATGGTAATGGGGCTGATCGCTGGAACAAAGCAAATTTCAGATCTCACCCAAAAGTTCCTAATCAAGAACAAAGCGGCTGGACAAGTTACTTGTTCTTCAAATTGCGCATCTGGTTCCAGTGGTGAATATAATTTCTGCTACAACGAATGCGTTCCGGGGAAAACCGGTTACTCCCGGCCCATTGGTTGTAATTCCAGTGGTTGGGTGAGAGGAAATGATCAAGTTGATTCGGCTTGCGGCTCCGCACCCGCGCCTACTCCGGTATCCCCAGGTCCCACTCCGACTGGCGCTCCAACTCCAGGTGATGGACCTTACGGTAAAAATTGGGGGAATACGTGTAACGGTATAAATTATGGGGGCTGCAGTCCTGGTTACCGTTGCGTAGGCAATCTTTGTAGTGGATATAACTGTTTTAAGCTTGATTCGTCATGTGGGGGAGTACCACCGTCAACTATCTGTCAACCTGGCCATTGTGATTACGGAGGATCAAACCTAGGCTGGAGAAAGTGCAATGGCAACGGCACGGCTTACGACGGAAATAAATACACAGATAATACTTGCTCCACTGTCGCCGGTGGAGGACCTACCCCAACTCCAAAATCCGGTGCGACACCTACGCCAAGACCTACTCCGACTCCACCTTCGACATGTGCTCAATATTACAGTCTCGCTGATTGTAATAGTGCTTCATGCTCTTGGTATAACTGTGGGGGCAAGTCTCCGGGCTGTTTCCCGGGTGGGACGTTGATGGCGGTTGCCTGTCCCACCACCCCAACCCCAACGCCGACCCCAAGACCTACTCCAACCCCGACTCCTGTTGTGGATTGTACCAAGATTCCCTACTCTGACTGTAATACTTCACTTAACAATGGAAACTCTCGGTGTGCTTGGTACAACTGTTATGATGGAACAGCTGGCTGTTTTTCTAAAGGTACGCCAGATACTGTTGCTTGTCCAAACCTCGCTCCAACGCCAACCCCAACGCCAACCCCAAGACCTACTCCCACCCCGACCCCAAAACCCACGCCCACTCCGACTCCAACCCCTAAATCCGAACCTAGATATAATTATGATCTCTCTACTTATCGCTGTGTTGAGGCTCAAGATGGATATTATCCTTCTTTCTCCGCTTGTGAACAGAACTATGCTGTACTAAATGTGCCATACTGTAAGTCGGATGGGTTTCTGTGTTATGCAGCAAATACCGATGGATCTTGTAAGACTACAATACAATGTTATCCAGGAACTGTTTGCACAGGCTCACCAAGATTCGCTAAATGTGCTCTCGCTTCTTCTCCCCCCACTCCCACTCCAACTCCGACGCCTGCTGCTGAGAATAACGGCTGGACTGGTCAATACTGTGCTGGAGGGCTCCTTGGATCTCCGAAGAGTATCTGCAAACCCGGTCTGCCTCCTACATGCGAGCCCTGCAATAGTTGCTCCGGAAATTACGGATACGCCGTAGGCGCTGGTTGTTCTCCAATTTCAACCCCAACTCCAACCCCAACTCCAACTCCTACGCCCGTCGCTGGCCAAGGCTGGACTAATCAATACTGCACAGGAGGGTCTTCGAGAAGTATCTGCACTTTTAGTTTCCCTCCTACATGTTCCCCTTGCAACAGTTGTTCCGGAAATATTGGGTATGCCGTGTGCAACGGTTCTTCGCTAATTCCTACGACCGATTCTACTCCCGCGGTTGCTCCTAAGACCCCTCGTCCTTTCTACTGCATAAACTTCTTTGGCTGGAACCCATGTGGAGTTGTCCAGTAGATTGTAAATACTACTAAAGCCGGAAATAATTGTTATACTAAGAACATGGCTGCCCTGGGTAGTATTAATTTGTTGCCTAAGTCTGATTTTGAGGCTTCTTTCTGGGGGAAATTTTTGAAGTGGGGACTGACCACCGGGAGATACTTAGTGATTTTGACGGAGCTAGTAGTAATCGCCGCGTTTTTATCCAGATTTAAATTGGATTGGGATTATGCGGCAGTAAGAGACAGAATTAATGGAAAAAGAGCGGTGTTGACGGCGATGGCCGAAACGGAAAGAAGATTTAGATTGGCCCAGAGCAGGCTGGGAGCAGCCGGAAAAATTATGGGGGGGCAATTAGAAGCGGCGAAGGAAATCGAAAAAGTGACAGCCAAAGTTCCCGCGGGAGTGGTGTTAACTGATGTGACCGTGTCTGACAAAATGATAACGGTTTCGGGAAGCGCCAGCAGTGCGGATAAATTTGGAATCTTTTTGTCCCGTTTGACGGCAAGCGGTGACTGGAAAAGCGTAGGGGTGAAAAGTTTATCAGATGACGGACAAGCGGGATTTAAATATTTAATATGGCTCAATTAGATTACAAAAGCAGTTTGGCCCAATACCGCAGATATTTGGCGGCGGTGCGAGAGCAACCCTTATTTGCCGCCAGTTTGGGGTTGGTGCTGTCTCTGACGTTAATAATAATTCTGGTGTTAGCAGCCCTGCGGCCAACTTTAGTGACTATTGCCTCACTGCTAGGAAATATTCAGCAACAAAGCGATGTGGAGAAAAGACTGGACAAAAAAATTGCAGAGATAACTGCGGCCCAAGCAGAGTATTTGAAAAACGAATCCAGGTTGGGTGTGCTGGATGAAGCATTGCCGGTGGGCCAGAAATATGCGGCCTGGGGAATGAGATTGGAGACCGCCGCTTCTGAAAGCGGTGTGAAAGTGATGGAATGGTCGCTTCTGGATGGAAAAGATTTCAGTGTTTCTTTAAGCGGAGACGTGGCGGGATTGAAACGGTTTTTGGCCACTATGGAAAACTTGCGGCGGTTGGTGGAAGTCAAGAGTATACAGTTTGCTAAAGAAAAAGAACTGACGTTAGTTGTGAAGGGAGTCTTAAAATCATATGAAGAAAAATAAAACTGACCGGCAAGTTGTGGTAGTGCTGGTTATGACTTTGATTACGCTGGTAGCCTGGGTGGGGTTTGAAGTTTACCGGACATATACTCTGGTAAACATCCCCCCAGTTTCCGACAAACTGCTGCTGGAGTTGTCTCCCACGCTGGATATTTCCGTGCTGGAAAAATTAGAAAGCAGGACACCATGAGAAAAAGAGAGCTGACTATTCCTACAATTTTGGGAGTTCTGGCTATAATCGGAGGGCTGATAGGGGGAGTAGTGTTATTGAACAAACCATTAAGAGGTTTGGTGGGGGCTAGCCCGGAAGAAACTCCAAAAGAAGTCAAGATTACTAATATTTCCGACACCAGTTTTGTGGTGAGCTGGGTGACAGACAAATCCACTTCCGGTTATGTCCAATATAACGGAGGATTGGTGGTGTCCGATGACCGGGATCAAGAACGAGGGGAAATCGGAAACTATTTTACCCATTTGGTGACTATTAAGGCGCTCAAAGCGGAGACGGGGTACAGTTTTAAAATAGGATCGGGGAAAAGTTTGTATGATAATTCGGGGAAGTTGTATCAGATAACAACGGCTACCGCAGTAAGCCAGGTTCCGGTAGCGGACGTGGCTTATGGGCAAGTGGTTACAGCCAGCGGTGATCCGGTAGAGGGAGCAATTGTATATTTGTCCCTGCCAGGAGCGGTTTCCCAGGCAGCACTAACTAAGTCTTCGGGGTCATGGGTAATTCCAATGGCGGTTGCCAGAAGCGCAGATCTAACTGGTTATGCGGCTTATGACCGGGAAAAAGAAAAGATCGAAATAACGGTTCAAGCCGGAGCATTGGGAACTTCTGTGGTCAATACTACGACGGGGACGACTAAGCCGGTGGCAAATATAACTTTGGGGGAAAACAGAAGCGGAGAAACACCGGCACCTACACCGGTAGCGGGATCAAAGTTTTCCCCGGGAGCGCTGGCCACTGATACGGGGGAGACTCTGGTGATTTTGACTCCTAAATCCGGGGAAAAAGTTAATTCCCAGAAACCGGAAATTATGGGTAAGGCCCCGGCGGGAAGCAAAGTGACTATTAAAGTGGAATCTTCCCAATTATTTACCGAGACTTTAACTGCGAGCGAAAATGGGGACTGGACTTATGGAGTTCCGGAAGACTTGGAACCGGGTGAGCATACGATAACAGTAACTTCGATTATTGATGGGGTAACAAAAACTATTAAGAAAAGTTTTGTGGTGGAAGCGGCGGGAGTTTCCAATGCCCCCGCCAGAGTGGCCACTCCGTCAGCAACACTAAAACCCACTCCTAAACCGACGCCCACAATTGCTCCAAGGGTGGCTTACCCGTCTACTGAATCCGGGACGCCCACGTCCGGTAACTTGACTCCGACTTTAATTTTACTCATACTGGGAGCGGGGCTGGTGTTAGCTGGTGCCACTTCATATAGAAAAATCTAATGGATCCTGTCCAAGACCCGAAAACTAATTTACCGCCAACGATTATGCCAACGACTGAAGACGTTGTTCCTACTCCCCCACCTACTCCCATATCCCCTCCCTCACCCGTCCCGATAATTGAGCCCCCAATAGGTCCGGCGCCGGTTCCGGCGAGCGACAGTGGCGACAACGCCCAGATTATAAAACCAAAGGTTAAATGGGGCAAGGGAGCGCTGATCGGAAGTGTGGCGGCATTGATGGTGCTGGTGGTGGGGTTGGGTTTTGGGTTGTGGCAGATAAGACAAAATCAAAATATAAAACCTTTAAAAGCAGGGCTTTGTGATTCCACCTCCCCCAATATCACTTGTGTAATTACTGACAACAAATGCGTCTGGAAACCAGATAATTCAGGGGCCTGTCTGGATAACTGGTATATTCCGGGTACTGAATATTTTTGCGGTGAAGGAGCTCCTGGGCAAACCATAACTTATGGTTGTACGGATGGATATTATCCGACCAAGGCAACTTGTGACGCAAGAGACGGGGGAGTTCAAGGATCTAGCGTATGTCAGGGTTCTAGCGGTGGGCCGACGCCGACGCCGACACCGCCGGGGGCGACGTGTAATTCGACAACCACAGCGGAAGTAAATATAAACGGGAGTGGATGGACAAGTAGTAATGGGCTAGTGAGACCGGGAGATAGTGTGCAATTTAGAGCGGCACCGGCTGGCGGGAGAACTGCGCTGCTACTTAATACCACTGGGCAAACGGGCAGCCAGTGTTCAAGCGACCCGGGAGCAGGGGTTGCATGTCCAGGCGGGCCGGTGTTGATGGATAACGGTTGGTGGGGAAACTATGTGGGGCAAACTATAAGTGTGAGTGCGTTTCAATTCGGAAGTAACTGGTACACGTCGCTCGGCGGAAGTTGTGAAGATAGTTTGAGCTTGACGATTGTGCCTATTGGCCCCACTCCGACGCCCACTCCAACACCAATTTCTACCCCGACCCCCACTCCGACGCCCACTCCAACACCAACGCCGCCGCCGGGGCCGAGTTCGCAGTGTCAGAGAATGATAGCTATCCGAGGTACGGAGGAAATTGCTTCGGCCAATTGGGTCACCACTTTACAGCCCGGAGACGTGGTGGTGTTCAGAGGGTTTGCCAGTGCCAGTAACACTACGGTGACGGCAATTAATTTCTCGATTACTATAAATGGCGGAACTCCACAGCAAATTCCGGGGACTAATTTTCAGCTGGTGGGGGGCGTGTGGCAAGCGGATACGGGATCGATAACTATTGCAGCCGGAAGTTATTCGGTGGTGGCTACCCCGATTTACCCATAATTTTATGGATGCAAAACCACAAATTAATGTTATCAGACCAAAGGGCGGTTTTAGCCTGCCGAAACTGCCTAAACTCAACCCGGTGATGATAGTGGTGGCTACGGTGATTTTAGCTCTGGTGTCGGTAATTTCGGCCATACTGCTGTATCAGAAAAAACAAGAGCCAGTGGCGCCGAATGTGGGCGTGCCCAGCCGGGCAGCGGAAGGAACAGCGTGTGTGGCCAACTTTATAATATCTGCTTCCCCAACTCCTACACCAACTGAAGGACCAACGCCTACCCCAACACCGACACCCACGCCAACCCCCACGCCGGGATCCGGGAAGCCAAATAATTGTGGTGGAACTTGTGGATCAAATGCCAATTGTGAAGGCGGGCTGTTCTGCTATGACACCGGAGTGCAAAAATATTGCCGGAACCCGCAAAATCCAACCAGCGAGACGTGTGCTGGAGCGGCTCCAACACCTACTCCAGCGGCATTGCAACAAGCTGGAGACGTGATGGGGACGTGGACTGTTTCAATCGCGGGAGCGATATTACTAATACTTGGATCTGTGGTAATGTTTGCGCTATAAAAATCAGCGCCAGGAGGGAAGCCAAAAGTATTGATCGACCAAGGTTTTAGGAAGGTGAATGCCTACCCACATTGGATAAAAATAGATAAAGGCTCCCAGAATTAAGATACTAGATGTTATGGTGGCCCATCTGGGCAATTTAGAAAGAGTATAGGCCAAAGCAATGCAGAGAAAAGGGACCGAGGGAAGATAATGATAGAGAAACATAATGCGAGGAGCGCGGGCCCAGGGGAGCCAGAAAGTTAAATATCCAATCACGATAATTCCCAATTTCCAATCACGTTTTTTCAAGGCGTGATACGCTGTAAAAACAATGGCCGGGATGCCCAGCCACCAGAGAATGGGGTTGCCCATACCGTAAATGTTGGCGATTTTATCGCCGGCGTAATCTACAAAGTACCAAACCGGCCGGAGCATAACAGGCCAAGTCCACCAGGAGGATTGGTAAGTATGAGTGGCTTTGAGGCTAGTGTTGTACCACCACATTTGATTTTGTAATTCCAGGAAATTTTTCCAGGAGCCGCCGAGAATAAAATATTGAGAATATGAAAGAACATATAAAACTGCAGGAATAAAAATCAACGAAATAAAAATAGAGGGCCATTTGCGAAAGCGGGTAATATTCTGTAAACCAATCCATGTTCCAAAAACAGCAATGGCGTAAAGGCCTGTCCATTTGGTAGCAATCAAGAGACCGAGAGAAAACGCGAGAGGGATTAGGTTATAGGTTCTAGGTTTTAGTTGATAGCGAATAAAGGTCCAGAAAGATAGCAGAATGAAAAAGGTGGCGACAATGTCGTTCATATTAATACGCGATGAAGTAAGAAGCAGGCCATCGAGGGCCGCCAGGGCGGCTGCGAAAAGAGCCCAACGCTTGGAGCTTAGTAAATCACTGGAAATTAAATAAACAAGATAAACAACGCCGGTGCCGATTAAAACGTTGGCGATGCGCCAGCCGAAAGAATTGGGGCCAAAAATGAGAATACCGGTGGCGCCCATTAACTTAGCAAGTGGTGGGTGTGTCCAACCATAAGCGGTACCCGGAGGGGTGGTATGAAACCATTCGTAGGCGTCTTTGTTACCTTTAGCCATTTCCAGAGTAGTAAATGCGTTATAGACCTCGTCGAAATAAAAGTTGGGCGGGTAGGAAATATTGAAAACGCGGGTTATAAAAGTAAAGGCTAGAATTAGGCCGAGCATACGCTAAAATAATAGCATGATAGAGTTGGTTTTGGGGACATTGTTAGGAACTTGGGCAAGTTTCCTGGCGTCTTTGATGACAAAACAGGTTGAGGTATGGCCGTTTGTGGCAGTATTTGCCGCGTGCACAGGGTCTCTCCTTGTACGTCTGCGGCCGAACAAGGAAAGACCCTCTTCTTGGTTGTTTTGGCTGACAATCGTGGGGTGGGGGGCGTTTTTAATAAAACTGTTTTCGCAGATGATGGTGGAGAAAACGGACGGAATTTGGGCAGGGGGAAGCAATGTGTGGGGAGATTGGGCGGGGCATATTGGATATATAGCGAATTGGTTGTATGGAAGCAACTTTCCCCCCCAAAACCCATGGTATGCCGGAGTGCGTTTGTCATACCCATTTTTGTTTGACTTCACCAGTGCGATACTAGTTAGGTTGGGATTATCTGTGCCTTGGTCACTACAATTGCCGGGAATAATTTTTGGGTTGGTCATAGTAATTTTGTTATTCAAACTTACAGAGAAAATAACCATGAAACCATTAGCCGGGGCGGTGGCGGTAATAATATTTATGTTCTCCGGCGGATTGGGGTGGATTTATTTAATACCGGGACAAAATATTTTGCGTGTCTCTAGAGATGGAGTTCGTGAATTAACTCATTCTTACGAAGCCAACATTCAGTGGGTGAATTTTGTAATTTCGGAGATGGTCCCACAAAGGGGGATATTAATGGGGATCAGTGCGGCGTTGGTAGTTTTTATACTATGGTGGGATGGTTATGAAAAAAATGACCGAAAGAAATATTTATTATCCGGGTTTGTAGCGGGATTGGTTCCTTTTTTTCATGCACATACTTTTATGGTTTTAACTGTGGTTTCAGGGTTTTTGTTTTTGATTAAACCTAAAAAAATATGGTGGTATTTTTTTCTTCCCGCTGGAATACTGGCCTTACCTCAATTTGCGTATTTCGGACCGCAAGTAGCTGATTATAGTTCGGGGTTTATGCGCTGGCAATTGGGATGGGCGGCACATGTGCAAAATGACAACTGGATGTGGTTCTGGATAAAAAATATAGGGCTGATGTTTTTGTTGATTCCCATATCTTGGCTGGCTGCTTGGAAACGAAACCGAAAGTTATTTTGGGTTTATCTACCGTTTCTGATTATTTTTATCGCTTGTAACTTGTGGGTATTTCAGCCTTGGGAAAACGATAACTCGAAACTCCTGCGGTTTTGGTATTTGACATCATCAGTTTTGGTGGGTTGGTGGTTAACGAATATTCCTAAAAAGGTGGCCGCAATTTGCTTAGTAATGATAGTTTTGGCGGGAGCAATAGATGCTGGATCCTGGCTGAATTTCGAGAAAAATAAACTGCAGATGTGGAGCCGGGCGGATATCGAACTGGCCAGCCAGGTACAGCAACTTACTCCTAAATCTGCTGTATTTTTGACTAACGATAACCATAATCACTGGGTAGTAGATTTGGCTGGGCGAAAAATTGTGATGGGGTTTAGGGGATGGTTGTGGAGCTGGGGAATTAATTATGCTGACAGGGAAAGAGATGTCAGAGAAATGTTTATGGGTGATGCCCATACCCCACAGCTTTTGGCTAAATATAGTATCGATTATGTGATTATTGGCCCGGGAGAGAAAAGTAATTTTGACGCTTCGGAAAGTTACTATTTGTCCCGCTACCCCTTACTTTTTGAGGGGGACGGCCAAAAGATCTTTGACGTAAGAGGCAAGCACTGAAAAATCGCCATCTTTAGGAAGGAGAACCCATTGATAATCTTGGGTGGCGGAGATAGGGGGGGTGTAGACAAGGGGCTCGGTGATGGCAGCGGTGCGGAGCTGAGTACGAGCGGATTTAAAAGCGAGTTTAGCGAGAGGAAAATATAAATCCGGAGTAACGTCAGTGACTACGCCGGCCAAAAGAATGTTTTTGAGTTGAAAAAGTTTAGTGGGAGAAGAAAGAACTTTTTGTTTAAAAGCAGAAATGAGCTTTTCCTGGCGGGCGGATCTGGCAAAATCGGTACCTTCGTCTCCCCCGGCATTGCGAGAGCGAATATACTTGAGGGCAATTGACCCGTCCATGTGATTAACGCCTTTGTCAAACTTGATAGTTTCGTAACGACATTCTTCACAAGGATCAGCCTCTTTGCCGGGAACGGGATATTTAGTGTCGGTGAAGCTGCGATCCACCGTAATATCAAGGCCTCCAAGAGTATCAATTGCCTTAGCAAATACGGAAAAATCTATGACGGCAACATAATCAACCGATTGGTCCAGAGCTTCGGAGATGGCGGATTTGGCCAGAACGAACCCCCCTCTCCCGGGTTGTTTCTCCTGGCCGTAGTGATAAGCGGTGTTGATTTTGGCCCGCAAGGAAGGAATCCAAAGGTCGCGGGGAACAGAAAGAAGCAGGGTGTCTCCGGACAACGAGTCGATAGAGGCAAAAATAATGGTATCGGTCAGGTCGCCCCCCTCATGACCTCCACCGGCCATGCCTAAAAGTAAAAAGTTGGTGCGACCAGAATGCGAAGGAAGGGAAGCGGTTAAGCGGCCAAGAGGTTTGATGGCCAGGAAGTAAAGAGCCAGGGCAAAGGCAAAAACAAGCACTACAAGCAGCCCACGCATTAACCAGGTTTTGGAGAGGATTTGGCGCTTTAACCTCTGATACAATGCCATAGCATGAGCATTTTAGCCGATCTTAATCCCGCACAACAAGAAGCAGTCACGTTTGGAGAGGGACCGCTTCTAATTCTGGCCGGGGCGGGAAGCGGAAAAACTAGAGTGCTGACCCGACGGGTAATGTATCTTATTGACCGGGGAGTGGCGGCAGAAAACATTTTGTTATTAACATTTACTACCAAGGCGGCTGAAGAAATGTTGAGACGGGTTTTGGGGACAAAGCCCATGGGGGGGACGTTTCATGGTTTTTGCGCAAAGATCTTACGAAGAGATAATCCGGATTTTGTAATTTTTGACGAGGCCGATCAATTGGACACTATTAAACAAGCGATGATGGCGGTGGGGGTGGATCCGAAAGCCGTTAAACCGGCATCGGTGCTGCACACGATTTCTCAAGCTAAAAATGAACTTATCGGACCACTAGAGTATGCAGATTATGCCCGAGGCGATTTTCAAAAAATGGTGGTGCAGGTATACCTGGCTTATCAACAACTTCTAAAAAAGTATAGGGCCATGGATTTTGATGATTTGTTGATGGAGGCGGTAAAACTGTTGAGAGAACAGCCTGAAGAGAGATGGAAATATATACTTGTGGATGAATACCAAGACACGAATAAGGCCCAATATGAAATTACGAAATTACTGGCCAAAAAATATGGGAATTTAACGGTAGTAGGAGATGCGGCCCAGGCAATTTATTCATGGAGGGGAGCAGATTACCGAAACTTACTGCTTCTGAAACAAGATTTCCCTGATTTGACTACGATTAATCTAGAACGGAATTATCGATCTACTCAGGTAATTTTGGATGCGGCCAATAAAGTAATATCTAAAAATAAAAACCATCCCATACTAAAATTGTGGAC
Source organism: uncultured Gammaproteobacteria bacterium (assembly GCA_964356225.1). GTDB lineage: Bacteria > Patescibacteriota > Microgenomatia > CAZETR01 > Amesbacteraceae > GWC2-45-19. The sequence goes on from CAYHGA010000001.1 coordinate 96,908, forward strand.
AGCTAAAAACGGTGGAGCCAAAATTTCTGTTTATGAGGCGGCGAGTGAATCAGATGAAGCGGCTTATGTAATAAGCCAAGTGCTAGGTACTAAGGGCCAAGTGCTAAGCGATTTTGCGGTGTTGTATAGAACTAATGCGCAGTCGCGAGTGTTTGAGGAAGCGTTTTTACATGCAGGCATTCCGTATGTGCTGGTGGGTGGAACAAGGTTTTATGAGAGAAAAGAGATCAAAGACGTGGTGTGTTATTTGCGGCTGATAATAAATCCGGAGGACGATGTGGCCAGAAAACGGGCGGAGAAAGTCGGCAAAGCCAGACTTTCTAAGTTGTTAGTTCATAGTTCATGGTTCATAGATAAAACGACCATCGAAATTTTGGATGAAGTATTAAAAACAACTGGATATATTGAGTTGTTTAATCCAGATGACGAGGAAGATTTGGCAAGGCTGGAAAATATTAAGGAGTTGCGAAGTGTGGCCATGAAGTTTCCTAAGTTGCCGGAGTTTTTAGAGAATATCGCACTCACGGAAAGAGAGGCCAACAGACGAAGGGCTTCCGGGTCTGCGGTGACGTTAATGACCTTACATGCGGCTAAGGGACTGGAATTTAAAAACGTGTTTTTGGTGGGCATGGAAGAAGGGTTATTCCCCCACTCCAGAGCTTTGATGGAGCCGGAACAAATGGAGGAGGAAAGAAGACTGGCGTATGTGGGCATGACCCGGGCAATGGATAAATTGTATTTGACGTATGCCAGAAGACGATTGTATTTCGGAACCAGAAATAGCAATGCAGTATCTAGATTTTTGGCAGATATTCCGGAAGAGTTATTGGAAGCAAACCAAGTGATTAAGAAGACTAAGAGATTAAGTTGTTCTTGGGGTTTTGATGAATCCGGTAATTGGAAATGGAAACCTGAAGACGATTTACCGTTTTAGGATTTTTTGTAATACGAAGCCAGTTCTTTTCTGAACTTGGAATCAGAATCGTGTATTTTTCGTATTGACATAAGTTTAGTATCATGGTACTATGGTACCATGCAAACAATCGCTACAAATATCAGATTTCCTGCTGATGAATACGAACAACTAAGAACGCTGGCATTTTTAGAAAAAAGACCTATTTCTGAGTTAATCAGAGATTCCGTTAGGAGATATCAAACACAAGCGTCTACCGTTGACAACAAAAGAATGGATTTATTTCGTTTGATGGTCAAATCCAGAATAAAAATAAATGTTTCCACTTTGCAATTGGTTGCAGATGGCCGCCGAATTTAACCATGCCTAAACCCACTTACGTTGTCGATGCCTCTACGTGTTTGAAATGGGTATTTAACGACGAAGTTTTTTCAGATCAAGCTTTGCAGTTACAAAAAGAATATCTATTGGGAAAAATAAGTTTGATTGTTCCAACTCTGTGGTTTTATGAAGTAGCCAATGGCATTAAAAGCGCCACTTTGAGATCTAGAATTTCATTCGCAAAGTCCAAATCCCTACTTAAACTTCTTCTAAAATCAAAACCGGAAACGATTCCCATGGAAGAAGCGTTGATTGAATGTTTAGAAAATGCTGTAAAATTTGGAATTTCCGCTTGCGACAGCGCTTATGCCACCTTGGCTCAAATTAACAATATCTTCCTGATTACCAGTGATCAAAAATTAATAAACAAACTGTCTCCAAATATAAAAAGCGTGTACCTACGTGACTACACCCCCCAGACCAAGTAGAATTAGAGAATGCATCCGGTACAGAGTAAAGAATGGGGAGAGTTTAGAGCCAAGACGGGGAATAAAATTTCCCGGGTGAAGAATTTACTTGTGGTGTGGAGCAGGATTCCCGGAACCGCCTGGTATTTTGGAACACTTTTAAAGTCAAGAATTCCAAAGGAAGAAGATATTAAGAGATTAAGAGATGAGGCGGCTAAAGTCGGGGGCGTGGGGATAAGGATCGAACCGGACGTTTTAAAAAGTGCTCAGAGAAAAGTGCTCAGTGCTCAGTTGGTTCGGGGTAGGAGGTTTTTTACGCCGAAGACGTTTTGGCTGGATTTAACTAAAAGCGAGGAGAAACTATTGGCGGCGATGCATCCGAAGGCCAGATACAATATCAGGTTGGCAGAAAAACACGGAGTAGAAGTGATGGAAGATCCAACGGCCTTTGTAGAGTTTTTGAGATTAATGAAGGAAACAGAAGTTCGGCAAGGATTTTACGCACACGACAGGAGATACTTTGAGCTGATGTGGGAGACGTTGAAAGAAAAGGTCGCCCATTTGTTTGTGGCCCGATATCAAGGTGAAATTTTGGCGGCGTGGATTATTTTTAAATATGACGGCAAAATTTATTATCCTTATGGATCAAGTTCTGACCAGCACAGGGAGTTACAGGCACCAAGTTTAATGTTGTGGAAAACGGCGATGTGGGGAAAATCTCAAGGATGTAAAGTTTATGATCTGTGGGGAGTGGAAGAAGGCAAGGGATTTACTGATTTTAAAGCCAAGTTTGGACCCAAAACAGTGGAATTTGTAGGAACTTATGATTTAATTATTAATCCCCCACTGTATTGGGCATTTAGAATAATAGAATGGATAAGATGGCAGATATTAGGCAGTCTGCGGCATACGCGAAGTTTATAAGATCCATTGGCTGGCGAGTGGAAAAAATCAGAGGAGTAAACGTCTTTATCCGGTCTTTGGGTATCGCCAAAATTCAAAGAGCAAATGTTCCGGCCGATTTTCCAAAAATTCCTGGGGTCTGGCTAACAAAATTAGAGCCTTTGGTTAAACAAGCGCCAAAAGGATTTAGACAAGATGGTTGGCCGCTGCTGGCCAGCAAAACCCAACGGGTGGATTTGGAAAACATAAAACTTAAAAAGGACGCAAGATATATACTGCGGAAATTTTCAAATTTCAATTTTCAATTTTTAAATAATTTTCAGGAATTTTATGAAATTTTCAAAAAAAGCGGGAAAAGAAAGAGACTCTGGGTTCCAAGTTACAAAGATTATTTATCTTTAGTGAATAGTTTTGAAAAAAAATGCTTTTGTGTCTGTGTGAATAATCAAGCTGGAGCATTGATTTTGACGCATAACAAAATCGCTTATTATTACTACGCGGGGGCTACAGCGGAAGGGACGAGGGCAAATTTACCTTACTTAGTAGTATGGAAGTGCATGCAGGAAGCAAAAAAACGGGGGTGTAAAACTTGGGATTGGGAGGGAATATATGATGAACGGTGGCCAAACAAAAGTTGGAAAGGGTTTACGCATTTCAAAAAATCCTTTGGGGGTTACGAAGTCGAATTCCCAGGTAGTTTTACGAAGTGGTTTTGACAGGATCGCAGAGAATTTTGAAGTCGCAATTGGTACAATTTTTACCAGTACATTTGAAGTCGGAGTGAGAGATTTGATCGGCATATTCTAAAATTTGCTGTTTAGCAGCATCGAGCTGGGCTGCTGTGCGGGTGGTACTGAATCTTTTGTCTTCCTCTAAATATAGAAGCGTCAGTTTAATGTCTTGAGGTTTTTTGTTGAAAGGATCTGTTTTGAGAATAGTGGCCGCTAAAGAATAAAAGGAGAGCTGGAGATCGTCGATGGCTGATTTTTCCCGGTCTTTGGGAATAGTACCGGTTTTGTAATCAATAATTTCTATTTGTCCGTTTGGCAAGACATCCACCCGATCAATTTTGCCACCGATTTTTAACATGGGATTTAGGGGAACAGTAAACATTTCTTCTAAAAGGCGGGGTTGGTGTTTGGGATCATATTCATTTTTTAAAAAATGAGTGAGGATTCGTTCGCCCTTAGCGAAGTATTCCTGTTCATGTTTTTTACTTAAGTATCCATCCGGAATCCAGTTTTTTTTGAGAATAGCGGTAGGATCTTTTGTAGAAATAGAAAAAATGTCTTTGAGAGATCCGTGGATGGCTATGCCGAAACTTAAGGCTGCAGAAGGCGCAGTGGGAAGCTTGAGAATATATTTGGCTTTGTAGTGCAGGGGGCAATCTAAAAATGTTTGGATTTGGGAATAACTTAAATAGTTAATAGTTGTTGGTTCATTGTTCATAGTAGGACGAGAAACCGAAGATGGTTGATAATCAAGAATTGAGAGCTGCTGGTTATTAGTTATTGGTTCATAGTTGATAGTAGAACCAAGAGCTTCGGAGATGAAGGGCGAAAGTTTTTTTTCGCGCTTGGCTTCGGCGTAAAAATCGGCGGCGGTTAAAAACAATCTGTCCCGGGCACGGGTCATACCCACGTAAAAGAGACGGCGTTCTTCCTGGAGGTGGAAATCGCCAGTGGGAAGAATTTCTTTGATAAGTTCGTCGGGGATAGGAATTGGTTCTTTTCTTTCGGTGGTAGGGAATCTTTGGCCAACTAGGTTAACTAAAAAGACGACTGGAAATTCCAAACCTTTAGCTGAATGAATGGTAAGAATATTTACGGAATCGTTTTGAGTCCAGTCGGAATCGGTAGCTAAAGGCGACTCCCCTAGTTCCATGGATAAATCCAGCCAATCAACTACGGCTCTGACAGACGCTTCTTCGTGGGTGGATTCAAAAGATTTTATTTTGGCAAAAAATCTGGAAATGTTTTGGGCCTGGGCAGGAGTGATGGGATCTTTGTAATCGAGCATGGCCTGAAGTATGCCCGTGGCTTGTAAAAAGTCGTAAAGAATTTGGCCGGCGGTGTCGGTACGGGAGGCCTCAAGATGCTTACTAATTAGACCAACCAGATTTTTGACACTTTCAAGTTGAGAAGTTTCGGCTGCCTCAAATAAAGAAATATTTTGTCTTTTGGCCGTATTGCTTAAAAGAACTAGCTCTCTGATGGGAATGTTGAAAAATTCCATCGATATCAAACGATAAAAAGAAGGCGTGTCTGTGAAATTGTAAAGAACTTTGAGGTAAGCAACAAGGTCTTTTACTTCCGGCTGTTGAAACAATTTGCCGGGGCCTAGAAATTGATATGGAATGTCGTGGCGGGATAAGGCTCTCACAAAAGGATCGGCATGTGCGTTGGCTCGTACCAAAATCGCAAAATCTTTCAATGCCAAATTTCCAATCTCTAGAATTTCTTTAATTTTTTTAGCGACTGCTTCGGCTTCGTTTTCGACGCGGTCGGCGTGAAGAAATTCGATTTTGTTCCCGGCAATTTTGCGAGCGGAGATTAATTTCTTGTCGATTTTTTCGGCGATCTCTAAACGATCAGGGTTATTAAATTGAATTAGGTCATAGGCCCGATCGAGAATTTCTTGAGTAGAACGATAGTTTTGCACTAGGGTAACCAGTTTGGCTTTAGGATAAGTTTTTCTAAATTGAATGACATTAGAAATTGCTGCTCCGCGCCACCTGTAGATTGCTTGATCATCGTCAGCAACAACTGTTAAATTTTGATCTTTGCCGGCCAAAAGGTTGACTAATTGGTTTTGGGCATAATTGGTGTCCTGAAATTCGTCTACGAGGATGTACTTAAACTTAGACTGATATTTAGACAGAATCTGGGGACGGGTACGGAAAAGTTTAAGGGAGTAAGAAATTAGATCTCCAAAATCCAAAAGGCTTTCGGCAATTTTTAATTCCGTGTATTTTTTATATCCTTGGGAAAGTTCATTTTTGGTGTGCTTGAGATAGTCTTCGGGAGTAACGTCTTCATCTTGAAGACGGCTAAAATGCTGCAAGAGAGCCGAGACAAATTTGTGAGGATTACCCAGAGGTCTGTATAAGACTAAGTCTAAGTCAAAGAGATGACGGCGCAAAAGATCAACGGAGTCGGCTTCGGTCATGAGCTTGTAACCAGTGTCTAGTCCAATTGACAATCCTTCGTCACGTAAAATGCGGTCACAAAAAGAGTGAAAAGTCATAACCCACATCTGGGTGTAACCATAAGGCAGGGCAATGTCGATACGTTCTTCCATTTCCCTGGCGGCCTTTTCGGTGAAAGTAAGGGCCAGAATTTCACTTGGTTGGGCTAGATTTTCGGCTATCAGCCATTTGACGCGTTCGGTAACGACGGTGGTTTTGCCGGTGCCGGCGCCGGCGATGATGAGAAGCGGGCCGGATTTGTGAGAAATTGCCTCAAGTTGCTGTTTGTTTAATTGCTTTTCGGCCATGGGGCTATTATATTCCAGGCAATGATCGTTTGTGGCATGGACGAAGTAGGGCGCGGCTCTTTGGCGGGCCCGCTGGTGGCTGCAGCCACAATACTCAGCCCGCAACCCACAATGCTCAAACTAAACGACTCGAAGAAATTGACGACGAAACAGAGATTTAAGATTTATAACAGGATTAAAAGATCGGGAGCGGTGATTGCAATAGAGGAGATTTCGGCCAGACAAATTAATTCCCGGGGAATGGGGTGGGCCAACAAAGAAATTTTTAAAAGGCTTAAAAGAAAAATCCCTGCTGATAAATATATTGCCGACGGCAATTTGAAAATCAGAGGCATAACCAGTGTGGTAAAAGCAGATTCTAAAATTCCGGAAGTGATGGCGGCATCAATAATGGCTAAGGTCTGGAGAGATAAGCACATGATGAGATTGCATGATGAGCACCCGATTTACGGATGGCAATCGAACAAAGGTTATGGTACCAAATATCATATTGCGGCTTTGCGTAAACACGGGATGACGAAGTATCATAGAAGCGTGTTTGTGAGAACTGCGCTTAGTAACTCACCCTCTAATCCCTCTCTTAATTTAAGAGAGGGACGTTAGTCAATTTTGCTATGAATCACGTCGCGATTATGAATAAAAGATTTGGGGACTTAATTCCTAAAATACTTTCTGGGGAAAAGAAGATTGAATCGAGGTGGAGTAAAAATAAAATCTCGCCGTGGAATAAAATAAAAGTCGGAGATGTAGTTTATTTTAAAAACTCTGGTGGGCCAGTAGTTGCAATGGCGGAGGTGAGCCGGGTTGAGCAGTTTGAGAAAAAAGAATTTGAGAAAGCTAAAAAACTGTTTCCCGTGCCGGATGAGTGGACACGGGGCAAGAATTACTGTGTGTTAATTTGGCTCATGAATCCCAAAAAGGTTAGTCCTTTTAAGATCAATAAATCCGGTTTTGGGTCGGCCGCGGCCTGGTTGTGTTATTCCAGCTCGCCCTTGATCCAGTTGTAATACTTTTTGGCGACGTGGGTGACGGGGATGGCAAAAACGCAGGGAGTTTCGTAAGTGTGAATTTTATGGATTTCGTCTTCAAGAGCTTGGTATTTCGAATCCAAGGTTTTGGCTATTAAGACTACTTCGGCCGACTCGTCGATTTTGTTGGCTTTGGGCGGCCACCAAAACATGGGCTGCATATTGGGAAAAATATTGACGCAAGTACACAATCTCTTTTCCAATAAATGCCGGCCAATTTTCTTGGCCTGCTCTACACTCTCGCAAGTAATGTAAACCAAAATCATGTCAGTCATAATTTTTTTATCCATTCTAATATAACTTCTGAAAATTCTGCCTCTTTGCCATCGTAGGTGTGGTTGGCGCCGGGGATTATTTTTGTAGTGAATGATTTACAATTTGTGGCCATTGTTTTTAAGTCGTCTAGGTCTTTTTGGGCCGATTTGACGAACGAGTCGTCATTTTCTCCATAGATGGCGAGGACGGGCTGATGGATTGCTGAAATTTCAGGGAGAATATCTGCTGGCCCGGATTTAGTAAATAGATCTACCGTTGTTTGAGAACTCAAATAATACCAGTTATAAATCTTGTGAGAAACAATTTTCAAAGGATTACCTTGCGAAATATTTTTGTTGGCTTCTTCCAAAATCTCTGTAGGATTTGTTTCATATCTTTCGAATAATCCAACCATGTCTGCCGGAGAGGCAAGAACGACCCCAACTACATTGGCTGGTGATTTCTTAGACATATAGTGAATAACCTTTGGTCCTCCTAGGCTATGTCCGGCTAGAATAATTTTTGAATATCCCAAATCAATCGCTGATTTAATCCAGGCGTCGATGTCAAAAACGCTTTCCTCGAACCTTTCATATGTTGTGCCAATCCGACGATATCTTTTTTGTTCGTCTGAGATGGGCTGGTCTGCAACAATGAAGTCACTTATGTGGCCACTTCCTCTGTTGTGTCCGTAGAGAAAATTTATGTCGTTTTGTTGCAGAACTTTTCCAAGGACATTTGCAAACTGGTTTTCTAAAATTGTCCCAGCCATTCCGTGGACAAAGACAACACACAAATCCTTTTCGCTTGAAGAATAGTAGGCTCCAGGGAGAATCAGTTTGTCTTCGGTTGTGGTATAGATGAGATCCATATTATTCTTCTAACTCCTTTACTTCTTCCAATTCACCGAGAGATTTAGTTTGGGAAAGTTTTTGGCCCATGAGAGTGAAGGATTGGTTGACGCTGCTCATGGTGTTGTAGGAATTGGTGACGTGGCGGCCGAGAGTGCCGAGATTTTCTTCCACTTTAGAGTAATCTTTTTGAATAGCGCGCAGGAGCTGGAAAACCTGGCGAGATTTGGTTTCCAGCTCTTTGCCCTGAAAAGATTGCAAAAGAACCTGGAGATGGGCGTATAAAGTATTTGGGGAAACCGGGTAAACACGAGAGTTGCGGGCGGCGACGCTTAATTCGCGGATATTGACGACTTCGTAATAAACTGATTCCGAAGGAATATACATGAGAGCAAAATCCATGGTACCTTCGTCCGGGAGAATGTATTTTTTGGAAATATCGGTGATATGTTTTTTGACGTCCGCGATGAAGTCTTTTTTGGCGCCGTCTTCGCCTTTGACCATGCGGTTGAAATTTTCCATGGGGAATTTGGAGTCTATACACAGCAGGCCGGCGTCGGTTTTGAGAACTGCATCCACAATACCTCCGGTTTTGAAACGGTATTGGAGATGGAAAGCGTTTTTGGGGAAAGTCTGGCCGATCATTTCCTTAAGAACTTCTTCACCGATGCCGCCCCGCAATTTAGGCGACTGTAAAAATTCCTGGAGGGATTTTATGCCCCGGCCGACTTCGGACATCTCTCCGAGGCTTTTATGGACGTCGGAAATTACTCTAGCGGCATTGTCTAGTCTGTCGTTAAGTTGCGAAGAAGTAGATTTAAGCCAATCAGTGAGAATGGGGTCGGCGGTAGGCTTTTGATTTAACCATTGGCGGAGTAAAAATAAAGTGATAGTAAAACCCGCTATAATTACTGCAATGACGAGAAGAAAAAGACCCATATTGAGTCTAATCATAGCACTTCTGACCTGGATTGGGGTAGGGTTTATTGTTTGGAAACTTCCGCCCACCTGGTGGAGCGAGCTGTTGGTCGTCAGTCTTTTGTCGCTGGCGTTGATTTTGACGGTGGCATGGGGAATCGGAAAAAGAAAGCTGGGAGTGATGCTAGCGTTAGCAATAGTGGGACTGATTTTAATGCAGAGGTTTAGAATCTTGGAATGGACGACAATGGGACTGTGGCTGGTGGTAGTGGGGTTGATCTCTTTGGTCAATTAAAGTAGAATCCGAAACTGATGCAAGTGTCTAAGAAAAAGGTTAATTCAGTTTTGGAAAAGCAGTTGTTCGCAATGCTGTGGCAATTAGTGGTGGATTTGAAGAATCCAAAAGAGGCGGAGGTTGTTTTATCTGATTTACTATCCACTACAGAGATTGCAACGGTGGCCAAAAGACTAGCGGTGGCGTATTGGCTGTCTAAAAAACGCAGCTATGAAAACATAAAACAGAATTTGAAAGTGTCTTCAGCTACAGTGGCGGAGGTGCAAAAAAATATGAAAAAGCCAGGATGGAAATTGGCGATGGTTAAAGTTACAGCTGATGAATGGGCTAATGTGTGGGAAGCGAAGATAAAGAAGTTAATAGTTCATAGTTCATAGTAAAAACACCCCATTTAGATAAATAACTTTTGAAGACCCATTGGACAAATATGCAGTAACGGTGCGGCGGGTGGTAGAAATAATATCGGTGTGGACTACAGAATCATTAAATCCCCAGCTGGTCCATTGGGATTTGGTGATTTTGGCAGGATTGCCGGTATACGAATCCTGGTAGGCCCGACCCAGAGCAATGTGAGTATTGCCGAAGGGACCGGAAATATTTTCATCGAAAAGGGTCTCGGCCATGAATTTATTAATCCGGGATAATCTTTTGTCGGTTAAAGAAAATTCGCCGATTTTATCGGCATTGGGATTTTTTAACATGGCTTGAAGAACAGAATAATTTTTGGTGGCTAAACTTTTGACGACCAAGCCGTTTTGAAAATCTAATTTAATGCTTTCAATTAAGCTGCCATATCTATAGAGGGGTTGATCAAATTCAATATGACCTTGGGTCCCCCGCCAGTCGGGGGAAATAAAAACTTCGAAGCTGGGAATATTGCGGCCTGACCCGCCTAACCATTTACGGTTGGGGCCAATCTTGACCCAGAGATCAATTGTGTCTGCCTGGATATGCAGTTTGTCGATCTTTAAGGAATTTAATTTTTTGAGAATTTGGGAATTTTGGGCAAAGACCTCCTTCCACTTTTTAATAGGATCCTGTTCGTCCAGAAAGCAGGCTTTAATAATTTGGTCCCAATACCCTTTTTGGGAGAGTCCAGCCTCTTTGGCCATGACGGGAGTGCCATAAAGGGCCAGCGTCCAGGTGTACTTTCCGGCATTTTCTTTAGTATCTAACCATTCGATGTATGGTTTGGCGGAGGCACTTTTGGACATGATTTTGGCGGGATCTATGCCTTCAAGTTCGTGTTTATTGGTTTCGGAAATGATAGAAATGGAGTGGTCGATCTGGTCAGCCAGTCCTTTGAGGTATTTGCGGGGAAAAAATTTCAGTTGGTCTGACGTGGCGAGTTCGAAAAATTCTCGAGAAATATCGTCTGCTATATAATTTGAGATGACGTGGCCACCGGAACGGAGAATCTGATTACGGACTTCTATATATAGAGGTTTGGCGGATTCGGAAACATTCAGACGAATAACGTCACCCTTTTTGATGCCTTTTCCGGAATTAAGAGCGAAGTTGACCAGGACTTGGGCGTATTTTTCGAGAATGGCTTTCGGGGGCGTGAAGTTTGTCATGGGCGGGACTATAGCATAAAATACGCATATGGACAAAAAGTTTTACATTACTGCAGCTATTCCGTATGTCAATGCTAAACCGCATATTGGGCACGTTCTGGAATTTGTGCAAACGGATACTGTTGCACGGTACCACAAATTGCTAGGTGAAGAAGTGCTGGCATTGTCCGGCGGGGATGAAAATGCCTTGAAAAATGTGCAGGCGGCGGAGAAGGCCGGGGAGCCAATTAAAGAATTTATTGACAGAAATACGCAGCTTTTTTATGAACTGACAAAAAAACTGAATGTGCAATTTAACGTGTGGCAAAAAGGCAGCGACCAAAAAACACATTTTCCTTCCAGCCAGAAATTATGGAAACTGTGCAAGAAAGATATCTATACGAAAAAATATAAAGGCTTGTACTGCGTAGGGTGTGAGACGTTTTATGAGAAAGAAGAATTAAATGAAAACGGAGAATGTTTTGAGCATCCCGGGAAAAAATTAGACGAGGTGGAAGAAGAAAATTATTTTTTCCGGTTGTCCAAGTATCAAGAACAATTAATGAAACTTATTGAATCCGGTGGGTTGGAAATTGTTCCTGAAGAGAGAAAAAACGAAGTATTGGCTTTTTTGAAAGGCGGTTTGCAAGATATCAGCATTTCCAGATCAAACGAAAGGGCTAAAAATTGGGGAGTGCCAGTGCCGGGAGACGACAAGCAGAGAATTTATGTGTGGTTTGATGCTTTAAATATTTACCAGTCGGGAATTGGGTTTGGGTGGGATGAAGAAAAATATACTAAATGGTGGCCGGCAGATGTACATGTGATAGGTAAAGGAATTATCCGCTTCCACGCAGTATACTGGCCTGCGTTTTTACTTTCCGCCGGACTGAAGCTACCCAAAAAAATCTTCGTACATGGATATTACACAGTGAATGGACAAAAAATGTCCAAAACACTGGGAAACGTGTATGATCCCCTACCGCTTTTAGAGAAATACGGAGCCGACCCACTGCGATATTATTGCCTAGCCAAAACTCCGCCGTTTACGGACGGGGATTTTTCAGAAGAAAAATTCATCGAGGCTTATAATTCGGATCTTGCTAATGGATTAGGAAATTTGGTGGCCAGGGTGGCGAAACTTGCGGAGCGGGTGAATATTCAATATTCAATATTCAATATCCAATATCCAGATAATAGATTTAAAGATATTAAAAACTTGTTGGATAAATTTAGATTTGATGAAGCGTTAAAAACGATTTGGGGATGGATTTCTGAATTGGATCAACAAATTGAGAAAGACCAGCCGTGGAAATTGGAGGGGAAGGATCTGGAACAAATTCTGGCGGGCTACCGGGAGAATATTTTGAAAATTGCGACTGCATTACAACCATTCTTACCCCAGACGGCTGAAAAAGTGCTTAAACAGTTTTCGGGGCCGGAGATTAAAAGTGAATCTCCTTTGTTTCCGAGAATCAAATGATTGACGCCCACTGCCATTTGCAGGAGTTTGAGGATATACAGGCAATCGTAAGCAGCGCAGGCAAGGCAGGCATTGCGGGCATGATTTGTTGTGGAGCTGATCTGGAAAGTTCAAAAAAAGCTATCGAAATAGCTGAAAAGTTTGAGCAAGTCTATGCGACTGTTGGATGTCATCCTGACCAAATTTTTAATTTTAAATTTTTAATATCGAGCCCCCTCTCGCGCTTCGCGAATAATCAATTTTTAAAATTGGCAAAATCTAAAAAAGTCGTGGCTATTGGAGAGTGCGGGCTGGATTTTTTACCAGAGACAAGAAAAGAAGAGAAAAGTGCTCAGAGAGAATTGCTGAAATTTAATATTGATTTGGCGAAAAAGGCGAGGTTGCCATTAGTGGTGCATTGTAGGAACGCCTTCGCAGATATATTTGAGATAGTGGATTATGACAAGGTGCAAATGCATTGCTTTACGGGGAATATGGAACAAATGCAGGAATGTGTGAGGCGGGGATGGTATATAAGTTTCGGGGGAATTGTGACTTTTAAAAGCAGTCAGGAATTACGAGAGGTGGCGAAGGCGGTGCCGGAGGATAAATTGCTGGTTGAGACAGACGCGCCATATTTGGCTCCAGAGCCGGTGCGGGGTTCGCGAAACATGCCTACAAATGTTAAAATTGTGGCGGCCAAAATAGCTGAAGTGCGAGGTACTTCAATTAATCAAATTGAAGAAGTTACTACCGAGAACGCCCGGTTATTTTTTGGATTGAGATGACCAAAAGGAGATTATTAGAAATCGTGCCGGGGTTTTTGAGCTGGAACATTATTTTATTTTTGTTTTGGGGCGGATATTTTTTTCCGGAAATTACTGCGTACTCCATTCTATTATTCGAGGTCTTTTGGGTATACAAGGGAATTTCGCTGGTAGCCGCCGCCGGTGTGTCTTATATTAAAATCCAGGCGGCGGAAAAATTGAACTGGATGGAAGAGGTGAAAGGGTTCGGAGACTTTAAAAAGGTGAGACACATTGTGCTTGTGATGGTGGCCAATGAACCCGTAGAAGTCTATAAGAGGACTCTCGAGGCTTTGGCACAACAAACCTTTCCTTTAAGACAATTAGCGGTGGTGATGGCCACTGAAGAAAGGTTTCCTAACGGGGCTGTGGAATGTGAAGAGTTAAGAAAAACCTTAGGAAAAAAATTTGGAGACTATATTGTCTCGGTTCATCCCGCAGATATCGCGGGAGAAATTAAGGGCAAATCTTCAAACGAGGCTTGGGCCGCCCGGGAAGCCAAAAGGGTTCTGGTAGATAAGAAAAAGTATGACATTAAATACATCACAATTACTTCAAACGACGCAGATGCGATTTTACACCGTCAATACTTCGCGTATTTAACTTTTAAGTTTCTGGACGATCCCAATAGGTATCTGAAATTCTGGCAACCGGCAATCGTTTTCTATAACAATATTTGGAGACTGCCGGCCCCCAGCCGGGTGGTAAATACTTTTTCGAATATTTGGCAAGTGGGCTTGCTGTCCCGTAAAGACCGATTGGTTAATTTTTCCAATTATTCGGCGTCGCTGTCTATGATAGACAAGGTGGGGTACTGGGATACGGACGTGATCCCGGAAGACTATAGAATATTTTTTAAAGCCTTTTTCAAATTAGATGGGCAAGTGGAAGTGGAACCGATCTTTTTGCCGTCTTCGGCTGACGCGGCAGAGTCGACTTCTATCTGGAAAACATTTATAAACGACTACGAACAGAAAAAAAGATGGGCGTGGGGAGTTTCTGATCTGCCGTTGTTTATCCGCTGGTACCTGAAGGAGCCCAAGGTTTCATTTTTTAACAAATCTATCCGCATCTTTAGATTACTGGAAGATCATATTATGTGGCCGGTGTATTGGTTTTTTATCACCATGGGGGTAACTATCTCAACACTGGTTAATCCTAATTTCAGCAGGACATCAATAGGATATATGCTACCAAAGTTTTCATCCACCATTTTGTCAGTTACGACTATTTTTCTTTTGTTTCTGCTAATTTTTGAGTTTAGGTTGCGGCCAAAACCTGCGAAAAAGAAATTTTTGAGAATGTTAGTGGCCCCGTTAGAATTAATATGGATGCCGGTGGTAGGATTTTTCTTCGGGGCCTTGCCTGGATTGGACGCCCATACAAGGCTTATGCTTGGGCGCTATCTTGAATACCGGGTCACGGAAAAGGTAGGATAAGGTTATGCGCAGGTGGTTGGTGGTACATGAGGCAATATTGATGATTTTGGCAGGAGTGGTTTTTTTGCGAATCCCCAGCCTGTTTGAGCCGTATTGGTATGGAGACGAAGGAATATATCTGACGATCGGGCGGGCGATGCGACACGGGGTGGAACTATATAAAGGAATTCACGACAACAAGCCGCCTTTGATATATACACTGGCGGCGGTAGCTGACGGGAAGCAATTTTGGTTTAAATTTATTCTGCTGCTGTGGGGTGTGGCTACAGTGGCCGTATTTTGGAATGTATCCCGATACAAGATCTGGCCAACGGTGATTTTTGCTGCACTGACTACTTTACCGTTACTGGAAGGCAACATCGCCAATGCAGAATTGTTTTTCTTGTTGTTGACGGTAAGCGCGTTTGGCCTGGTGTGGAAAAATGACAGCCTGAAAAATATATTCGGAGCGGGGGTTCTGTATGGGATGGCGGGATTGTTTAAAACGCCAGGACTTTTGGAGGTAGCGGTATGGCCTACTATATGGCTAGTTACCCGGGACCGGGGATGGTTTAAAAAATCGTTTTGGATGGGGGTGGGGGCAGTCATACCGACGGGGCTAGCCGTTGTCTATTTTTTGGGACGAGGGACACTTCCAGAATTTATGACGGCAGTGGGAATTAAAATGATCCCCTATTTGTCTAGCTGGAATGTGGGGTTACCCATTATTGGATCACTCTCGGGGAGGGCCATGTTATTGGTTGGTTGGTTAGGTGTTTTATGGTTAGTGGGAAGAAAAGTACCGAGAACGGTAGTAATTATGGGAGTGTGGTGGGGGATAGCGCTGTTTTCGGCTTTGCTTTCCGGCCGGCCGTATCCACATTACCTGCTGCAGTTGGTGCCGGTGGTGAGTCTGGTGGCGGGGGCCGTAGTTTGGGAAGAGAAGAGGGGGAAAATTTTGTGGCTAACAATGGTGGTGACAACAGTTGCGGCTGTGAGCTTATTTAAATTTTATGCGTACCCGGTGGTGAGCTACTACCAAAATTGGGGCAAGTGGGTAGTGGGGGGGCAGAGCTATGAAACATACACACAATGGTTTAATCCCCAAGTGAAAAACAATTATGAGATAGCGAAACTGGTAATGGCGGGGAGCCGAGAGAATGAGAAAATTTTTGTGTGGGGAGATCAGCCCATGATTTACGCATTGGCACGCAGGCTACCGGCAACTAAATACACGGTGGCATATCATGTTAAAGAGTTTGGGGCAGAAAAAGAGACTATAGAAAAATTGCAGCAGACTCCGCCGCGGTATGTAGTGTTGTGGGGAAACGGAGAAGATCTTCCGGGCTTGACGGAACTATTGAGGCAAGATTACATCCGGGAACAAAAAGAGGGAGAAGCCCAAATATATAGTCTATGGAAAATCTGAAGAAAAAATTGGGGCTGTGGAATTGGCGGGTGGTGGCTGCCGGAATAGTGGTGGGGTGGGGACTGACGGTTATATATTGGAAGAGCTTGCCACCAGAAGTGCCGCTGTTATATAGCCGGCCCTGGGGGCAGGACCAGCTGGTCAGCCCTTATTTTTTGGTAATTCCGCCGATATTTTCGGCCGGGGTGGGGATACTTTTGGGCTGGGTAGCTAATAAGTCAGAGGAAGAAAAACTGCTGCCGATTATCATTTTGGTATCGAGCATGGTAGTGCAGATAATTACTGTTTTGGGGTTAGTGAGAATTGTAATGCTGGTTGTATGATTGCCTTCCTGATGGCGGCTGCTATTTCCTGGATAGTAACCAGGTGGGTAGTTCAGAATGGCAAAATTTTAGGAATCATTGACGATCCCAAACAGCACAAACATCCCAAGGTGGTGCACGAGCGTCCCGTACCGCGAGGTGGGGGGATACCCATTTTTGCGGCCCTGATGACTATTCTGGTATTTTCCGGCGGAAGTAAACAAATCTGGGGGGTAATTATTGGCGCAGCGATCTTGGCTATAGTGGGTTTCCTGGACGACAGGTATGAGGAAAAAATATCGCCGTATGTCCGGTTGGGAGTAAATATCCTGGCGGCTCTAGTGGTTATCGGATCCGGAATTGGCATTGCCTATATTACTAGCCCTTGGGGAGGAGTGATCGATTTATCGTGGCCAAGATGGTGCCTGGGAACACACTGTGTGTGGATTTGGGCAGATGTGTTCGCCTTGATATGGCTGGTGGCGATGCAAAATATTGTGGGTTGGAGCAGCGGCGTGGACGGGCAGTTGCCGGGGTTTGTAATAATTGCGGCTATTACTATTGCCCTTTTGGGGTGGAAATTTAACGCGGATTTCGGGCAGTGGCCGGTGATTATACTGGCGGCGGTAGTAGCCGGAGCCTACGCGGGATTTTTGCCGTGGAATTGGTATCCACAAAAAATTATGCCGGGGTATGGAGGAAAAAGTCTAGCGGGGTTTCTTTTGGGAGTACTGGCCATTATGTCCGGGGCTAAAGTAGGAGCGATGATGCTGGTGCTAGGAATTCCCTTTATCGACGCCGCTCTAGTCATAATTAAGCGGTTGCGGGAAGGACGAAGTCCGGTGTGGGGGGGGGACGAACACCTGCACCATTACTTGCTGAAACGGGGGTGGGGAAAAAGAAGGATCGCCTTGTTCTATTGGATGGCTGCGGCATTAATGGCAGTGGCCGTTTTGCGATTGAATAGTGAATGGAAGTACTTTACAATGGCCACAGCTATCCTAGTAATTGGGGGAGTGATTTTATGGTTGCAAGGATTTTTGACTTATTCAAAACGGCCCGACCCCGACAGTGGGTGAAGAACTTAACGTTGTACGCGGGGCTAATTTTTACGGGAAACGTGGCTTCCAGTCTTTTGTGGTGGAGCAATTTTTGGATGGTAACTGAGGCGATATTGGCTTTTACGCTGGTGGCGATTTCAGTTTACTTTTTGAATGATCTGGTGGACATTAAGGGTGATCAGGCACACCCATTTAAAAAATTTCGGCCGGTGGCAATGGGGAGAATTTCCAAATCGACGGCGATGGTGGTATTTCTAGCGGCGGGGGCAGTGGGTTTGGGATGGGCCAGGTCCCTATCTCCCCTTTTTTTCCTGATTGTTTTAGGGTATTGGGCGCTGCAGATTTTATATTCGCTAGTACTGAAAAACATGGAAGTGGTCGATGTGTTTGTTATCGCTTTGGGTTTCTTTTTGCGGGTGCTGGCGGGAGCGATTGTAATTAACGCCCATCTGTCCATTTGGTTTTTGCTATGCGTAATTTCTGTGTCACTCTTTTTGGCAGCGGGAAAACGCCGGGCAGAGTTGGCTATTCTCACGGAGAAAAATGCTGCGGCCCACCGTAAAGTGATGGGGAAATATACAACAGATATCCTGGACCAATACGTAGGGATGTTTGCTACATCTTCTTATCTTTCCTGGGCGCTGTATACCTTTAATTTTTACGAGCAGGCACCGTCACTTGTACCGTCGTCTTTGATATTGCTGTCACGAACTTTAACTATAAATAAATGGCTGATGGCAACAATCCCGGTGGTGATTTTTGGCATTATGCGCTATATCCGCATCATATATGACGGAGCGCGGGCGGAAACTCCAGAGAAAGTGATCTTGTCTGATTTGCCACTACTAATGTCAGTGGCGATATGGGGAGCGATGGTGGTAGCGGTGTTATATTTGGGACCAATCTAAAGATTATTCAAACTTGTCGGCGTACTGGGCTGAAATCCAACCGGAGGAAGTGGCGTTAAGATCGACCTTGATGCGATACCAACTGGGAATTTTTTCCAAGAGCGGATACTTTTCTCCGGGCTTGACTCGACCTATCTCTTTGGCGCCGGTATTGGGTTCCTGGCGGACCCGCAAGAATCCGGTGGGCGTGTCTTTGATCTCTACGTATGGTTTTTTCAAAGTGGCGGAGGCGGTGCCTTCTGGTGTGGGAGAGGGAGATGGTGTAGATAGGCTGGCTAGTTTGACGTTGACGTTGAGCTTGTAACCTAAGACCGCTTTGGCGGAAACGGTGCGGGTGGTAAAACCGGGGGCTGAAACATTAATCTGGTGGTCGCCGGCGGGGATAGAAGGAATAAGAAGCGGAGAAAATCCTTGGGGCTGACCATCAAGAGTAACTGAAGCGGAATCCGGACTGGAGGTAATGACGGCCAGACTTGCCACCCGCCTGCCGGCAGGCAGGGATTGGGGTTCAAGGTTGACCACTTCGCCTGAAGAAGTGAGATCGGAGCCACTAAAATCCCGTTTGACCACGGTATAAGTATTGGCGGTGAGGCGAACTTTGGTTTGGTATGAGGTCAGAGATAAGGAGGTTGAAGTGGGAATCAGTTTAAGAGTTATTTCGCCAGGCATAAAAATTTTCTCCAGGGGTGCCTGGCCTAGCTGGACATTGTCTACATAAACTAAGGAGGTGGGAGTAGATTCGACACGCAGGCCAGCGTTGGGCTTCTTGCTCTGGAAGTAGCTAAAAACACCAAAGCCGATGGCGCCGGCCCCGGCCAGGATTAAAATTATGGCAATGATTTTCTTTCCCACGCGTAAATAATACCATAACTGATGGTAAAATTAGGCAGTTTTGATCCGGTGGTGAAGTAGTCTAACACGACGGTCCGCAAAACCGTTATCCGCGGGTGCGAATCCCGCCCGGATCTCAAATAATATATACTTCGTGCTTTCTTCGGTTCGAGTTGACATAGGGCATTCTATAGGTTATACTGCAAAGCAGTTCTCCCCAGTATATGAGGGAGAATTTTTTTTGGGCTAAAGGCCCACTAATATGTGGAAGAAGCTGACAAATTGGGCGACAGGCGTGCTGGCAAAGATGAGTCGGCTGGCTAGACCGTGGGCGGCCCACAAGGGCTTGAAGCGAAGTTTGGGGCTGGCGATAGCAGTTTTGGCTATAATTGCGGCCGTTTGGGGACCTTTTCCGTCTTCGGCTGAGGGGACTGGAGGGAAACTGGAATTGGCCGTTTTACCTGAAGGGGAAGTGGAAGTGCAAACCGTGGAGGCGGCGCATGTGCCTGTAGAGGATTACCGCGTGTCTCAAGGTTACTGGTGGTTGCATCCGGGGATGGATTTGGCAGCTAAGATGGGCGAACCGGTGTATGCGGTAGCGGCCGGCAAAGTGGAATATGTGGGCCGGGATAGATTTGGCTATGGAAATCACGTGATTATCAACCACGGAGAATACCAATCTTTGTATGGTCATTTGTCTAAAATTGAAGTGGTGGAGGGCCAAGAAGTGACTAAAGACACGAAAATTGGATTAGTGGGTTCTACCGGACATTCTACAGGGCCACATTTGCATTTGGAAATCCGGGAGGGAAACAAAACCGTCAATCCCCGCTCCGTGCTGGAGATTAAGTAAAACGGCAACTTTTTGTTATTCTTAAGGTCTTTTCTCCATGAGCCGCTTCAAAAAGTAATTTATCCCCTGGTACAACTCCCAACAGCGTTCTAGCCTCTCTAGGAATGGTGACTCTTCCCTTGGAAGTAAGAATCTACGTTCTTGTCGTGTTCATGTTGTAGCTTTTATTTTATCAAGTAATTGAGGAAATTGGGTATAGCCGGATTCGGCGTTGAAATGACCAGCGTTGGGGACAAGAATAAACTCTGCTGAAAGCCGGTCGGCAAAGTCGCGAGCGATATCTAACGGCACATAAGGATCGTTGTCACTAGCAAAACAAACAAATTTTTGGCAATTTTTCTTGACTTTGTCCCAATCTGCTCCCAAGTCATCAAAGGGGTCGTTTAAAGTTGGGAATGGTTCTTCTGTTACTGGAAGATGCCTAACAAAACCGGCCACGAAAAAACAGGCACAAATGGGTGATGTGCGGGTCTGGATGTATTGGCAGACGGCTAAGGGCGAACGACTGTGGGCAACAAAGATGAGATCTGTGCCAGCCAAATTCTCTACTAAATCGGCAATGACTTTAACCCAATTTTGGGGAGTTTGGCCCTCAGGGGTAGGAAGCTGGGGACGAATGGTTGTATGGCCCAGTTTTTCTAACTCCCCGACCAACCAAGGAAACCAGTTTTCATTTGGAGACCCTAAGGTACCGTGAAGGATAACAAATTTCATTCTTGAGGCAATTTTAGCACTGCGGATTTGGCAGAAGTCAAATCGATCCATTTCTCAACATAAATTCCAAGAGTTTGAGCTACTTTGATATTCTCGTCTGAGTCATCGAAATAAATGCATTCTTCCGGTTTGAGATGATTTTCGGATAAAATAAGTTGCAAGGCTTCTATCGATGGTTTGACAAGACCGGTTTCCCAGGAAAAATAGGCTTTATCCACGCATTGAAAAATTTGGGGAAAATTCTTTCTGTAAAATTCCGTTCTTTCTTTGAAATTATTAGAGAGAATAAAAACTTTAATCCCCTTGTTTCGAAGACACACAGCATATTCGACCAATTCGGGCACTAGATGTTCTCCGGAAAACCAGAAGTCAAAAAATTGCTGTTCGGTTAGGGGAACTTGCCATTGATCTAAGTACGGTTTCCAAAGAGAGAAAGCTGCTGGGGCATCTGGCTGTCTAACAACAACCATTATTTCTTTGAGAGCGGGAAGAAATAAATCTTTGGCTACGTCAAACTTTTCTTCAAATCTGCTACTCAGCGGTTCACTTAGCAGAAAAACGCCATTGAGGTCGAAGATGACGGCTTTAAACATGAGATAATTTTAGCACGATGGGTTTGGTATCAAACTAGATCAAAAAGGCGTGGCCTTTCGAGGCTAGGCGAGGCGGGCGCGGTGGGTAAGAATGTTGGCCCAAGTGAAGGCGGTTTCTGCCCAATCCGGGTCGCTGGGAGGAGTGGATTTAAGGCGGGAATAGTCTTTAATAAAACTCTCATAAGTAGAGGTAAAACCGGGATTAAACCCGTGAAGTTGGTCGAGATAGTTTTGAGTATCGGCTAAAAATTGGGGAATGCGGTCAGTTTTGGCTTCGTGACTCCATCTGCCCAAACGCCCTAAATTGACGGCGATGTTTAAGACTAAATCCCGAGCGGTCATAGAGGTAAGAATTTCTTGATGATTACTTCGATCTTCTGGCGCAAGGTGAGGTCAAGAACTTCCCGGCTGGAGTTTTGGGGAGGGCGGATGTTGATCATGGAATCAAAATCTGTTTCTTTGGATAAAGTATCAAATCCCCCGCCCCACAAATCCGCTTGATGGCTACCATTTGTTAATAACAATTGCTCGCCTTCGAAGTGGCGCAAGCCTCCGATGGTCACAACTTGACGGACGGTGTCTACCACGAACTTAATATAGCCATTTAAGTCTTGGGCTGCCTCCTTGATCTGATCGGAAGTGGCCGGCTGTGTAAGCAAAATCACCATGAGACGATTTTAACACCAGGAGTGATTAATAGTCTTCGGACATGCCGGGGGTGGGGCTGGGGGTAGGAGCGTCTTTCTTTTCGGGAAGTTCGGTAACTAGGGCTTCGGTGGTCAAAATCATGGTGGCCACGGAGGCGGCGTTTTGGAGGGCTGAGCGGGTGACTTTGGCGGGGTCAATAATGCCGAATTTGTACATGGAGCCGGTGACACCGCCATTGGCGACATCAACGCCGAAATCGGTTTCTTTGGATTCGACCACTAATTTCAGGTAATAACCGTCATCCAGGCCGGAATTTTTGACCAGCCAGCGGAAAGGCAATTCCAAAGCGTGACGAAGAATATCCAGACCAACCTTTTCATCGCCGGTTAATTTGAGGGTGTCGAGAGCACGGGCCGCGCGGATAAAGGTGACTTCACCGCCGGGGACGATCCCCTCTTCAACAGCGGCTTTGGTAGCGCCAACGGCATCCTTGACCCGCTCCTTGCGGTCGTTCATCTCTACTTCGGTGGCGGCCCCAACATTAATGACGGCTACGCCGCCGGCGAGCTTGGCCAGTCTTTCTTCTAATTTTTCGCGGTCATAATCGGAAGTAGTCTTAGCTAATTCCTCTTTGATTTGGGCGATGCGGCCTTTAATGGAGCCAGAGGCCCCTTTTCCGCCAATAATGCGGCAATTATCTTTATCGGCCCAAACTTTATCGGCTCTCCCTAGATCTTCGATCTTGACGCCTTCAAAAGTACGACCGGTGTCCTCGGAGATAACGGTGCCGCCAGTAAGAGCGGCGATATCTTCGAGCAGAGATTTGCGGCGGTCACCGAAACCGGGGGCTTTGACGGCCAAAATATTGAAAGATCCGCGGAGTTTGTTGACAACTAAAGTGGCCAAGGCCTCGCCTTCTAAATCATCGGCGATGATGACTAAGGATTTGGAGACTTTAATAAAGTTTTCTAAAAAGGGCAACAAGTCCTGAATTGAAGTGATTTTTTTGTCTGTAATCAAAATATATGGATCTTCAATGGCGGCTTCCATTTTGGCGGGGTCGGTGACAAAATAGGGCGAGGCATAGCCTTTATCGAACTCCATACCCTCTTTGTATTCAATATCAATGGTTAAGCCTTTGCCCTCTTCAACGGTAACTACTCCGTCGCGGCCGACTTTGTCTAAAGATTCGGCAATTTTGGCGCCAATTTCGGCGTCGCCGGCAGAAATGGTGGCTACCTGGGAAATTTCGTCATGACCCTTGATGGGCTTACTAATTTTTTTGATCTCCCCCACCAGAGCTTCAACCCCCTGATCAATGCCGCGTTTAATGGCCATGGGGTTACTACCTGCAGTAATATTCTTCATGCCCTGATTGACGATGGCGGCGGCCAGAGCCGTGGCTGTGGTGGTGCCGTCGCCGGCGGCGTCGTTGGTTTTTTCGGCGGCCTGCTTAACCAGCTGGGCACCCATATTTTCAAACGGATCCTGCAAATCGATCTCTTTGGCAACGGATACGCCGTCGTGAACAACGGAGGGGGCGCCCCATTTCTTGTCCAGGGCCACATTGCGACCCTTGGGGCCTAAGGTAATAATGACGGCTTTGGCTAAAAGATTGACCCCGCGGACTAGAGCCTGGCGGGCATCATCGGAAAATTTTAATTGCTTTGCAGACATGCTAAAATATCCTCGGATTTAACAAATAAGTATTCTTTACCTTCGAATTTGACTTCGTTACCGCCCCACTTCTTATAAATGACTTTGTCCCCGGCTTTGGCGGGAGACTTTTTAGTCACGCCTTTGTCGGTGACTTCGTCGGGGCCGGCGGCCAAAACCGTGCCGGTTTGGGGCTTGTCGGCGGTGGCGGAATCGGGTAAGTAAATCCCGGAAGTGGTTTGCTTAGCCTGAACGTCCGGCTCAATTAAGAGATAGCCAGCGGTGGGCTGAATTTGATCTAGGACAGATTTTTTGTCACTCTTGCTCATAGATTGCTAGCAATATATACCAAATGAGGCTAAAGGTTGTCAAGGGGGAAGATGAAAAATTATTTCCGATAGACCTCGTCGTGGGTGCCAAGTTTGTAGAAATAAGCTTTTCCGGGCGGAGTCAGGGTATAAATTAAGCGGAGATTTGGACCTACGGATATGCTCCATGAATCATCTAGACTTCCTGCAAGCTTATGCAGCCTTAATCCCGGGTGCCGGGGATTTACCATAAAAATATCGAGTTGTTTATAAATTTTGTTGGCTAACTTAGCATCTCTGGCCACAAATTCTTTCAGTTTTTGCTTAACCTTTTCAGATAAAACTAATTCCATTTTTAGAGAGAAGCGAAGAATTTCTTTAGGTCCTTTTGGGTACTGATGGTTGTGGCCTTGCCAATATTAGCCATGGCTTCTTTATAGGCCTCTTCTGTTCTAGTGGAAGCATGAAAGACAGGATATTCTTCTTTTTGGGCTTTTTCGACGATTAGGTGTTTGACTACTTGGGTTACGGGTAAACCCAGCCTGCTGGACTGACCTAGTAAGAAATCGTAGAGTTGACTGCTGAGACTCAGTCTTAACTGTATCTGGCCTGTGTTCATACTTACATTGTACTTACTTTAGCCTAGTTGTCAAGAGGGATGATATGGTTTATAAGAAAAGTTACAAATGGCAAGAGAGTTTAATAGTCCCGAGGAAGCCCAACTGGCTGCCGCGTGGGAAAAGGAATTTGAAAATGAGAAACGCAATGGGGGGGGAAATCTGTTGGTAGAGCTTTTAGTTTATTCCAGATTTTGGAGCAGACGAGAGTTTGGTAAGAAGAGAAAAACGGCAATACTAGTTGAGCTTGTAGGCGAGCGTGGGAACGGAAGACGGTATACGCTTAAAAATGGGGAGTTACCACGACAGTTGCAACAATTTGTTGAGTGGGAGTTAAAAACTGATGATTACGATAAGGTCGTGGAAAATTTAAGAAGAGTGGGAAAGAGATAAAAGAGAGATTGACCAGGAGGGACTTATTGTTTGTGGGGGTGAAAGAAGGCGAAGCCGGGACCGACTTTTTCAGAGGTCATTTTGGGTTTCATATACAGATACTGTGGGACAAAAAATAAGAAATTGATTGGCCACAGTATCCAATTTTTAATTTTTAATTTTAAATTTTTAATCAAATTCAAATTTTTAATTTTTAGACTTTCCCGATATGCTACCGGCAAATATTTTTTGACCCAGGAGTTTTGAGTTAAAAATTGATTATGAATATCGGAGCGATCCCATAAGACTTTGGCTTGAAGAATTTCGTGAGCAATATACAAATTTTTAGTTTTTAATTTTAAGTTTTCAGTGTCTAGCCAGAGATTGTCGCAAATTTGGTTATTAGTTAATAGTTCATAGTTCATAGTAGACGGATGACGCCGGATACCCAGAAGTTTTAAATAAATTACTACGAAAAAGCGGGTGAGCCAGAGAGTGTGGGGATAAGTCACTATCATTAAATCTATATCGTCGTTTTCCGGGCAATTGTTCATGGTCAAGGCACCGGTGACAAAAATTGCTGCGATAGGGGGAAATTTTTTTAGTTGCTCTCCTACTCTCTTGGCAATTAGCCATTTCTTCCTACTGAACCGCTCTCGTTGCTTACGGGTTTTCCAATTTTTAATTTTTAATTTACAATTTTTAATCAAATTCAAAATCTTAATTTTCGAAAACGAGGTGCTGTGTTGCCAATACCAGAGCTCGTCTGCGGTTAGAGGATAATCGTATTTGTCAAAATAGGAGAGGGTTTTACTTAGAGATGGGGGAAGCGAGGCCATACTGGGATAATACCTGATTTATCCCGGTGCTTAAAGTTTTAACGGCTTCGGAGGGTGAGCGGCCCTGGTTGACTGAATTGACGGCGGTGGCAAAATGAGCCGAAAGACGGGTATTGATACCAGTGGGGCCGTCGAAGGTGTCACTGGCCAGATACCAGGAACGGGCGTATTGGGCTTGGGAGATGAAGGGGCCAGCTAATGGGTCAGAAGATAAAGATGAGGCCAGGTCTGTGCGACTGTAGGGCTCGCCGAAAGAACGCCCTGAAATTACAGCTTGCTGGTAGAGCTTGGCCAATGAATCTTTAGAGGACAAAAACTTTAAGAATTCCCAGGCGGCAGGGGCGGTGGGACTTTTTTTATTGACTCCCTCTACCCAATAACTGGCCCAAGTAATGGGCTTTTCACCACGGGCGGGGTCAAGAGGAAGTTGAGGAACCGGATGAATTGAAAATTTAAGTTGGGGGTTGATAGCCTTGAGGTCGAAAGCCCGCCAGGAAGGGGCGAAGTAGATGGCCAGTTTACCAGTGGCGAAGCTTATGGTGGATGGGGGAAGAGTAGAATCCCAAGTGTGGTCAGAGCGGGTAAAGACGGTGTAATAAGATAGGGCATCTTCGGCTGATGAGCCGGCCGGAAGGTTGAGGTTGACGTTATTTTGGAGCATGAGGACGGCCAAAATATCCTGCCAATGGTCGACGTTGTCAGTGGTGCCTAAGGCCGCTCCGGAAATGAGAATGCGGTCGCCGGTGGAACAGGTGCCGTCTGCAGAATCACAAACAGAAAGGGCTTTGGCGGCAGAACGTAAATCTTCCCAAGAAGCGGGGACAGACTGGCCAGACTTGGCCAATAAATCATCGTTCACAAACATAGCCAAGCCGTCAATTTCTAAAGGAACTGCCATATAATTTCCGGAGAGCCGGAGGTCGGATTTGGCTGTGGGATAAAAGGTGGACTCGAATTCGGAAGCCGAATAAACCGTGGGGGGGACGGGAGAAAGGTCGTTTTTAAACATAGGGATCCACGAATTATGAATACGGAAAATATCCGGACCTTTCGACATGCTGAGAGCTGTCTGCAGACGCTCACGGTACTCGCGGGGAGATTGAAAAACATAATTAATTTTAATTTTAGGATGGGCTGTTTGATATTCGTCGATTAAAGGTTTAATGATCGATTCTGATTCCCAAAGGCCCCAGTAAGTAAGTTCAACCTTTTGGGATTTCTTGCTCAGTTGGAGAAAAAACCTGGCTGCAAAAAGGCCGGCGACGATGAGTACTAAAATTACGATTATGGGTATTATCTTTCCAGCAAGGGAGGATTTCTTGGGCGGGAGCGGGGAGGGGGTGGCAGGTGGAGGGACTAGTGGCTGGGAAGGAAGATCCATGAGTCCAGTATAATACAAATGTGCAATTTAAGCATTTAGCTATTTTGTCATTGATCGCTTTGGGGATTGGGGCGGGGGTGTATGTCAAAAGCAAGCAAGAGCAGGCAAGGCAAGTATTGCAGGCGTTGCGAGCAAGGCAAACAATAAGTTTATATTGGGGGACGAGCCGATGGGAGATTAAGACGGCTGATATTGGGGTAGAATATGACGCCCGGGCGGCGCTGACGCTGGACGAGAACCGGCTGACCGAAAGAATGGCCAGTATTTCGGCGCAAGTTAATATTCCGGCCCGGGAACCAGAAGTGAGCATAAAGTCCGGACAGGTTGAGGTATCTTTGGGGGAAAACGGGCAGGAGATGGATGAAAGAGAGTTGATGCAAAGAATCAGGCGGTTTTTGAATTTGCCAGAGGAAGCGGGAGTAGAGATGCCGGTAAGAAAATTGCTGCCCAAGATAACTGCGGAACAAGCTGGACAGTTGAAATTGCGGGCAGAAAAATTGGCGGGAAAAACTATCATAGTGAAAAATAGTGAGGAAGAATGGAGGATTGGGGCAGAACAAATAATTACCTGGTTGGAAGTAGACGAATGGAAAAAAATGGACATTGAGGGATGGGTGGCGACATTGGCAGCCGGCGTAGACCGTTTGCCTCAAAACGCGCATTTCCGATACATAAATGGGCGGGTGGAAGAATTCGCACCTGCTAAAAATGGAGTGGTGGTGAAGCAAGGGGAACTGGTTAGTTTGTTAGTTGGTTACCTAGTTAGTTTGGAGAATGATGGGCAAAAGGAAATTACAATTGACATCCCGTCTGTGGCGGCTGAACCGGCGATTAAAACAGGTGAGGTTAACACTTTAGGGATAAAAGAGTTGGTCGGGAGAGGAGAATCTAACTTTGCAGGATCCATTCCGAACAGAATATTTAATATTAAAAAAGCGGCGGGGTATATGAATGGAATACTGGTGGGCCCTGGAGAAATTTTTTCATTTAATAAATATGTAGGAGATATTTCGGCGGCGGGGGGATATCGGCAAGCATATGTAATTAAAGAAGGGCGGACGGTATTGGGAGACGGGGGCGGGGTGTGCCAGGTATCGACGACCTTATTCCGGGCAATTTTGGCGGCCGGAGTACCGATAGAAGAACGGACGGCGCATGCATACCGGGTGCATTATTATGAGAAAGATAGCCAGCCGGGATTTGACGCTACTATTTTTACTCCGGAAGTAGATTTAAAATTCAAAAACGACACTCCGGCATATATTTTAATTCAGACAACGGTAGACGAAGCGCGAAATAAGTTGACATTTGAATTGTATGGGGCTGGCGACGGAAGAAAAGTGGAGATTTCGAAATCCAGAGTGTGGGACGTGACTCCCCCACCCCCGGCTCTGTATCAGGATGATCCAACTTTGTCCAAGGGAGTAGTAAAGCAGGTTGACTGGGCGGCATGGGGAGCTAAGGCGGCGTTTGACTGGAAAGTTACCCGCGGAGCGGACGTGCTGCAGGAACGAACGTTTTATTCTAATTACAGACCATGGCAAGCAGTATTTTTAAAAGGAACGAAATAAAAAAAATCGCCAGAGAAATATTGGCGATGCATCCAGATATAATTGCTATGGAGGGGCCGCTGGGAGCGGGAAAGACGACACTTGCTAAAGCAATTGCGAAGGAGCTGGGGATCAAAGACGTGGTGGTGTCCCCTACTTTCGTACTCAGTGCTCAATACCCAGTACTCAGTACTCAGTTGGATCATATTGACGCGTGGAGAGTTGACAGTTTTGACGAGATTGAAAGGTTGGGGCTGGCCGAAATGATTAAAAACAATCACCTTGTAATTATTGAGTGGGCGGATAAATTTGCCGAAGAGATCAAGAGATTAAGTAATGAAGATACTAAGATTGTGTGGGTAAAAATAGAGTACGCCGACAGTGACGACGAAAGGAGGATAACTTATGAAAATATTGGCAATTGAGACGAGTTGTGATGAGACGTGTGCGGCCGTGGTTGAAGGCACAAAAATATTATCTAATGTGGTGTATTCACAAATTGATCTGCATAAAGAATTTGGAGGAGTAGTGCCTTCGGTGGCTAGAAGGGCCCACGAAGAGAGAATTGGCTTTGTTGTTGATAAAGCCCTCCGAACAGGGTTGCACCTTTCGCTGGCTGATGCCCGCAAAAGGAACAACCCTATTGATGCGGTAGCGGTGACGGCGGGACCGGGGTTGGCGATTGCGTTAGAAGTAGGCATTAGACATGCCAAGGATTTGGCTAAGAAATTAGATAAACCACTGATTGCCGTTAATCATATTGAAGGACATGTGCTTAGCGGGTTAACACCGGAAGTAAAATTTCCTGCTCTGGCTTTGGTAGTTTCTGGAGGACACACGGAACTAATATGGGTTGAGAAAAATGGGCAATATAAAATCGTGGCCAGAACGATGGATGACGCGTTGGGAGAAGCGCTGGATAAAGCGGCCAGGATGCTGGGGTTGGGATATCCGGGCGGGGCAGAACTAGAAAAAAGGGCTGCTTTGGGAAATCCTAAGAAATATCCCCTGCCTTTGCCTATGTCTCGCAGTAAGAAGTTAGCTTTTAGCTATTCGGGACTAAAAACGGCATTTTTTAGATTGGTAAATAGTGCTCAGTGCTCAGAAATAAGTACTCAGACGATTAATGACTTGGCGGCGGCGTTCCAAAAGAGAGCCTTTGAACATTTGCTGCGCGTGACCCGCGCAACGCTCAACTCTCAACCCACCATGCCCAATGATTTTCTGGTTGGCGGAGGGGTGGCGGCAAATACTAAGTTGAGAGAAGAGATTAAGAGATTAAGTGATGAAGTTGGGATAAATGTTTATTTTCCGGCGAAAGGATTGTATGGAGATAACGCGGCCATGATTGGGCTGGCGGCTGGCTTTAAAGCCCAGCGGGGGGAATTTGCTGACCCGGACAAAATTGACCGGCTTCCCCGTTGGAAAGTGGATGAGAAGTAAAGTAAAATTGCCTCGTGGACAAAAATTACGATCATCTGAAATATGAAAAGGAGATTTACAAGAGGTGGGAGGAAAGTGGGGCGTTTCAACCTACGGGAGAAGGAAAACCTTTCATTATTGTTATGCCGCCACCGAATGCGAATGATAATTTGCATATTGGCCACGCCAGATTTGTAGCTATTGAAGACATTTTGATCCGTTATCACAGAATGAAGGGTGACTCTACACTATGGCTGCCGGGGGCGGACCACGCTGGAATCGAAACTCAATTTGTGTTTGAAAAAAAACTTAAGGAACAAGGCAAAAGTCGGTTTGATTATGATCGGGAAACTTTATATCAAATGCTGTGGGACTATGTACAGAAAAATAAATCTAACATGGAAGACCAATTAAGAGCGTTAGGAGCCAGTTGTGATTGGAGCCGAAATAAATTTACCCTTGACCCAGACATTATAAAAATTGTTTATCAAACTTTCGAAAAATTGCAGAAAGATGGTTTGGTGTATAAAGGAGAAAGGCTAGTTAACTATTGTACGGTGTGCGGAACGGGATATTCGGAACTGGAAGTGGATCGGATAGAAAGAGTCGACCCGCTTTATTACATAAGATATGCCGAAGATGTAGTTGTGGCAACGACTAGGCCGGAGCCGATTTGGGCTGACACCCATCTGGCAGTGAATCCTAAAGACAAAAAACATAAATATTTAATCGGTAAAAAAATACTCAATCCCCTAACGGGTAAAGATATGGAAATTATCGGAGACGAGATGGTGGACCCAGACTTTGGAACCGGGATTGTAAAATTAACACCTGCTCATGATTTTGCCGATTTCGAAGCGGCGCAAAGACATGGTTTGCCGTTAGTGCGGGCGATTGATGAAACAGGAAAAGATATCCGGACGGGAATGAGAGTTAAGATGGCCCGCTTAAAAACGGTTGAAGAATTGAGAGAAAAAGGGGCCATTGAGAGAGTAGATGAAAATTATAAACATGTGATTGGGGTATGTTACCGGTGTAAAAATGTGATCGAACCGATGCCGAGCAAACAATGGTTTGTGAAAGTGGCCCCGTTGGTAAAACTGACGAAGGAAGCTGTGAAATCGGGCAAAACAAAATTCCCGGCAAAACGTTATGAGAAAATATATATGCATTGGCTGGAAAACTTAAGAGACTGGAATATTTCCAGACAAATTGTGTGGGGTATAAAAATTCCAATCGAGGGAGAAACGGACACTTTTGATACCTGGTTTTCTTCCGGCCAATGGCCCTTCGCTACTCTTATGGCAAATCAACCGGGAGATTTTGAAAAGTTTTACCCTACAACAGTTGTGAATACGGGATATGACATACTCCCCTTCTGGGTAATGCGGATGATGATGTTGGGATTGTACGTCACCGGTGAAGTTCCATTTGAAACGGTTTTAATTCATGGATTAGTTAGGGATAAAGAGGGACAAAAGATTTCCAAGTCTAAAGGAAACGTGATTGATCCGATCACCATGACGGATAGGTACGGGGCGGATGCGTTGAGAATGGCCCTGGTGTGGGGAGCGAATGTGGATAATGATATTTCTTTGTCTGAAAATAATGTCCGGGGAATGAGAAATTTGGCTAATAAAATTTGGAATGCGGCACGCTTTGTTCAACAAAGCGAATTCAAAAGTCAAAAATCAAAAGTCAAAATTGATATTGAATTAAACAAGATAACGAAACTTGTGACGAATCATCTAGAAAAGTTTAGGTTAAATCAGGCTGCGGAATTAATTTACGACAAGTTTTGGCATTGGTACTGCGATGAAATTATTGAGAAGGCCAAAAATGGAAAAGTGAGAAAAGAAGACTTGAGATATGGGTTGGAAGTCTTTCTGAAACTACTGCACCCGTTTATGCCGTTTGTGACGGAGGCGGTGTGGCGGGAGTTGGGGTTTCGGGAGCAGCTGATTCTTCAGCCTTGGCCGGGGCTTCAGCCTCGGGAGTAGGAGCTGCGGCGGGAACTTCTTTGGGTTCTTCTTTAGCCAGAGGTTCAATCTTTACAACAATGGCTTCGGGGTCGGACTTGACGGTCAGTTTGTCAGACAACTGGATATCCTTGATCTGGAGAGTATCTCCTTCTGCGGCCAAGGATTCGATAGATATTTCAACTGATTCTGGCATATCCGCAGGTAAGGCTTCGATTTCTAGTTCGCTAAGCTGTTGAACCAAAATCCCCTGTTTCTCTTTTTCAGCCGGAGCCTCTCCGATGAGCTTTATAACTACCGGAGCGGTAGTTTTTTCTTTGAGGTTAACCTGGTGAAAATCGACGTGAAGAATTTGGTCTGTGACGGGATGAAGGGCTACGTCGTGAACCATGACGGGGCGGTTTTCTTTTTCTCCCTCAACTGTTAAGTAAATGAGGGTGGACTCCCCTACTTCTTTATAGAGCTTGGTGAAATCAACCGTCTTTATTTGAAGAGAGAGAGATTTTAAATCCTTGCCAAAAACGTTTGCGGGGATAAATCCCTGAGTACGCAGGGACTTGATCTTGCGACCAGTTATCTTACGAGGTTCGACTTTTAGGGTGTGTTTAGTTGACATTTAGTACTCCTTGGGCAAAGTCTACGTCGAAATGCAAATAGTGCGACAGGCGTTCATTATACTGGAGCCGGCCGGCAGAGGCAAGGGCGGGTGTGGTGATGGTAGTGGCAAACCACCATTTGGGATAAGTAACCGTGACTGAAAGTGGATATGGCAACTGGCCGGGTTGATTGGGAATATCCAGTTGATAGTGAAAACGAGAAGGGGCGACGAGCGGCTGGTGCCAACGAACAACAAGTTGGGCGATGGTGGCGGGTGGAGTGTCAACGAGAACCCCCAATACTGTCAGGCCGTGCTCTGTGGTAACGTGATAAGCGGCAACAGGTTGGTCATTAATTGTAACTGCGTCAGGTAGGGACTGGGGGGAGAGATATAAGCGAATATAATTTTTGTTGTGCCCGGAAGGCCAATTAGTTTGGGAAGAGGTGTGGGTAAAATTAGCTTGGTATTGAAAGTCCGCCCTGGAGGTATTAAGTTGAATTGCCAGCTGGGCTGTGGGTTGAATAGAAACATTAGTTTTGTTGATGCCAACGTTACTACTGACAGCATAGAAATATAATTCCAAACAAGGGAGCGAGGAACGGCAAGGGGGAGGTGCGACTCCCCCATCCCACACAGTAGAGGTGATAAAGGTTTGACGGGATTCAAGAGAGTTGATCATTACTCCAATTGCGGTAGACAGTTGGCTTAAATTTAGGGAGCGAAGCTGGTCGAAGAAATGTTGATAAAAAATAGTTAGAAAATCCGGGTGGGCTAGATATTGAGAAAAAAAGTTTTGTTTAGTAACTGTGAGATTAAGCTCTGAAAGCCGGAGAGGGCCGACTTCGGAAAGGAGTTCAACCAAAGTTCCCAAGTGAACACTGGCAACCCGATCCGGAGTAAGAGAGAGCTCTTTGTTAACAAACCAAATTGCGCGGGCAGCGGAAGAAGGAAAATCCGGATCCCAATTTGAGTCACGGAGAAACCAGGTTGACTCCCCCATTGCTCTGGCCAGGTCTGCGGGGGGAGAAATTTGACCACGCAGTTGGCTGTCGGTGGCAGCGGTGTCGTAAATTTGAATGTTAGTTAGACGACCACTGTCTATATTTAGGAGCGCGAAGTGACTGAGGAACCCACCTGTGGAACGTAATTCAGTGGGATCTTGCAGTAATAAAAGAACGGTGCTTTTACCATTTAACGACAAAAGGTCCGGCAATGAAGAGACGAGGGGAGAAATTTTTTGGGTAAAAATCCGGGCGGTGTTTACACGGGCCAGAAGAGGACCCAGACGAGGAAGTGATTGGAGACTAGCCTGAAGAAAGGCCAGGGAGTCTGTGAGACGAGACAACGTAAAAGCCAATTCAGCTACGTCTGAAGACGGGGGTTGGCCATGACCAAAAAACGATTGGAGATATGGAAGTGAACGAGAGGCGAATTGGTTGGCAAGAATTAAGGTGTCAGATAATTGATGAGAGACAACTAAATACGGTGAAATTTGTGGAGACAAGCGTAAAAGTCCGGATGATAATTTTGCACAAGTAAGCGATGTGGAGAAATTTCCGCGCAGGAATTGAGACGCCGAGCAGCGGAGAAGGCTGTAGAGAACAAGGGGGTACAAGAGAATAAGAACAAAGGCTAAGAGGGGAACGGTCGACCTGGCTTTGGCGATGTGTTTGGGCGGGGGCTGATAGTAAGGAAGAAAAGAGCGGATAACTTCCGCAGCCGCGGACGAATCGTCTAAGCCGGCAGGAATTTCTAGAATCCGGTAGTCTAAATGAAAGTTGCGGCTAAATTGAGTGACTAAGGAAACGGCTCCTTCTTGAAGTGGGGTTGTATTTTGATTTACGACGAGAAGAAGTTTTGCTTGTTGCTGTAGTGTTTGATCTAGGTGGGCATGAAGATGGCCAAGAGGTGTGGAGCTGGTTAGATAAATAATTATATTGGCTGGTTTTGTATCTTGGGTGGAGATTGTCTCGATCTCTGGCAGTGTCTGTAACTGGGAAATGATTTCCGCAGACAGAGGGAGATGGGGGTGGGTAACCAGAATCCGGGTACGGGCAGATGTTTGTTCGATTAATAGTCTAAGTGACATATGACTAATTCTAATTATTGATTTTCAAATCATATTTATCAATGACCCTTTGCGGAAAACCTATAGCTAATTTGGGAGTATAACAATGCGGAGTACATACAATTGTTCACGTGCGTGGTTGATAATTTATTTATGCTTGGTTGTTTGTACTTTTTGTATGTACATAAAAAACGTGAAACCTCCGCACGCGCCGAATTTTAAATTTTTAATTTTTAATTTTAAGTTCTGTCCTGTAGTTTTGAAGAGAAGTTATGAGATTTTATCAAGAGTCTGGTTGACAAGATGGTCGGCGGCGGAATTTTGCTCCCGAGGTATGTATGTAAAATTTTTAATTTTTAATTTATAATTTTTAATTAATTCTTTAATTTCTAAATTTTTAATTTTTAGACCTGGGTCTTTGATTTTGAATAGGCCTTTAAGCTGGCTAACAACAAGCTGAGAATCTAGATAATAGTTCACGGTTATTGGTTCATGGTTCATGGCAGACAACCACTTAAGAGACTCGATGACGGCTTGGTATTCGGCCTGGTTGTTGGTAGCAATTCCTAAATAAAAACCTTGTTGGTGAATTAGGCGGCCAGAATCATCTGTGGCTACAAAGGCGCAAGCGGCTGGTCCGGGATTACCTCTGGCTCCCCCATCGGTATGAATAAGCATAGGCCATAAGTATAACTAATAATAAAATGTTTTGGTGAAGAGTGAGCCAGTAGTGATCGGCGGCGCCGGTGATCGCGATCACGGCGGCCGCAGTTATTAGTTCATAGTTCATAGTTCGTAGCCATTTTTTACTATGAACCAATAACCAATAACCAATAACTGCCGTGGCGGGAAGGCCGAGCTCGGATGCGATGAGAAGATAAATATTATGAACGGGCTGATATAAATAGTTATTAGTTATTAGTTCATGGTTCATAGTAGCCGGAATAAAGTTGCCTAGACCGACTCCCAGAATGGGATACTTTTGAACTAATACTAGTGAATTATGAATTAACGAGAAACGACCGGGGAGAGATTCTATAGAACCTGTGATAGAAACTAGAAAATAGATACTGGAAAACAGGAGGAGCAAACCAGTGACAATTTTTAATTTTAAGTTTTTAATATCGACTTCGTCGCGCTTCGCGAGTAATAAAATCCAAATGCCTAAAATTAAAATTTCCAAAACGATGGCTGTGCGGGAGAAAGTAAGCGGGATCGTTAAAAAGGCGGCGAGAAGGGCTGGAGTGATCCGGCGATTTAATGAATAAAGTATTAAGCCAGCGACCAACAAGAAGCCGGCCAGGGCGTTGGGGTGGGGGGATGTAGCATAGGGGCGCATAAGCAAGTGACCAAAAAAGGAAATTTTGGCGATGAGAAGAGTGGAGACGGAGAGAGGTCGTTCTCCGAGCCAATACCAAAATCCACCTACAGATCTCTGAAGAATAAATTGCCACCAGGCGAGGATGCTTGTCCACAAAGTGGACAGCGCAAGTGCATAGTTCATAGTTCGTCGTTCATAGTAGCTGATCAAATATTTAAAGAGCCAGAAGTATTCGAGGACACGGAGCCACTTATAGATAGTTAATAAAGGAAACGAAGAGATTAAGAGATTAAGGACGACGAAGATGATTACCGGAAGAGGGACGCGGACGCGGAGACGAGAAGTAAGAAATAATCCAATGATAATTAGGTCGGTGAGATAAAGAGTGGGGGAGAGATAGTCGACGCGAATGCCGTTAATAAGTGACCAGGACGGCCAAAAATGAAAAGCGATTTGGGAGGGGAGAAGTAGAAATAATAATATTAAAAAGATCACTCCTTTGGAGAGATAACTACGGTTCTAAAACGGCCCTCGCCTTGGGACCCGGTGGTAACTTGGGGGTGGTCGGTGAGATAGACATGGATAATGCGGCGTTCGTTGGAAGGGAGGGGGGGGAGGGCTTCTGGTTGATGAGTGGTTACTACCCGACCAACAACGGTGTCTGCCATGGCGTGAAGGGCCTGCTGGCGGCGTTCCCGATAGTCATTGACGTTTATAGAAATACTGGTCCATTCGGAAGCTTGAGAGTGGAGGTGTTGGGATAGGAGCAACTGCAAAGAGGAGATGGTGTCCCCGTGATAGCCAACAAGAATGGCCGGGTCAGAAGTATTAATAGTTATTTGATAAATTTTGTTTTCGGGGTCAAAAACTACCGTGGCCTCGTAAGGAGAAGCGTAACCTAATTGGGTGAGAAATTGAGATAATAATTCCCGAATTTTATCTTCCATGGATTTTTTTTATGAAAGGAGTTAACCCGCCCCACCCAGAGGCAAAATATTGCTGGACCACAGAAACGGCAGAAAAAATTAACCAGTAAAGAACCAGGCCGAATTGAAATTGATAGCCAAAGAGAATAGTCATTAAAGGAAACATATATAACATTTGGGTTTGGGTGGCGGCCATAATATCGTCGGTGTCTTCGGGGGTTTTGGATGCAACCTTAGCCGTTACTTTGGCTTCCGGCATCATCATTTTGGAACTGGCAAATTGGATGAGGGCGGATGCAAGCACAAAAATCCCAGGGAGAGGAACGGGGAGACCAGGGAGGCGGATAAGGTCGGGCTTGGTTAGCTCAAGACCATAAAATGATGTGGAAAGATGAAAGTCGGAGGGGAGTTTGTTAATCGAATAAAGAATGGGGTTAAGATGGTCGACTAATGATTGGCCGTTGGGTTTAAGGACGGTATTAAAAGCATTGAAAAGGGCGATAAGGACCAAAATCTGAATTATTTGGGGAAGGCAGCCGGCGGCGGGATTAAGCCCGTTCTTTTTGTACAATTCGGCTTGGGCGGCCACTAAGCCCTGTTTATTGTCTTTGAATTTTGTTTTAAGTGCAGCCAATTCCGGAGCCAGATCCTGCATTTTTTTGCTGGATTTAAGCGAGGGGATAACTAAGGGAGTCATAACCAGGCGCAAACCAATAGTGAGAAGAATAATGGACCAGCCCAGGTCGCCGGTAAGACGGGCCAATCCGATTAAGGCATTAAGTAGGGGGTGAAACAATAATAAATTCCAAAGATTAGCCATGACTGAATGGGTGACAGTGTAAAATGCGCCAGCTACCCATCAAAACGCCTCTCAGGATACCATATTTATCTATAGCTTGGTAGGTGTATTCGCTGCAGGTGGGGTGGAAACGGCAAGAAGAGTGCAGGCTAGTGGGAAAGTTTTGATACCAGCGAATTAAGCGCAGTACTAATTTCTTCATGGCTTAATTTTAGCATCGTGCTCTTCGGGAAGAGGATAATGTCGAAAGAAATTTTCGGGAAACAAGAATAAATTTGGCGGCGGAGCCGGTTACGAATTACGGCGGATTTAGAAAGTTTGGCAGAGGTTACTATAGCGACGCGACCGGGAACGCGGGGAGTATAGAGAGTTGAGAAATGGGGGAAAAATAAAGACTTACCAAGTTTTTTGGTTTGTAAAAAGTCTAGGCGGGCCAGGCGGAGTGATTTAGGAAGCATCAAACGATTTTACTATACTCCATACTTTCTTTGTCTTTTCCTTTCTGTTTCTCTTATTGCGTTCACCCTTCCATAGAACCCTCCTTGAGGGTCTCTTCCTTCATGTTGGGCCAGGGAGTCAGGTTTGGGAGCCATTGAATGGACGACCCCCATTTGAACCACCTTGTCTATCACCCCAAACCTTTTCTCAACTTGGGGAACAATGTTTCCTTCCATTCCTCCACAAAGTACAAGCCAGAAGCCGTCAATGTCTTGGGCGGCTGGTTTATCGCCTCTTTGTTTTAAACGAGCTGGAAATTCTCTGGTAAAAGCTTTACCTCCGGATGAATCCGAGGGAACGAGCTGGTTAAATATATTTAACGACGGACTAAATCTATGGTCGGGTTTAATTGTGTTTTGACCTTGCTTCAAGGAACCACCCTCCCTCAAATTGTCGATTGCTGTTACCAAAATGTCGGGAAGCCGGGGGTCGATTTCTTTTCCCTGCCGTTTTAATTCTCGGGCAGAGAGCATAAGTTTAGCAATAATTAGGGATTGTAATTCCAGTAGTAGTATTTTGCCGTTAGGGGCAGTTTTTTCGGAATTTCCCGTAAGGACCACTAAAAGTGAGGCCATTTGAACCACCTTGGTCCGGTCACTGTTTGAAGAGGGGGTCTCACCGGGATATCCAACTGGTCCCATCAGAGCCAGAAACTCCCGCGATTGTTTGTATTTTTGGTCTAAGTTGGAAGAATAATCTGGAGACGGGATTTGTACGGCCCCATTTTCGAGGACAAGTTTTGTAAAGTAACGGCTTTCTCCTAGTTTCAGAGTCCTATTTTTGATATTGGGACTTTTTAACTTATCGTCCAAAAAAGATTCTAGCGGAGGTTTTATTGATCCTCCATCAAACCCTTGCTCCATTGTCGAGTCTGCGCTCATGTTTTGTTTATGGTACTAAAACTAGTGGTGTTTAACAAGAGGAATCAATATTTTTTCTGCTTGCCATGCTTTAACCACCCGAGCGTTAAATTTTAGTGCTCCCGTTTGATCTCCACGACTAAGGGCTTCGTTTCTAGCACGAACGGCTTGTTCTTTTAATTGGTGGGTTTTCCCTAAAGCGTAAGTCTTATCGTTGGGACAACTTATTAGAGCATAATACGTTCTAAGAAACTCGTGCTTTCTTTGTTTGAGAGAACGTTGTTGTGACAACTCCACCGCTGCTGTGGGGTGTAATCTATGAAGATTTGACAAAAGGGTTTCTGTTAATAAATCTGCTAGTGGTAAATTTGTTGTTTTTAAGTTCTCAACTGTTTGTTGAGCGGTTAAAATAAGTCTAGTTGCTTTTGCACTAGTTAACGTCGGGGCTTCTCGCTTTGCGTCGTGGGCGATCCCCACATCTTGTAGGGCGGTTGATAGTCTGATTATTTGTTTGTTGATCGGACCAAGGGATTCCTGTGCTTCTGTTTGTGGGGGGGTGTTTTCAGACATATACAAAATTAGACTGTTAACTTTCGGCGGCCGGCGAGGCGGCGGCGTTTGAGAACGTTGCGGCCGGTGCGGGTGGACATACGGGATCTAAACCCATGTTTGCGAATTCTTTTCAACTTTTTGGGCTGCCAGGTGCGTTTAGTGGCCATGCGTGAAATTATATCACAAAGAGGTACTTGACGAATTGTGGATAAGTTGTTAAATCAGGGATGTAATGGACAGAGATGTAAAAAGAATTTGGAAAGCCGTATTAGAAGGAATGAAAGTGATGGTGTCTGCGGGGACTTTTAATACTGTAGTCCGACAAACGGAGCTGGTGGCAATAACGGAGAGCGGTAACCGGTGGATATGTGATGTGGCCTGCTCTTCAGGAATGACGAAAACTCTTTTGGAACAGCGCTTCCGGGGACAACTGGCAGAAGAGTTGAAAAGAGTGACAGAGAAAGATTGCGAGATACGATTTACAATCAACGCGCAACGCGCAAGGCTCAATACTCAAGAAGAAAACTTGCCTTTATTTACGGAAAGAGATACTAACGCAGAAGTGCGGCGGGCCAGATTAAGGCCGGATTTTACTTTTGACAATTATGCTGTGTCGGGATCGAATCAAATGGCGCATGCGGCGGCGATGGCCGTGGCCCGCAAGCCGGGAACGGCTTACAACCCGCTATTTATCTATGGCGGTGTGGGGGTAGGAAAAACCCATTTAATGCAGGCGGTGGGACACGCGGTGATTGAAAGGGGGGAGGGGCCGGTGCTGTTTTGTACAGGGGAAGAGTTTACCAATGACTTAGTGATGGGCATCCGGAACAAAGATACGGACCGGGTGCGGGGCAAATACCGAAAAGTGAAGGCCTTGTTGATTGACGACGTGCAATTTATTGCCGGTAAAGCTTCCGTGCAGGAAGAATTTTTCCATACTTTCAATTCTATTGGCCGGGAGGGGGGGCAGGTGGTGATGACGTCGGATAAACCGCCGGGGGAAATCGCCAAATTGGAGGAGAGATTGCGCAGCCGGTTTGGAGCAGGAATGATTGTGGATGTGGGGCCGGCGGATTTTGAACTGCGAACGGCGATTCTGTTAATTAAAGCGAAACAAAAAGGAAAAGAGCTGGCGATGGACGTGGCTCAAGTCATTGCAACACACATCGAGGGAGTGCGGGAGCTGGAGGGGTTCCTGATGAGAGTTGCTTCTGAAGCAGAGTTTAAAAAGGAGCCGGTGTCGGTAGAAATGGTAGAGCGGTTGCTAAAAATTGGCAGGCCGGCTGATGGACGATCTAAAATTGTGACCCCAAACGAGGTCATCAACCTAGTAGCTGAATATTTCGGGGTAGGGGTGCAACAATTAAAAGGAGAGAGAAGAACCCAAACGATTGTCTGGCCGAGACAAATATTGATGCATTTGCTACGGACGGACTTAAAACTGCCCCTGGAAGAGGTGGGGCGCTTGATTGGGGGAAGGGACCATACAACGGTCATGCATGCTGATAAGAAAGTGTTGACAGCGATGCGGGAAGACGCCTTTGTCCACAACCAAATTGGGGATATCAAGAAAAAATTGTTGACAAGCCAATGACAATTGTATACAACTGGAGACGCTTATGCACTTGAAGTCAGATATACAGAAGTTGTCCACAAACTTATACACAAAACAATCCCCCGGCTGGCAGGTGGCTATTATCAACATATCCACAAGACCTACTACGGTTACTACTAGTTAGTAAAAGAAAAATGCATGCAACTGTTTTACAGCAAGATCTAAATAAAGGGCTGGGGATAACCGGACGGGTGGTGGCCTCCCGAGGGCAAATGCCGATTTTGGCAAACATTCTGATTGAGGCGACTAAAGACGGAATAACGCTGGCGGCGACGAATTTAGAAATTGGTTTGAGGGTGGAGGTGGGAGGAAAAGTAATGGAACCGGGGTCGATAACTATTCCGGGGAGGAACTTGGGAGAACTAGTGGGATCTCTTTCAGGGGAGAGTTTAGATTTACAAACCGAGGGGGAAAAATTAAAAATTAAGTCTGGAAAGTCAGCGGGGGTGTTGGTGGGGATTGCTGCGAGCGAATTCCCGCCAATGCCGAGAGCGGGACAGGGGGGAAAAGGAGAGGGAGTAAAAATTGACAAGAACATAATATTGGAAATAGCGAGCCAGGTGGCGTTTGCGGCGGCCGTGGACGAGAGCAGGCCGGTGCTTACTGGTTGTCGGTTTTCGGTGGTCGGTGATCGGTTAGTGGTGGTGGCGACGGATGGATTTCGCTTATCGCGAAAAATCCTCAATGCTCAATCCTCAATGCTCAAAGATAATTTGATTTTGCCGGCGAGGACGATACTGGAGCTGGCGAGAGTAGTAGGGGACGCGGGGGAAGTAACAATGGAGAACGTAAAAGAAAATAACCAGACGATTTTTAGCTGTGATGGTGTGCAGTTAATATCAAGGGTGTTGGAAGGAAATTTTCCGGAAGTAGATAAAATAATTCCCCAGAGTTTTAAAACAGAGATTGGAGTGGACAGAGAAGAGCTACGGTCCTCTCTAAGAGTGGCGGGGATTTTTGCCAGAGAAAACAGCAATATTGTCAAGTTCATCGTTCATGGTTCACGGTTCATAGTAAAAGCTCAGGCGGGGCAGGTGGGGGAAAACGAGAGTGAGATGGAGATTGAAAAGGAGGGGGAGGACGGGGAGATTGCGTTTAACTACAAATTTGTGCAGGATTTTTTGGAGAGTGTAACAGAAGAAAGAGTAAAACTAAAAATAAACGACAGTTTATCACCGGGGGTGTGGGCGGGAGAAAAGGACAAGAGTTTGATTCATTTGATAATGCCGGTGAGAGTTTAATATACATTTGGCGCGGAGGTAAATTCGGTGGGCTCAAATTCATAGTTGATAGGCGCCTCTAAAGGCAGACCGCTAAAGGGTTTAACCATGACAGACATTTGATACTTTGTGTTGTAGATCCAATCTGACTTGGGGATAACGTGTAAAAGGGAGCGGTCTTTAGCGTCGATTTCGACAGAGATTTTAGTTTTCGGTTGAATATCGACCATGGCTGTACCGATCCTTAGTTCTTGGTTGAAAACGAAGGTAATAGCTGTATTGCGGAAAGCGACAGGCGATTTACCCGGGAGAGGAAAGACGCTAACCAGTTCGAGTTTAATTGGCGCGGGGGTGGGGAAAACATTAACATTCTCAGATGGTTTTTTGGATTTAGATAACAAATAAACCATTGAAACGACAGAGATTGCCAGCAATACCAAAAACATACGGGCCCCCCTGTTTTTTAATAGATCGGACATTGCTTCTTGTTTTACTGGCATAAGTAATTTTCAGGTTTTACAAAAAGGCCACTAACCTGCATTTCTAAGTGCAGATGGGTATTGCCTCCTTGATTATATAATTTTCCAACGGGCTTGCCAGAGTCGAGTGATTTCGTAAAATCAACTGTTGTTTGATCCATGTGCGTAAACGTTATGACATGTTTTCCAGTCTGGTCCCGATATAAGTAACTGAATCCGGAGCCTGGATTTGGAAACGACGTAGTGGGGTTCCA
The DNA here is from genome assembly GCA_964356225.1 of uncultured Gammaproteobacteria bacterium. GTDB lineage: Bacteria > Patescibacteriota > Microgenomatia > CAZETR01 > Amesbacteraceae > GWC2-45-19. The sequence continues at coordinate 140,249 of CAYHGA010000001.1, forward strand.
GGTGGTTGGGTTGCCATCAACTGACGGCGCGTAAACCCAAGCGTTGTCTCCTGGAAAAAGATCGGCGGCGTATCCATAAAAAGGACACTTGGAAGAGGGGTGGGTTTGCTGACATTTGTTTCCGGTATTGCTGTTGGGAGCCTGACAGCCGATTAAAGTTTGCGGCAGGGGATATGTGCAATCTTGGTGGGCGACATTGTTCCAATAATAGTTTGATCCGTGGCCGCCAGCGATGTCGTTTTCGTGCGAAGAATCGTATGATTTTTGTTTATATACGCCATTCAAAATGGGACAAGAAATATTACGGGGGGCGTCTTGGGGTGGTTGGTTGTTTGTGGAAAACGGATTAGGGGGGACGACGAGGGCGGAGGAGTTGATGATGAAGAGAATTAGGGCGATGCCGATGGGAATACTTATGATAATGATGATTATGGGGGCGGCGATTTCGGTGGCCACAAGTCCGACCATGGCGGTGGAAGCGGTGGCAATGGCGTTACCGGTCTTGGTAAGAGCCCCGGCAACTCCGCCGGATCCTTGAATAGCAGCGCCGGCGACAGCCCCCGTAAGTCCGAGTGCGGAAGTGCCAATAAGACCCAGCCCGCCGATGACTCCACCGACTATTCCCGCCAGTCCCAGGAAAATAGCCGGAAGATATTCTTTGATGAGGATCTTGGCTTTCGACCAGAGAGTTTTGACGGCTTCGATGGCAAGGGGAATAAGAAGGGAAAGACCTAGTGTTTCCGGAGCCAAAGCGGCTCCGGCGGCGGCTTCGGCCCCGACAGCGGCAGCTTCGGTGGCAGCGGCGGTGGCGGCTTTGGTTCCTAAGGAAGTGAGAACTTTTTTACCGACTTCGGAGGCGGCGAATTTTTCCCAGGCGGCAGAGGCCACTTTGTCTTGAATTTTGTTTTTGCCGAAACCGACGAGACAATTGAACCAACCAGATTGATCTGGGGATAGAGGTTGGCCGGGGACATGGTCCGATTGAGATGAATAAAACTGGAGCGGGCGGGTGAAATAAACAGTGCGGTAGTTGAGATATTCAATTACTTGATTTGAAAAGTAGATTTGAACTCCGGAAACGCGCTGGGAATGCTGCGGGGGAGAGTCTGAGAGCCGGTGAGGTGTGAAAGAGGCAATGGTATTGATAAGGGGGACGAAGTGGGTGGCAAATTGGGAAGCGAGGGACAGGGCCTGCGGGGTGGGATAACCGGCCTTGAGAAATTGGTTGTGAAGAGACAGGGTTAGGGGGGGGGTGGTAGGGGAGGGAGCTTGAATTTGGGAAATGCTGGATGCAGCAGTTTGGGGAATATTGAGAGGTTTACCAATGGCTTCTGAAGCTAGAGTTAGACGCTCAAGGAGTTGTTGGATTTGGGGGACCGTAACCTGGGGGGTGGCGATTTTGAGAACAGTGACGGCGGCGGCGGCCGGCTGGGGAAGAACTTGAATGGTTTGAAGATAAATATTTTCAATGACGGGGTGGGAAACTTCGGGAATAAGGGGAGCTAAAATTTCAGGGAGAACAATGCTGGCAAGTTTTTCGATGGTGCCGACGGGTTCAAGAATAAGGCTGGGGGCAATATCGGGGATAGATTTTTCCAGCCCGGGAACATTTTGGGAAAGTTTTTTTAGAAGATCCAGGTGTTTTTGATAACTTTCCGCCCCAATTTTTTTTATGGCTTCGTCTTGACGGGCAAGACGCTCCTGATCTCTTTTTTCTTCTAAAAGCCTGACGTTTTCCTGGAGGTTGTCTATGGCCATGTTACTGGTGGCGTCGAGGTTGAGGGTACGAATTACATCAATGAGGGAAACAATACGGTCAAGCAGGTCTGGGTTGTTTTTTATTTGGTTGATGATGTTTTCGGCCGCGGCCCCCTTTTTTTGACGAATGGTGCTTTCGTATGCAGTCCACAGGCTGGTTTCGGTTTGGGCCAGAAACTGATAATCGTGGGGATGGAGACCGACGAGGCGAAGGGTTTCTTGAAGAACGGCGGCTTGTTTTTGAGCGAGATCGGCCATAGACTAGGGGGTGGTTTCAGGAACTAGACGAACTTTCTCTTCTTTTTGAGCACTGAGTATTTCTGAAGGCTTGGTGGTAATGAGCTTGTGTTCGTCGGGAGAGGCGACGACGCGGATGGCGACGTGATTATTGCCGGCAAAAAACAGACCTTCGCCCACCTCGCTACTTAATAGTAAATGCTTCTCCCCCTCGGAAAGATAGAAGACCTGGGCGACTTTGTCGATGGCGGCGGGGGATTGTTTCATGAGAACTTGGATACTGGAATTGGTGACGATGGCCTTGCCGTAATCCGTGCTCAAGAAATCTTCCACGTCCTGGGTAATAGTGGTCAGCCCCAGGAAATACTTGCGGGCGCGTTTAGCAATGCCGTATAAAAAGGCGGCGGAGTCGGGGGAGCGCATCAGATACCAGGCTTCATCGACAATTAGCAGTCTCTTTTTTAAATCCCGGCGCATTTTGGTCCAAATATAATCCAAAATAATAAAAATGGCGATGGGCTTGAGGGAGTCTTCCAAATCGCGGACGGAAAAAACAGTGAAAGGATTTTTGAGATTGACGTTGCTGGGCTGGTCGATGATGCCGCGGAAGCTGCCTTTGACGAATTTTTCAATGCGGTCGGCCAGGGCCCCGGCCTGGGGTTCTTCCATACCCACCAGGGCTTTGTAGAGGTCCTCCATGAGGGGTGGAGGGAGTTTTTGGGTTTGGGGATCTGGGGTGATGCCTTTCATTTTGTAGGTGGCAACCAGGGCCCGGTCCAAAATAGCTTCTTCGGCGGGAGACAAGACGCCCATAATGACCTTAAACAGGGAATGCAGAGAGAGAATTTTTAAGTTTAGTTCGTTTTCATCGGAAGTGTCGGTGAGGGCAGAGAGGTCGAAGGGGTTGAGGCGGCAGGGAGAATTGAAAGAAAAGTTGATATATTCGCCGCCGACGGCGTCGGAAAGAGTTTTGTATTCGTTTTCAGGGTCGATGATAATAATTTCGGTGCCAAACATGAGGGAGCGGAGGATTTCCAGCTTGACCAGGTAGCTTTTTCCGGCGCCAGCTTTGGCAAAGACAACGGTGTTGGCGTTTTCTAAACTGAACCTGTCAAAAATTACTAAACTGCCGTTGTGCTCGTTGAGTCCATACAGCACGCCTTCGTTGCTGGTGAGTTCAGAGGAGGTAAAAGGAAAAGTAGTAGCCAGAGAAGTGGTGTCCATGTTGCGGGTGACCATGAGGTGGTCAATACAGGCAGGGAGAGTGGTTTTGAAACCGTCGGCCTGTTGGAGAAGGGCGGGGGCGGTGGTGATAAGCAAAGAACCTAAGGTGCTGGAAACCTGTTTGGTGACCTGATTAAGTTCGCTCTCGGATTTGGCAGGAATGGTGACATACAACCCAAACTGAAAGAAGCGTTCGGCACCTTTGACCAATTGGTCTTGGAGGGAGAGGGCGTCTTCGAGTTTGGCTTGGGTGCTGGGGTCGACCACCCGGCCACGCTGCAAGTCGGTGGAGATTTCGGCCTCCATTTCGGCAATTTTCCTGCGCAGATCATCGAGAGTGGATTTGCTTTCTACGGGGTAGACGAACATAGAGATATTTAAAGAGTGGTCAAAATTAATGAGGGGAGCCAGCCAGTTGGCGGTGACAAAACGGGGATAGCCGGCCACAAAAAGGGAGCGGAAATACCAGTCGTCGATTTTGAGGGTGTTGAAATCAACTGTAATTACTTGAGGAGCGATGGAGGAGGCGGCTGTGACTTTGGTTTCAACCTGGGAGCGGTGATAGGAGCTAAAGAAAAACTGAATAAGTTCGGGGGAAGTAAGCTGGCGGGCGCGGAGGCCGATGCGAGCCAACAATCTGGCAAGATGATCACGCTTAGGAGAGAGAGCCAGGGCGGCGCGGGCCAGGATTTCGGCTTGGGGTTTGGGCGGAGTTGGGGACTTTTTATTGATAGAAATCAGGGATTTGAAATTAGAGGAGATACCAAGCTCCAGAGAAGAGAAGGGAATGGCCACGTAGAACTTTTTGTCCAGGACGTTGCCCTGGCGGACGACGGTTTTAATAAAGTCGCGATATTTGGCAAGCTGGTCATGTAAAAGAGAGTTGGCAGTTTTTCCCAGCTGCAGATCCAGGAGGGAAAGATAATCAGAAATATCCTTTTGTTTGGAGGAAACGACGATTTGAATGGAAAAAGTGAGAGAGTTAAGAAGCTGGGCGTAGGCATAGATGGTGGCGTCCTGCTCTTTTTCGGACAATAAGCCGAAGTTAAGGGCGGAAACTTCTAACACTAAGCAAGCGGAGCCGTCTTTGAGAACGACTAAATCTTGAGCGATATCCTGGACGTCAAGATGGTCTTGGGTTGTGGATTTGATAATGTGATTAGTTAGTTGGTTCATGGTTCATTGTTCATGGTTAACGATTTCTTTAGGGCACTAATCATTTTGGATAGGGATTCTAGTTTAGTGTAATAGATGCTTAAGTTTTGAGGGTTAATGTATCCTTGGCTTTTTGCAATTGTTAATATGGCGACACATTCATAACATGAACCACGGGACAGGTCCAAGAAATGACGAAAGTCGTTGATTTTTCTACTGCTTCCTTCGGCGATGTTTAGAGCAATAGATACAACAGCTCTTCTTAATTGGTCGGTTAGGCCATAGGTTTCTTGTTTGGGCCATGAATTTGTAATGCTGTAAATCTCTGAAGCAATGCTTAATGCTTCTTGATAGACACGCAATTCTTCAAATTTGAACATTTCTATGAACTATGAACTAACTAACCGTGAACTTTCAAGTTGGGCTTTGATGACTATGGGGGAAATAATTTTATTTTCGGCTTGGAGAGTGAGGGGGGAAAATTGTAGGCCCTCCTTCTCGGCTATTAGAGTGTAGGTTCCTTGGGGTAGTGGGGTAGCAGTCATAAACTGGCCGAGTTTGTTGGAGCGGAGAGCCCGGACAGGAACACCTGCGGCATCGGATAATTCTAAAATTACTCCTTCTAAGTACGATCCGGCGGAATCAAGAACTTGGCCAGTGAGAAGGTTGGGGTAGTCGGGAGAGGGAATTGAGTTATTGGTTACTTGGTTACTTGGTTCATGGTTCATAGCGGCCGGAGGTTTGATGACTGGTGTTTGGTATTCAGTATTCAATATTCGGTGTTCGGTTGAGGGTTGAATGGCCGAGAAGGCCAGGTTGGGGTGGGAGAAGATTTGGGAGAAACGAGCAAAAAGCTGGCCTTCGATTACGTCAAGAGTAGTTTTTTTAGTTATTTGGTTAGTTGGTTCATGGTTCATGGTAGCCGGGGGTTGGGAAGTTTCGGACCAGTGAAATTCTGTGGGAGAGTAGATGGCTTTGATAAAAGCCATGATCCATTGGGAAAAAGGGCGGCCGGAGACGGGAACAAAAGCCAACATGATACCCATTAAAACCGACAGGGCCATGACGGGCCATTTAATGAAAAAAGGGAGGGGAAGGCGGTATAAAACCGCAGCAACGGCAATGCCGCCGGCTAATTGGAAAAATTGCTTGAGGGTCATGTCACCCACGAGGTGAAATTCGTATGAAGAAATATTTTGTGGTACAGGGTGCTGATCCATTTTAAACAGTGCTCAGATAAAAGAGAAAAGTGCTCAGGATTTTAACCCTAAGTTTTTGATAGTTGTTGTAAGTAACTTGATGACTTCTTTTTTACTGTTTCTTCCGTATCCTTCGGCGATATTTGCACCAATTGAACTAGAGGATCTTAATATTTGTTTGTATAAAACTTCAGACGTTTTGTTACCAGGAAGATGGCTAAAAAGAAGAACTATTTCTTTTGTCCCCTGTTTGGCTTTCTGAAAATAGATGAGATTATGATGATCAAAGTAACTCATAGGCAGGCTAAATCTATACTGAGTACTTCTCTCTGAGCACTGAGTACTAGTCAATAGTACCCCGTGAAGTCTTTTGTGCAAGTTGCGGGCTTTTTCACACAAAAGTTTTGTAGCCGATGGTATAATTTTATTATGGTTAAGTTGGACATCAATAGAAAAGGGCTGGAAAAAATTTGTCGCAAATACGGCGTGATTGCGGTGTATGTGCATGGGTCGCAAGTTAAGGGTTATGCCGCACCGGATTCAGATACTGACGTGGCGGTGGTAGTGAGAGATAGAAATAAGTTGGAACGAGGACATTTCGGTAGCTATAACGTTGTAAATGAAATGGAAGGAGTGTTGAGTATAAAAAACCCCGACGTGAGAGTAGTTGACAAAGACAGTTCGCCAGTGTTTCTATTCGAGATTATTTCTGATGGAAAAATCGTTTATCAGGAGAACGAAAGTTCTAGGCTTGGATTTGAAGAGAGAGTTTTGCGAACTTATTATGATGCTGAATATATGAGAGAAGTTTATGGAGATTATTTATACAGAGATATTAAAGCGAGGGCCTATGCCAATTAAAGAAGAGGTGGTTCGGGAAAAATTAATCAAAATCCGAAAAATGGTAGACAGGATTGGAAACATGGATTTTACGGAAGAGGAATTTGACGAAGACGTAGATGTGCAAGATTTACTGGTTTTTCGTCTAGAGCAAGCGGTGGAACAGGCGATTGATATTGCTACTCATCTGGTTTCTGCCAAAGGTCTACCAAGGCCAGGAACTTTAAAAGAATTATTTGGAGCGTTGGGTAAAGCCAAAATGTTACCTGAAGAAATCACTAAGGCCATGACTAAAGCCGTAGGTTTCAGGAATATTGCGGTACATGAATACGACGATGTTAAATTTGATATTAAAAAGGTCTACAGAGATTATAAAGATGATGTCCGGGACTTGAAGAAATTTTGTGCAGAAGTGGTGAGGCTTTTGGAAAAAGAGAGGTAGGCTTTTTCACACAAAAGGGAGTGGATGTTGTAGAATTGTGGTATGGCAGATCCTCCAACTGAGACCCCACATCCGGAAGCGGACGGTATCGATCCTGGGGTGTTGGCGTTTGCTCGGATGTTAATGGCGGCTGGCCAGTCTGGGGTTGGGGGCGAGTTTAGTGGCCCAGTTGATCCGTTGCACCCAGAAAAAGGGATGGCTAGGTATAGGATGTCGGAGCTGGAAATGGACTTATATAACGAAAAGGACTCGGATAAATTGAAGGCTGCAATAAGAAGGGGAATAGATATTTTGGATGGGATTCCAGACGCATTACACACGGGAGATACTCCTTTGATTATGAGCAGTTTTATTAATCCGCAAGTTAAACCACTTCAAAATACTGATTACGGTTTGTGGGTGGTTATTCATAGCAGAGTAGCAAAAGCTGCCGCTGACTTGAGAACTAGAGCTGAAAGGGCGGGGGTGAAGGTGGAGCATGAAACCGCAGAACTGATGAGGCAGGATATGGAGACGGCAAAGGCAGAAAAAGAAGATCCGCGGTATAAAGATCCGCTAATTTGGTTGTACTTGAAGAGGAAAGAGGAGAGTGTGGCTAGGGCGGCGGACGTCGAACAAATTAGTGTGCAGAAGTATGAGGAAAAACATCCAGAAACTCTGGATCCGGAGATTGCTTTAATTAGAGAAGGAATTTGGGCAGAGTTTCAGGCGAGAGAACGGCTACACAACGCGTGGGTGGACCGGATGACCACGACTGGTTCAAGTGGTAACCAACGGGGGGAAGCCGCGAGTTTATTTGTGGACCCGAACCACACCGACATTAAAGGTTCAGACTGGATCTTGTTATTTAGGGACCCGGTTCAAACAGAACATGAAGATGAGGCGATGAGGGCAATGGTAGATGTGGCGTTGGGTCAAGAGATGTTGTGGAAAAATAAAAAAACTCCCGGAGATTTAAGTGTGGACAAGAAAGAAATGTGGCAGGTGATGCTTGAAAGGCGGATACAAAAAAACCCAGATGTTTTAAAAGATTTAAAAGAATTATTGAAAAGGCCAGGATTTGAAAGTAAGACCTTACAACAAACAAAAGAGGCTTTGAAGCAAAAGATAAGTTTGTATGGAGATTTGAAAAAAGCGTATGACAGGGAGCTAGAAGCTGTTTCAAAAAAGATGGACCCAAGACACGGAAAACTGGCGGAAGCGATGGTACAAATGGCCGGGACTACGCCTAGCAAGTGGACTACCTTGGGACAGGGTGAAAGCAATTTGTTTGTGAGTGACGTCCCGGAATTTGATTTGGGTGAAAGAACGGGAACTTGGATGCCGAGAATGGAAACGACTCTGGCAGAATATACCAGGCTGTACAAATATTTTGAGTGGAAGAATCCGTATCCAGACAACTTTAAGACATCAGAAGTGTTTGGGGAGTGGTTTAACTACGTGCTTTCTAGGGCGAAAGGAGACGTGCGAGCGGTGTATTTGGCCTGGAGAAAGTTTCAGTTGTGGGAGGTCGTCTCGAGGCCAGAGATCGGGTCTGTGAGCGACGAAGAAAGAGGGCCCAATATAGGGGACCCGACGATGGTGGGCGATATTGCGGCGTGGCATTATGGTTTTGAAAAAAAAAGGGAAAAAGAGTTTGGCCGGATCTTACGGTCTGACGGGACACATAAGGACTTGAGAGGTGAGAGTGGAGTAGTGGGGTCGCAGACGAGATATGCAGCAGGACCGCCGGTGACAATTGACCACATTAATGTGTTGGGAGTGCCGTTTTTGGATCATGCCACAGGAACTATGAAGGGAAAACAAGGGAAGAGAAGTTTGTGGGAACTGTGGTACGAGAAAGGGACGGGATTAAAAGATTTACCCTGGATGGACATAGAAGATCCTAAGGACTGGGTGGGCGTGGACCAGGAGGTGGCACCCCACAGCTTTAATGGATGGTTATATCAGAGGTTTAATGCGGCGACAGTCATGGGATGGTTGACAAAGTGGTCGGTAACGGTGCCAGATCTGCTGAAAGTGGGCGATGATGGAAAGTTGGTTATGGAGAAGGTGGTTAAGGCGTTTGATAAGACATTTGGAGATATGGAACACGATGCGTTTAAGAGAGCTAAAAAAAGATTAGAAGAAGGGGATAGGTGGAATCAATTTGAGCCGTTTACGGTTGAGAATATGGAAAATCCCAAGCTAAGAGGAAAAATCGACCCAAGGGCGATTGCAGTAATGGGATGGATAACCCAAAGACACCCTGACGGGTCGGGGAGAACTTCGGGGGATGATAGTAATAGACCCCTCCCAGAATATTTAAGATTTGTTCCGGGTGATTCGGAAAAGAACAACATTGGTAGAGGGTTGTCTTCAGCTTTTCAAGACTCAACAGTTGATTTACTCAGAGCCTGTTTATTTCACGGGTTTCTGGATAAAAATACCGTGGTTGAATTGATTAAATATTGTCATCTGGGAGAGGGAGCTGAAATGGAGGAGGCGAGGAATATTTACAAGAGCTTGGGTGTGGTGAAAAAATAATTTAGGAATTTTATCCCCTTCTTATTTTTCCGCTTAGACTGTCCACAAAGTCTGAATAGCCTTTGCCGAGTCTGCCGGCAGGGATAAACACGCCAGGTTTGGATGGGTCTGGAATCATTAACCCAGAGCGAATACCTATTTGGGTACCTACATATGATGCTCCAGTACCGGCGCCCTCTCTGAATGGCATGGTGGCTTCTCCGAATGCTGCCCCATACTTAAAGGCGGGAATCTTGAGGGCGTCACGGATCATATCTGCAATCTTGGGGGTGAGAGAAAAAATTACGAATCCCGTGCCTAGAGATATTAAAACACTAATTTCTCCTGAACCGCCCATATAGGGGAGAGATAGATTTATTCCACCTAAGTCCCAAAAAGACTTAAGCCCAAGCATATTGTTTAAAAAAATATTTCCTGACAAGATATTTTGGAGCAGGAACATAATGGGTACGACCGCAAAAACAGAAGCGTTGGCGATTAAATTTCGGAGCCATGGCCCGAATCCCTGTTGGCCAGGAACGAGATCAAGCATGATTTGGAGGGGGGCTATAACTATTTGAAGGACGATCATTACATAGGCCTTGATAAGCATCCAGAGTATTTTCCAGAGAATGATCAAGAAATATATAAAAATTATTGCAATGATGACGGCCCCCAACAATAGACTGCCCCCGGCCGTGAAACCAGCTAGGGCTATGGAAAATATACCTACTATTAACAAGGAAAAGAACAGGGTGGGAAGGGTTTGAACTGCTGCATAGAGAGCAAAGGGAATGTTGGTAGTAATGTTTATAGTTCCAGGGAGATTGGTTGTCAGTTGATTTAGACCAAGCATGCCAATAAAGGCCACAATAATCACATAAACAAGGTCAATGACAAAGCCGGCGATGGCGAAGGAGAAAGTGACTAAAAGCATAGTGATGATGAGCTTGGGGATCATGGTTTGGAGAGAGACGACGGTTTGGGGATTGATTTTGACCCGGAACATAATTAGGAAACCAGAGGCGACTAGAAGGATAACCATGACCAGATAGGCCATGTTGCGGGAAGCGGTCCAGAGAGCGCGGACGGCGGAGCCGGAATTGCCGCCCAAACCACTGAAGCCGTATCCACCGGACTGGGCATAGGCGGGCTGGACGCCAGTGCCAAGGTCAAATAGGCGGGTGGCCATATATTTGATTTCGCCGATACCAGAGGCGGGAGGGTTAGAGTAGAGAGCAGAAATGCCGCCGGCGAAAAGACCGGCGGGGCCGAGCTTGGCATAATCTTGGATGGTGGGGAGTTGGCCAGAGACAGCATCCTTGATAACTTTTTCAATGGCAGTAATAAAATCGAAAAAATCTGTAGCCGTATGAATATTGGCAGCGGGGTTTAACATAGTGGCGATGCTATTGATGATCCAGTTAATTTGAGCGTAGGTGTAACGTTCGCCAAAGATATCCGATTCGTTGGTAGGATCTAAAACTTTTTTGGAAAATTGAGAGGGGTTTTGACTATACCATGGTCCGTCGGTCTGGTTCTCAAAAAGTTTAGAAATTGCCTGGCAAGTTTGTAATGACATCCCTGGGGGAAGAACGGCACAAAAATCGGCGGAGGCGGGAGGTGGAGCGGTGGAACAGTCGGAAGCTGGAGAACAGCAAGCAAGGGGATTGCTCGTGCCACACGTGACACCGCCGGAAATTGAACAAGTTCCCCCCGTGACATTAATCGTTCCACAGGCGGCAAAAGTGGGGGTAGCGGATGAGAGCAGGAGAGTAAAAGAGTAGAAGAGTGTAAGTAAAAACAGGGCAGATTTTTTCATTGATATTACTTTAGCATAAATTTATCGAATATTATTGGGCCAGACTGGCGGATTTGATGATGAGCTGGAGGGGGGCGGTGTTTTTTTTGACAACCGAGCTGTATACCTGATCACCCAATCCTTCCACTTGTTGATCGTTGGCAGGATCACGGAAGACGGACATGGTATATTCGCCGGCGGTGTCTTCCAGAGATGAGAAAGGAATGTTTTGAAATAACTGTTTCCACCAATCACCATTTTTAACATAAACGGGGGTGCCCTTGTTGGGATCGAAATCGTCTAGACGTTTTTTGAAGACGGCAGGGTCGGAACAGGGTTTGGCAGACGTACCCAGAGCGTCATTGCAGCCTACAATTGTGTTGTGAACGTCCTGTTGTCTGGATTCGATGACGACGTTTTTGAGAGTGGTGGCCAAGTCGAAAGGGAGAAGTTTGCGCAGGGGGCCGGAATAGTTGACTACGCGGCTGATAGCGGCGGGGTTATTGGAATCAATGGGCAGCTGGTCGCCGATTTGGGGAGTGCCGGTGAGGTACCAGGACAAATATTCGTTGACTTTTTGGGCGTCGGTGAGGGTGGTGTCCTGGGTGTTACTTAAAACGCCTAAATTGGCGTGAGAGAGATCGACGGTAACGTCAAAAGCTGACGAGCGCCAGCAGGTGACGGTTCCACCATTTTGGAGCATGTTTTTGAAGTCTCTTTTTTCTTGGTCCGATGTTCCGAATTCGCTGGGATAACAAACGGTATGAGCAAAACCCTTTGTTGTTCTCCTTTCGTATAACCCGTTTTTGCCATAGGGATCAAAGCGTTCAATTGCCGATGGCGTCAGCGATGTGCCACAAGCAAAAGTATTAAATTTCTTTTCGGAAGTAAGCGGAGCTTCGGGAACGGAGCGGGAGATTAGGGGATCGCAAGGAGAGCCGGGATATGGGCGCAGAGGATGATATTCAGGGTCGGCAGGATTACCACTACAGGGATAATATTTGAGGGGGTTAAACCCTTCTTCTAATGGGCCTTTTTTCTGGGGGAGAGGAGGACCAGTGGGAATTTCATCAAACTTATAACCAACTTCACCAAGATAAAAGGGCTTACCAAGCTGATTAGATTGATCTTGGGCTTGGGACGCAAGGGACTTTTCCGAGGGATTATAGTAGTGAGCAGAAGTAAGGTCAATGGACGAAGAATTATTACTGTTTTTAAAGTCACCATTGCCTGGGCTGTCGCCTAAAGTAGTATTTTCGTTCGATTTTTGGCCGATACTGACTTTGGCATCGGAATCGATACGTTTTATTTGTTGGGCAACATCGTTAGCCCAAAGTTTGTAAGGTCCACGACAAGCGTCAATACCACTACAATGCGGCTCGTTGGCGAGTTCATAGCCAAAGAGCGACGGATTTCCTTTCAATTTACTAACGACGGATTTTATATATGGAAGATAAGCCGTTTTATAGTCGGAAAGATACCAAGATGTGGGATCGGATCTGATATCACCAGGGAGAATATCCCCACTACTGTTACTGTAATCTGCGAGAACGACGATGGTTTTGACACCATATTTTTCGGCAGAGTCCAATACTAATTTTGGGTCTCCCCGGTCGGGACTGCCCCAAACGCGGACAACGGAAACTCCACACTCCTTTGATAAATAAGAAAATGTGTCGTCTGTTTGAGTAGGATGATTGGCCAAACTATGAATGTTAACACCGATGAATTTGCCGGAATATTTATCGGCGGCTTGTTTGAGAATGCCACAAACAGGACTTCCTTTGTAAAATGAATAGGGATCGTTTTCGAAATACTTGTCTTTTGGGCCGGAGTATTGCCAGACAAGAAAACCGGCAGCACCGGAGCCAAACCACTGGTCGAGGTCAGATTGTAAATCGTCGAGTGGACCGGCCAAAACGGCGGGAGCCGTAATTAAAATTATGCACAAAAATAGTAAAAGTTTTTTCATGGTGAAACGACACATGAGGCGATATTCAAAACGCTTTGTTGATAACAAGTGGAAGGATTGGCGACACAAGATGGCCGGGGTGGATATTTGGGGTCGGGATGTTTGGGATCTTCACAATAACCAAGGTATTGTCTGGCGGCTGTAACAATGTCTGAATTATTCCAATAGCAAGAGGTAGAAGGACCTTGGTTAGTATTGAGCACATAACCAATACATTCAGGAATAGAGTAGCTGGCGGCTCCACCACGTTCTTGACCAATTTTTTTAGCTGCTGCAAAAGTGGAGTCTAATAGATTACAAATATTGGGGGTACGACCATCGGACACTCCTGCTTCAACGACAGCATTGGAATACGAGGACCACGTGCTAGGCAAGAATTGCCAGGGACCTTTAGCGCCGGAACTGCTAATATTACTACCATCACAATTAGTTACTTGACAGTTTGGGCCACTGACAGCAAGAACTTTGGATTCATCCCAACCCCATGAAGGGTTAAGGCCTCCCTCATTATAAAATACGCCAACTAGAACAGAGACGGGAACTTTATAGAATGAGGCAGCTGATTCAAAAATATTTTTCATTGATAATGAAGGAAAAGATATCGAGCAAGTTTGGCATGTAGGGTCGATAATTGGCAGGGTGGGGAGTGTTGGAGTGCAGGCATTTTGATTGTTGGGAGGAGTAGTAGAAAAACCCAGGGGCCGGAGGGTTTTTTGCAGGCCCTGCAGGAAATATTCATACAGACTGCCTAGATGGGGAATATAGATAGTGGGCGTGGCAGAGCCATTTCCGGCCTGAATATTTACTCTGCTACCTTCCTGGTTTACTCCGGTTGCCTCAGCTAAAAAACTAGCCTGGGAAGGGATTTCCTTAAACTCTTTGGGTAAATTCTTGGGAAAGATTCTTTTTAAGACCGATTGTGATCCTACTACCAGCGAATCGTAAATATATTCTATAAGGGGAGTTTTGGTATACACCACGGCCCGGCCCTTGGTAGGATAATCGTTACCAGCGCGGGTGGCGCATTTGTAATAAACATCCTCAGTTCCGATTAAGTTAGGGACGACCGTGACTTGCGGAGTCAAAGAATAATAACCATTCCCCTCATATTCCGAACAACATTTGGTGCCGGACCGCCGTTCTGTCTCGGATATATTGTAATTGTCTTCTTTACATCCGTCCGGGTGGGGAGCGGTTTCATAGGTATATTTTTGGGTATAAGTCAGACTGGATACAATTGTGGGGCCCAGGAGATCGTCTCCGGGGTTGGCGCGGGTATCGGCGATACTGCAAAAACCGGAGGCTTTGTAAGGAAGATTGGGGTCGTTGAAAGAATAGAGAGGATCGGGAGCGGGGGCATTTACTTTCAAGGAAGAATTATTTTTGTCAGACACGTATTGGGTGTCGTCGTCCAGCCCTTGATGAAGCTGAATGCGGGTGGTAACGGCGGCGGGATTATCAAGAGAAGCTGATTGGGGAGCGGGGGGCTCGGCGTTTTTATTGAATGAGCCGGGAGCGGGATTGAAAATAGACTGGAGGAGAGTGGACAGGGCGGAGATATTTCTGAGCTGAGGAAACCAGAGGCGGGATTCGCCGGCGCCACTCCTGGCGATATTGGTGCAGAAGCCATATGGAGGGGTAACTGAAGGAAGAGAGGGAGAGCAATCATTGGGTTTGGGGGGAATTCCTGTTTGACTGCAAGAGTTTTTTGAACCACAACAAAAGACATTGTCGGAACAAACTTTGACAGTGTTTATACCAGGAGAACCAAAAGTTAGTCCGTTAAAGGTGAACGGGCCGGAAGTCTGGGTTTCGATTTGGCCTTTGATGGGGGGGGTGGGGAGGGAGCTGGCCCCTTGGGCAAAATTGGCACCGTAACAGACCCAAAAATTTTGATTGCCGTCGATACCATACGCGCACCAGGGAATAATTTCGGGGGAAGTGCCGCAAATAGGGGATTTGAGAGTGTCGTAGGCCAAAGTTTCTTCTTTGGTGTCGCAGTACATTTGGATTCCCTGAAACTGGGCCGGAAATGGGGATGTGCCGGTTTTTTGACAACGGCAGAGATCTTTTTGAGGATCATTACACCAGCAAGCCGCCCCCGCCGGAGGCGGGGCGGCAGAGCCCAGAAGGAAGAGAAAAGTGCTCAGGGCAAGAAATTTCTTCACCAGTTTATTCTAGCAGACGGGGCCGGGGAGGCAGATGGAGAACATGGAGAAATTCAGTCCAAGGAAATTCCCCAGTAAGTTTAAGATAATCCAGGCAGATAAAACCAAGACCAGGCCACCGATGGCGTAGGTGAGAGTTTTTTGAGCTTTGGCGGCGCCTTCTTTGTCTCCACCGGCAGTTAAAAACCCAAAACCGCCCACAATCAACATTACTAAGACCGCAATTCCGGCTAAGGTCAAAGCACCGGAGACCACGGATGAAAAGACGGTTTCGAGATTTTGAATAGTGGCGGGCATGTTTTTATTTTAACACTTCTCATCAAAACCAAATTGTCCCGCTTGCGGCGGGACAATTTAACGTCAACCCTAAGCAACTATTGGGTAGTAATTGAGGGAATTACGAGGTTTAGAATACTGATGCCGAATATGCTATCGATAAGGAACGCAATGGCGTAGGTAGAAAAGACAATCGCAAGGCCCAATAGGGCGGCCGTAATACGCTTGCGAGCTTTTTCGGTCCCTTCTTTGTCGCCGCCGGCCATAATCCATTGGACTCCTCCTATTAAGAGAAAGAAGAAGGCGACTAAACCTGCGCCCATTAGCACAAGGTTAATGCTGAGGCGAAGGATGTTTTGGGCATTAAACGTTCCCTCAGTGCCGATTGTCTGCCCTATTCCAGACTTAGGGATTAAGTCTATATTTTCTGCAAGGGCTGTGGTTGGTGATACGGTGAGCATTGTTGCTAGAGCAGAACCGTATTTGATGGCGTTTTTAATTTTGTTTGTCAAAGATGCTCACCTCCTTTACTGGATGACAGGAATTGTAAATTTAGTAATAGAAACACCAAATAATGTTTCAACTAAGTAGATTATAGCAAAGATGGAGAAGACAATTGCAAGACCTATTAAAGCAGCGGTGAGACGTTTGGAGGCGGATTGGGTGCGTTCTTTGTCTCCTCCGGCGGTGATATATTCTATTCCGCCCCAGAGGAGCATAAAAAAGAAAATAATGCCGGCGGCTCCCAAAGCTAGAGTAATAAAATTGGTGAGAAAGAGCTGGAGGATGTCGATGCCGGAACTATAACCAACGCTAGTATTGATTGCGGGGTTTTTAATGACGAAACCTTGGGCAAGTATTCTCATCTTCGTGGAGTGCCACCGCCTCCAGTACTACCGGGAATGTTACAAGTAAAGGTTGTGGTTCCGATGGTATTGGAAAAAAGGTCTCCAAATGGACAAAGGATGTTTATTCCGAAGATTAATCCTATGATTCCAATTAGGGCGTAGGAAAATACGACTACAAACAGTCCTAAAATAGCATTCACGATTCTTTTTTGGGCGTTTTGCAGGGCTTGTTTTTCTCCTCCACCCGCTAACCACTGAAAGGCTCCGGCAAATATTTGAATGATAAACCAGACTCCGGCCGCAACAGTGAGAACACCGATTCCCGTGGAAAGAGTGGAGACAAAAAGGGCAAAGGGCTCTGTTCCTCCTTTGGTCAGGGTCTTGGTAAAATCTCCCAGGGGCCCCACGCCCTCAAAAGTTCCTAAAGGAGCGTCGGCTAAGAATTTCATGGGCATGATCCGGGCCCGTAAATAACGGGGGAGATAATGGCGGTGGCATCGCCAAAAATTAAATAGCCAAAGATTCCTGCAAGAACAAATGAGCCGGCGACAAAAGTCAGACCGAGGAGAGATTGGGTGAACTTGCCAAAAGCCTTACCCATGGCTTTGGCATCGTCACCGGCGGACATAAATCCGTAACCGGCGGCAATGAAATTCCAAAAAGCATATAGGCCGGCCAGGACGATGACCGTTTTAAGCAGGCCATTGCTTAGAGTAATCAATCCAGATCCACATTCACTACCTTTTAGGGGTGAATTTAATGTTGCAAACGGGTCATAAATTTTACCGAATGGGGAAATCATAGTCTTATGTTAAAAAAGTCGATGCCGGTAATGACCCCGACTGCTTGGAGTATAAAATAAGCGGAGATGACAAGCAAGAATCCGATAACGGAAAATGTGATAGTATTTTTTGCTTGAGCTGCGGCTTTGGCGTCATCTCTGCCGGCTGACGAAATCATGGAAAATCCGGCGCCAAGCAGTAAAAACAAAAATATGACTCCGGCGCCAATGAGAGCGTTGGGGAGAAGGGAAGTGATAAGAGTACCGAGATTGGCGTTGGTCCCGCCCGCAATGCCTGCGGCTTGAGGGGAATTTGTAAAAAACTGTTCATTAATGTCTACTTGGGATAATAATTTGGTCATAAGATTTCGATGCCAAAGATGGTTTGTATAACCTGAATTATAAAGTAAGCGGAAATGACAACTAATAAACCAATAAGAGCATTGACAAGTTCTTTAGAGGCGCTCTGGATTTTGTTTTGATCACCGGCGTTGGTGAGGTAGGTGTATCCGGCGGAAATAAGACGAACGAAGAAAAATAAACCGGAGAGGGCGATGGCAAAAGTAAGAATGCGGGCTACATAATATCCAAGAAACACATCTGGGGTAAGAAGATTTAGGGGACCAGGTTGGTTAATGCCAGTGATTTGGGCGAGTTGTTTCATAGGTTGAGACCAGGATTTCCTACGAAGCCGGGTAAATTAAGGATTTTTACTCCAATAAAGTTTAACAGAACGAGGCTTAATGCAATAATGATGAGGCCGGCGAGGGCGGACATGAGCAGTTCGCGGGCGGCTTGAACCTTTTTCGGGTCGCCACTGGCGGTGGTCATTTGAAAGCCGGCTAAGACGATCATCAAAAAGGCAATACCTCCGCCAACCCCTACTCCCCAACCTAAGAGTTGGGAAACCAGCTGTTTGGGATCTCCGGCCATCAAACAACCAATGGCAGTAGAGACTCCAAGATTATCTGTGCCACAAAGAGCGCTTGAGCTGGCTGCGGGGGGATTGATGAGAGAAACACACACTCCGCTGCTGCAATTTCCGAAACTGCAGGTGTTTCCGGGACAACAAGTTTGTCCTACATTACCGCAAGCTGCACAGTGAATTGTATTGTCGCAGTTCAGGTTGTTGAAGCAGCGAAAACCGCCAGTATATGAACCGCAACAAGGATCTCCGACTTTATCACAAGTAGTGGGGGGGGTAGTGGGGGCTGGGATTTTACAATGGATTGTACTATCGCACTCGCTTGCTGGTGGATTGCAATACAAAATACTAGTTATAGAACCACAACAGGCATCGCCTACAGCGCTGCAGTTGGTGGCGAGGGAGGGGGACGGCCGGAGGCCGGAATAAACACCAATAAGTACCAAGGCCGAAATAAATATTAATAATTTACCGTTCACCGTCTCAAGTTTAGCACAATTTTTGCAGCCAGAGTTTTTTCAGGCGGGAGAATTGATGGGGGTTGAGATTGAGTTCGGGGACGGAGGTTTGAGAGTTGAAAAGGCTTATCACACCGGTGGGGATTTGAGACCAGTCAAGAGATGGAAGTAAGAGGAGGCTGATAATGTCAATTAAGTCTTTGTGGCCTTTGCCGCTGCCTTGACGGGCGCGGTAAGCGGTGAGCTTGAGGGCGATGAGAGTTTCAGGCGGGGGGACGGTGAAACCGTCAACAATGACGGTCCGGTCAATGTCGGGGCCCAGCTGGGAGTAGTGGGGAACGTAAACGTCAATTTGGACTTCGTCCCGGGCGATCTCGTATTTTTTGAGGCGCTCGTTTTTGGTTAGGGGAAAGTCGTAGCGAAGTTTTTCTAAAGTATCGAATTTGACTAACAAATCAATGTCTTTGGATTTGAGCTGGTGGGTGTAGAGCCAGACTGCCCAGCCGCCAATTAGAATAAATTGGTATTTTTTGGCCAGCTGTTGTAAAAGTTCCCAGCTCTTGGTGGTGACTTGGTCACGGTAATAGTTCATCGATTTTAGACTTGACTAAAGTAACAAAATCTTTGGCGTACCAATCGGACAGGCCCCAGAGGTCGACGAAGAGTTGAGATAGAGAAATGGATTCCTTCGGAAAGAGAGATTTGAGGAAAGGGTTGGCCTGGAGAACAAAGAGATTTGGGGGGCCAGGGAGGGTTTCGGGAGCGAAGCGGTCAATGACGGATTGGGGTTGTGGGTGGTAACAATAGACTTTGTCGTAATCGGTCGGGGGTTCGCCGAAGCGCTCGCGGACCGCGGAGTAGGCGGTAGTGAGGGAGCCGTCGGGCAGACGCCCCTCGATTTCCATTACCGGTAGATTAACGCGGATTTGGGCGACCAGATCGGCGGACAAACGACGATGATTGGCCCAGTGGTAAAGGATCTTGTGGAAGTCAGTGATTTCGAACCCGCGTTTGTGGACGCGGACGGCGCCTAGTTCACGCAGGGGTTTGAGGGCGAGATTGGCGGTGGAAGAGGAAAGGTGAAAATGGCTGGCTAAGTCCTGCTGGCGGAAAGCCGAGAGACGGCTATCCAGGTAGGAGTCAAGGAGATGGCGCCAGATGAATTCGATTTTCTTCATATAAATATCGGTTGAATTCGATAATACTCGAATCCGGGGAATTTGTCAAGATGATGGTAAGATAAAAAGGTGAAGAAGTTCATAGTTATTAGTTCATGGTTCATGGTAATTTTGGTGGCGGCGACGGAGGTAAAAGCGGACGAGTGTGATAATCCGGGGAGTTTGACGGATTCAGTGCAAATTTCTCAATGTATAGGGAAATTTAGCGGGATTGCGGATGCAATTTCCAGAGCTAATTCAACAAATCAGAGTGAATTAAATTCGCTCAATGCGCAAATCGCAAAGCTCAAAGCGCAAATAACCAATATGAATCTGCAGATTCAGAAATTGCAGGCAGATGTGTTTGAGAGGCAGGTAAAGATTGGGGTGAGGGAGACACTATTGGCGGCGCGGGTAAAGCAGGATTATTTGCGTAAACGGGACCAGACGGTGCTGATGACGTTGTTTGCAGCGGATACTGCCCAAGAACTGTTTGCCGATCTGGCTTATAGAGAAAAGTTGGCTAGGGACGATCGGGAGGTCATTTCGTCTGTTTTGGCCGAAATTACAACGCTCAATGCTCAAAGCTCAATGCTCAATAGCCAAAAGAGTAATTTAGATGCGTTAAAGAAACGGGTGGATGATCAAGCCACGTGGCTGGCGGGGGAGGTGGCCAAGGCAAACGCTTATGTATCTGATTTATCGGGGAAAATTGCCTCGCTGACGGCGCGACAAAACGAATTATTGGCAGCCAAGACGGGAACATATCAAACATCTGTGGGAGATGTGCCTTTGGCTGACGATGCCAACGCCCGACCCACTTTTGATCCTGGGTTTAGGCCTGCTTTTGCTGCTTTTTCCTTTGGGGTGCCCCATTTTAAAGGTATGAGCCAGTATGGGGCGTTTGGGAGAGCTAAAAACGGCCAGAGTGCGGAGACTATTTTGCACGCTTATTACGGAGATGTGGAGATTAAGAAAGATTATGACGCAGGTAGGCTGATAAGCGTTGCCGGCTATGGGCGGATGGATATTGAAACGTATGTAAAAAGAATTTACGAAATGCCCAGTTCCTGGGGAGATGAGGGAGGAATTGAGGCTTTGAAAGCACAATCCGTAGCGGCGAGATCGTACGCTCTAGCGTGGACCAGGGAGGGAACGGGAGGAGCAATTTGTACAACCGAAGCTTGTCAGGTTTATAAAAATGCCAACAAGGGAGGAAAATGGGAGGAAGCGGTTAACGCAACCAGGGGATGGGTACTGATGAAAGGCGGAAAGATAATTAGTGCCTGGTATGCTTCAACTTCGGGAGGGTATCAGGAATCTTATAACGCATTGGCATATTTGCAAGACGGAAGCAGCTATAGTACGCCGGGTTTTTGGGATACTACTTCCGACTGGACCAGGTGGGCGGATGGGGCGTGGGAGGTTAAAGGAGGCAGCCCCTGGTTTTATAAAGGCTGGTATAAAGGTCGATCGGGAACCGCCTGTGGAAGAAGTCATCCTTGGTTGTCTGAAAACGAGTTTGCAGATATTGTGAATGCGGCGTTGGTATATAGCAATGGTGGGGATGCCAGTGGAATTTTTCCTACCGATGGATGTTTGGGCCAAACGGGATGGGATAAAGCCAGAATGGCTGTGGAGGCCGA
The DNA here is from genome assembly GCA_964356225.1 of uncultured Gammaproteobacteria bacterium. Taxonomy (GTDB): domain Bacteria; phylum Patescibacteriota; class Microgenomatia; order CAZETR01; family Amesbacteraceae; genus GWC2-45-19. The sequence continues at coordinate 161,641 of CAYHGA010000001.1, forward strand.
TAAATATGGAGGTCGGGTGAGTAGTGTGAGTAGTGTGCGGGTGGACCACGGCAACAATGGGGTGACCAACAAAGTAATTCTGTCTACCAATAGAGGAAACGTAGAAATTTCGGGAACGAATTTTTACAAAGTATTTAATTTGCGGGCGCCGGGGGCAATTCATCTGACCAGTGGATTATTTAATGTGGAGAAGAAGTGATACAATTTAGCTATGGTGGAGGTGTATAAAGCAGGAGGGCAGGGCGAGAAGATGGGAGTAAGGGCTTGGTGGAAGGAGTTGGTGGACGAGGTGCTGGCCAAAGTGGGAGAAGAGCCCAGGAGGGCGCTGTTGGGGGCGTTTTGCGTACGGCCGGATCAGAGATTTATGACTCAGCAGGAGGATGAGGAGATTGTGTTGCTACTGCGAGCGCATCCGATTACTAATATAGGATGGGTGCTGATCGTGATTTTGACATTGATACTACCGGGGGTTATTTTGGGAACAGGAGTGTTTGCGGCGGTACCGGGAAAATTCGTATTAGTGGGTAAACTGGTGTGGTACCTGGTGACATTAATGTACGCCATGGAGCGATTTTTATTTTGGTATTACTCGATATTTATTGTGACTAACGAGCGGTTGGTGGATATAGATTTTTATAATCTTATGCATCGGGTGGTGACATATGCAAATTTAAACCATATCGAAGAGCCGGCTTCGGTCGTGGGGGGCTTTATCCGTTCGTTGTTTCAATATGGCAATGTTTGGGTAACCACTGCTTCGGAAAAACCCACGGTCGAAGCATTAAGAGTACCTTATCCGGATAAAGTGGTAGATATCATTAGCAGGCTCTCGGAAGAGCTGGAGAAGCGAAGGGAGAGGGGTGAATAGTTCAGAGTTCATAGTTAATAGTTTGGAGAAAATTACCCTGTTTGGGATGGTGAAGTGGATGTTTGTGGCGGGATTGGTGATGTATGTAGCTTTCTCGGTAATAATTGTAAGGCAGGTGGGAGTGATGACGGAGGCGATAGAGGATGATATAAACGGGATAATTTCGTTGTTTGCCTGGGTGCATCTGCTCTTGGCTATCGCATTGGTAGTTTTGGCCATTGCGGTGCTGTAACCTAAATGGAAGTATTTATTGGCAAAATAGTGGGAAGGATTAGCCAGAAACGGTGGGCGCAGGTGTACGATTTTGCGCACGAAACCCGGGGAAGATTAATAGTGGCGGCCAGTTTGGCGGAAAGAGAAGGAAAAACGGAGATGGAAATGGTGGAAATGGGCCGGGAATTGCTGGCCCGGATACACGAAATATACTTTGGCAGCTTGGAAGAAGAGGCGATGAAAAATCTGAAATTGGCAATGGAGACGGTAGAGACCGAGTTTGAGGGGGCAGAAATGGCGGCGTTGGCGGTGGCGGGCGAGGCGTTATATGTGATGGTGAATGCGGGCGGGGCGTGGGCGAAGGTGGGGGGAAAAGAAGGATGGGTGATGAACCCGAATGACAAATCACAAATGACAAATGACAAAACAAAAGTGTTGAGCAGCTGGGCGAAAGACCAGGAGACGATAGTTTTTGGGAACGGCCGGTTTTGGGAAGAGTTGCCGCTGGGTACAGTAAGAGCGGCGGTGGAAAATGGGGATATGGAGGCGGCGGTAGAAACATTGGGGGCGGTGGTGCATGGGGGAGAAAAAGGAGAAGGAGCGGCGGGAGTAATTGTAAAAATATCCAAGGTTCAAAGTTCAATGCCCAATAAAGCTCCAGAACCGGAACTGCCCAAAAAAATAAAAAGACCCTTTAAATTGCCGGAGATTAAGCTGCCGAAGATAAAGTGGCCCAGTTTGCCAAACCGGGGGCCGGTGTATGTGGTGAGGGGGAATAAAGAATTGAACCGGAAGAGGACAATGTGGGCGGGGATAGGGTTTTTGGTGGTGCTGGTACTTTTGGTTAGCGGTTGGATGTGGAGTGAGCGGAACAAGGCTATTAAGCAGAGTGTCCAGAACAAGCAGATTGAGACTATCCAGGAAAAATTTAATGAGGCCAAAGCAGTAGTGACGCTGAATCCAGCCAGAAGTAGGGAATTGTTGAAAGAAGTAGAGCCGGAAGTGCAAAAATTTAAAGGGACAAAAAAAATTGACCAGAGAATGACAGCAATATTAGGAGAATGGGATGGAGTATGGAATCAGGCGATGGGAACTAAGCCGGTGAATCCGGAGTTGATAATAGACTTAGGGCTTGTGAGGGAAGGGATGACAGGAGAAAAGCTAGAGATGAGAGATGGGAAACTAGAGGTGCTGGACACTCAAGGTGGGAGGCTAGTGGAAGTTGATGCGGAGAAGAAAAGCGCTGAAGTGGTAGCGGGGAAAGGAGATTTGGGTGAAGTCAGGCTAATGGCTACATATCCGGGGAAAACCACGATCCTTTCGGAGAAAGGGATAATCGAATGTCAAATGTCAAATGTCAAATGTCAAATCGTTGTAAAAGCGGATGATGAGTGGGGAGAGATTGTGGATATGGGGATGTGGGGGGGAAATATTTATCTGCTGTCTAAAACGGGGATATGGAAGCTCCAGGGAGGAGAGAGCGGATATGGAACCAAACAAGCGTGGTTAGCTAAGGCGGAAGACACAACCAGTCTAAGTCTAAGTCAAAGTATGGCGATTGATGGAAGTGTTTGGGTGACAGCCGGAGGAAAAATACTGAAATATACAAGAGGGGTGAAAGAGAATTTTGAAATAAGCGGGGTGGAGGGGATGAGCGGAGACGTGATATATACGGATGATGAGACGGAAAAATTATATGTGTTGGATGCGGCAAATGGGCGGGTGGTGGTATTGGCTAAAACAGGAGAGTATGAGAGTCAATATATGAGTGAAGAAATGAAGAAAGCGACAGGGCTGGTGGTGGACGGGAAGGCGGGAAAGATATATTTATTGGCGGGGAGCAAGGTTTATGAAATTAATAAATGACAAAGCGAAGTTTAATTATGAATTGGGGGAAAGGGTTGAGACGGGGATAGTGCTGACAGGGCCGGAAGTAAAGTCGGTGAAATTGGGGCAAATAGATATGTCGAGCGCGCACGTTCGAATTCAAAATTCAAAATTCAAAAGTCAAAATGAAGTTGCGGTAGTTGGTTTGCATATTTATCCTTATAAACACGCGGACAATACTAATTACGATCCGCAAAGGAGCAGAAAATTATTGCTGCATCAGAGAGAGATTTTGAGGCTTTTAAGTAAAATGAGACAGGGCCGGTTGATGCTGGTGCCGACGGCGATGTATACCAAAGAAGGCAAAATAAAGCTGGAAATAGCTTTAGCGAGAGGGAAGAAGAAATATGAGAAAAGAGAAGTGATTAAGAAAAGAGATATAGAGCGGGAAAGCAGGAGAGTATAAATTGTGGAGGTGGCGGGAATTGAACCCGCGTCCGAAAAAGTTCTTCTAAAGCATCTACAAGCATAGTCTCGGAAAAGCGCCGGACCGCTTGGATTAGTTGATCTTTCTCCGATGTTGGTTAATCCTAACCTATCGGAGGCATCTCGATTTAATTACACCCTAGCCGGATTCTCGAGATAAATCCGGAAAGAATGCTCACTTTAGCTTAAGCAAAAGCGTACGCGAAGCGAGAAGTGTCGTATTGATTGACACTTAAGTTTCGAACCTGTTTTACGAGCCTGGTTCAAGCTCGGCTTGCAGCTTTTCAAAGTACATTTCCCGTCGAATCCTGTCACCCCCAACTGCCCTGTAGTATAGCATATTTTGGGGTATATTTAAAGAATGTGGCTGTTAGATTTTTTGTGGCCCAAAAAATGTGTGAATTGTGGGAGATTTGGGAGCTACGTATGTGATTCTTGTAAGGTTGGATTGTGGGAAGAGGAGCAGATTTGCCCGATTTGCACGAGAAATTCCAGATACGGTTTGCCGCATAAATATTGCCATAAATCCTGGGGATTAGACGGGCTGGTATGTTTGTGGAGCTATGACGGAATAGCGAAGAAAATAATTAAGAAAGCCAAGTACAAGTATTTTTATGATGTGCTGGGAGAACTAATAAATTTGCCGGAAGGTGAGGAGTATTTTTACTTTAGGAAGTTCTTGGAAAATAAGCCGGGGGTGGTGCCGGTGCCGTTGCATGAGAAGAGATATAGGGAGAGGGGGTTTAATCAGGCTGATGTAATCGGCCAGGCATTCGCTACGCGTCATAAATTGGCATGCAATAGCCATTTGTTGTTAAGGACTAGAGATACTGGACATCAGGCTGGACGCGAACGCCCCGAAAGGTTGATGGCAGTTAAAGATGCTTTTCAACTAAAGACTAAAGATCAGTTGCCAAGGACTATTTTATTGGTGGACGACGTGTGGACGACGGGGGCCACCATGTGCGAATGCTGCCGGGTCCTTAAAATGGCCGGGGTAAAAAATGTGTGGGGGCTAGTTCTAGCCAGATAAAATTTTTAATTTTCAATTTTAAATTTTTAATCAATATCAAATGTTATAGAATTTAAATTTCAAATGAATCTTTGGCAAAAACTTGCTAAATCTAAAAAACCATTTTTGGCGTTGGCGCCGATGGAGGAGGTAACGGATACGGTGTTTCGGCAAATAATCAGCAAGATCAGCAAACCAAATGTGATGTTTACGGAGTTTGCGAATGTAGAAGGACTAATGTCAGTGGGAAGAGATGAAGTGATTAAGAGATTAAGATATGAAGAAATAGAGCGGCCGATGGTGGCCCAGATTTGGGGGAAAGATCCCAAGAACTTTTGCGAAGCGACTAAGTTGATTAAGAGATTAAGATTTGATGGGGTAGACATCAACATGGGGTGTCCGGAGAAGGATGTGGTCAAAAATGGTTGTTGTATAGCCCTTATAAATAATCGGAGCTTGGCAAAGGAGATAATTGATGCTGTAAAAAGAGGAGTGGGAAAATTACCAGTGAGTGTAAAAACGAGAATTGGGTTGGATAAAATAGTAACGGAAGACTGGTGCGGATTTTTACTGGAGCAGAAAATAGATGCCTTGACGATGCATGGGCGGACGGCCAAGGAGAAATCGGATGTGCCGGCGCACTGGGAGGAAATTGCAAAAGTCGTTAGTCTAAGAGACAAGTCTAAGTCTAAGACGATAATAATTGGCAACGGAGATATACGCAGCGCTCAGGAAGCAGTGCTCAGTGCTCAGAAGTACGGAGTTGATGGAGTGATGATTGGGAGGGGAGTGTTTGAGAATATTGCCTGCTTCAGTGCTAAGGGCCAAGTGCTAAGTGCTCAGGAGAATATTAATTTACTGCGGGAGCATCTGGAGTTGTGGGGGAAAACATGGGGGGAGACTAAGAACTTTGCCATTATGAAAAAATTTGTGAAGGTGTATATCAAGGGATGGGAAGGAGCGGGAGAGCTGAGGGCCAGACTGTTTGAAACTAACTCTTTGGCAGAGATGGCAGAACTGGCGGAGGAGGTGGGATTCGAACCCACGTGAGCCTTTTACGGCTCAGGAGTTTAGCAAACTCCCCGAATGGACCAGGCTATCGGACTCCTCCAGCTCCCCTATTTTACTTCCTTTTCCCTTTTTTCTCACGAATTGCGTCCGCCCAGTATACCAAGGCTATTACCAAAAGAATCACAGCCCCAAAAAGATAAAAACTATTCAACCCTACCATCACCCTCGCCCCCCTTCAGACATTCTAGAAAATCTCAGGCTCAACCATAAACTTGCCAAAGTCAAAATTCCACCCCTTGCTACACTATCTCCATTCAAAACCGACCCTCCAGCAAAAAATGGCACAACTACCGACCCCAGAAACAAAACCGAAACATTCCCCATCCATTCAGACAGTCTTTCGTACATTCCACCAGTAAACATATTTTCAGTATAACACCAGAAGCGTATAATTAGCTTCAAGGAAGGGTCGCATAGCGGTCTAGTGCGTTGGTCTTGAAAACCAATGTGGGCTTCTTGCTCACCGTGGGTTCGAATCCCACCCCTTCCGCAAAAATGGTATATTTGATGCATGGAGCAAGTGCAACAGGAAAAGGAATTAGTGAAGTGGGTAGCCATGGAGCGGCCGTATAAACCACTGGACCGGCAGATGTTTGTGACAGGGGTAGTAGTGGCTATTCTGGTGGGGGTGATAATGCTTCTGGCGGGGGAATTTATGGCCATTCTGGTGCTGGCGGCGGTGATTTTTGCTTATTATGTGTGGTCTACGGTACTGCCTCAGCAAGTGGAACATAGGATCACTACCCGGGGAATTCGGACAAGCGGGCAACTGTATTCCTGGGGGGAGATGGCCAGGTGGTGGGTGGAGGAAAAATGGGGAAGTAAACTACTGGTAGTGGAGACCCCGGTTAGCTGGCCAAAACAATTACATCTGGTGCTGGGGGCGGAAGAGGCAGTTGTGAGAGGCGTGATGGAAAAATACTTGTTGATGGAAAAACCAACGGAGACGGGAATGGATAAAGTGGGAAGATGGATAGGGGAAAAGTTTCCTCTGCAGGCGAAGTAAGGTAAAATTGGCCTTGTTGCTCCCGTAGCTCAATGGATAGAGTAGGACTTTGCGGAAGTTCAGATGACCGTCCGATTCGGTCCGGGAGCACAGATTCACACTCGGAAAGTTGCCGAACAGGTTTATATGAATTGTGTTAAAATGTTCTCATGGAGAGAGTTTACTTAGAAGCCGGGGAAGCTAACAAGTACTTTAAAAACGTTGTTGAGACTCTAAACATATCAAGGATGCACCTGGCTGAATTGCTGAGAATTGATATTAGAACCCTGAATGACTGGAAAAACGGTAAGTACGGTATTCCTGTAGAGACAACTAATTGGATTAATGGCGAATCTGGTGTTAAATTACCCGTCACTGCCAAGATAATTGACTCAAGGTTAATCAAATCTGTTTCTGGTAGGAAAGGCGCGGTTGTCAGGAATAAATTGTATGGCAGTCCTGGCACATTCGAAGGAAGGAGAAAGGGAGGATTTAATTCCCTTCAAACACATCGAAAACTAAATACAGGATTTAAATTGAGAAAAATATTTATTAAGCCAGCTCAATCCGTAAAATTGGCAGAAATGTTTGGAATATTAATAGGAGATGGTGGTTTATCTAGGGACCAAGTTAAAATAACCTTAAGTTCCAGGGAGTCGGCATATACGCAATATGCTATCAGATTAGCACAGGTAATATTTGGATATAGTGTATCGGTAAGTCATTTCCACACTTCAACTAATGATGTTTATGTTTCATCTAGATCTGCAGTGGAATTTTTAAATGACGTTGGTTTACCTGTTGGCAATAAGGTTAAGCAGAACCATAGAATCCCTGATTGGATAAAAAGAAATCCCGACTTCCTTCGTTCGTGTCTGAAAGGAGTATTTGATACTGATGGGTCAATCTTTTTAGATAAACATGTTAATGGAAAGAAAAGGTATGCGAGTATTTGTTTGGCATACACTACATACTCTGCTCCACTCTTGAGTGACATTGAGAATGGCTTGAGAAGTATGGGCTTTTCACCGGTTCTCAGCACTAAGAACAGAGTAATGATTAGGAAAAGTCATGAAATAGCTCGTTTCTTTGATATCATATGTCCAGCAAATGCAAAACACATAGAAAGATTTAGTAAATTTAAGGAGGAGTGCAGGGAATTGGCAACCGGACGCTCTCGAAAAGCGTTGTCCTAACGGACTTGTGGGTTCGAGCCCCACCTCCTCCGCTCGGCTCCCTTAGCTCAATGGATAGAGTAATGGTTTCCGGAACCATTGATGGGCGTTCGATTCGCCCAGGGAGCACATGGAGAAGAAATATGTGAGTAGGGCGGGGGTGAAGTTGGAGGGAGTGTTGGAACATTTTGGGACAGAGGTGACCGGGAAAGTTTGCATGGATGTGGGAGCGGCTACAAGGGGGTTTACGGATTGTTTGCTGCAACAGGGTGCGGCTAAGGTATATGCGGTAGAGACCGGATACGGAGTTCTGGATTGGAGAATGAGAAAAGACCCGCGGGTGGTGGTGCGGGAGAGAGCCAACATCCTCTACGAAATAGATATTCCGGAGAAAGTTGACCTGGCGGTGGTAGACACCAGCTGGACAAGATTGAAATTGTCGGTGCCGGCGGCAAGCAGGTTTATAAAACCAACGGGGGTGATTTTAGCCCTGATCAAGCCGCAATATGAAATTGATAAACGGGAATTAAAAAAAGGAATTGTGCCAGAGGATAAATTAATAGAGATTGTGGAGGTGGTAAGACGGGGCTTGGTGGATCTGGGATTTGATGTAAGTGAAGCTGTGGAGTCGCAAATTACCGGGGAAAGCGGAAACCGGGAGTTTTGGGTTAAAATAAGTAAGGATGAGAAGGGAATTTAGTGCGGGTGGTTTGGTACATAAGGGAAATTCGTGGTTGGTTAGGAGGCCGAGGCCCAACGATGGGTATAGAGGAAATTTGGGATGGAGCTGGCCTAAGGGCTGGATAGATAAAGGAGAAACCCCAGAACAAGCAGCGATACGGGAAGTAAGGGAAGAGGGGGGAGTAGAGGCAAAAGCGATTAAGAAACTGGGGACGCTAAAGATATTTTTTACAAACCAAGATGGAAAGAGAGTGATGAAGTTTATTACGTATTTTATGATGATATATGTGGCGGATGTGCCGGGGGGGTTTGGCGAGGAAACAGCGGAAATTAAATGGGTGACGAAAGACGAAGCGCAAGGCCTTTTGGTGCACAAAAATGAGAAGGAGCTACTGGAAAAGGCGGCAAACCAAATTATGGAGATGGGGCAGGGGGAGGAGGGGTTGTAGATTCTGGTGTAGTTGGGGCTGGTTGGGGGGGTGGGGGTTCATTGATTGTCGTTGTTGGGGGAGGGGTTGAGCTGGTCGGTGGCGGCGTATAAGTAGAAGTCATACAAGCAGAGCCGTTCCAGTATTGACCCGAAGGACAAGAGCCGTAACCCGCGGGTGGGTTGTTCCCAGTATTCTGCGGTCTTTCACAACCACAAGCTTCATTAACCCAACTGACGCAAGTTCCGCCACCAGCCCGGCAAGCCGCTTCTTGGGATTCCCGGCTGGGAGAGCCAGAATAATTACCAGATTGTGTTGGCGAAGTAGTATTTCCCGAACCACTGCGTTCACAACTACATGCTCCGTTGTACCACCCCGTGCAAGTACCCCCGCCACTTCGACAGGCTGCTTCTTGAGACTCCCGGTTGGGAGAGCCATAAGGAGTAGTCGGGTTAGTGTTACTCGTACCACTGCGCTCACAACCACAAGCTTCATTAACCCAACTGACGCAAGTTCCGCCACCAGCCCGGCAAGCCGCTTCTTGGGATTCCCGGCTGGGGCTAATAGGGCCAGAATTGGTTCCGGGATTTGACGCACAGTATCCCCCTTGGGGATTAATCGGTTCGGGTACCCAGTTGGAATTAGGTCCACAGCGGCCGCTATTTGTGTAGTATGGACCACCTGGAGTAGTGGTCAATGGAGATAGTGAATAAGGATTATTATAAGTATTCTGGCCAAAACCAGCCTGGGTGTAGTTGGGGATGCAGTAACCACCGTTTGGATCATATGAGACCGAGACAAAATGAGCATTCGAAGGACAGCTGACCCTATTATTTGTTTCTGTTGTTACAGGAGTTGCCACACAAGAATCTGCTTTACTCCAACCAGGAGGTATACAATCTGACGGGTAAGAACTACAAGCCCCCCCAGAACTTTTGGCGTTGACTATATTACCTGTGCAAGCTTTGCCCTTGGCAAAATCATCGTACTTCGGGCCACCGGACAGATCTGAACCAATTGGTGCGCAGTATCCGCCGGCTGGGTTTTGTGACTGGGGAACCCAATTAAAACCAGCTCCGCACTGAGCCCCATATTTTTGACCCAGGTTATACATTCTCTGATATTCTGGAGGCAGATTATTGACATCGGCATTGTTTTTTTGAATGAAATTTTTGATATAGGCGATGTCTTCCGGACGGGGTTTAAATCTTTCGACAACTTCATTGAATTTTTTAGACTCCTGATCATTCTGCTTAAATAGGTTGGCGTCAATCAAGTCTGGTCGGAGAGTGTTTTGAATCTCCTCCAATTTGACGACCGGAACCCAATATTTCCTTAGCTCTGACGGCACCTGATCTCCCGGCTGGTAAGTTTTGGCAAAAGCCTGGATTTTATTTAAGGTAGCGTTATCAGGCTTTTGGTTTTCAAGTCGCTGCAGCTCCTGGAATCGCAAAGTTTCATTAATTTTATAAAACTCATCTGGGTAAAAACTTTTAGCGGTTTCATTTAGGCGGAGAAAGTCTGATTCCGATACGATGCCCTCGTTGACATACTTACCGACCTCTTCTCTGGCTTCTACTCTTGATTTAACACCAACGAGCTTATTAACTTCTTCTGACGTGAGTAAACCCTGTGATTTAAGTGATTGCAAACGAGAAACGAGATCGGGAGGAACTGCTGGACGATCTTTTAGATCAGCAATAGTGTCCGTGCTCTTCCAGCTGGCCTCTAAGGCGTCGTCTATAGCGTTTTCTGCTTGGTCAGGAACCTGGACTCTGACTTGTTCCAAAATAATATTGTGTTTGGCAGTCTCTTCTTCCAGTTGGCTTAACAGACCATCAATGTTGGTGTTTTGTTTATCCTCCAATGACACAGCATTACTGGTAAGAGCTGTCATCGCTTGATGGTAAGCGTCGGCAGCGGAGGTTATGGCCCGGGTGTTATTGGAGGTAGCTAGCTTTTGCATCTCTTGCAAACGTTCACCGGCGATTTGGACTCTCAACTCATCTTTGGCTTGTTGATTGAAGGTGAAAGCTAGCTGGATATTTTCTTGTAAAGGTTTAATAAAATAGAAAGGGTTGGTCGGTGTTAGCCCGCCTCCAAATATGTAGCGGTCAAACTGGAGATATTCTGACGGGGATGTCGCCTTTTGAGCACTAGGGGATGCAATTCCCAGGACTTTGGATTGTCTGGTTTCAAGTGTTGAACTCCAATCATAATAGCGGTTAGTCGAGGAGGCCGCCACGGGAGAAGCGGTCACGGCTATTATTACTGAAACCAGCAATAATTTATACATCTATGATAAACAGTAAGGTACTGTAACCACCCTGTCAATGCCCGAGTGGAAGTGGTGGTAAAATTGACAAGATCTGGAAGGGTCGCATAGTGGTCTAGTGCGCATTCTTGGAGAGAATGTGTGGGGGCAACCTCACCGCGGGTTCAAATCCCGCCCCTTCCGCCGTGAGGACAAGAATTGTGCGGGTACTTATAATTGGGTTTTGTCTGCTTGTCTTTTTTGATTACATTTTTTACATATTGTGTAGGGCGCGCGTATGTTTACCCTGGCCGTTTTTATAGGAATATATTCGTATGCGTTGATGGGGTTGGGACTGGTAGGGCAGTTGAAGTGGCCGGCGATTTTGGCAGTTACGACAGTTATGGTGTGTACAGGGTTGCACCTTGTACGCTTAGTGGGTCGTCCAAGGAACAACCCTTTGCTTTGGTTGATTGTTGTTCAGGCGGGGGTGAATTTGGCGGGCGCGCTGGGACCGGAAGGGGGGTTTGATGCGCTGTGGTACCACTTGCCGATACCGAAAATTTGGCTGGAAGCCCACCGGATATTTTTTATCGGGGGCAATTTGTACTATTCGGCTATGCCCAAACTAATTGACATGCTGTATGTGTGGGGAGAGACCCCGGCGAAATTAATGCACCTGGTCTTTGGTCTTTTGTCGACGGCCGTGACATACAAGTTGGCCCGGAAATGGCTGGATGAAAAAGGGGCGCTTCTGGCAGCGGTGATTTTTTACAGCAACTTGGTAGTGGGGTGGCAGTCGATAACGGCATATATTGATTTGGGGAGAACTTTTTTTGAAGTCTTAGCCTTTTATTTGCTGGTAGAAAAGAAGATCTACAAATCGGCAATAGTTTTGGGGTTGGCGATGGCTACGAAGACTATAGCCGTGGGGAGTTTGGGGATATTGGGGGTGGTGGTGTGGTTAACGCGCACAAGGAGAGACCTTGTGCGTTATATAGCGCTGGCGATGTTGGTGGCGGCCCCGTGGTATATATTTTCCTTCGTGAGCACGGGCAATCCGGTGTACCCGATATTTTCCGGATATAAATTGGAGTGGGACTGGACGTTTAATTTATTGAGACTGGCCGATCCCATAAACCCAATTTATGTAATGATTTTGCCAATTGTATGGTTAGTGCGTAAGAAAATCCCAGTTATGCTTACGGCCTACTGTCTGCTTTCTTTTGTGGTGTGGTATTTGACCCCAAGGACGGGAGGGGGGAGATTTTTGCTGCCGTATTTGCCGGTGTGGAGTGTGGCGACGGCGATCGCCATTGCTCAAAGCGCAAAACTCAATGCGCAAAAGTTTTTGGTGGGGATGGTAATAGCGTTGGCGGTGATTTCGATCGGGTATAGAGGGGCAGCAAACTTGCTAAAATGAGGGCGATGGTTAAGAAAGCGATGCTTGTTGGGGTAACTATATTACTGATCGTTTTGGGACTGGGAGGACTTTGTGGGTGGGGTGGGGCGCGGATGCTGCGTTCAATATTCAATATTCAATATTCAATATTCAATTGGGAACCAAAATTGTTTAAGTGGTGTTTTAGGGGGTTGCCGCTGGTGGATAAGATAGATAAACTGCTGGAGGATAAGACGTATATTGTGCTGTTGCAAAATAATACAGAGTTAAGAGCCAGCGGGGGGTTTATGGGCTCCTATGTCAAACTCAAAGTTCAAAGCTCAAAACTCAAAAGTGTGGAAGTTGAAGATATCTACCAGCCGGATGGGCAACTGGTGGGGTATGTGGAGCCGCCGGCGCCAATAAAGCAGGCTTTTCCGTTTGGGAGCTGGAAACTGCGGGATAGCAACTGGGATGTGGATTTTTCTGTAGCCGGAGAGCAAATTGCCTGGTTTTTGGAGCAGGGCGGTGAACACGTGGACGGAGTTATCGCTGTTAATTTATCTCTGGTCAACAAGATGCTGGAAATTTTGGGAGGAGTGAAAACGGTGACATATAATGAGCGGGTGACGGCCGAGAATCTCCGCAACCTGGCCCAAACCTACTCGGAGGTGCATAAGGAAAAGCGGGATTTTCTGGGAGCGGTGGGAGCAGCCTTGTTTGAGAGGATAAAGGGGGCAAAGTTGACTGAAGAGATTAAGATACTAAGACTGGTTTACGATCAGGTGCAAAAAGGACAGATTTTGGTGTGGGTGAAGGATAAGGATGTGGAGCAGGAAATTCTGGAGAAGGAGTGGGGAGGAGGGTTGGGGAATTATGGGGGAGACTATCTATACATAGTGGAGTCGAACTTGGGGGCGAATAAGGCGAATTGTTGTGTGACCAGATCGGTAGTGCAATTGATAGATGGGGACAAAGAAAAGTTGAGCATAAAATGGGAAAACAGCAGCCAATTTCCTGATCCTAAACCGCCTGTATTTTGGGGCGGGAATTACATAGATTACGTGCGGGTGGTGGTGCCGGCGGCGGCGCAGATTAAAGACGCAGAAAAATATGATATAGAGACGAGAGGGAGATCTAAGATAGTGGGATTTTGGGTAACGGTGCCGGCGGGGCAAACGGCAGCGGCGGAATTAGTTTATGACCTGCCGGCCAGCAATACGATCCTGGTCAGACGCCAGCCGGGAATTGAGAGTTTCCCGTATAAATTAGTGGTGGATGGAAAAGTGGTGGTATCTGATACAATTGACCGCGATAAGGAGTACACATGGATCAGGTAGAAGAAATTAAGAGTAAGGTGGATATGGTGGAATTAGTGCAGGAATATGTGCCGCTGAAGAAGGCGGGGAGGAATTTTAAGGGATTGTGCCCGTTTCATAGTGAAAAGACACCGTCGTTTATGGTGAACCCGGAGCTGCAGATATTTAAATGTTTTGGGTGCGGAGTAGGGGGGGATGCTTACTCTTTCTTGCAAAAGATCGAAGGGATGGAATTTGGGGAGGCTTTACAGCATTTGGCGGACAGAGTGGGCATAAAACTGGTGACCTACAAGCCGACCCAAGGGGAGCAGTTGAAAGAGAAATTAGTGGGGATAAACACACTGACGGGGCAGGTATACCACTGGCTGCTAACGCAAAAAACTGGTAAGGAAGCACGGGAGTACCTGAAAGGCCGGGGAATAAGCGATGAGGCAATTGAGAAGTTTAAAGTAGGTTTTGCGCCGAACAACTGGGATTTCCTGCTCAAGTTTTTGATAGGGAAAAAGAAATATGCTTTGGATGATCTGACCAGGGCCGGGCTGGCAGTTAAAAATTATGACCGGTTTCGAAACCGGATAATGTTTCCCCTGGCTAATGGGCGGGGACAAGTGGTGGGGTTTGCAGGCCGAGTGATGCCGGGGGCTTCGGAAAAAGAGGGGGGAAAATATGTAAACACTCCGGAGACGGAGATTTATCACAAGAGCGAGCTGCTGTATGGGTTGGACGTAACCCGGGCGGAGATAAAAAATGCCGGGTGGGTGGTGGTGGTGGAGGGAGAGATTGACGTGATAGCCAGCTGGCAAGCGGGAGTAAAAAACGTAGTGGCGATTAAAGGATCGGCGCTAACCGAAAAGCAGGTGGAGCTGCTGCGGCGGATTTGCGATACTGTGGTTTTAGCCTTGGACACTGACGTGGCGGGAGATGCGGCGAGCCGAAGAGGGATAGAAATAGCCGACAAAAATGGCCTGATGATTAAAATGGTTAAATTGCTGGGGGCCAAAGACCCCGGGGAGTATGCGATTGCGGATGCGGAGGGATGGAAAAAGGCGGTGGCGGAAGCGATCCCAATTTATGATTTTTACTTACAATCGGCCATGGAGAGATACGGACTTGATGTAACCGGAAAGAAGAGGATGGGGCAGGAATTGCTGCCGATTTGGGCCGGTATATCTGATGAGATAGTGAAAGCACATTATGTTCGTAAGCTGGCCGATATTTTAGGGGTGGGGGAAGAAGCAGTTTGGAGCCAGCTTGCGAAAACTCAAAGGTCAAATGTCAAAAGTCAAAATAATGAGCAAATAACAAATGACAAAATGACAAAATCGAGGAGAGATCTACTCGAAGAGTATGTGATTGAATTGGCCCTGAAAGGCGACAAGACGGAGGCGTTGCCGAGTATGGAGACGGATTTTTGGAAACGGGTAGCGGATGAATTGGCGAAAGACGGCGATCCTAAAAAGCTGCCGGAGGAACTGCGGGAAAGGACGCTAATGCTGTTACTGAAAGAAGGGGAGTTTGAGGAAAAAGAGTGGGAGACGGCCTTACGGGAGCTGGAAGAATTGGAAACACGGGCAAAAATTGGAGCGGGGGAGGGAGACGCAAGAAAATTGACCAAAAGACTGGGGGAGTTGACGAAGAACAAATAGGAGGCTATACTTCGGCTTACCGGACTTGACACGGCCTTTTTTTGTATGGTGAAACTAACACTTGAAGTAAAAAACTTGATTGATCTAGGGAAACACCAGGGATTTTTGACGTTGGAAGATATTTTGAAAGTTTTTACTAATGCCGAGGACAGAGTGGGGGAACTGGACGCCTTGTACCAGAGACTACTGGAGAGCAACGTGGACGTGTTTGAAACAGTGACGGAGGAAGAGATTAAGTCCGACGAAAAAGCGGTAGTGGAACTGGAAAAAGAAATCGAGTCATTGGCCAAGGTAACCGGGGGAATTACCACCGATCCGGTGAGAATGTACCTGCGGGAGATCGGGCGGATCCCGCTGCTTAAATCGGCGGAGGAAGTAGATCTAGCACAAAAAATTGAAAAAGGGGACCGGAAATCCAAGCGGAAGCTGACGGAGTCTAACTTGAGGTTAGTGGTATCTATAGCCAAGAAATACGTGATGCGGGGGTTGTCTTTACTGGATTTAATTCAGGAGGGAAATCAGGGATTGATCAGGGCGGTGGAAAAATATGACTGGAGAAAGGGATATAAGTTTTCGACATACGCTACCTGGTGGATCCGACAGGCCATTACCCGGGCGATTGCCGACCAGGCCAGGACGATCCGGATTCCGGTGCACATGGTGGAGACAATTAATAAGTTGGTGCGGACGCAGAGACGGCTGATGCAGGAATTGGGACGGGAGCCGACGGCGGAAGAAATCGCCACCACTATGGCCGAGGGGATGACGCCAAACCGGGTCCGGGAAATATTAAAAATAGCCCAGGAAACTACCAGTCTGGAGACGCCGGTGGGGGATGAAGACGATTCAATGCTGGGGGATTTCATCGCGGACAAGTCTCAACCTAGTCCAATTGAAGCGGCTTCGAGAGAACTGCTAAAGGAAAATCTGGAAGAAGTGCTGTCCACTCTTACAGACCGCGAATCCAGAGTGCTGAAAATGCGGTTCGGGCTGGAGGGGAAAAACCCTATGACTTTGGAAGAGGTGGGGCGAGAATTTGGCGTCACCCGGGAGCGTATTCGGCAAATTGAGGCCAAGGCACTGCGCAAACTGAAGCACCCATCTAGACGCAAGAAGCTGCAGGATTACCTAGATTAAGAACTTGTCAAGAGAGTATTCTGGGCTTGGTATAGCCGTAAACGCCTTTATAATAAATATATAAATATAAGGATATATAATTCGGCCGGTGCACATATTTGAGGTGTTTATCAGGGGAAATCAGGTCGAAGCCAAAGACTGGCAGGGGCTGACGCGGCGGTTGGCTAATCTGGGGAAGAAGCTGGAATTTGAGATGGTATTTAGGGGGCGGAAAGTGGAATTTTTAGTAAGAACAGAAGAGGTCATATCTATAAGAGAGGAAGGCCCGTTTATTTTGGAACCGAAAGAGAGCGAGATAGAGGAGGAAGTTGCAGTAAGGGCAGTGTGGTATGGGATACCAGCCGGGTTGACGGTGGCTGAAGCAAAGAAGCGGGAGGAACAAAATAAGGGAAGGACGATTACCAAAGTGAGAGCAATTTGGGGGAGAATTTGGCGGGTGAAGGTATATATGAAAGACGAAAGGGGGCGGGAGCAGGTAGGCACATGTCTGACGTTGGTTAACCCGTTGTGGCAGTGGAGAATAGAGTTTGGAGAAGGGGGTGAATGGGAGAAGAAGGCGATACCGGTCAGACCAGAGTTGGCAGGAGCGGAAGAATTGTTGGATAAGCTGGGAGGAAAGAGTGGAGGAGTGTTGACTGTGGGGAGAAAGTATCTAAAGCTGGATGGATTTGACGCGGAAAAACATACTCTGGTGGTGGGCCAGACGGGGGTAGGCAAAACGAAACTATTGGAGCTTCTGGTGCGGCTGCTGGCGGGCCGGGGATACGGGGTGATTGTGGTGGATCCACATGCGGCCATGAACTTGAACGGAGGAGATAGGCAGGTGACACTGGATTTTGTAAAGAACGGGTGCGATCTATTTCCCGGAGGCAGCGATCCGTATATGACTACAGAAATGACAGTGCTGCTATTTAAAACTTTGATTGGAGAACAATATAACGCCAAATTGGAGAGAGTATTGAAGTATGCGGTGTATAGCTTGCTGATGGCAAAGGCGATGACATTGCCAAATCTGCGGCGTTTTTTGAGTGAAATGGAATTTAGAGGAGGGGTGCTGGCTAAAATAGGTGACAATGACCAGCTCCGGCATTTTTTTGAGACAGAATTTGGAGAGCTGGAAACGAAGTTTTATGAAACTGCAGTAATGCCTATTTTGGCGCTGGTGGACGAGCTGGTGTTTACTCCGGTGTTTTCCCACAAGGGGGAGATGTGGGATTTGCGACAGCTGCTACAGGAAAAATCGATTATAAATTTATCGTTGAACAGAGTAGCTTTGGGGGATAGGGCTACGCGGATGATTGCGGGGCTGGTAATCCAACAGGTGTTTTTACTGGCTATGGCGGGGGTGGGAAAGAAATTGGTGCTGGTGGTGGATGAAGTAGCCACAGTGGAGAACGAAGGGTTAGCAGGAATTTTAGCTCAGGCGAGGAAATTTGGACTGGCTGTGTATTTATCCGGACAGTATTTAGATCAAATGTCTCCAAGGTTATTGGCGGCGATTTTGGCTAACATATATAACTATTTTGTGTTTAAGGTATCCGATGAAGACGGAAAAATCTTGGGAAAGAACATGGAGATGATTTTTGGAGAGGGGGTACTATCAGAAGCCAAGAGAAAGGGGGTGGGCGGGGAAGAACTGAAGCGGGAAGTGCTGGCGAGATTGGATCCCCGGCAGTGTGTGGCGAGGTTGTTTAAAGATGGAAAGTTTTATTCGAGTTTTGTAGGAAGGACGGTAGATATATGAAAAGGGCTGATATTTGGAAGTATGTGTGGCAAGAGATCTGGGGAGGGAATGCGCCAACTTCTGGGAAAGGGGAGTGGTACGGCCCGCAAAAGAGGGGAACGGTGTGGGTGGCGGATGGGCAAGAAGAGGAGAAATATATAAATCAAGAAGAAGCGGCAGAAGGGTACAAAAAGGACGGCTGGATGCGGTCTTATATAAAACTAGAATCAATAGAGGGGGTATTAAGAAAATGGGAGGAGATAAATTCTATTGTGGCCAGCCGGCAGATCAATTCGACGGAGGTTGAAGAGTCGGATGGGGTTTACAATAGTCGGGGAATATATGCGAGCAGTTCAATATTTGACAGTAAAAATATTGTGGGGTCGAAGAAATTGTTTGACTGCCAGTATTTGATAGGATGCCGGGACGATTCGGCCTGTTCGGTGGGGGCGGGAGTGAGGGAGTCGATTTATTGTTCCAGGTGTTGGGAAGTGTCCTGGTCGAATAAGGTTTCCTGGTCGGCGTTTGTGCACGACTGCTACGACGTGACAGAGTGTTTATTTTGTGCGCATTTGAGGTCGAAAAAATACTGTGTGGCCAATATCCAGCTGGAAAAAGAAGAGTATCTAAAAATTAAGGGAATGGTGAGAGAGTGGGTATGGCAGGATTATTTGGATTGATATTGCTTGATTTTGGGATCTTCTGATAGGAGGGTGAGTTTTTCCGATTTGGCTTGGGCGACCAGCATACGATCAAAGGGATCCTTGTGGATAGGGGGGAGCTCGAGTAAAACCAGCATATGGTCAAGTTTGAGGGGTAAGATTTCATACTCAAGATTTTTGAATATTTTATTGAGAGGGATATCTAATTGAAGCTTTTTGAGCATTACTTTGATAGTAATTTCCCACGCACTAATTATGCTTAAAAATACCAAATTTGACTTGTCTCGGATGATGTTTTTAGTATCTGTCTTGAGCTTGGGGTTGCCTTCAAGGCTCCAAATAAATATGTGAGTATCCAGGAGATACTTCATGGTTCGATAGATCCACCGTAAAACATCTCGTTTATTTCGTCGGACTCATCGTCAAAGTCGGGGGACACGTGGATTTTACCCTTAAATTTGCCTATGGTGCGATATTTTTTGGGAGGGGTATAGCGGGAAAGTTTGACGGTTGGCTTGCCTGCGCGGGCAATAATGATGTCTTCGCCGGCCAGGGCCATTTCGATCAATTGAGAAAGTTGGCTTTTGGCCTGATGAGTGTTAAATATTTGCATACTTGTATATTAGCTAACTTAGCTAAGTATGTCAAGAGGCCTCTGGCTCTGGGGGGAGAAATTCTTCGCCCCCAGACGATTCTTTTTTGTAGTTACTGTTGAGCCACTGAATATAGTCGCAACCGGTGGGTTTCTTGACCTCTTTGTCCCAACCGGAGGTGGAACATTTTTTCATCTTTTTACCGGCACTGGTGGTGAATAAAACCAGGGGTTCTCCGCATTTGGGGCATTTCTCATCCAAAGGCTCGGTGGAACTGCCGATCCATTCCACATAGTCACAACCGGTGGCGGTTTTGGTGGTCTTGTCCCAACCTCCGGCGCTGCATTTTTTCATCTTCTTGCCAAAGCGGGTGACTTGGAGAACCAGGGGAGAACCACACTTGGGGCATTTTTCGTCCAGGGTGACGGGCTCTATGGCCAGCCATTTGACATAATCACAGCCGGTGGGCTTGGTCTTGGGGTCCCAGGTGCCGGCGGTACTGCACCTTTGCAGCTTTTTGCCTGACTGGGTCTCAATGACCTCGCCCAGCGGGGCTCCGCATTTGGGGCACTTATCTTTGTCGTCCATAGGAAGAGAATATCATACTTTGTTCACTCTTTGGTCGTGCAAAGAGTGAACCGAGAAACACGCCCTCACGATTGGCTAAAAATACTGCGCAAAACTATCCCTTGTTCATCACCTGCGGTGATTGGAGCCGTGACTAACCAACGTGTTTGTGCAGTATTTTCTTTACGCCAATATGCGTTCGGGATGATAAAATAGCCTTGTTCTTTTATATTCCGCAGTGGCGCAACGGTAGCGCGAGATCCTGTTAAGATCGAGGTTGTAGGTTCGAATCCTACCTGCGGAGCCGAGTTGTTAATTTTAGAACCTTGTAGTCTTCCAAGTTAATTGAATAGAAATCTTTTCAAGAATCAAAGTATTTTTTTTAAGTTTTGCGGATCTGCTCGGTACATTTAAGGCTATTTTGGTCTGGTTCGAATCCAATAGCGGGTTAGAAGCTAACGGGGAGTGCTGGATCTAGTCTTTGAAAGAAAGGCTGGCTAAAAGGTAGGATATGGTAGATTCGGCACCCTGGTTTAGGTTAATAGATTTCTCCCCAACTCCATCATAACATCCTCCAGTGGTTCGATCATAGACAACCTGTCCCAGAACATTATCCCCCAAGAACCAGTTAAATGCTTTGTATGCTAATTCTTTGTAGTGCTTCCTGTTTGTTATCTGAAACATTGTATTGAGAGCTTCTACGGTTGCAGCAACGTCCTCGGGCTGTTGGTCAAAATACTGCCTTGTCCCTCCCTTGGGAAACCAGCCACTTTGGCCGATGGGAATGTACATACTATCCTTAAAGGTATGTTTAACTAAAAAGTTGAGGGTTTTTCCAGACACTTCGAGGTATCTTTTCTCACTGGTTATTTTGTATCCGAGGAGAAGTGCTTCTGGTAGGATGGCATTTGAATAAGTTAAATAAGGCTCAAACCAGTCCCAGTCCGATGAGTGGCTCTTCTCATATAAAGCCATGAGTTGTTCACAGTGGTACCTTAATGCAGTGAGAGTCTTGGGCTCTTTCCATTTCGAAAGCAGACAATTGAGAGCCTTGATGTAAAAAGCGATAGCACGAGGCGAGGAGAAAGCAACATTTTTCCGGAAACTCTGTTCAAAAAAGGACTGGGCTTGATGTCTTATGCGTTTGGGGATTTGTTTGGTAGTTGAAACCTGGGCAAGAGCATATAGGCCCCTGGCGTTGGCATCTTCTGAGTTTTCCTGGCGATTTCTCTGTTCGTCAATAGCATGGCTTGGATTGACAAAGTTATTGAAATGACCATCGGGTTTGGCTACCCGATAAAGAAAGTTGAGGTATATGGAGGCGAGTTTTAGTGAAGAGGGAGTCCTAAATTTTTTATAATGGAGGGTGGTAACGATTAAGGCCCGGGCATTATCGTCTAGGGTATATCCAGAAGAAAGATCTGGTTCGGTAAGCTTGGCAAACTGAATAATGCCAAAATTGTCAGTCAATTTAGCCAAATGTGTAAGCTTTATAGGTGGAAGTCTCCTTTGTGCCAGGGTTAGCTCCGGCACAAATTGCGAGAAATATTTCAGGTAGGAAAGGGCAACATTTTCCCAGGTCATATATCTTGTGCGGAAATAAGCGTTTTTACCCATCTGCAGACGCAGGCGATCATTGCCCAATAATTTAATGATGGCATCGGTAAAAGCCTGCGGGTTTTTGAAATCAATCAATATGCCGACTTCGTCAGTGATATCTTGTTTGGCTTGGGCAAAGGTTGTGGATATTACCGGACGACCGCCGCCGAGGGCGTAAGATAAAGTGCCGGAGACAGTTTGGTTTGGATTTAAGTATGGGGAAAGATAGACATCGGTAGCCTCCAAAAATCTAAGGAGGTCATTTAGATCAAGATAGGTGTCATAAAAAAGAACGTAGTCGGCGAGGCCAAGTTCATAAACTTTTTTAATAAGAAAATTACGGTACTTTTCGCCTTCCTGTTTGAGAACAACAGGATGGGTGACGCCGATGACAAGGAATCGAACATTAGGGAACTTTTCTACTACCGGTGGCAGGGCCTCGATCACATACTCAATTCCCTTACCTGGATTAAGGAGCCCAAAAGTTGAAAGGACCAGTTTGCCAGAAAAACCAAGGACAGACTTGGCGTGCTCACTGGCCCTATAGGGAACATTGTGAATCCCATGAGGAATAACTTGAATTCGATCAGAATCTAACCCATAATCCTTTTCAAGGATTTCTTTTGAAGAGTGGGTCATGACGATTATTCCTTTCGAATATTTCATTACAGTTTGAACGATGTTACGCATTCTTTCGTCTGGAGCGGGAAGGACAGTGTGTAATGTAGTAACAACCGGTTTCTGAAGTTTTTCCAGAAGGAGAAGCAGGTGTGAACCATATTCCCCTCCGAAGATACCGAATTCATGTTGAATGTTGACAAGTCTTACCTTCTCGAGCTGGTTGAGTTTGTCGGCAGCGTTAACATAGTCTTCTTTACGAGGTTGGCTTATCTGGAGAATTACTTTGTCAGGATAGGGGAAAGGAGTTACTTCAGTGAGATTCATCGCAATAATCTTTGACTCAACCGATAGTGAGAACATTTGATCAATAGTATGAGTGAGGTCAGCGGTAAAGGTAGCAATACCGCACTGTCGTGGCGGGAAGGTGGAGAGATAGACTATCCAAGATTTATTTTGCCTGTTAGAGCTCATAGTTTTAAGGGTTTTTGAGTTCGGTCAACAGCTCAGTGAGGTCAACAGATTTTGCGGCGATTAACTGGTCGGCAGCCCCATAATAAATATAAAGTCTTTTCTCTCTTACTACTGCTCCGGTAGGAAAGACAACATTATTCGTAATGCCGTTTTTTTCCCAGGAAGCCTTTGGAGAAAACAGGGGTTCTTTTAATCGCCCCAAAACTTTTAGGGGGTTTTTCAGATCAAGAAGGGCAGCGGAGGCATGATAGATTTTCCCTAAAGGAGTATCCTCCACTGCATGATAGATAATGAGCCATCCGTCTTTTGTTTCAATAGGAGGACAACCGCCGCCAACGTTGCGGTTTTCAAACCAAAAGAGGGGATCAAGTACAATAAAATCACCTAAATTCTTGAAATAATCGCGCCAGCGATCTTCAGTAAGCTCGGAGAAATTGTTAAAGTAAATAATTTGCATTCCTGGCAAAATACGGTGGAGAAGAGCAAATTTATTGTTGAATTTTTGGGGAAAGAGAAAGGTATCTTTTTCAAATAGTAAGATGTTCTTGCCCCATCTTTCTTTGTAGAATATCTCAAACATGGTATATTTCTCTCTGACTTTTGACCCACGAAAAATGTCTTCCGCTTCATCGTAAGAGATTTTCGGCGAGATAAGGCCCTGTTTGGCGAAATGAATAAGATCCTTACTTGTGGCGTAGGAAATGAGAGCATTTTTACCGTCATAGGCTGTGTAGAAAAGATAGTATGTTCCCTCTAAAAGAGTAATTCTTGGATCTTCTACGCCCTTTTTCTCGTAATCATATTCTGGAAAGAGAACCGGCTCCTTAAGTCTTTTTACAACTTTATTATCGACCAACTGGCAGTAGCCTATGGAAGAAACATCATTGTGGTTAATTGCCCGATAAAACATATGGGTAATACCATCCGTCTGGATGCAGGCCGGGTTGCAAACACCCTTATTTTCGAATTTCAGACTTGTTTTCTCTAAAATTATTCCCTCGTTTTTAACTGCGACCATAATTTTTCATTCTGGTAAATTATAGAGGTTTTTGGGGATGGTAGCTACTAAGGCAGGTTTTGATTGTAGTTTTTTGTTTCTGCCCATCTCACTCTTATCAATTCCATCTGTACTACATTCTCAAAAGCTCTTAATATCTTCTCAATCGTAGCTCTAATAATCTCAGGGTTAGGGAGCCAGATTGGCATTATTCGAACTGGAAGCGGAAACGATCGGAGCCGGCAATGCCACGAACGGCGAGATCGGGATTATACGATGAAATTTGAGATATACCGCATACTCTTGACAATTCTGCTGTGACTGTTTAATCTATAAGTAGATAGTCATTACAAACGGTGACTTACTATATATGAAACAAACAATTCTTTCTACCCAGCAAAGCGCTCTTCTTGAGGAGCTAATCGTCAAATATGGGCAAATTGTTACCTCTGAGCAGATCTATGCCCAGGGAAAGGCTGTGTGGGATCAAAAAGTGGCGAAAAATGTTATCACTAGGCTTACCCGCAATGGCTGGCTAATTCGGGTGAAGCGAGGACTATATGCTATCTCCGACTTGAGTAATCGTGGATTTCTGTCACTGTCGCCCTATGTAGTAGCAAACCTTCTGGTTCGCGATTCCTACGTCTCTTTTGAGTCAGCTTTGGCTTATCACGGCATGTTTGACCAGCTTACCAATAAGACCATTTCGATTTCTCAAGTGCAGTATAGGGCAGTGCAGTTGCAATCGGTTGAATATAGCTTTGTAAAAGTGCTGGATAAGTGGTTTTTTGGTTGGCAAGAGGTGAGTATTGATAATAAGGCCGTGCGTATGGCCACCGCCGAGAAGGCCTTAATTGATATGATCCAGTTTCATAAAAGCAAATACACCGTTGATTTAGTGGTGGAAAAACTCTCTCAATATAAAGATTCACTTGACCTGCAAAAAATGACTGAGTACTTGGGCAAGATGTCTTTAACCACTATTAAGACATTTGGTTTCCTGCTTGATCTCTTAGGGATTGATTCAGGTGATCTTTATAATCAAGTTAAGCTAAAGGGCACCCATTTGATGTTGTCTGGAGATGCTAAGTTTAATGCCAAGTGGCGACTCTATTACGATGCTTATTTTGATAAATATCGGTCAGCCTAACCCATATGCTTACCCGACAACAACTCGAAATCATTAACCGCAAAAGCCTGCGTTATCCCTTGCACATTGCCGAGAAAGATTATTTTTTAACTCTGGTCATGCAGATTATCACCGTTTCCTCGACTGGCAAAAACCTTATTTTCAAAGGTGGCACAGCTCTACATCACTGTTACCTTGACCAGTATCGTTTTTCTGAGGATCTGGATTTCTCTTCGAACAAGACACCATTACTTCTAGAAGAGGTTCGTAAAATCTTTGACAACATCGACTATTTGAGTATCAAGAAGAACTATCTCTCTAATGCCACCATTAAAATCGAAAAACTCCAATACACCGGACCACTAATTCAGCCCAACTCACTCAAAGTAGAAATCGACTTTTTGCAAAATGTCCTATTACCACCTCAAACCTTGGCTTACCACAATGTCTGGGGTGTGGATTTTACGGTTGCTGTCATGGACATTAAAGAAATATGTGCCGAGAAAATCCGAGCTATGAGTGATCGGGCGCGTTATCGTGACTTCTATGATATTTACTTACTTTTGGAGAAATATCGGTTAGACCTGGATGAAATTGTCTCGTATGTCAGGCAGAAAGAGATTCGCCAACCTATTACTAAAGCCAGCATCCAAACCAATTGGAAGGTGATTACTACCGAAAAAGAGCAGGAAATGAGTCAGATTTATTACTCTAAGCAGGTAGAAGATAGCCGGATTGAGACATTAATTCAAAGCTTGCCTTTTGATAGCATTATAGCTGCATAAATATTTATGGGCGAAGATTTAGGTCCACAAGATGCTCTGGACAAGGCCATGAAGCTTCTAGTGATGATGAAAGACTTTATCCTCCTCGTTCTCGTGTCCATCCTTGTCGTTATCTTTTTATTCCTGTTATTCCTGAAGAATAAACCCTCCACCCTCCCCATCTCTGGCCAAACTCCCGTTCCCTCCCAAAAATACGACATCAATAGCTGGCAAGACCTTGATCCGGTCGAACCGCCCCAAGCCTTTGACATCGGCGAAATTAGATACTACCGAGGCGACAAGGGTTGTTGTTTTTGCTCTGCCGTCGCCTATGTCTACAAAAAATCTGGTGGCACAAATTACCAACAACTTTTCGAGGACATCCTCCGCCCATCTTATCAGCGTGACATGACCAGCCTCTTTCAACAGCTCAAAAAATACGGTTTGGGCAATCGTCTTTTTTTCGGCTACTACCACCAGGGCCAATCACGGGAGGCTCGTCCCCGGTTTACCCAAACCTACACCGACCTTCTCCAATATCCTGATCGGCAACTCAAACTTTTCACCAACCGAAACGAAGCGGTAAGTTACTTAAAGAAAGCCGTCTCTGCCGGTATTCCCGTCATCGTTGCCATCGAAGACGACACCGCGAGCGGCAAAAGCCCAACCCAAGAAGTCGAAGACGATACCTTCGTGACCGTAATTGGCTACAACAAAAACCAGGTAAAACTTTACTGGATTCCTGATACCAAAAGCTGGATGGACTGGGACGAATTTATGGCCAAATGGCAACTACAAAATACTCAATTTGTTTACGAACTCATCCCCGGAAACTACCCGATGATATTTTTATCATTATAATAACAACAGATGAAAACAGCCGCCTACATTTCCGGAAAGATCGAGTTTAACAAAGATGGTTGTCATGTTGGCGGGCAGAAAGTCGAATGTCCAACCAGCGGAAGGGCTTTTACCGGAACTGACAAACTCGATCTTTTGCCGCGAATTCTTTCTCTGGAAAAACGCAGTGACCCATTATTCTTTGCCCTGCTTCTGATAATAATCCTGGGGTTTGCCGCTCTGGCAGTATTCAAGGTCAAAGTTTTTGGCAAAACTTTAGCAGAATATATTAGGCCAATTTGGTATCTTATTTTTATCTCCCTCGCGGCTGTGGCTTGGCAATATTTGTTTGGACTAAAAATTGATGACGGTCTAATGTCATTGAAGATTAGCCAATGGGTCTGGGAAATTTGTATTGCCGTTTCAGCTTACAAATTAATTAAAGGTTCGAATTTCGGTTATGGCAACTTATTTTTCCTGGCAATTTTGTACAGTCTCATTATTCACGGGCTAAAAGTAACCGTTAGATACCTTTTTTATGAAAAAACATTCCTATATTTGGCTGACAGATTTTTATACGGCAGTCTTTTGGTGGTGATGATTGTTTTCCTTGGCGGATCGATGTTCCTTTTCTTCAGACGAAGGGGCATCTTCAAATAGTCAATTTCCTCCCGAACAGTCTTTGGCGCAGTTCTCTCTCGTCTCGCCCAAACTCGGTTCACACAGGTCGTTTCCGCAAACGGTTTCGCCCGATGTGGGTCCTGCCGGCGGCGACTTTGATCCCAGCAACCTTTTCAAAAACCCGACGAACCTGGCAAAAATACCCGCCTTGGTTTTTGGAGTCACGCCGCCATCCCCGCACTTTTGGCCAAAGCCGCAACTCCCTTCTCTTACTTTCTCCTGTTGCGGTTCTATTACCGTCGTGCAGATAACCGGCGTTGTGTCCTTATCGAAAGTCTCAAAAAAATAAACCGAGCCACCCGTTCCCGCAGCAATATATCTCTCGTTCGCTGAGATGTCTATTTCTTCGAGATACTCGTCGAAAGGAATTTCCACCTCCCCCTTCTTACCGCGATCAAATAGATGCAGTTTGTTATCCGTCCCCCCAACCGCGATAAAACTCCCGTCATCGGCAATATCAATTCCACCCAGTGACGCATTATCTACAATCCAGGTGGCAATGGGGGTATTTTTTTCTTTGTCAAAAATATATGCCTGTCCGCCGAAGGTGGCCGCGCCGATGTATTTACCGTCTGGCGTGAAATTTAGAGCCCTGACAGAACTGCCGCCAATGGTGGGGAATTTCCATACCGGTGTTTTGGAGTTTTTATTAAACAAAAACACGGCTCCGGCATCTGATTCGCTACTTACTGCTATAGCAGACCCGTCAGCCGAAATTTTAGCCTGGTGAACGGGGGAGTCTCTCGTCAGAGGCCCACTTTTAATCAAGGGGTTATTAGAATCGCGGGGGAAAAGATAAAAACGGCGATCCGGGCAACCGGTTGATCCGGCGACAAAACTACCATCGCTGGAAAGTGAAACGTCATGGAAATTACCCGACGCGTGATATTGCCACAAAGGTTTTCCAGACTGACTGTTCCACAAAATCAGCAGATTGGAATTGGGATTTGATTCTTCGCCCATGGTAGCCGCGGCCATGTATTTTCCATCTTGGGAGATCGCCACATTATAGGCATTGTTGGTGTTGTACTTCCAGATTGGGTTACTACTTGCCTTGTTAAACGCCACTACCATTTCGCCAAGGGCAGCAATAATTTTTGATCCGTCCCCGGAAATATCCACTCCACCCTTGCTCTCTCCACATTCCTCGCAATTAAACTGCCATAAAGGCTTCTCCGGCTTGCTGGTGTCAAACAAATAAATATGCTTGAAAGTTTTGGCAGCCAAATACTTTCCGTCGTCGGAAAGCGCGATTCCGCCGACCCACTCCTTGCCGGTAAAAAACTTAAGAATCTTTTTGTTTGTTTGTTTGTCAATTACCGCAATCTCGTTTTTATCAAAAGCGCTCCTGAAAAGGACCGGGCCGTTGTCGGGCGAATCTATAATCCCGGCCCGGGCCTTCCCCAAACCGTTTGATGCTTCAAAGTAATAAAAATTCGACCCCAGCTTGTTCGGTACGTATTTGTAGTAATACTTGACGCCCTTCTGGTAATCATTGTCGTTTGGGTCTGCCTTTTGCGTCTCAATCATTTTTCCGTTGAAATAAATCTTGACGTACTCCGGCTTTCTTCCCTTCTTATCTCGATAGATAACCGAGTAAGTATATCTTTGACATACCGGCCCCCAAGGAGGATAAACATTGCTATTGAAAAGTTCCGGATCGTTAGCCGTTTGGGGTAGTTTCGGGATCACCTGCCCCCCTCCTCTAAACAGACCCTTCTCTTCCGCCAGAACGGTTGTATGGAAAATACCAAATGAAACAATAGCCCCTAAAACAAAAATGACGAGCCCCTTTAATCTCATGGTTGATTATTTATTATATCAGTCCACTATTGACACCAAAGAAGTGCTGGGATAGGCTGAAATTAGTGGATGACTTTGATTCGACTTCTGTTTTTTTGCCTTGGTGGCGGCAATCAAAAAAAATAATACCGGTGGTGGTTTTGACGTTGTTGTTGGTACCCGCTGTTATTTTGGTGGGTATACGCCAACTAAGTCCTAAAGCTTCTAACGCTATTTCTGTCCAAGTCAGCCCCGGGGCCATTGACCAGTCTGCCTCACCTCAAATTGGTAAACCCGTCTATTTATCAGCGACTGCTGTAGACGAAATTGGCCGGCCGATTACGTCGGGCGTTTCCTATACATGGGGGATCAGTTCCAACTTTTCTATTTCTCCCACTTTCAAGCCGTCTAACAACTTGGCTACTTTTATCCCCAATTCTACCGGATCAGGTTCGCTTTGGGTTTCGGCCATCACTTCCGAAAGCTCCGCCATCAAATATATAGATGTTTGTGTTGGAGTTCTTTGTCCATCTTATACCAACCCCACTCCGACACCCACCCCTACTCCTACTTCTACTCCGGTCCCGGTGAGTTTTACCGGTTTATCTGCCTCGCTTCCCGGTACAGGGTCAGCTGTTTTTTACTTTACGTATTCTGGATCATCGCCTTCTTTTGCTATTGATATTTCTACCAAGAGTGACATGTCAACCGATGTGTACTCTACGTTTACCTGGGGAACTTCCAGTCCGCTCGTAGAAAATAATCCTACTAAGTGGGACAAATATTCCTGCGGCCGCACTTTATATTGGATAGTTAAAACTCCCAGCGGAGATAAAAGTAAAATCGTCCCAAGCGTTGTCACTTGTCCCACACCGGCTCCTACTCCAACACCCACTCCTACTCCGACACCAGTTCCGAATAGGGCACCCACAATTGTTACTCAATCTTTTCCGATTGGACGTGTAGCCAGGGCTTATTCTGCCTCCGTTACTGCCACCGACCCCGACCCTTATGACAACCTTACTGCCCGAATTACCGGCCTTCCCCCTCTGCTTAAAGTTGTCGGCTGTATTCAATCTTCATCTACGCCTAACTCGGATAGCAGCATACAGCCGCCTACTATTCGCAATCTGGTTTGCACCATTTCCGGCACTCCTAACCGCTTCGGAACTTTTCCCATAAGAATTACTGTTACCGATTCGGCTAATGCCTCTGCCACTAAAGTGGTCAACTTGTATATTCTTAAGAAATATATTCTGTTTTAGACTTCGATTTGAGAGCAGGGATTGAACCGGACGTTTCTTGAGCACTTCTTTCGTTTCGAGCAAAGTTAGCCTTTTGGGCTGTAGAGCTGATAGCCGCCGGGGGTGCGTTTTTCGACATGCAGAAGTTGCTCTGTGGTCCAAATAGGCGTCAAATGAGCGCAAAACAGGCTTTGGGGATATAATGGGTGTACAATCTGCTTAATGTTAGAGGAAGAGGCGAGTGGGGCGGAGTTGCCGCCGGGGCTGGGGTTTGGTGCAGAAGCCGGTGTTAAAAAAACGATATATTTAGCTCCTGACATTGAATTGGAGGAAAACGAGAGAGTGCCTGGGGCGACGTATGTGGATGGTTATTCACTGGTAGAAAGATATGAGACCCCGGTCGTTCAAATGGCTACCGATAGGGCAAAGGAGGCGGCGAAGGGAAATAATAACAGCGCTTTGTACTACGAAAAATATCTGCAATATTTGCTTGAGGAAGACCGATTAAGGCTGGTGCATATTGTGATGGGGGGGCAGGGTCGGGGCCTGCCGCCATACAGGATGTATGGATATGTAATTGAATAGTCAGGGGAGAGAGCGGGTGACGTTGACGGTGCCGCCGGAGCGGAGAGTGAAAGCGGCGTCCAGGGAGACGTTTTTGATGTTTTTGTGATATACACAGCGGCCGGAAGAACAGGTGCCTAAGATTTGGCGGCGGGAGGAGCGGGAAATTTTGGGCTTGAGTTTGAAACCACCCTCAAAACCTTTTTGACCAGAACTGGAGTCATAGGTTAGGGTGTAATTGACCCTGGAGACGTTTTTGAGATCGCCGAAATTGAGATGGACGTAATAGCGGTTTTTAGTAAGTGAGAGAGAAGCGGTAGCTGCCAAAGCAGGTGTAGCCGTGAAAGTAAGTAGCAGCAGGAGTGTTAAAATAAACTTCATACTATGAGTATAGCAAAGAAGACCTTGTTATTGGTTATTGGTTCATTGTTGATAGTAGGAATGATATCTACGGTGTGGGATTGGCGGCAGTGGAGAATTGAGGAGACGAAAAATTATGGGCAGGGGCGGGAAGCGAATAGGGATGTAGCGCCGGCGCGGAAGTTGGGAGGAGTGTATACCAACAAAATTTTGAGATTTAGGATTAAATACCCGCAAAATTGGGAGGTAAAAGGCCTGACATTTAGTGAACCATTTGGAAGAATTAAGATGGTGGTGACGGTAGTGAAGGATGAGCGGAATTTTCCGATAATAGCTGATGAGGCGGCGGCAGGGGTGACTCAAGAAAGGGGATATATTAATACCGAATCGGCCAGTATTGTTATTCTGACTTGGGAAGGAGGGGATGAAACGAAACAGATAGCACTAGCTAAAAGAGACAACCGGCTATATAAAATAGAAGTTACTTGCGGGAACGGGATTTGGAAGTCTTGGAGCGCGACTTTCGAGGAGATTTACCGATCTTTGGTTTTGTTGTAGAGATGAAGTAAAGAGCTAAGGAGAGAGACAGGAAAGCCATAATGATGGGGAAAAGGAGTGAAGTTTGAGCAGACGAAGGGGAGGCGGTGGTAATAAAAGAAACGGAGGTGGTAGCGGCGGGGACAAGAGAAGAATGATCGTTGGCTACTAATTCGGCGACGAGGGTATGCTTTCCCGGCTTGACGTTTTCGAAGGCGTATGAAGGAGAGACGACTTTAACGGCAGAAGTTTTTGAAGGATTGGCTTGGTCGAGCCAAAAGTGGAGATGGCCCTGGCCCGGAACCAGGCGGGGGTGGGTTTTGTAGTCTACCAGGGCAAAATTGACAACAGCGACTTTGACGGTGACCTTGTTACCGGTGGTAGTTTGATTGGGAGCAGGGGAGATGAAAGAGAGAGAGGGAATACCCAGAGCCAAAGCGGCAGTAACCAGAAAGGCAGGAAACATAAATATAAATATGATATATTTGAATTATGAATGCAAGTGGGAAATGGTTAATGATGGGGATAGTGATATTGGTGGCGGTAGGGATGGGGGGGTACTTATTAATTCAAAGTTCAAGGCCCAAAGTTCAAAGCCCAAAGGTTGAAACTCAAAATCAACCAACTCCAACCAGCTTAGAAGAGCCGGTTGCGACTGGGCCTGCAGTAGAAGTGACAGTGGAGGGGGGCAATTACAAATTTAGTCCGGCGATGATAACGGCCAAGAAGGGGGATACGATAAAACTGACTTTTAGAAATGGTGGGGGGATGCATGATTTTGTGATCGATGAATTTGATGTAAAAACCAATCAAATTGGGGAGGGAGAAGAAGAAGATGTGGAGTTTGTGGCAGATAAAACCGGGACTTTTGAATTTTATTGTTCAGTAGGAAATCATAGAAAGATGGGCATGGTAGGGAAACTGGTGGTAGAATAAATATAATGTTTTGGCGGTGGCTGGCAGTGTTTGGGATTAATACTTTGTTGATGGGTTATTATTGGACCCATCCGGTGAGGATAGCCGCTGTAATGCTATTGGAAATTGTGGCGATATTGATAACCAATCCTAGAAAGAAAGATTGGATTTGGGTGGGATTGATGGGAATGTTGGCACCAGTGGTAGATTTGATAGTGGTGCCTGGGGGAGGATGGACATACCCGGTAACATTTTTTGGGGGGATTCCCGTATGGTTGCCATTTGGATATATTGTATACGGATTAATTGTGAGACGGCTGGTGGATGATTTTCCAAAAATGGGAGTAAAGAAATGATAGTGGTAAATTTCAAAAGATATGTGAGCGGAGAAGGGGCGGTAGCCTTGGCGCGGATTTGTAAGAAATATGGAGCAATTGTTTGCCCGCAATTATCAGATTTGGTGGGGTGTGTGGAAACGGGAGCAGAGTGCTGGACGCAGAAATATGAGCCGCAAGCCGCAGGACACACAGGGACGCTGTTGAATCACTCCGACTTTCGGTTGGACTTTAAAACGATTGAGGAGACAATGCTGGACTTGGAGGGGATTAAAGCGTGTGTGTGCTGTAAAGACGTAGAAGAGGGGGTTAAAATTGCGGGTTTTGATCCGGACTGGCTGGCGTTTGAGCCGCCGGAGCTGATTGGCGGCAAGGAAAAGTCGGTGAGCAGTGAGAGGCCGGAGGAGATTAGAGACCTAGTGCTAAGGGCTAGGTGCCAAGTGCTGGTGGGGGCGGGGGTTCATAGTGCCGAGGATGTGAGAATCGCATTGGAGATGGGGGCGAAGGGAATACTAGTGGCCACGGATGTAGTAAAAGCAGAAGATCCAGAGAAAGAGTTGAGAGAATTGGTGGAGGCTTTTAAATAACTCACCCCCAGCCGGGTGTTATACTTTACTTAATGAATAAGGTGGTGTTTGTCACGGGGGCGAGCAGGGGAATAGGGTTGGCGACGGCGAAGAAGTTTGCCGGTGAGGGGTGGAAAGTGGCAGGATTCTCTAACAAAACAGAAGGTTATTACCAGATGGAGATGAATGATTACAACAGCATTCAGAAAACAATAAAACAGGCAGCGAAAGATTTGGGAAGGGTGGATTGTCTGGTAAATTGTGCGGGGATTTTTGGTTATAAAAATTTGCAGCAATATGATGTGGAAACAATGACCAGAGTGATTGGGGTAAATGAGATGGGAATGTATTTAGTAACAAAAGAAGTTTTGAACTATATGATTGAAGGGTCGATGGTGTTTGTGGCTTCAACTGCGGCGCAGGTGGGTAGCTCGGATCCAGTGTATGCGGGGACAAAATCGGCGGTGCTGGGATTTGTAAAAAGCATGGCTAAAGCGGTGGCTCCCAAAATTAGAGTGAATTGTGTGTCGCCGGGGGTGACGGAGTCGGATATGACTAAGAATATGAATCCAGAAAGATTGAAACAGTTGATTGACCTGACGTTGCTGAAAAAGGCGGCGGAGCCGGAGGAAATTGCCGAGGGGATTTATTTCTTGGCTAACACCACGCATATCACCGGCGCGTGCTTGGATATTAACGGGGGGTACGTATTGCGATGATATTTATTGGGGCGGATCATAGAGGATTTGAATTAAAGGCTAAAATAGCCAAGTGGCTGGCGGGGCGGGGATATGAATTTGAGGACTTGGGGGCGTATGAATATGATCATGAGGATGATTATGTGGATTTTGCCATCGCCGTTGCGGAGAGGGTAGCGTCTAGTAATCAGCGTCTAGCGTCTAGGGGGATTGTGATTTGCGGGAGCGGGGTAGGGGTGGATATTGCGGCCAATAAAGTGATGGGAGTGAGGTGTGGGTTGGGGTGGGAGGCGGATCAGGTGCATGCAGCCAGAAAAGATGACAACATAAACGTATTGGCGCTGGCTTCCGACAACCTGGAGGAAGAGAAAGCCTTGAGATTGGTGGAAACTTTTTTGGAAACGGAATTCGTACAATCTGATAAGTATTTACGCAGAGTTGAAAAAATATCTAGATTTGAAACTGGAAGGGGGTGAGGGAATTGAAAACATTAGTAAAATTATCTAAATGGTTAGTCGTGCTAGGTGCTATTAACTGGGGGCTAGTGGCCCTTATGAAATTTAACCTAGTAACTCTCCTATTTGGCCAGTGGCCAGTGATGGAGATGTGGGTATATGTTTTGATGGGCGCGGCTGGCATGTGGGGAGCCTTTGCCATGTTAACCAATACTAAAAAGAAGTAAAAAGTGTGGTTAAATTAAGTAATGGTACAACTGCCTGTAATTAGGGATATGTTGGTGGCCGAAAAAAAAGTGCTGGTGAGGGCTGATCTTGAGTGGACAGGAAAAGATTCACAGAGAGAGAAAGTTACGCGGGAGATAGTGGAATATTTGCAGACCAGGGGGGTGGAGAAAGTAAAATTGATTGGGCACAAAGGGAAATTAGAGCCGGATTTAAGAAAAGATCCGGGGGAAGAAGCTGACGATGAAAGTTTGGCGCGGGAGTTAGCTAGCGGGTGGGATGTGTATGTGAACGAAGCGTTTGCGACTAGTCACCGCAAACATTGCTCGATTGACGCCTTACCGCGACTTATGAAATCACAAGGAAAGGAAGTTTGCGTGGGATTAAGATTCGAAAAGGAAATAACTCACCTCTCGATCCCCTCTCTTTATCAAAGAGAGGGGAAGGGGAGAGTTTTGGTGATTGGGGGGGCGAAGGGAGATAAAGAGAAATATGCTGAAGAATTGGAGAAGAAGGGGTGGACTGTCTTAAGAGGAGGATTACTGCCGGGAGCGAAATTGCGGGAGGACAGATTAGACATAAGTGACGAAGAGATTAAGAGATTAAGAGATGAAGTAACTAGGGCGGAAACGATAGTTCTTGCCGGGCCGATGGGGAAATATGACGAGGCGGAGAAGGGGACGAAGGAAGTGTTTACGGCGGTGGCCGAAAGCCGCGCTTATAAAGTGGCGGGAGGGGGAGATACGGAAGCGGCTTTGGAGAAATTTGGGTTAACGAGCAAATTTGACTGGATCAGCGTGGGTGGAGGAGCAATGTTGGAGTTTTTGGCAACTGGGACTCTCCCCGGTATTGAAGCAGTGATATCATAAAGATATATGGTAAAAGTGGCGATTAATGGATTTGGGAGGATTGGACGATTGGCGTTTAGGATTTGGCTACTGAAGCACCATAATGAAATGGAGATTGTGGCGATTAATACCAGTGGGTCGATGGATACGGCGGGGTGGGCGCATTTAGTGAACCAGGATACGACATACAGAAAATTTGAAATCGAAGTGAAAGCCGAGGGGGAATTTTTGGTGGTGCCGAGTATGGGGTTGAAAATTCCGGTGCTGGCACAAAAAGATCCGGAGCTTTTACCATGGAACCAATATGAAGTAGACGTTGTAATGGAGTGTACGGGGAAGTTTACGGATGAGATTGGAGCATTGAAACACGCTAAAGCCGGGGCGAAGAAAGTAATTATTTCGGCGCCACATAGGGGAGGGAATGTGGGGACTTTTGTGTTGGGAGTCAATAGTACTCAGGACTCAGAGAAAAGTACTCAGGAACCGGTGGTGATAAGTAATGCCAGTTGTACGACGAATTGTGTGACGCCGGTGGCAGCGGTGATGCAGGCCAAGTTTGGCATTAAAAAAGCTGTGATGACGACCGTGCATGCTTATACCGATGACCAGGTGCTGCAAGACGGATCGCACAAGGATTTGCGGCGAGCCAGGGCGGCCGCGGCCAATATTGTGCCCACTTCTACAGGAGCCGCCATTGCTACTACAGAAGTAATACCAGAATTAAAAGGACTATTTGACGGCATAAGTTTGCGGGTGCCGGTTTTAACCGGATCAATTTCTGATTTTGTATTTGTGACTAAAAAACCGGTGACACGGGAAGAAGTAAACCAGGCTTTTGTGGAGGCGAGCGAAACGCCGAAATATTTGGGGATCTTGGGAGTGTCGGGGAAGTCGGGAATGCCAGAGCATTTGGTAAGTTCGGACATTATCGGCAGTTCATATAGCGCCATCATTGATCCGGAATTTACGCAGGTAATAGGCGGAGATTTGGTAAAAGTATTGGCTTGGTACGACAATGAATGGGGATATGCCAACCGGTTAGTAGAACAAACGATTATTTTTGGAAATAGTTAGCATGCAAATAATACCGGCGATATTGACGGGTGACGTGCAGGAACTGGATTTTTTGTTGAGAAAAATTAGGGACAGCAAAAAATTTGAGAGAGTGCAGATTGATTTTGTGGATGGGGTGTTTGCAAGCAATAAGAGTATAAGAGTGGAAGACCTGCCTGCCGGCAGGCAGGGACTGAAATTTGACGCACATTTGATGGTGGTGGAGAAGAATCTGACAGAATACGTCGATGGCCTGATGGGGTTTGACAGAGTGATTGTGCAGATGGAAAGCGTGTCGCGGCCGGAGGATTTTGATTGCCTGGCGCTGGATGTACATTCTCCGGTGGCGGCCATCGAATCATATCTACCAAGCTTGAAGCTGGTTAATTTAATGGCCATAGAGCCGGGAAGGGGAGGGCAGAAGTTTAATGACGAAGTAATTAAGAAGATTAAGGGATTAAGGAGATATGAGTATAGACTTTGTGTGGATGGGGGGGTGGAACAGAGACACCTGCCGATACTGGAAAAATTGGGAGTGGATGAAGTGGCTGTGGGAGCAAAGCGGGTGTTAGAATGGAAGTAATGCCCGAGGAAGCGATTAAAAAGATAAAGACGGTGGCGTGT
This sequence comes from uncultured Gammaproteobacteria bacterium, assembly GCA_964356225.1. Taxonomy (GTDB): domain Bacteria; phylum Patescibacteriota; class Microgenomatia; order CAZETR01; family Amesbacteraceae; genus GWC2-45-19. The sequence goes on from CAYHGA010000001.1 coordinate 198,977, forward strand.
TTGGGGTTTGCGGACGCCAGTCCGGAAGATCCTCTATTTAAAGAGGCGTATAGCGTGGGATTGGCTTTGGCAAAGGCGGGTTATGTAGTAGCCAATGGGGGAGGTCCGGGGGTGATGAGGGCCACCAGTGAAGGGGCCAAGGTGGGAGGAGGGCATGTGATCGGGGTGACATTTTATCCTAAAGACGTGGCCAATTTTGAAGGTAAGGATAAAAACAATCCTATCGATGAAGAAATAAAGACAAGCAACTATCTGGAGAGGACACTGAAACTTTTGGAAGTAAGTCAGGCGTACGTGATTTTTAAAGGAGGAACGGGAACGATTTCGGAATTTGGGATGGCCTGGGGACTGGCCCGGCTGTATTTTGGACATCATAAGCCTCTGATTTTATTCGGCAAGTTTTGGGAAAATATTATGGCCACATTTTTGGCCAATATGCGGATGCGGCCGGAAGAATTTCAGGTATACCGGGTAGTGGAGACGCCGGAAGAAGTGGTAAAAAGTCTGGAAATTTTTGAATATATGCTGGAGAATGAACCACATGTCTTTAATCCGGCTGAAAAACCATTTGAAGTATGAATTTGGATCTGAAAGCCAACGAAATCAGGCAGGATATTATTAAGATGCTTTTGGAAGCGGGGAGCGGGCACAGCGCGGGACCACTGGGAATGGCAGATGTGTTTACGGCTTTGTATTTTGGAGGAGTTTTGAATTATGATGCGAAAGATCCATGGAAAGCAGACCGGGACAGAGTGATTTTGAGTAACGGTCACATTTGTCCGGTGTGGTATGCGACGTTGGCGCATGCGGGATTTTTCCCCCACGAGGACCTTTTGACGTTAAGGAAATTGGGAAGCGGGTTGCAGGGACATCCGCATTACCGGGAGCTGCCGGGAGTGGAAAATACCGGGGGGCCATTGGGACAGGGATTGTCGCAGGCCATTGGTCAAGCGCTGGCGGCGAGAATGGACAATAAAACTTACAGAACTTATTGTTTGATGAGTGACGGAGAGCTGGATGAGGGACAGTCTTGGGAGGCCATGATGTTTGCCGGGAAAAACAACTTGCATAATCTGACCGCGATTGTGGACAGGAATAATATTCAGATTGACGGATTTACGGAAGACGTAATGCCTTTGGAAAACCTAGTAAATAAATGGACGGCGTTTAACTGGTCGGTGATCGAGACAAACGGGCATAACATAGCTGAAATAATCGCGGCCATCGAGAAAGCCAAAACGATATTTGAAAATCCGACAGTGATAATTGCCCACACCATTCCCGGTAAGGGGGTAGATTTTATGCAAGGAAAATTTGAATGGCACGGTAAACCACCGACGGCGGAAGAGGCAAAAATCGCGTTACATGAATTGAGGACTTTAGGCGGTAAGATAAGGAGTGAGCATGAGTGATGTGGTGATGAAAGCAACTAGAGATGGATATGGGGAGGGGCTGGTGGAGTTGGGGGAGACGAATAAAGGTGTGGTGGTCTTAACGGGGGATTTGAAAGAAAGCACCAGGGTGGAAGAATTTGCCAAAAAATGGCCGGAGAGATTTATTGAATGCGGGGTGGCAGAACAAAACATGATGGGAATTGCGGCGGGGCTGGCGGCGGCGGGCAAGATCCCGTTTATTTCTTCATATGCGGTGTTTTCACCGGGAAGAAGTTGGGATCAGGCCAGAGTTTCTGTTTGCTACTCAAACCTGAACGTAAAAATTGCCGGGGCGCACACCGGGGTATCGGTGGGACCGGATGGGGCCACGCACCAGGCCTTGGAGGACATCGCAATTACCAGAGTTCTCCCGAATATGACAGTGATTGTGCCGTGCGATGTAAACCAGGCAAAAAAGGCAACGCAGGCAGTGGCAAGCATGCCGGGACCAAGTTATCTACGATTAACACGAGAAGCGACGCCGGTGATTACGGATAGAGAGGCGAGATTCGAGATAGGGAAAGCGGAGGTAGTGTGGAGCGCACAAGGAGAGACCTTGTGCGCGGCGATTGTGGCCTGCGGGCCACTTCTGTATCAATCGCTGGTGGCGGCGCGGGAGCTGGAGAGTGAGGGAGTGGGAGTAAGAGTAATAAATAACCACACCATTAAGCCGATGGATGTAGCGACGGTTTTGAAAGCGGCTAGAGACTGCGGGGCGATAGTGACAGTGGAAGAGCATCAGGTGATGGCGGGAATGGGATCGGCGGTAGCAGAAGTGCTGGCGGCTAATTATCCGGTGCCGATGGAGTTTGTCGGGATGCCGGATAGATTTGGGGAGTCTGGTCAACCGGAAGAGCTACTGGAAAAATATGGGATGAGTGTGGTTAAAATAAAAGAAGCTGTTAAAGATGTTATATTAAGGAAGAAGCCCGCCCGATTATGAAACGAGTAGGAATTGTGTTGCTGTTTTTGGCTTTGTTTCCGTTTGTTTCTTTTTCTGTTCTGGCGCAGGAAGGGGATGGAGGAATTGGAACAAAAGAACAGCAAGACTTGTCGGGCATAACTTTTCTTTTGGATATTGAATATATCAAACGGGATGGCCGGAGCTACCGACTAGATATTTGCCAGCCCAAGAAGTTGACCTCGAAAGTACCCGCAATGATTCTCACTCATGGAGGAGGGTTTGGCAGGGGGAGCAAAAAAGATCTGCGGGATGAGTGCGAAGCGTTGGCGAACATCGGGTATGTTGGGGTGGCGGTTGACTACCGCCTGACGGACGTCGCCCCATATCCGGCGCAAATTGACGATGTTCAGTACGCTGTTCGGTGGATTCGGGCAAACGCCGATAAATATTCTATTGATCCAACCAAACTCGGTTCTCTAGGAGGTTCAGCCGGAGGATATTTGGCAACAATGCTTGGGGTGAGAGACACACGTGATGCTGTGGGAGGACTTTCGGAGTTTTCAAGCCAAGTGCAGGTTGTAATTGACCGATCGGGGGTGCCCATGGATGCGACTGACGCTTCTACGTTACCCGACCCCAATGGTCCGTTTAAAAATGCTCTTAGCGAGATTACAACGACGTACTTAAAGGGGTACACGCAGACTGCGGAACTAACACGGGAGATTTCTGCAGTGACGTATGTGACTGGGAAGAGCGCGCCGCTTCTTGCGGTCCATAGTGTCAATGATCAGCTGGCTCCGATTGCTAACGCCTACGCAATTGTCAATGCCCTGAAGGCCCAAGGTGTGGAAGCACGAGTAGAATCTTTTCAGGGTATAGGTAGTGCGCATGGGAGATCGCGACTGCCTGCTTCTGAGCAAAGCCGGTTGTGGAATATAGAGACTCAATTTCTGCGGGCATATTTGCCTCTATCTTCCGCTTCCGGAGCACCCGCGCCGGCCAAAGTTTCCTCGGGCGTTTCGCTACCAAAAGGAAGATCGCTGCTTGTCGTTAAGGGAGTGCTTGTTGTGGCGTTTGTGGGCATGGTTGTCCTTCTGATGAGGAGAAAGTGATTTCTTCATTGGAGTTGAACATGGAGTTGAACACAAGGGGGAACTGATGTTAAATGTAATATATGAAGGGCGGTGATTTAGATGGCGGTTAAAAAAACAACAAAAATAATGTCTGGAAAGCAATGTGATATTTGTGGATGTTCATGCAGCGGCAAGTGGGCGACAGCCGGATGGGGACTATTATTAGTCGGAGGCCTGGCTCACATGTTGCCTACTCAAATGGCTCCGCTTTTGGGATGGAGCTTGTATGGAGTGAGCGTACAAATGGCAGTAGGGGTACTGTCAGTAGTCCTAGCATTGTATTTTTTATTGGGGAATGAATAAATAACTCACCCTCTTTCGCCTTCCCCCTCTCTTAAAGAAATCAGCCTTACGGCTCAAGAGAGGGGGATCGAGGAGGTGAGTTATAATGAATTTATGATGGACGTAAGTAAAATTTCCAGAGATGGGAAAATAATGTTGCTGGCGTATGACCAGGGGATGGAGCATGGGCCGACGGATTTTAACGATGAAAATGTGGATCCGGAATATATTTGCAAGATAGCCCGCGAAGCAAAGGTATTTACAGGGATAGTATTTGGAGCAGGAATTGCCGAAAAATATTACACGCCAGATTTACCGCCGTTGATTTTGAAATTAAACGGCAAGACGGGGTTTCATAAAGGGGAAGAACCGGTGAGTTTGCAATTGACTACGGTGGCCCGGGCGGTGGAGTTGGGGGCGGCCGCGGTAGGATATACGATGTATGTGGGGAGTGAGCATGAAGAAGAGATGATGAAGGAGCTAGCGCAGATTGCGGGAGAAGCGCACGCCAAAAATTTACCAGTGGTGGCTTGGATGTATCCGCGGGGAAAACATGTGGAAGGAAAAGAAACGAATAAAGATGTGGTGGCGTATGGAGCCAGAATTGGATTGGAATTGGGAGCGGATGTTGTAAAGTTGCCGTATACAGGAACAGTTGAGAGTTTTGAGTGGGTAGTTAAGAGTGCCGGGAAAACCGGAGTGTTGGCCCAGGGCGGAGCTAAAAAAGAAGAAGCGGAATTTCTTAAAGAAGCGGCGGAAATTATGCAGGCGGGAGCAATGGGAATGGCAGTGGGGAGAAATATTTGGCAAGATAAAAATCCAATAGAGTTGTCTAAAAAATTAGCTCATATAATTTTTATATGAAATACGACATGTTAAGTTTGGGCCCAGCGCGGATGGACGTGTTTGTGAAACTCCCCGATGTGGATGTGGAGGAGGTTTGCAGTATTGACCGAAAAAGATGTGTGATTGAATTGGGGTTTGGAGAAAAAATCGGGGTGAGGGGAATAGAATTTGCTATCGGAGGGAATACCGGGAATAATGCAGTAGGGTTGACGAGATTGGGATATAAAGCAGCTATGGTGGGGAGTATGGGAGATAGCTGGACAGATGAGCGGGCGATTGCCGTGTTGCAAAAAGAGGGGGTAGATACGCAGTTTATAAAGATTGTGCCCGGGAAAAGCGGATTTGGAGTGATTATAAATTATCAGGAAGAACGAACTATTTTGTCTTATTATCCGGTGGCAGCGGATGGATTCAGAGTAGGGGAGGATGTGAAATCTGATTGGATGTATCTGACGACGGCGGGAGAGGATTTTGAGGGATTTTATAAAGAAGCGGTGGATTGGGCAGTAAATCGCGGAACAAAAATCGCGTTTAATCCCGGATCCAGGCAGATAAAAATGGGAGTGGAAAAGTTGAGTTTCGCTTATAAAAATACTCAGGTGTTGTTTGTGAACCGTGAAGAAGCGGCTAAACTTTTAGGATTAGAAGTGACTGATATCAAGGCGCTGCTTGCGGGGTTGCAAAAATCCGGGCCGAAGGTGGTGGTAATTACGGATGGGCCGGCAGGAACATATGCTTTTGATGGCGGTAAATTTTGGCATATGCCGATTATGGAAGCGCCTGTCATAGAGCGGACTGGGGCGGGAGATGCGTTTGGATCAGGATTTTTGGCGGCGTATATGCAGGGCAAATCTCTGGAAGAATGTTTGAAATGGGGAACGGTTAATTCGGCGTCGGTTCTGGGCTTCATCGGCCCGCAAGCAGGATTGTTGACCGCCGATAAAATGCAGGAATGGCTGGTGAAAGCGGAGAATGTTAAAGTAGAAGAGCTGTGAAGATTTTTGTGACCAGAAAGATTCCCTTTTGGGAGGAGATTAAGAAGCCATTGATAGAAGCGGGGTATGAACTGACGATGGAGGGGGATTTAAAACAGGAGCTGGAGAAGGGATATGACGGATTGCTGTGTTTGCTGACGGATAAGATTGACGAAGAAGTGCTGGCGGCAGACAAAAATAAGAGGTTAAAAATAATTGCAAACTATGCGGTGGGTTTTGACAATGTGGACGTGGAAGCGGCCAAGGCCAGAAATATTATGGTGACAAATACGCCGTGCGATGAGGTGAATGAGAGTGTGGCGGAATTTACGTGGACATTGATGCTGGCCCTATCCAACCAACTGCTGCCGGCGGCTGATTTTGCTAAAAACGCCGCATATAAAGGTTGGCAGCCGGACGTATTTTTGGGTCAATTGTTGAAAGGGAAAACCCTGGGGGTAATCGGGGCCGGACGTATTGGCAGTCTGGTAGCCTCGAAAGGCGTGGCCTTTCAAATGAAGGTGCTGGAATTCAGCCGGAGTTTAGGATTGAAACTGGAAGATGTACTGGGACAGGCGGATTATGTGAGCCTGCATGTGCCACTCACTTCCGAAACGACGCATATGCTAAATGAACAAACTTTGAACCAAATGAAACAGGGGGCGTATTTGATAAATACGGCCCGGGGAAAGATTGTGGATGAGGTGGCGCTGGTGTACGCCTTGAGAACCGGAAAAATCGCGGGAGCGGCGCTGGATGTGTGGGAGAATGAACCGGATCCCAGACCGGAACTCTTAGATATGGAAAATGTGATTTTGACTCCGCACATCGCGTCGGCCACATTTGAGGCCAGACGGGCGATGGGGGAAGCGGCGGTAAAAAATTTGATTGAAGGTTTGGCTGGGAGGGTTCCGCCGAACCTAGTTAAGAGTTCATAGTTCATGGTTCATAGTAGAATAGAACGATGGCCGAATTGGTAAGACAGGTGAATTTGAAGAGAATGCCGGTGAATAGAAAATTGATCGGATGGGTGTTTGTGGTGACGGGGGTGGTGAGCGGGTGGTTGTGGTGGGGGGAACAGAAACCAAAACTACCAGCTTTGAAAATAAGCTATCTGATAGAAAATAAAGAAGGGGCGGGAGAGAGGGATGCGTCCCGGGAAACTAACCGGCTGGTGAATCAAGTCCAGGATAAGCTGAAGTCGGCACAAGGCAGTTGGGCAGTGGCAGTGTATAGATTGGACGAGAAAAAAGGTTACGGAATAAGAGAGGATGCGGTGTTGCCGGCCGCGTCGATTATGAAAGTGCCGATTTTGCTGGCTGCGGTAAAAAAGCTGAATCCGGATGATGTATATGTGTTGCGGGGTGAAGACAAGCAAAGCGGGTCCGGGCCGGTTGAGTTTATGGATGCGGGGACTAAGTTGTCGGTGCAGGATTTGTTGACGTATATGGCCAAAAATTCTGACAATACTGCCGCTTATGTGCTGGCAAATATGGTGGGGAGGGATTTTATTAAACAGCTGATGCGGGATATGGGAATGATTGACAGTTCTTTTGATGACAATATTACTACCGTGGGTGATGTGGAGATGATGTGGCGGAAAATTTATGAGGAAAAAAATCAGCAGGTGCTGGATTTATTGCAGGACAGTATTTATGAGGACAGAGTTCCGCTAGGGTTACCGGACGGGGTGAATTTTGTACACAAAGTGGGGACGGATTTGGATATTTGGTCAGATGCGGGTATCGTGATGGCCGAAAAACCGTTTGTGCTGGTAATTATGAATGAAAAAGTGGACGTGGATGAGGCCAAAAAATTGGTGCCGGAGCTAGCTAAACTTATCTGGGACTATGAAGCAGGAAGAACCGCAAAGCCACAATAATGGCTACAGCCGCGGAGAGGGTGGCGATTAGGACGAGAGTGTTGCGATAGTTGTTCATTTCAGGGAGTAGAGGCTCCTTGAAGAATCTTATCACGCTCTTCCTGATCTTTTTTGGCTTTGTCCCCAAGAAGTTTATCGATAGCTTCCTTGGTGCAGGCAGATTTAGGCTCGGTACCGGGGATAAAATATTCACTACGTACGGGACAACCTTCGCATGCCAGTTGACCGGTAATGGTGCAGACGTTGACCTGGACCAGGTTGGCAGGAGGAGTGAACCCGGTTGAGGGAGTGGTTTTGAGGATATCGTTTATGATACGACGCCAAATAGGGGAGGCACCAGTGACACCGGAGGCGACGTAACTCATGGGGGAGTTGTCGTTGTTACCGACCCAGACGGCAACCAGACGATCCGGTGTATAGCCAATGGTCCAGTTATCCCGGAGATTATTAGTGGTACCGGTTTTGACGGCGACATTGGGAACATTCAGGTCGGAATTGGGGCCGAAGGCAGGGGTGCGGGCAGTATTGTCGGAAAGAATGTTGGAAATTAAGTAGGCCACCCGGGGATCGAGGACGGGTTCGGAATCACAGTTGGTAATTTCGGTGGCCTCGGCTGCACGGATTCCAGATTGATATTTACATCTAAATTCCTCGAGGAGTTTACCGGTGGAATCGCGGACAGAAAGAATCGGGTGAAGAGCTGTTTTTGAACCGGAGTTGGCGAGGACCCCGTAGGCGGTAGCCATATCCAGCATGGTGACTTCTCCTCCTCCAAGGGTTAAAGACAGTCCATAACGGGTGGGATCTGTCCAAGAAGAAATGCCTAAGCGGTGGGCAAAATCTAGAAAATTGGATACACCATTGGCGGCCAGGATTTTAACGGCGGGAATGTTATAAGAGGAACCCAGAGCCGTGCGCAGAGTGACTTTGCCATGGAAGCGCCCATCGTAGTTGACGGGGGAGTAGCTGGGTTGCCCCGGGGTTTTATAAGTGATGGGAGAGTCGTCGATAACTGAAGCTGGAGTAAAACCGCGAATGAGAGCCAGGGCGTAGTTGAGGGGTTTGATGGACGACCCAGGCTGGCGGAGGGCGGTGGACACGTTGAAATTGCCGTCGTGGGCGATGTCGAAATAATCTTTGGAGCCGACCATGGCCAGAATTTCCCCGGTTTGAGGTTGGGTGACAACGGCGGCCCCGTTGCCGATATGTAAATAGGCGACTTTGGCCACTTCTTCGGAGACGGCCTTTTGAGATGTTTGTTGGATAGAGAGGTCTAAAGAAGTAATGACTTCCAATCCGCCCTGCTCAACGACAGCGGGGCCGTATTTTTTGCTTAGATAATCGCGGACATACATGACGAAATGGGGGGCTTTAATGTCGATGGTTTGGGGTGAGAAACGCAGTTCTTCACTAGAAGCGGCGTCGGCTTGTTCCCAAGTGATAAAACCTTCGGAGACCATGCGGCGGAGGACTTCTTTTTGGCGGGATTTGGCCAATTCGGGGTGAGCTCCGTACGGGGAATAAGTAGTGGGAGAAGCAGGTAAACCGGCCAGTAACGCCGATTCGGCTAAAGTGAGCTTAGAGGCGGGTTTGGCGAAATAAGTTTGAGCTGCCTCTTCTACCCCATAAGCGGCGCCGCCGAAACTGACGCGATTTAAATACATTTCCAAAATTTGATCTTTGGGGTAGCGCATTTCGACTAAGACAGAGAGAACCAACTCGCGGATTTTGCGGCGCAGAGTGCGTTCGGGGGAAAGGAGGGCGGTTTTAACCAACTGCTGGGTAATGGTTGATCCACCTTCCAACTGCTGGTTGGTGAGGGTGCGCCAGGAGGCGCGGGCGATACCGCGGAGGGAAAAACCAGAGTGCTGGTAAAATTCAGCGTCTTCGATGGCGATGATGGCCTGGCGGAGATTGAGGGGTATATCCGATAATTTAACCAGAGTGCGGTTTTGGGAAGCATAGATTTTGTAAAGTTCTACTCCATGCCGGTCGCGGATATGGGTGGTTAAAGGAAAAGGTTTGGTGGTGAGCGATGAAGGAGCAGGCAGGTCTTTAAATACATAAAAATAAATACCAACGATGCAAATACTACCAATAAGTACCAATGCCAATAATTTCAAATCAAATCTAAACTTGGGAAATTTTAAATTTTTAAATAGCTGAATTAGAAAGAAAATTTCTTTGAGGAAATTTTTAAGATAGGGAGTTTTGGCGTGATAAATGACAACTTCTTTCCGAATCTTTTTCCTCATACCCCCCTTTTTAACTTGAGAGAATCTGGAGAACAGAAAATACAACAGGAGGTATAAGGGACGGCCTAAGGAAACAAAAAACTTACGCATGGGTGCGGGCGGGAGTGGCCAATTATATATCTAAATCAGTCTTGTGACTACAGGGTAATTAGGAGATATTTATTTATTTTAACGGTCGTGTGAATGTGGTAAAAAGGGTTTGGAGTTATTTGACAGCTTGGCCGTGGCGGTCGAGGCGGATGAGGTCGGCTTCGCCGTAGCCGCCGGCGCAGTCCAGGCAGAGGGGAACTCCTAATGGATCGAAAATTACTGCATGGTTTTGATTTTCAATGTCTCCAGGCTGTTCGGCGATTTGTTTGGGAGTGGCCGGCGCTTGAGTTGGCCGGAAAATAGGTATATCCCGGTGTAAATCTCCTTGATTGGGGGGAATTGTGCCTTTGAGAAAATATTCATAACGGGGGGTACAGTCGGGCATGCCGTCTTCGGCTTTGAGACCAGAGAGGGAACAAACTAGGGCGCCAATAACGTCCGGGGGTTGGACCGGCCAGTGGGGGGATTTGTCTTTTAAAGCAAATGAAATAACTTTGTTCCAGATGGGGGAAGCGCCGGTGACACCGGAGGCAACATTGCTCATTGGTGAGTTGTCGTTGTTGCCCACCCAAACGGTGACCAAGATATCGGGATTGTAACCTACGGTCCAGTTGTCGCGCTTGTCGTTGGTGGTACCGGTTTTGACGGAAACTTCGGGATGGGATCTAACGACTAAATATGAGCTAGGGCCAAAGGCGGCGGAGCGGGCGCCGTTATCTAAGAGCAGATGAGAAATGATGTAAGCGGCGCCGGTGGAGATAACGCGGGTGTTGGAAGGAAGTTTGGGAGTTTCTTCCAGAATTTTGCCTGTGCGGTCGGTAACTTTGAGTATGGGGTTTAAGTTAACGCGCTGGCCGGAGTTGGCTAAAACGCCGTAAGCGGTGGACAAATCCAGCATGGTGACTTCACCGCCTCCCAAAGTGAGCGACGGACCGTAATTTCTGGCGTCTTTAAAAGTGGTTAAACCGAAGGCAGAGGAAGAAGCGATAAAGTTTTCCAGCCCGTTGAGAACCAGGGTTTTGACAGCAGGAATGTTGAAAGAATTGCCAAGGGCAAAGCGGACCTGGGTGGGGCCGTGCCACTGACCGTCGTAATTAACGGGGCAGTAGGGTTCCTGGTCGGGGATCAAAAAACAAGTGGGCTTGTCTGCCAAGACGGTGCTGGCCGTAAGAAGGCGATGTTCCAGGGCCAGGGCATAGTTGATGGGTTTAATGGCCGATCCCGGTTGGCGGTGAGCCAGAACTACATTAACGTTGCCATCGTACTTGGTGTCAAAATAATCTTTGGAACCAACCATGGCCAATATTTCTCCGGTTTTGGGACGGGTAACTAAGACTGCCCCATTGCCGACATTTTCGGCTTTGAGGCGGCCGACTTCGGTGGCGACGGCGGCCTGGGCAAAATTTTGCAGATCCAAATCCAGGGTGGTGGTAACAACGAGCCCATCCTGCTCAACTTTGGCTAAACCGAATTTTTGGACCAGATAATCTTTGACCCAAAGGGAAAAATGAGGAGCCTGGATGCTGGGGGGAGGAGCGTATGTTAGCAGTTGGTCTTTGGCTTCTTGCCCCTGGTCAGATGTTATAAATTTGGCGTCTAACATCTGTTTTAAGACATATTCCTGTCTTTGCTTGGCCAGTTCCGGACGGGAGAGGGGAGAATAAAGACTGGGGGCTTGAGGTAAACCGGCCAGGAGAGCCGCCTCGGCTAAATTCAGGTCGGCGGCTTTTTTGCCGAAATAAGTTTGGGATGCAGATTCCAGACCGTAGGCGGTGCCGCCGTAGGGGACCTGGTTTAGGTAAAATTCCAAAATTTGGTCCTTCTTGTAAAGTGTTTCTACGGCAGCGGAGAGAATAAACTCGCGGACTTTGCGGCGGACAGTGCGGTCCGGTTCAAGAAGGGCGTTTTTGACGAGTTGCTGGGTGATGGTAGAGCCGCCCTGGAGATTTTTTTTGAAGAAGGTGCTGATGAAAGCCCGGGTGATACCGCGGATCGAGAACCCTGAATGTTTGTAAAAATCCCGGTCCTCGGCGGCCAGGGTAGCTTGCCAGACATATTTGGGAAGAGAAGAAAGAGGGATAGGAGTGCGGCGTTCTCCGACAAAAACTTCATAGAGCAATTTGCCATTGCGGTCCAGGATTTTGGTGGAGGCGGGGGCGGGGTGGGTGGCAAGGCGCAAAGGGTTGGGCAAGCCCCAGAAGAAATAAATACCAATAAATACCAATACTACCAACACTACTAATAAACGCCAGCGCTTTTTGAGTTTTTCTTTCACTATTGAATTATAACCCGGATACATATATATTGGGATTATGGCGACTAAAAAAATTGATGATTTACTGGGAGGAAAGTTGGATCCGAAGGAGGAAAGGACGCTGGATTGGATTCTGAACGCAGTGGTGATATTTATATTAGGCTGGTTGGGATTGGGGATACTTCTGTCTGTGGGAGGCTTATTTCATTTGTGGGGATAATTTTGGGGGTTGATTTTTAGAGAGAGAGAGAGAGAGTTTAATGAGAGGTAATGGTTGACGAGTTTTATGACACAGGGGAGAATAAAGGGAGAATTAAAGGTGTGGCGGCGGCTCATGAACTGGCCGATTTGGAAGCAAATAAAGGGGTGAACGCGGCCTTGGCGAGAGAGAGGGAGTTGAAAAGGATATTGGAGGGAGGACGGTCGGACGTGGAAGAAAAATTTGTGGCAATAATGAAGGGAATGGCAGGAAAATATCCGGATGCGTTTGACCGCCAGATAGATGGAAAGGGTAGAGAGTTTTTACAGTTTAGAGGAGGGGGTGAGGGAGCAATGGCTGATTATTTCACTCAATATGGAGCGTTTCATGTTGAATTGAAATCAGGAGGCCCGGGGCTTGGGACGGAAGACGTAGTTGATATGGCAGGATATGCGAGTGGGATTAAGGGGGGTGAATTTCCAAGAGATATAATTGGGAAGGTTGATCAGTGGAAAATGATAAATTTGGCAGATCCAATAACTCAAGAGAGTATTAAGCGGGCGTGTTCTGCGGCACAGAAGAGAGAGGAAGCGGCGAAGGTTGCGCTTAAAGATAGGGCGAGAGCGAATGGTGCTGAGAGTATTTTGGCAAACTTGTGATTTGATAGCGCCGAATTGTTTTTGACAGCATACGACATACGAACGAGGTAGAATTGGATTAATAGAGTGGGGATTTTGAGTGCTGTTTTTCCGGAAGCGGGGACTTTGACTTGACAACATACAACATACGACATACAATTAAGGAATGATTAGGACGCAGGTGTATATTCCGGACGATTTGTATTCTCAGGCTTTAGTTGTGGCTCAGATACGAGGGGTAAGTGTTTCGGTGGTGTTGAGGGATGGTCTGGCAAAAGAGGTGGGTAGAGTTAAGAAGAGTAGGAGAGGCGGCCTTTTCTCTAATTTGGCGGGGGCATTGAGAAACGGTCCAAAAGATATGTCTAGCAGGGTAAACGATATTTATAAATAATGAAGCGATATTTGACCGATTCGGATTTTCTGGTGGCAGTGTTTAACTCTAAAGACGCAAGTCATGCTAAGGCCTTGGGGATTTCTGAAAGACTTGATTCTAGTGAGATGGAGTTGTGGGGAAGCAATTTGATCCAACAAGAGTCGGCGACAGTGGTAAGCCATAGGATAGGAATGGACGCGGCGAGAGAATTTGTGCGGAAACTGGCTGCTGATCTGGATAGGTTTGTGGATGTCGACAGAAGCTTGGAAAAATGGGCTTGGAAGGTTTTTTTGAAGCAAACTAAAAAGGGCTGCTCGTTCATAGATTGTGCAAACTTAGCCGTAATTGAAAGGTATAAACTGGATGGGATTTTGACCTTTGATGAATTTTATCCAAAAGAATTAAGGGTTGGTGTATAAATAAGGGGTGGATACTTACGAAAATACTAACTGGTGGAAGTATTTGACTGATCCCATGCGGGATCTGGCGAGGGAGAGTTTTATGTTGTTGGAAAGGGAAGAGAAATTACAAGAGGGGTTGCATGACTACTCGTTTGTGGTATTCCCCATGGCTAAGGCGTACGAAGGATTTTTGAAGAAGCTGTTTTATGGTCTGGGGTTGATTAACAAAAAGCAATATGGGGGAGATCGGTTCAGGGTAGGGAAAGCTTTGAACCCCAATTTGCCCAAAAGATACCAATGGGATTGGGTGTACGGCAGGCTGGCGATGGCTTGTAAAGAAGAAATGTGGGAGGTATGGAAAAAGGCCAGGAACCGGATATTCCACTTCTTTCCTGATCACCACGAGTTTATTACGCTGGAGCAGGCGAAAGAATTGATAGAGGAAGTAACAGAGGTGATGGAAAAAGCCCTGATACAGTCTGATGGGGTGTAGTTGCGGAACTTGACAAGAGGTTCTATACTGGGGGGTACGGTATGGAAAGCAGTGGACAAAACTTGTCCGGAAAGGGATCTTTTATAGAGTCGGCGTGGGGCAATTTACGCAACGCCCTGATTGGCTGTTCGGCGGCTTTGTTATTCGGGCTAGCGGTGCTGATGATGTCGATTCTGTCTGTGGGTAAGTCGGCTGCAGTTGGGGTGGCGGCGGCGGCTAAAGAGGCGGTGACAGTGAAAGTGGAGTATTACTTGCCGTATCCGGGAATACTACCAGACAGCCCGTTGTACAAAATAAAGGCGATACGGGATAGGGTGCAACTGGTATTGACATTTGATGAAGTGCAAAAAGCAGAAAGGGAGCTATTGTACGCAGATAAACGGGTGGGGGCGGCGTGGGCGCTGGCGGACGGCGGGAAGGCAGATTTAGCAGTGTCTACGGCCACAAAAGCCGAGAAGTATCTGGAGAGTGCGGTAAACCGGGTAAAAAAATTGTCTAGCTCCGGGCGGGACGTAAAGAGCATAATGATGACGTTGGAAAAGGCAGTGGCAAAACACCGGGAAATATTGGAGAGCCGACCTGAGTTTGATCCGGCCTTGAAGATAAACAACAGCCTGACGGTTGAGTGATGCCCTCTGATACACAAGTTGATAGTTGACGCGCTAAATGTAGTGTTCTAGTCTAAAGGTCGCCACTAAATATGCAGTGTCCGTTTTGCGCTCACCTCGAGACCTCGGTGTTGGAGTCCAGAGTAGCAGAAGACGGACAGAGCTTACGCAGGCGGCGCGAATGCGGAAAGTGCCAAAAGCGCTTTACTACATTTGAGCGGGTTGAGGGGCCGACGATCTTTGTCATAAAAAGAGACGGCTCCCGCCAACCGTTTGACAGGGAAAAGATTGTCCGGGGGACGATTAAGTCCTTTGACAAACGGCCGGTGTCCATAGACCTAATTAACCAGCTGGCAGATGAGGTGGAAAGGGAAGTCCGGCGGAAAGAAGTGTCGGAAATTCCTTCTAAAATAATCGGCCGGATGGTCCTTAAACGCTTGAAAAATATTGATAAAGTGGCCTGGATGAGATTTGCCAGCGTATATCTGGAGCTGACAGATCTGGCCGAGTTTGAAAAGTTGTTTGAAAAAATAAGCTAATATGCCAAAATTACAACTACAACAAATTAAAAGAAAAAGGGGAAGACCGGCTAAAAATGGGGCGAAATATATTAATGGGCATTCTTACTTGTCGAAAGATGGCTTGGGGTTTGAACTGCCAGTAAAAGCTGTAAAACGAGACGGAAGAATTGTGGATTTTGACGCAATTAAAATAGAAATTGCTTTGGGGAAGTGTTTTAAAGATTTAAATAAACAACCCCAGACTTCATTGCAAGATTTAACCAGACAAGTGGTATCGGCAGTGGCGGGAAAATATACCCAACCGACGGTGGAACAGATCCAAGATATAGTAGAAATCGTGTTGCAGGCGGCGGGGGAATTTGAGGCGGCAAAGCATTACATATTGTATAGGGCAGAACACGCAAAATTGCGGGAAGAAAGGCCAATTCCGGTTGAAGTGAAAGCGGCGTTTGCGGAGTCGGACCAATTTTTCCCTACCCAACTGCAGAAGTTTCAGTTTTTTGATAAATATTCCAGATTTAATTATGATTTAGGGCGGAGAGAAACCTGGGTGGAAACGGTAGACCGGGCGGTAAGCTTTTTGCATGAGTTGGCGGGGGAGAAATTAGAAGCTGAAGAGTACGAAAAAATGAGGAAAATGATACTGGAAATGAAAGCCACTCCGTCGATGCGGCTATTGGCTACGGCCGGGGCAGCGGCCAGGCGGCAGAATGTGAGTGTGTATAATTGCGCGTATTTGGGGGCAGACAGCATTGACGCTTTTTGCGAGGCAATGCTGATTTCTATGAGCGGCTGCGGGGTAGGTTTTTCGGTGGAAGGGAAACACGTAGAAAAATTGCCCCGGGTAAAAAGGCAGACTAGCTCTTTGCCGCTGACGCATGTGATTGCCGACTCTACCGAGGGTTGGGTGCAAGCAATAAGAATGGGGATGTCACTATGGTTTGACGGGGCCGATGTGAAATTTGATTATTCGCTGATCAGGCCGGCGGGAGCAATTTTGAAAACTAAAGGAGGAAGGGCGTCGGGCCCGGAACCGCTGAAAACCCTGCTGGATTTTGCCAGGGCGAGAATTCTGGCTAGGCAGGGGAGCTTCCTGCGGCCTATTGATGCCCACGATTTGATGTGTATGGTGGGGAATGCGGCAGTGGCTGGCGGGTCGCGGCGAACAGCGATGATTTCTTTGTTTGATTGGGATGACAATGAAATGAGAACGGCCAAGAATGGAGATTTTGAGAGAGAAAATTGGCAAAGGTGGAATGCGAATAACTCAGTAGTTTTACCTGAAAGAGGATTAACCCAGCAAGAATTTATGCGGTTGATGCTGGAGATGTTTGATTCCGAAAGAGGAGAGCCGGGACTATTTAACCGGATGGGGGCGGTCAAATTCAGGCCGGAGAGAAGAAAGGCCGATGATTTTGGAACAAATCCATGCGGAGAGATAATTTTGCGGCCGAACCAGTTTTGCAATTTGAGTATTGCGGTAGCCAGAAATGGTGATACTTACGAGGACATGAAGGAAAAAGTAGAAATGGCGGCAATTTTGGGTACGGTTCAATCTCTGGCCACTAACTTTCCGGGGCTAAGGCCGATTTGGAAACAAAATTGCGAAGAAGAAAGGTTATTGGGAGTGGATATTACCGGACAGATGGATTGCCCGGTGGTTCAAGATCCGGCGGTGATGATGAGACTAAGGCAAGTGGCAGTGGAGACGAACCGCAAATATGCGGCAAAATTAGGCATAAATCAGTCGACTTCCGTGACTTGCGTGAAGCCTTCGGGAAACTCTTCGCAACTTTTGAATTGCTCTTCGGGGTTACATTCCAGATGGGCCCCTTATTATGTGAGGAACGTGCGGGTAGGGGCGCATACGCCGGTATTTAAAGTGATGAAGGACGTAGGAGTGCCGATGGACCCGGAGAATGGGCAGACGGTGGAAACCGCAAGTGCGTGGGTGGCGCATTTCCCGGTGAAAGCTCCAGAAGGGGCCGTAACCAGAAGACAGAGGACTGCGATTGCCCAGTGCGAGTATTGGTTGCAAAATAAAGTATTTTGGACGGAACATAACCCGTCGGTGACTATTACTTATGAGCCGCACGAGGTAATAGAATTGATTGATTGGGTGTGGGAGCACATAGATTACGTGGGAGGAATGTCGTTTTTGCCGGCAATGGACGCGAAGTACGCCCAGATGCCGTATGAGGAGATTGACCGGGAAAAATATGAAGAACTGGCGGCGAAGTTTCCTAATATAGATTTTTCGAAACTATATAGATATGAGGAAGAAGATTATACGAAAGCGGCCCAGGAACTGGCATGTGTAGCCGGATCCTGCGAAATAGAAATATTGCCGGATGGACAAGGGGGAACGGTAGTGGCTAAGGGAATGAATTAGTTGAGTGGGTAGTATAATCTGGACATGATTATTACCAGGACGCCGCTACGAATAAGTTTTTTGGGTGGGGGGACGGATTTTCCGGATTTTTATAGGAAGCATGGGGGGTGCGTAGTAACGACGGCGATTGATAAATATGTATATGTGATCGTTAAAGAAAGATTTGATAAACAGATTTACGTAAATTATTCGATTAAAGAAATAGTGAACAAGGTCGGGGAGCTGAAACATGAACTGGTGCGGGAAGCCATGAGGAAAGTGGGAATAAAAGAGGGGATTGAGATTTCGTTTCAATCGGATGTGCCGTCTTCAGGGTCGGGGTTGGGGTCGTCCAGCACGGTGACGGTAGGAACGTTAAATGCCTTGTATCAATATATTGGGTTGGCGGTGGATGCCGAGAGGCTGGCCAGGGAGGCTTGCGAAATAGAGATTAAAATTTTGGGTAAGCCGATTGGGGTGCAGGATCAGTATATGGCGGCGTATGGAGGAGTGAGGTTCTTGGAGTTTAGAAAATCCGGGAAAGTAATAGCTGAAGATTTGCGGTTGTCGGAAGAAATTCTGGACGATCTAAAAAGCTATATGATGGTATTTTTTACGGGCCGGACCAGGGCCGCGGGAAGCATATTGCAGGAGCAGAAGGAAAACATCAAAAACAAAAACGAGATTTTGGAAAAAATGGCCCGGCAGGCACGGGAGGCCAGAGATTTACTGGTAGCAGGCAAGATCGGCAGTTTAGGGAAATTAATGGATGAGGGCTGGAAATTAAAGAGGCAATTAGCCAGCCGGATAAGTGATCCGGAGATAGACAGGATTTACGGTGCGGCCAAAAAAGCCGGGGCGATTGGGGGAAAAATATCTGGAGCTGGAGGAGGAGGGTTTTTGACGTTATTTGTACCGACAGGGAAAAGAGAGATGGTAAGAAAAGCGGTTACGGCCTGCCTGCCGGTAGGCAGGGAAATGCCGGTGGGATTATCCAGGGACGGAAGTAAAGTGATTTTTAATATTCGTTGAAATTTTTAATTTTCAATATTTTTAAATGAGCAAAATATATACCAAGACGGGGGATCGGGGGATGACGGGGACGTTTTTGGGAAGGATGGCCAAGAGCGACAAGCTGGCACAGGGGCTGGGGGCGGTTGACGAGTTGAATAGCTGGATTGGATTATGTAGATCGCAATATTCAGTATTCAATATTCGGTATTCGGTGATAGATAGCGAATTAAAAAAAATTCAAAATAACCTGTTGATTTTGGGATCGCAATTGGCTGGAAGTAAGAAGAAATTAAGATACGAAGAGACTAAGAGATTAGAGAAACTGATTGATAAATTAACTAAAGACCTGCCAAAATTGGCGAATTTTATTTATCCCAAAGGATATTTACAGGTGGCCAGGTCTGTATGCAGACGCGCCGAAAGGGAAGTGGTGGCGGCAGAAATTAAAGACAAAAATGTTTTGAAATATTTAAACCGCTTGTCCGATGCGCTGTTTACGATGGCCCGGTGGGTAAATTTTAAAAGGGGGGGTATGGAAGAAGTGTGGAAAAGGTGAATTATTTCTTGTAAACGTTGCCGCGATAATCGACGGTTTCAATTATTACTGCTTGGGTGTCTGAGTTGAAAGAGTAGATAATTCTTAATGGCCAAGCACGCAGGCTGCGAAGCCCGCGGAAATTTCCCTGAAGCGGTTTCCCCGCCAAAGGGTCATCTGCCAATAAAAGAATTTTCTTTTTAGCTTTTTTGAGTTCAGTTGGACCGATGCGTTTTAATTGTTTTAAAGCTTCGTCTTTGTAGACAAATTTCACCATTTTAATATTTTGTCTGCCTGGTCTTGAGAGAACACTTTTTTGGATTTTGTGGCTCGATGAATGCTGGTCACAAGTTTTTTTTGGGACATAATTTCTAACGTTTCTTTCCAACCCTCGACTTCTTCGGCAGAGAGGATGACTACATCGTCTTTTCCGCGCAATTTGATGGTGAACTGACGCAGCTTATCGGAGGCTTCGGCCAGAATTTGGTAAAAATTTGCTCTGGCGTCACTGGCAGGTAAGATGGAACTTAGCTGGTTCATGATCTAATAGTACGTCTATTCGTACGTCTTGTCAAGGGCGAAATTTGGTATCATGAGTGTATGGATGATACTGCCCAAAAAACCCAGGCAAAACAGGCACAACAAGCAGAGCCGGATTACCAGCAGATGTATGGGGCGGGGGGGAGGTTTAAGGAACAGCTGGAAGCGATAGCCGGGGGATTTACCGGAGGATCAAAAGAGACGAAAGTGACCAAAGTGGAGGAAGTGCCGGAGAATGTGGAGGAAGAAAAGCTAAAGGAGGCTGAGGGATATATTGAAAGGGTGGAAAAGGAGGCGGAGCTGGCTGCCCCGGTAGTAGACGATTACACCAAACAAGTGCTGGTGGGGGCGGCGGCGGCGCAAAAACCGAAAGTGACCCTTCCGCTAACCGATGATCAAATTAAACAAGGTCTGCATCATAAAATATGGGAAGGGATTAGATGGCTGGCAGAGTGGTGTGCGAGACAGTTAAAAGTCATTCGTAGTCATTCATAGTCATACGTTGTCATTCGTTGTAAGATGAATATATGCCCGATTTAACTCTTTTGGTATATCAGTTGATGACTTTGATGCTGGGGATGGCAGTTTTGTTTTTGACGGTGGTGATATCCGGATACTTATTGATTATCTGGTACAGGCACAAAGATCGGGAAGAGAAGAGCTTGGAGATGACTTGCCTGCAAGTGGCGGTGCCGAGGGAGAACGAGATTAAAATAGACGCCATGGAGCAGATTTATGCCAGTTTGTACTCGATTAAGAAGGGGGGAATGGGGCCATTTGGCTGGTTTAGTTTTTTACAAACCCAGCCGCACATCAGTTTTGAACTGGTGGCCCGGAAAGAGGATATTAGGTTTTATATCGTGGTGCCGGAAAAGCTGCGGGATTTAACGGAAAAGCAGATCCACGGAAGCTATCCGGGAGCGGATATTCAGGTAGTAGATGAGCCGAATATATTTACCGAAAACGGGAATGTGGAATTTTCGTGGTTGGTAATGCGCAATTCGGCGTACAACCCGATCCAGGTATACAAAAATCTGACAGTGGACCCACTGGCGGGATTATCGTCGGCTCTGGCCAAAATGGGAGACGGGGAGGGGGCACATATTCAGATATTGATTTCTCCGGCAGACAATAAATGGAAAGGCAGGGGCCGGGCCTGGATCGGCAAGACCAAAAAAACGGAAAGCGATCCGGAAAAAGCCAGCTATAAAGTGGATCCGAAGGTGATGGAGGCGGTAGACAATAAAGTGAGCAAATCCGGATTTGAGACGACGATCCGGATAGTGGTGTGTTCAAGTGATAAGTCTTCGGCCAAAGCGCACCTGGCCAATATCCGGGCGGCCTTCGAACAATTTAACGGAGATCTGAATGGATTTAAGGGTAAAAAAGTGAGGTTGAAGAGTGCGTTTATGACCGATTTCATTTACAGATACCAGCCGGTGTTGTGGTGGGGGGGGAAGACGATATTAAATACGGAGGAGTTGGCCAGCATTTATCATTTTCCCAATAAAACCGTTGAAACGCCGCACATATTTTGGCTGAACGCCAAACGGGCCCCGGCGCCGGCGGGGATACCGGATCATGGATTATATTTGGGCAAAAGTGTTTATAGGGGAGTGACCAGGCCGGTATATATTTCCGAATCTGACCGGGAGCGGCACATGTATATTATCGGAAGGACGGGGGTGGGGAAAACGGAGCTTTTGAAGACCATGATTTTGCAGGACATCCGGGCGGGCAGGGGAGTGGCCCTGATTGATCCGCATGATTTGGCGTCAGATATTTTGGGGTATATTCCGCCGGAACGGGCGGAAGATGTAATTTTCTTTGACCCGTCTGATCCGGAGCGGCCGATGGGGCTGAATATGATTGACGCCCGGACGGAACAGGAGCGGCATTTGGTGGCCAGCTCGATTATCGGACTGATGTACAAGTTGTACGATCCGCACAAAACGGGAATTATCGGGCCCAGGTTTGAACACGCGATTAGAAACGCCATGTTAACGGTATTGGACGCGATCCCCGGGGGAACATTTGTGGAAGTGGTGCAGGCGTTGCAAAGGGCGGAATTTGTGCAAGAAATGCTGCCCAAAGTGACAGATCCGATTGTGCGGCGGTATTGGACGGACCAGATTGCGCAAACGAGCGACTTTCATAAATCGGAAGTTCTGGACTACATCGTGTCTAAATTCGGGCGGTTCGTGACTAACAAGATGATCAGAAATATCATCGGCCAGTCGCAAAGCGCGTTTGATTTTAGAAAAGTGATGGACGAGGGGAAAATATTAATTGTGAATTTATCCAAAGGCAAGATGGGGGAGGAGAACTCCAACTTTTTGGGACTCATATTGGTGCCGCGGATACTGATGGCGGCCATGTCCCGGTTTGATGTGCCGGAGGCGCAACGGCGGCCGTTTTATCTGTATGTGGACGAGTTTCAGAATTTCGCCACGCCGGATTTTGCCACTATTTTGTCGGAAGCCCGGAAATACAAACTAAATCTGGTGGTGGCCAATCAGTTTATCGGGCAGATGGAGGAGGAAGTGAAGAACGCCATTTTTGGGAACGTGGGGACAATTATGACTTTCAGGACCGGGGTATCTGATGCCCAATATTTGCAGCACGAATACTCGCCGACGTTTACGGAGGCGGATATTTTGAACGTGGAGAAATATAATGTATATATTAAAACGATTGTGAATAACGAGCCGGTGCCGGCGTTTTCTATGGACGTGACTAAAGACATTAAAGCGGAGAGGGCGATGGCCAATCCAAAACTGGCGGAGGCGATCAAGCAACTTTCCAGGCTGAAATACGGCAAGGATGTGCGGTTGGTGGAAGCGGAGATTAACGAGAGAGCACAGCTCTGACGAGCCAGTTTATAGTTATTAGTTCATAGTTCATAGTAAAATACGACAATTGGGGCCTGTAGCTCAACGGTAGAGCGAATGTCTTATACACATTATGTTGGAGGTTCGAATCCTCCCGGGCCCACTTGCTTGACAAATTCAGAATTTCTGATATTCTGAAAATATGACTTATACGGCTACTATCAGACAGAGGGGGCAGTTGACTATTCCTGATCAGGTACGGGGGATGTTGGGCTGGCTGCAGACGGGAGCGGTGGTGGGAATTGAGGCAGATAAAGATGAAGTGAGGATTAAACCTAAGATTGTATCTAAGAAACAAACTGATTGGGATAAAATTTGGCGGACGATTAAGCTCACCCGGAGTTTTAAAAGCCAGGGGGAAGATATCCCCGCCTCTCAGTTTATTGTTGAGGATAGACAGCGACATTAATGAGAAAACGGAAAATTGTTTTAGATTCTTCTGTGATTGTGAAGTTTCTTTTTGCTATGGGGGAAGATAATTTGTCTCAGGCGGATACGTTGTTGGCAGATGTGGAGAATGAAGAAGTCTTGCTCGTAGCTCCAGTTCTTACTAAATACGAAGTTGGAAATGTTGTTCGTTTTAGAAAAATTTCTGAGGTAGAAAAATTGGCAAGCTGGGATAATTTTGAACAGTTACCTATTAAATATATCGACTTAGATTTTTCAGAGGGCAGGAGGGCGCAAAGTATTGCCGAAACTTTAAATATCACATTTTACGATGCAGTGTTTGTGGAGTTAGCCGAGAGATTGAAAGCGGTTTTAGTAACAGCTAATCCTAAACACCAAAAGAAATTTGGGGGAGTGAAAGTAATCGCTTTGAAGGATTACAAGTGAGGTTCGATTCCTCCCGGGCCCACAAAACTAGCGCAACAGAGGTTGGGATGGGGGATTGTTTTGGATGTGGGGCGTGGGAGTGGGGTGAACAGAATCTAAGTTGCTGATGTTAGCTAGCTTAGCTCCCAGCATTGCACTGGCCAGGAGGGATGGTGTTGGGGTCGACGTTTAAGGAAGCAGAGAGAGTGTTGGCGGCTACGTTTACACTAAGAACGCTTGTAATTATGGCTGGAAACAAGTTAAGCAATCGTACCCTTTCTTTGCTTATCATAGGCTAAAGTTCGGTCAGGCGGGAGGAGAGAGGGGATTGGGGTTTGACGAAATCCAGGTATTTGGTGGTGGAGGACAGGCGTTTGTGGCCGACGATTTGAGACAGATACAGGGGGTCGCAACCGCAAGAAAGCTGGTGGGCCATGAAAGTGTGACGCAGGTCGTTGACTTTGGCGGTTTTGACGCCGGCGATTCTGAAAAAGCGGTCGATGGCGGTTCTGATATTGCGGATTAAAAGAGGATGACCGGTTTTGGTGATAAAGAGATGAGTGTCGGCTACTGCGGGGCGAACGGCCAGGTAATTTCCGACAGCGGTGGAGACGGAGTGATTGATGGGGATAGCGCGGCCGGGATTATTTTCCAGGGGACGGATGTAAACCTCGTTTTTTTTAATGTCTTCAGTATGCAAATTAGCCAGCTCGGAAATACGCATGCCGGTTTGGAGAAGAAGCTCAACGATGGCGGACATACGGATGTCCAGACGGACGGCGTCGCGTAGAGATTTGTATTCCAGGGGGAGAAGAATGCGGGGAGCGGAAGTGACATATTTGGGGTGGGCCAGGTCGGCGGCGGGGTTGGTAGGAGTGAGACTGTTTTGGTTTAAAAATTTGAAGAAGGTTTTGAGGGAATTGATTTTTCTACTGACGGATTTGGCGGTGTAATTATTGCCGGATAGGAAAGCCAGATAATCGGCCAAGTGCTGGGGAGTGAGAGTGGTAACTTGGGTGATACGCCGATCGACGAAGTGGTTTTTGAGCTGGACCAGGTCGCCGTTGTAAGCGGTAACGGTGGCAGAAGAGCGCTTTTGGGATTTGAGAAACTCGGAAAACTTCTCCAGGGCAGTGTCGAAACTAATGGGAGTGGGTAAGTCGTTCATACTACAGGTTATCTTTCGTTTAGGGATTGTACAAGATATGATGGAAAGAAGCAATATGAAAGTTAAGAAGAATAAGCTGCTGTACTGGATTTTGGCGGGGGTGATGGGGGTGCTTATGGTGAGGCTATCGGGGAGTGTGTGGAGGCTGTGGAAAGCGGGGGAACGGATTGAGCAGGCTGAACAGGAAGTTAAAAATCAGGAGGCAGAGAACCAAAATTTGAAAAAAAGACTGGCGGAAGTGCAAAGTCCGGAGTTTATAGAAAAAGAGGCGAGGGAAAAGTTGGGGCTGGGAAGGCCTGGCGAGGAAATAGTGGTATTGCCTGAAGTGCCTGTTGCGCCTTCAATGCCTGCTGTTGACGGGCCGAATTGGAGAAAATGGTGGAGGGTGTACGTGAGGGATTAGTGCCAGGGGAGAGACTCGGACTCTCAACCTCGTCCTTATGAAGAACTTGCTCCGCCATTGAGCTACCCTGGCAAATTGTTAAATTGCTCTACCTGCCCGCATCCCGCTGAAGCGGGAAGCTTCTGCAGGCGGGCCATTGAGCTACGCAGCCATGAGGCTAATTATACCTCACTCTTAGTCCCTCTCCTTATTTTAGGAGAGGGAGATAAAAATCCCACCTTTCAGGTGGGATTTTGAATCTTGTTGCGGGGCCGGGAATCGCACCCGGTCTGGAAGATTATGAGCCTTCCGTGCGGCTTTACACTACCCCGCATGTCTTTTGAAAGAACGAGGCTATTTTAACATACCTTGACACTATTTGGTAATGTACAAAACGTTCACGATCGTGAATATTTTGTACCGATGGATTTGCTACACTTAAGGAGTGAAGAGAAAAAGGATAACGGCTGACTGGTTAAGAAAGATTGGAGTGAGGGAAGTATTCATTTCCGGATTGTTGCTGGCTGCTTCTTTAGGCTGGACGGGATGGAATAAATTGGAGGAAAAGAAAGTAAGATTTCCAGAAAGTGGGGTGGTGAGAATGATTACCGATGGAGATACGTTTGAGTTGCAGAACGGAATACGGGTGCGGACTCTTGGAATTAATGCGCCCGCAAATGATGCAAAAAGTAAAGACGGACTAGCAAGACTGGTAAAGGATAAGAAAATTTGGTTGGAATACGACAGATACCAGGATGATAAATATGGGCGGGTATTGGCTTGGGTATGGGTAAATTGTGAATTTACGCCGAAATTTTTACCAGCCGATTATATGCGCCTGTCGTTTAACCGTTCCCGACCGGGACTAATAGAAAATCCCCAGGGATGTAAAAAGGGCAAATTGGTTCAAGAGGAACTAGTAAAAGCAGGCTTGGTAAAAATTGAGGTATATAAAGACCGGGGCGAGCTGAAATACCCGTATTCAACTAACTAACGCAACACTTGCAGGTGAGCAGAGAACACCTCCGCA
>CAYHGA010000002.1:0-125138 GCA_964356225.1 uncultured Gammaproteobacteria bacterium
CTGCTTGAAAAAGAAGGGCCCAAACTAAATTCTAAATTCCAAATACTAAATCCCAGATAAATCATAACTGCCAAAATTCTAAACGATTTGGGAAGACGGTTAAAAAACCATGATGCGATGAGAATGGCGGGTACGAGGAGGACGACTAAATAGGCGGTGGAAATTGAGGAGCCGGTGAATCCGGTAAGGGTGTGCTTGGCGATCCAGGCAAAGATGCCAAACGTTTGAATAGGGCCAGCCAAGAGAAACGGTAGAATGCCCAAAATAAAACCGGGGATGAGCTGATGGCGGAAAAACATGACGGGCCAAAAAATGAAAGTGAGCAGATGCAACTGGTAAAGAAAACCTAAAAATAAACCGGCTAGGAAATCGCGCCTGCGAAGGAAAAAGTGAAAAAAAAGAATGGAAAAGAGAGGAATTAACGAGGTGTGGTAGGGCATGCGGGATTGGAGGACAGATAGAGGCAGAGCGGACAGAAGCAGGGATGCCGGCCAACCGCCCAGGAAATAAATTAGATAGATGGAGATCACGCCCGCAAGGGAGGTCAGAATGGCCGGGAGAACGGGATGGGCAATTAAGGGAACTAAAAGATATGTCCAGAGCGGACCTTGATGCAGCCAGGTGATGCTGGCGGTGATACCCAGCAGAGGTAGGCCGCGACCTAAAAGAGCGTCCCGGGCGGCCAGGTAAAACCAGGCCTGATCACCGATAAAAGGCATCAGGTCCGGCAGGCGGTAAAAACGGAGGACAGTCCCCAGAATAATAGCCAGCCAGAGGAGAGAAAACGAACAGACGACATGAATTATGATGGCCCAAATTAGTCCAAAGTGTTTACGGAAGTAGTAAAAACGCGAGGCGTTAAAAATAGTTTGGATTCTGCGGGAGCGTGGAGTGCTGGCGCCCCAGTGGTGTATGATTTTAGCGGCCGGCAACATGTAAATTTCCCACCCCAAGTTGTGCACGCGGCGACAAAGATCTGCTTCTTCGAAATAGAGAAAGAAATTTTCGTCGAAACCGCCAATTTGATTAAACAGACTGCGGCGGATGAGGAAAGCGGTACCGGGAACGACGCTTACCTGACGAGAATCCTTTTTATTCCAGTCGGCTAACCAATAACGGCGGGAGATAGGATTGGGAATACGGTTAAGAAAAGACAGGACAAATATGCCGGAGAAAGGCGTTAATTCCCGGGTGCCCTGGAGAGGATAAGGTTGGCCAGTTGGATTAAGAAGAAGGGGGGCCACAATGCCGGCTTTAGGGTGAGTGTCTAAAAAATGGGTAAGAGATTCGATTGCCCCAGGAAAGACGACGGTATCCGGATTGAGAATAAGCAGATATTCGCTTTTGGCCTGACGAGCACCTAAATTATTACCAGCAGCATAACCGCGGTTTATTTTATTGTTATCAACGAGGATAACGTTGTGTTTTTTTAAGCTGGCCAAACAGGCAGTCAGCTCTTTTGGAGCTTGGTATTTAACAATAATGACGGTGACTTTAGACTTTGCGGGCATAAACGGTAATGACTTCACCCCGACCCAATATTTGGCCCAGCAGAGCTCCGGCGGAAGCAGCAATGATAGCTGCGATTTTACCTAAGTTTAGCCTCCACGAGGGCTGGCTGGAAGTGGCCGGGTGGCCGGAGACAAAGCGCGGCGAGCAATTGTAACGAAAATTGCAAAACCAGCTGTAATAATTGTGGCGCCAGTAAGTATGGTCTATTTTAAGAATTTTGAAGCCGGTCAAAGATAACAGCTTGGCTAGTGAAGCAGGAGAAAAATGATAAACATGGCGACCAGGCTGAAGATGATACCAGCGGCGACCGAAAACTGTGTGGCTTAGAGACGCGATGTTGGGGACGACGATAGCCAGCAGTCCGTGGGGTTTGAGAAGACGATGGACTTTGGCTAGAGTTAGCCGGGGCTCGTAGAGATGCTCCAAAACGTTGTTGAGAGTGATCACGTCAAACGTGCGCCTGATAGGTAAGGTTAATAAATCTCCAGTCAGCACTTCCAGGCCGTAAGTGCGGCGGGCATATTTGACCATGTGGGGAGAGATCTCCGTACCCAGAGTCTGCCAACCCCGGAGCTGAAATTGGGAGAGAAACAGGCCCAGGCCACAGCCTACATCGAGAATTGAACCCGGCGGCTGAAGGCGAAAAATGGTGATGTACAACGGGGCATATTCGGCCCAGGCATCAGTCACCCGACCCCAGTATGAGTGGGGGTCGTAATATTGGGCGATCTTACTTTGGGGAACGCGGGGGAACTGGAAAACCAATCCGCAGCGGTGGCAGCGGACGAAATTAAACCGACCGGGATATTCCCAGGAAGTAACGCCAGTGTGAAATGGGCGGATGAAGCGGGCAGACTTGCAAATGGGGCAAATCATAATTTCCTGAAACTACGATGAATGAAAAACAGAGCCACCGGCAGAGCTAAGAGCGAACCAAACATGGCTGAGGCACCGGCTCCCACCAGTCCGTACAGGCGAACGGCAGGCACGATACTAGCAGCCAGGCCCAGAGCGCTGACCGCAGTGATGGCGGTGACGTATTTTTGCTGCTGGAGGGCTAGGAAAACCGAATTAAAAGAGAAGGCGATACCCCGGGCTACGCCCAAAAAAGCCAACATGCGGACTACGGGGATAGCGGTGGTCCAGTTTGGCCCCAAAACAATTAAAACTAGGGGTTGGGCCAGGAAAAAGACCGCCAGACCCAGAAGAACTAACAAGAAAATAAAAACGGTGACGCTTTGTAAAACGGCGGATTTGAGGTGGCGACCGGTAGTGTGCATCTGAGAAAAAACCGGAAACGTCACCCGGTAATACACGTCCATGACTTCAGTCAGAGGAATAGTGGAAAGCTTGTAAGCGTTTTGATAAATACCTAAGGGAGCGCCGCCCAAGAGGCGGCCGACGATAATGTTGTCGCCCTGGGTAAACAGATAGTCAAATAGGCCAAATCCGGTAACCCATTTGCCCCGGGCCAGAATTTCTGAAGCCTGGTGGGGCAGAAAAGCGAATTTCGGCCGAGGGCGAAAAACAGCAAAAGAGAAAAGAATTTCGGCGGCAGCGGCAATAATCAGACCCCAGACAATGCCGGCGGCCGAGTGGGTGGACATAGTCACGATGACAGTGGTGGTCACCTCAACTATGGCCAGAGCTGCCTGATAGAAAAATTCTTTGTGGAACTGCAGGCTTTTTTGGAAACGAATACAAGCGGGGTTAATAAAACCGCGCAGGGCGGGAACGGCCACAATGAGGTATAACAGCGGCAATGATGAAGGAATGTGGAAAAAGTCGGCAATGTAAGGAGCGGCGATAAAAATGGCTGCGGAAATTAGAAATCCGCGGGCGATGGAGATAATCCAGGCAGTATCGATATAGTCCTCCAGTTTTTCCCGGCCCTGGAGCAGAAAAACGTTGATGCCGGTTTCAGTAAGAATCTCCAGAAAAGAAATGGTGAGAGCGGCTACACCGAAAGCGCCGAATTGTTCGGGCAGTAGGAGGCGGGCTAGAATGGCAATCTTGGCCAGCAGAATGACCCGAATTATCCCCCGCAGAAAAGCGATCCAGAAAATACCGGAAAGAGTTTTTTTAAAGTAACTCATTTTGATTTAGATAAGATTCCCATAATAGTACCAAATATGACGCAGATATCGGCAGTCAGCTGAAGTACGGGCAGCCAAAAAATTGCCCGTATATCTTTAATATAGCGGTAATTTTTGGCTATTGCCCAAATCAGGTATGGAAAGACGAGCACGAAGGTCCAATGATTGAGAAAAAATAAAAAGAAGAATACGTAATAGCGCAAAAATAATAATTTGACTTTGGGACGTAACAATCCGGCCTGAATGTCGCCAACGGCCATGCGTAAAAACATCCAAGCTGCCTCGCCTAAATTTTTTCTGGGCCGCCAAGAAACAATCGCTAGAGGGGCAAAATGAAACTTAATACCTAATTTATTCAGCCTGGTGGCATACTCGAAGTCTTCTGCCGGATCGATAGATTCATTAAAACCGCCTGTCTCAACAAATAATTTCTTGCGGATAGCCATGGAACGGGTGGAAGGAAAAAATTGCCCGGGAATTTTGTCCGGCATGACCAAAACATACGGCACTAGACAGGCTTCGAAGACGCTTTTGGGATCGCCCCGGTAATAACCGCTCACTACCTGGACATTTTTGTCTGCAAAGGGTTTTACAAGTTCTGCCAGCCAGTTTTTATCTGGAATACAACCGGCGTCAGTGAAGGCAATAATGTCACCCGTGGCTTTTTTTACTCCCAAATTCCTGCCCTGTGATCTGTTTAGGATTTTGTGATTCTGGTAGGCGTCTATAATTATGATCTCGTCTGGTTTTCTAGTCTGACTAGTAAGAGTTGTTTTTTCGTCTTTGACGGTGATGACTAAGCTTACTTTTGCCATAATTTTTCGTAGATGCCGGCTAACTTGCCCCAGGTCTGCTGCCTGGCCCAAACATGAGCTTGTTTTAAGCTTTTGCCGTACATGGGGTGCATTTTAATATAATCTTCCTTCAAGGGACTATCCCAAGCCCAAACTACTTTTTTTCTTGCAAGATAAGCCTCTAAAATACTTAAATAGCCTGTGGTAAAAATTATGTCTGCTTTTTTAATTAATTTGGAAACGTTTATTTTGTCTCCTAGTGCAAATATTAATTTCCAATTATTTTTATTGCACAATTCGATGCACTTTTTATACCCCATGTGAGGGTCTGTTCTGCCAATGAATAAAACGAGTTTACGCCGCGCCATAAGTGATGAAATCCGGCTTCGTACCGTACCATTTGGTCAAATAACCGCCGACGCAAATATTGCCTCGGGATAGCTTTTCCGCAATTTTGTGCTGCAGTTTGTTTTTCCAAGGAATCGGATAAATTCCTTCCCAGCCATGAAAGGTCATGAAAATTTTTTTGGACCAGTAGGGGAGTCGGAAAGGCAAAAACCAGAAGAAAACGTCGTGAATGTGAATAATATCTGCATTGTTTATCAAGTTCAAATGCTTAAACCACCATTTCCAAATGGTCCATTTATCCGATCCCCCAATTCTGTAAATGGCCACTCCCCTACTGACTTCATAATCCGGCAGTTTAGGGTCGTGTTTTTCACAAACGATTGTTATGTGATGTTTTTTGGATAAAATTTCAGTAATTTTTTGCACATGCTTCTCCACCCCGCCCACATGGGGCCAATACAAACGACACATAAATAACACTTTCATGTTTTTCTAGCAACGATTATTATTAAATTGGGCTTCCTAAACCCAGGTAATAATTTTATTACAAAATTTTTAAGGAAGTATAGTTTTTTGAATGCAAATAGATATTTCTCTGATAGTATTTTGAAACCAGATAAGATGAGTTCAGCTCTTAAAATATCGGATGTGTATGTTCTTAAGTGAGCATTCAGATTTAATCTGTTTTTAACCATTTCTTCCAAGCCCTCATTCAAGGGAACTGATACTATGAACTCACCGTTTTGTTTAAGAACCCTGTTGATTTCCTTAAGGGCGTTAAACGTTTGGTGTGGTGATATGTGCTCTAATACATCTAAGGCACACACAAAATCAAAATACCCTTTTCCAAATGAAATTTTGGAAATTGATCCTTTTTTGAACTTCCCTATTTCTAGTTTGTTTGCTTGGTGAACCGCATAACTGGAAATGTCGATTCCATAGACCTTTAATTTAGACTTATTTTTTTTAAGTAATTTTTCTAAATCTGCGTATCCTACTCCTACGTCGAGTATATTTCCATTCCTTTCGATAAGATAGTTGCTGACGATCTTAATTTTTTGTTTAGTTATATTGTTTCTGCTGGCAGATGCGATTTGTTCCCTAATCAGTCTGTTCCAAAATGCCTCAGAATTTGTAGCTCTGATCCCTTTTTGATGCACTTTGTAGGAATGACTAAATTTTTTAAAAAGTTTAGTCTTCGCCCAATGGTCCCTCAGTTCTTCTAATCTAAAGGGGTCAATTTGGTTATTGACAAGCTTTATCACTTGTGGTGAAAATGTAGTCTGGGATAATTAATCGTGAATTGTGTTATGAAAATTAAGTTATTAACTTCAACATTTGCCTTAATATTACTACTTTTCACTCCAGTTACCAAAGTTTTCGCTAGCTCGATTCTTTTTCAGGATGATTTCAACGACGGGAATTCTAATGGTTGGGATGTGATTGGAGATAGTGGGTGGAGTGTTCAGAATAACGAATATGGTATTTTGTTAAACCCCGGCCTCAGTAACACGGTTCCAGATGATTCGCTCTGGAACTACAATTGGACAAATATTTCATTTGATGTGGACCTAAGAGGGGCACAAGGAGTTGATAAGAATGTTTTGGTTAAGTTCAAAGATACCTCTAATTTTATCGAGCTTCATGCAAACGATAAGGGAATATTTCTGGACAAAGGTGCTTCTGGGGGCGGAGTGCTGGCATCAACAAACACGATTTTAAGTAACAACGTTGTTTATCGTTTTAGGTTTGAAATAAAAGATACGGGAAATATAAAGGTTTACAAGGATAGCGTTTTGTTATTTGATGTAAACGAAAGATCTCCATTGATCACTGATTGGAAAATTGGTTTGAGGGCGGGTACGGGAGGGAACCGCATCGCTGAGGTTTGGTTTGATAATGTGATAGTGAAGACTCTTGATGCAACGCCCAGTCCTTCCCCCATACCTACAAGGGCTGTTCTTGTTCCCGGGATGGGGGCGAGTTGGAATGCCGATGCGTTGCTTAATTGCAAATCGGATGGATATCGAGGAGAGTGGACGATGTCTAGTTTTGCCGCTGATATTTATGAACCGCTTATTTCGGCTTTAAATCGAGCCGGTGTTAATGTCAGCGTATTTAATTATGACTGGAGAAAAGAGATCCCGGCTAACCAGCCTGGTCTGCGGAGTTTTATTGACAGCCTGGGTGTAAAGGTCCCATTGGTTGGACACAGCATGGGAGGACTTTTGGGAAGAGCATATTTGGAAACTTCCAGAAATGATAATAAACTTACGGATTTGATCACTGTTGGCTCGCCACATCGAGGTACGGCATTGGCCTATCCGGTATGGTCTGCGGGGAAGGTTTGGGATAAAAACCTGTCGACAAAAATAGCTGCGACTCTACTGTTGAAACGGTGCGGGGCAACCAATAAAACTGATAGAGAAGTATTGCGAAGCAATTGGCCTGCGGTACAAAATCTGCTGCCGATAGATGATTATCTAAAAGATAAGTTTGGTAATTTTAAGCCGATAAATGAAATGATTGCCACAAATAATTGGCAGCCTACTGATTTTTATAATTACGGAGTAACAATTGGCACAGTTTCGGGTACAGGATATGATACGTTGCAAAATATTCCGGTTAAAGATCCAAGCAAAAAAGATATCGCTTTAGGGAACTGGGCCGACGGAGAGCCGGTGGGAAAAGAGACAACTACCCTAGGAGACGGAGTGGTTCTGGTTTCAAATAGTGAACTGCCTGGAGGCAATGGCAGAACTATTAACCAAACCCATTTGGGGGTAATCGGCTCTTCGGACGGGATAAATCAGATCCTAGATTTATTAGGAATTATAGCGGCGACCAGTCAAACCGCATGGCAAGAGCCTAAAACCGCATTAATTGTGATAGGAAATAACGCGAGATTAGTACTCACCGATCCCAAAGGAAAAATCAGGACGGATTCAAATGGCATAATTTCGGTTATTAATCCCGTATCGGGAAAATACAAGTATGCTTTAGCCCCTAAAAAGTCCCCGAGCGAGCTGATCGTAATGCAAGTAAAAGATAACGGCGATGTTTTATATAATGAGTATAAGTTCAACAATCTTCTGCCAAAATTCGGAGCCATAGACTTTTAGTGGACGATGTTGGGATTGGACCAACGACCTCTTCAATGTCAATGAAGCGCTCTACCACTGAGCTAATCGTCCTTGTGGACAAATTTTAACATGCACCTCATAATGAATCTATGAAGAGAGTCCTTGATGCTTTGCAGCCGATAGTCATGGCTTTTGCGGTGTTCATGATGATTTACCTGTTCCTGTTCCAGCCGCACAAGGTGGATGGAAGCTCGATGTATCCAAACTTTCATGATAAGGAATATATTTTGACGGATAAAGTTAGTTATAGAAAAGGCAATCCGCAGCGCGGCGACGTAGTGATATTCCATGCTCCCCCTCCCGCCAATAGTGACTATATCAAAAGAGTGATTGGTCTTCCTGGAGAAACGATTATGGTTAAAGAGGGAAATGTTTTTATTAACGGGCAGAGATTGCCGGAGCTGTACTTACCAATCACGTACATGACTCTTGAAAAGTCGTTTTTGCGGGATGGAGTTCCGTATCAGATTCCGGCCGGATACTATATGATGTTTGGGGATAACCGGAATTATAGTTCCGATTCACGCGAGTTTGGACCAATCTCAAAAAGTGCGATTGTGGGAAAAGCCTGGGTTAGATATTGGCCAGTGGGTAGAATTGGGTTAGTTCCTCACGAGAGATACGCTTTCTAGCTGCGGATGCCGCTGTAGATTTTTTTCAGACGGTCTTCTGTTTCCTGGAGAGTCCCTTTGAGAATAATGGTGAGGCGGGTTTCGGCCCGGGAGCGGGAAAGGCGGACAATGTTGGTTGATTTTTCTCCAAGAGATTCTTGAATTTCGTCGCGCATGCGGTCTATGTCTTCGCTTATCTCGTGAGGAGCTTTAGGAGTTTTTCCGGTAGGTTTATTGCCGGCTTGAACCCGCATCTTGCGGGCTAACTCTTCGGCCCGGCGGACCGAACCGGATTCACGGAGAATTATTTTGTAGGCTTCAACAATTAAACGGTTGTCGTCGATGGCCGCCAAGGCCCGGGCATGACCTTCGGATATCAATCCGGTCAAAAGACCATCTTTTAGGGCGTCGGGGAGGGTGAGGAGACGCAAAGAATTACTAACATAGGACGGACTTTTGCCAATGCGCTGAGCAATTTCACTATTGCTTAGACCAAACTCGCTAATTAACCTTTCGAAAGCCTTAGCCCGGTCAATAGCATTTAAGTCGGTACGCTGGACGTTCTCGACGATGGCCATTTCCAGCATCCCCTGAGGAGTGGTTTCTTTAATGATAACCGGGACGGTTTTTAGTCCGGCTAATTTAGAGGCCCGCCAGCGCCGCTCTCCGGCAATGATTTGGTACCCAGCCGGGGTCTTGGCTACAACTAAAGGTTCTAATACTCCATGCTCCCGGAGAGAGTCCACCAGATCGACTAAAGATTCCGGAGTGATAATGCCCCTAGGCTGCAAGGGGTTGGCTTGTAGAGAATCGACGTCTAAATCAATGACTTGTTGGTTCATGGTTCGACTACGCTCACCATTTGGCGACCTAATCTAGTGATAAATTGCACTGTGCCTGCTTTCAAGGCCGTTAATGTAAAATCCCGGCCGACTTGGACACCGCTTCCCGGATGATAACGGGTCCCGTTTTGACGAACTAAAATGTTTCCGGCCGTGACTTTCTGGCCACCGAAGATCTTAACGCCTAAACGTTTACCTCTGCGATTGCCTTTTTGTCTGGTAGAACCTCCGGCTTTTGTGTGTGCCACGGTGTTATCCTATACTCTTTTTTCACGACTGTCAACGGTAATTTTTTCAATCTTTATTTTGTGATAAACAGGCTTAAAACCCCGGACTTTACGATAACGGCTTTTGGCTTTGTATTTGGCTGAGCGAATCTTCTTACCTTTAACTTCTCCTAAGTCCTTGATGGTAACCTTGGCTCCTTCAGGAAAAAGAACCGCGTCAATCTGACCACGGTCGGCTAATAATTCCTGCCCAGGCTCGACTGTATACTGAGAAGAACCAATCTTGATAATTGCCTGCATAGGGGAATTATACCTAAATATCACCTAATTTGAAAGGAGGTGGGTGAAGTTTGCCGATTCATGGAAGTAAGGATTCCTAAAGTTATTCCCAAAGAAACTAAGGACGATCCCCCATATGAAACGAAAGGCAAAGTAATGCCGGTGATTGGAGCTAGCCCAAGATTCATGCCCACATTGACCCAAATTTGAAAAGAAAGCATGGTCAAAGTTCCTAATGCATACGACGTAATTATGGGATCAGTTGCCGATTGGGAAAGCAAATAAATGCGCCACATGATGACAAGAAGTAGAACTATAGTAACTGTTGCCCCCATAAATCCAAGTTCTTCGCTTAGCGAGGCAAAAATAAAATCGGTGTGCCTCTCGGGCAGGAAGCGGAGTTGAGATTGAGTTCCCTGGCCCAGTCCTCTACCCCAAAACTGCCCAGATCCCACCGAAATAACCGATTGAATCACCTGATACCCCCGGCCTAGCGGATCTGCGTAAGGATCAACAAAAGTCAGAAGCCTGTCTTTCTGGTACGGCTTTAGGACAAACCAAAACAAAGGAGCGGTTATGATAAATACCGTTAGGCCAAACAAGGCGATGCGGCGGAAGGAAAAATGAGGAAGAAAGACCGTTAACCAGCCGATGGCGAGAACCAGAGTTGTGCCCAGATCGGGTTGAAAAAAAATGATGAGGGCAGGAATCATGAAAGCTATGATCCGCCATCTGGAAGGCAGCATGACGAAGGCTAACAGAAGGAAGGGTTTGACCAGTTCGGACGGCTGAATAGAGATTTGGCCAAATTGAAGCCAGCGGAGAACACCCCGGCTGTGGGAACCAAAAATAAGCGGGGTGATCAAAAAAATTAATGATCCAAAATAAATTGGCAAATAAAGGGCTTGAAATATCCGATAATCAACAATGGCAATTAAAATAAAGGCTACACTTGCCGTTAAGGCAAAAACTAATTGAAAAAGAACCAAAGAGGGATAAACACTGCGGATGACCGTCAGTCCTATAATGATCAATAAAATTGCGGATAAAATCAGCCACCAATCAAAGTAATTTGATTTGAAGTTCATACCCTGATTTTACGTCAACGGCTAATGTTTGGCGTTTTAAATTCTCAAGCAGCTCAGGCACTACAGGCACTACAGGCACGACGAGTTTAATTTTTTGATCAATATGGGCGCCTAGTTCTTTGCGTTTTTCCTGAACTTCGCGGATTAACTCGCGAAGCCGGCCTTCGGCTAATAGATCAGAGTCTATGTCTAAGTCTAAGTTGACAGATAATTCTTGGCCTTCTTTCCACACGACGGCCTTAATATTTAATTCATCTTTAATAAGTTGGAGTAACTGATTATTGAGTACTGAGTACTGAGCACTGACACTAAGTGTCCTAAGCGGCTGGCGGACTTTTATACCAGCAATCTTGCGTTGAGATAGGCCTAATTCGACTATTTTGCGCACAAGTTGCATGTCTGCGATTAACTGGATATCAGTTTTACTCAACTTAGCTGGTTTCGGCCAGTTTGACAGATGAACTGATTCTTCACCGGTTAAATTTTTATAAATATTGTCCGAAATGAATGGATTGAGGGGAGCGAGAAGTTGGGAAAAGACCGTGAGCAGTGAGTGAAGAGTGGAGAGACAGGCTTGCTTATCGCCGGAGTCAGGAACTGTGGGGCCAACGCGATCGCGGGACCGGCGCACATACCAGAGAGAGATATCATTTAACAAGTCTTCGAGAGCGTGGCTGGAGGCGTAGGGATCATAATTATCTAGAGAGCTAGTTACTTGAGAGATGGTTTGATTTAAACGAGCCAGAATCCATTTATCTAAAGTGCTAGGGGCTAAGTGCTTAGGGCTAGGTGAGAATTTATCCAAGTTAGCATAGGTCACAAAAAAGTTATAGACGTTCCAGAGCATGAGATGAAAATGGCGGCGGACCTCGTCGGTTATTTTGTATCCAAAAAGGAGGTTGTCATAAGGCTGGTGGGTGACAAACGTCCAGCGCATGACATCGGCTCCAATTTTATCTGCCGCTTCTCCAAACTCAATGGCATTGCCCCAAGACTTGTGCATGGGTCTTCCTGTTTCATCCAGAAGCGTGTTGTACCCCAGAACGGCATTAAACGGGTTGGTCTTTTTAAGAACTGTGCTCATGACAAGCATGGAATAAAACCAGTTCTTAAACTGTCCCGGAAAAGACTCGGTGATAAAATCGGCCGGAAACCAACTTTGGGGTAAGGTAGAAAGTGGTACTATGCCGGCATCCAACCAGACATTTCCCACATCGTTTACCCTGTTTACTACGCTTTTACATTTTTTGCACTCAATTTTTACTTCGTCGATCCAAGGCTTGTGGGGTGTATTGCCTTCAAATTTATCCCAACCCGCTACGGCCCTAGCTTTTAATTCATCTTTGCTACCTATCACTTCGAAGTTGCCGCATGTGCACTCATAAATCGGTAAGGCCAGTCCCCAATAACGATTCTTTTTTGATATCAGCCAGTCGTGCATGTTTTCCAGCCAGTCCAGTTCTCTTTCCAGACCAAAAGATGGTAGCCATTTTATTTTTTTGGTAACGGCTATCATTTGTTTCCGTAAGGAAATCCCGGTTTCATCTGCTTTATCCATAGCGATATACCACTCATCGGCCACTTTCCAAACCAGTTCTGCCCCGCAGCGCCAACACCCGGGATAGCGGTGCTTATAGAGCTCAGTACGCAGTGTCCAGTGCTCAGATTTCAAATAATCCAAAATTAGTTCGGGATGCTTTTTAGCATTTTTTCCTGATAAAAATCCCATGGTATCAAGATAGTCAGCATTGTCGGCGATAACCAGGATCATGGGCAATCCCAATTTCTTCCCTAGTTTAAAATCCTCTTCGCCCGCTGACACGGCCGTGTGCACTAAACCTGTCCCCTCTACAGTTGTAATTGGCATTATCAAAGAATCTGTTGCCACTACTGTATGAAATTTCGGGTCGGAGCTTACGGCTGTAACCGCAGGCAAGCCGTCGAAGGGCCCGGTATATTTTAAACCAACTAAATCTTTCCCCAGGCAAACTTTGGTTATTTTTGAAGCAGGAAAAAGTCTGGGGCTCGTGTCTTTGGCTACCCACATTCCATCTATCAGAGCGTATTTCAGCTTTTTATCTACCGCTACCGCAATATTGGCAGGAATTGTCCAGGGAGTAGTGGTCCAGATTAACAAGAATTCATTCTTTTTGCCCACAATCGGCAATTTCAGATATACCGATTCGTGGACTACCTCCTTATAATTTTCTGTAAGAATTTCATGCTGGGAAATTGCCGTTTCACACCTGGGACACCAGGGGATTGAATCGTGACCCTTATAAATAAACCCTCTTTCCCAACAAACCTTCAAAAAATTCCAGCTAGCGTAATTATTCTGATCGGACATAGTGTAATAAGAGTTATCCCAATCCATAAAATTACCTAACCTTTTGGTTTGTTCCGTCTGCATTGCAGAGTATTTCATCACCCGCTCCTTACACTTGTTTACAAAATTGGCGACTCCGTACGTTTCGATATCTTTTTTGGATTTAAAGCCCAACTCTTTTTCTACTTCAACCTCAATCCATAATCCCTGGCAGTCAAAACCGTTTTGATAGCGGCCGGCGTCACCCTGCATGGTGTGATATTTTTGCCACAGATCTTTGTATGTCCGGCCCCAGGCGTGGTGCACGCCCATGGGGTTGTTGGCAGTGATAGGACCATCCAGAAAAGAGAATTTGGTTTTGGACTTGTCGTTTTTGTGCAAATATTTGTCGATTATCCCCTTCTCATACCACTCCTTAAGGAGCTCTTTTTCCAAAGCTACGAAGTCGACTTGGGGAGAAATAGGTTTAAAAGCCATAGCCTAATTGTAGCAATCGTAGTTTGCTTTGTCACGAGATTCTTGAAAGGAGACTCCTTAAAAGAGTATCCTTACAATATGCCAGCGAGAAATGTTCTTAAATCCTACTTAGAAAATGGGTATTACCATATATACAACCGGGGAGTAGAAAAAAGAGTTATTTTTGCTGATAAACAAGACGAGTCGGTGTTTTTGTCCTATCTGAAGGAGTACCTGACTCCGAAAGATACTGATGAATTGACTAAAGCGCTAACTGACCCAGAATCAAGTGTGAAACAAAAAGCTGAAGCGGCTAAGTTGATGAGAATGAATAATTTTTACGATGAAATAATGCTTTTAGCTTATTGTCTGATGCCTAATCATTTTCATTTTCTTGTTAAACAGAATAGAGAAAGATCCATTGAAAAATTTATGCGGTCTTTGTCAACTCGCTATGTGCGATATTTCAACCGCAGGCACGACAAAAGAGTGGGCGGCTTGTTTCAGGACGCTTATAAGGCTGTTTTAGTTGAATCTGAAGAACAACTACTACACCTATCCCGCTATATTCATCGTAATCCATACTTTAAAGGAGTCTCCTTAAAAGAGTCTCCACGTCCTTCTTCGTATAGAAATTACTTGGGTTTTATGACACAGGAATGGATAAAGCCAGAAGAAGTTTTAGCTTATTTTGCTAAATCCGGGATCAATTCTTACCAGGCGTTTGTGGAAAGCAACGAATATGAAGAAAAGTCACTGAACGAAGTTTCCGCATTGCTTTTGGACATGGAGTGACCTTAAAGGAGACTCCTTAAAAACCCTATCTCTCCCTGATGCTTAAAGAGCCTGCCGCCAACATACCAATAATCCAAGTTGGGACTAAATAAGATGAAGTTTCCGGAGCAAGAGATATTATTACTGGTCCGCTAATTAGCAATGTGAGGAAAGTTAGTACTCCTAATGTTCTTCTCAATAATAAGTCATTGGATTTCTTTTCTTGATTCATTGAATCACCTTTCTGATTAAATTATATCAGATTTTAATCTCCCCTTGCATGGCGTGAAAGAGGAGCGGTTAGAACAGTTTTTCTTACTATGTATTTTGCTACTTCTTTTACTTTTTCTAAAACAGATGTCTTTTCTTGCAACATGAGTTATCACCTCCCTTGCCTTAAAAAAGCGGGGATGTCCCAGTCGTCAGCCATAGGTTCGGATAAATCCGGGGGAGTAAATGTTTCCGGTTCGGGTTCCGGCTCGGCTTTGGGTTTCTCGGAAACGATGCCGGCCATTCCTGATGGGGCAACGGGGCGGGAGCGGGTGACCATGCTGGCCAAACGCACCCGGGCTTCATCAAAACCGGTGGCAATGACAGTGATTTTCATCTGATCGATAAGCTTTTCGTCCAGAGTAGAGCCAAAAATGATGTTGGCGTCGGCATCGGCGGCCTCGGAAATAATCCGGGCGGCTTCATCTACTTCGGCCATGGTCATATCCGGACCACCGGTAATGTTGAAGAGAATGCCTTTGGCTCCTTCGATAGAAATTTCCAGAAGCGGCGACGAAACCGCGGCCCGGGCTGCCATCTGGGCCCGATTGTCCCCCACTCCGGTACCGATACCCATGAGAGCCGAACCGGCATTTTTCATAATAGTTTTAACGTCGGCGAAATCGACATTAATGAGGCCGGGAACGGTGATGATATCGGAAATGCCCTGGACACCTTGAGATAAAACAGAATCTACGACCCGGAAAGCTTCCAGGAGAGTCATTTTCCTATCGATTACATCCATTAACCGCTGATTGGGAATGATGATTAAAGTGTCAACTTTGTCTTTGAGCTGCTCTATTCCTTCTTCAGCATTGACCATGCGCCGGGTGCCTTCAAAAGCAAAAGGTTTGGTGATAATCCCTACAGTCAAGGCGCCAATTTCGCGGGCAACCTCGGCAATTATCGGCGCAGCCCCGCTACCGGTTCCACCCCCCATGCCGGCTGTAAGAAAAACCATATCTGAATCAATGAGATATTCCTTAATCTTTTCGCGAGATTCCTCTGCTGCCTGGCGGCCAATCTCCGGATCCCCGCCGGCACCTAAACCCCGGGTAAGATTTTCTCCTATTTGAAGTTTGATGTTGGCTTGGTTGGTAAGAAGAACCTGGGCATCGGTATTAACGGCGATAAAATCAACACCCTTAATCGTCCCGGATGAAATCATGGAGTTTAGAGCGTTACCTCCTCCTCCGCCAATTCCACAAACTTTTATCTTGGCGTAGCGGCCAACGTCAGGTTTGACTAAAGCCATACATAGCGGGCAGGAGTGGGTCTGATTGTATCAGGGCAATTCAAGGTAGTAAAGACTTAAGAGCATTACTGACTTTCCCCATTAGTCCAGTGAGAGGAAGTCTGTTCAGAAAATTCTCGGACGGAGATTCTTCTGTGTTGTCGATGGCGCATTTTAGTAATCCGACAGAGGTGGCAAAAGCTGGGCTTTCAATTTCATCAATTAAACCTGTTAACCCGGAAGGGAAACCAATTCTTACGGGCATGCTAAGAATTCTTTTAGCAGAATCAGTTAGCCCTACCGTCAGAGCTCCCCCACCGCAAATTACCAAACCGGCTGGAGTGAGTCCGGCCAAATTACTCTTTTTAATTTCAGAAGAAATCATCTGGAATAATTCGTTAAGGCGGGGGCGAATAATTCCCTCTACTAATGTCTTGTGGGATATAGATTTCATGTCTTCGGGAAGCCCCAGTGGCGAAAGGTCTATTTCGTCTTCTTTGTCTTTGTTGCGGTTTTGACTAATAAAGATTTTTATTTTTTCGGCGCTTTCTAAAGATATACGCAGGCCGATTGCTAAATCATTAGTGACATTTCGGGCGCCTACAGGAAGAACAGATGAATAGGATAAAGCTCCGTCGACATAAATAACGATGTCCGTGGTGCCTCCGCCAATGTCCACACACACCACTCCTAATTCTTTTTCGGTGTCGGTGAGAACCGCTAACCCCGAAGCCAATCCCCCAAAGGCCAAGCCTGAAATATCACATCCCACTTCAGAAACGCATTTGGTCAAATTTTTAAGAGCAGTGACCGAGCCGGTGACGATATGAGTTTCGACTTCCAAACGGACTCCGGTCATACCAATGGGGTCTTTTACACCCTGCTGGCTGTCTACTGAATAAGACCGGGGGACAACATGGATAATTTCAGACGAGGTGGGAAGAGAAATAGCCCGGGCTGCTTCTAACACCCGGCGGACATCCTCATTGGAAATTTCTCCGTGGGGATCGGAAACGGCGACTACCCCTTGGCTGTTTTGAGAAGCAATATGAGCCCCGTCTACCGAAACCCAAGCCCGGGCGACGTTGTAGCCAGCCATGCGTTCGGCGGCTTCTACTGATTCGACAATACTTTCCACTGCTTCGTCAATATTTACTATTTGGCCTTTGCGTATGCCTTTAGAGGGAGAGGAAGAAGCACCTACAATATGAATTTTGGATGAGTCTTCTTCGCGAATCTGGGCCACTAAAGTAGTTATCTTGGTACTGCCGATGTCTATGGAGCTAATTTGTTTGCTCTTGGCCATTTTAATTGCGGTAATTTCCCGTCTATTCTACTTCTGGCGATGAGCTGTTGTAAAGAGGTATACCAGGAATTGGCATAAAGAGCAAAAAGGGTCTCATTGAAATTGCTGTTCGATTAATTGAATTATTCTTTCTGAAGCATCTGTGGGAAGCATTAATTTCTCCGGTTTTAGTCTGAATGCTTGTTTAATTGAAGAAATTAGGGCTTGGGGAGACAACCTAGATTCCGGTAAAACGACGGCCTGGTGATTGCGTTCTAAGATTTGGGCGTTGAGGAGCTGTTCGTTGTGAGATGTCCGGGAGATGGGGATTAAAACACAGGGTAGACCTAAGTATCCTAATTCATAGACAATATGGGCCCCGGCCCGACTGACAACGACAGCCGCCTGACTTAATGCAGAAACGGCTTGGGCCGAATCGAAAGCGAAACATTCATATCCGTCTTTTAGATAAGACTGGGCAGTAGAATAATCTAAATTCCCAGTTTGATGAATAATTTTATAACTGGCTAATAATTTGGGGAGGGCTGCAAAAACTGCTCTATTTATTGTTTGTGAACCCTGTTTTCCGCCTGTAATATATACCAGTTTTCGGTTTTCGGTTTTCGGTTTTCGGATTTTTATGATTTCTGAACGGAGAGGTAGACCGATAACTACTGATTTGTGGAGTGGGTAGTGATGGACACTGTCCGGCCAGGTGATAGCAATCTTCTTAACAAAGAGAGATATAAATTTGTTGGCCCAGCCGGAAACGACGGTTTGTTCATGCGTGATAGAGGGAATTCCCAACAGCCAGCCGACTAGTACAGTGGGGACAGCCAAATAACCTCCAAAGGAAACGATGCCAGCTGGTTTTAGTAATAGTAAATAGTAAAAGGTCCGAAAAAATCCGAAGGGTATTCTAATAAGTTTGAGAGGATGAAAAGTGCGGTAAAATTTACCGGCCCGAAGATCATAAAACTTAATTCCGGCAACTGTGACTTCTGTATATTCGGCCGAATCAGATTTATCACCCCACATGGAGTGGCGGTGACCAAACCAAACTATGTCCCAGCCCTTGCCTTTCAGAGCCTTGGCTACCTCCAGCGCACTTGTATGATGTCCCCCGGTAAAAACCAGCCTTTTCACACATTCATTATACGATAATTGCACTAGGTTCCTAGCTGGCTTGAAAACAAACACTCAATACTGTAACATCCGGCCTTACTATGTCGCTTATTGAAACCGCGGCCAAAAGATTGCTTCGGCCAAAAAAAGAGGCACTTATTCAAAAACTCCGTGCTAACAAAATAGGTAAACGGACAATCCAAGCTTTCCAAGCCGTGGATCGTTACGATTTCACTCCTCCTTTTCTTAAGTACCAAGCATATGAAGACAAAGTACTCCTCCTTGGAAGACGAGGGTCTACTTTGTCCCAACCGTATGTAGTTGCTCTTATGACAGATCTCCTTGATCCGCAGGAAGGCGACAAAGTGCTAGA
Source organism: uncultured Gammaproteobacteria bacterium (assembly GCA_964356225.1). GTDB lineage: Bacteria > Patescibacteriota > Microgenomatia > CAZETR01 > Amesbacteraceae > GWC2-45-19. Next base: position 18,784 of record CAYHGA010000002.1, read on the forward strand.
GGTGGGTACGGCGACAGGATTCCAAGCTGCAATATTAGCTGAACTTGTCGGGAATTTCGGACGAGTGATCACTACTGAGATAGATTCCAGTCTTGCCAGATCTGCCAACAGAAGGCTCAAAAGAGTTGGCGTCAATAACGCCGATGTTGTGCAGGCAGATGGTATATATCACTTCAGTGCTCATGAAGCATTTGATCGGATACTTGTAACCGCTTCACTTGTTCCTTCTATCCACTTGCCTCTGTATTTTTCCTTGCGGGAAGGCGGAATATGTGTGGCCCCATTCGGCGGAGATGACGGAGAACCAGGCAGTTGCCTTATGGCTGTGATGAAAAAAGAGGAAGGAGAAATGAGAGTTGATGCAGTGATCAGGGGTTTTTCGTTTGTTTTAGCACAAGGAATGATGGGCTGGTCCAAATACGAGGCGGCGATGAGGCGCCTTCGTCTATCTACCTTCATTGGGGATGCAAGGGAGATTGAACTGCATCAACGTGATAAGATTGCGGCGTGAGAGTCCATGAAGCCTTTGTGGAAACTGATGATGGTCCAAGCCACATTATTCCGGATGGCCTAATTGCAACACCCGAGTCGATAATCGCTTTAGTTTGGGCTTCCTCTGTCGTTTGGGGTCCCCTGTTGCTAATCTATATCTCAAAACCCCGAACGTTACAACATGTTATTGCAACAACTGCCCCGCGCCATTGCTATAGGTCTAGGGCTTTCTCCCCACTAATAGAAACCCATCCCACCTGAAAGGTGGGATTTTTATTCGAAAAGCTGGCGGTTTGTTTCTGTCCACTTAGCCCGTTTTTCAATTTCCTCTAAATCTCCGTTCGCTACCCAATCAACTTGTGGCTGTAATCCACGTTTAGCCAGATCTGCCTCGTATTGCCCGCATGTGCGCTGCATCTTGGCAACGTCCCCCACAATGTCTCCTAAATTATTCAACCCATACGCATCTGCAAAAACAGCAATGCGGTGCTTCCTGTCTGGAACTTCTGGGAAATGATGCCACTTGAGACAAGCTTCATCATCTCTAAACGGAGCAGAGTACTCGAGGGCATAAAGGATGTCATACCTAGGTTTTGCTGGTACGACAAAATCCCAATCAACTATACCTACCGGCTCATTATCTTTCCAGACAATGTTCCACACTCCAAAATCACCATGGCACATTATTTTCCCATTTTTAATACCACTCTTGCTATAAGCCCATTCTGAATTCGGTGGAGGATGATAACCAGCTACGGCGTCATGATATTCCCGCAATAATTTTGCGTATTTACGCAGACCACCATCGCCAACAATCTTTTCCCACCCGTTTTTTCCAGATTCGCCCTCGATAAAACTAAGTATTTCTCTTCCCTGTTCGTCAAACCCCAACACTCTAGGAGAATACACAAATCCAACGGCCTCTAAATATTTCAACAAACTATGAACGGATGGAGTCCACCAACCAGTGGGCCGATGAACAGTATTCCCAATTCGAAGAATAGGATGTTTACTATCTCCGTTTAAGTTCTCTTCAGACATAGCACTATGTTATCAGAATAAAATTAAGTCTGGCGGGAGATGTTGACCAGGATACCGGAGGCCAGGAGGACCAGGACCAGGGAGGAGCCGCCGTAGGAGATGAAGGGCAGAGGGACGCCGGTGAGGGGAATAATGGCCACCATGGCCCCTAAATTGACCAGGGCCTGGAGGGAAATCCAGGAAGTGATGGCTAAGCTCAAATTGGCGCCAAATTGGTCAGGGGCAGAACGAACCACGGAAAATCCCTGGCTCATAAAAACGAGAAACGCTAAAATGACGGCTAGTCCACCCACCAGGCCAAGCTCCTCGCCGATAACGGCAAAAATGGAATCGGTGGTAGCTTCGGGCAGAAATTCATATTTCTGTTTAGATTGACCCAGACCCACTCCAAACACGCCGCCGGAACCTAAACTTAATAAGACCTGGCGGATGTGATACGAAGACCCCAGAGGATCGCGGGAATAATCAAAAAAAGTTTTCAGGCGGTTCAGGCGGTATGGAGATAATAGAATTAACCCTCCTAAAAGCAGAATCAGCAGGGGAATAATCAAACCCAAATAGCGCAACTTTCCACCGCTGCCGAAATAGGTGAGGAGGCTGCTGCCGGTCAAAATTAAGGTGGTTCCTAAATCCGGTTCCAGCATGATTAAGAAACCTACAAAGCCGAGAATAGAAATGAAGGGCCAAAAACGGGAGGTCTTTTTGAGGAAACTGGAAAAATAAATAGCCAAAGTCAACTTCGCCATTTCTGCGGGCTGAAAGCTAAAAAAACCCAGGTTTAACCACCGCCTGGCACCCAAAAGTTTGGAGCCAAGTCCCGGAATCAGAACTAGAATCAGAAGTAACAGAGTAACAAGCAACAGAGTGACAGAAATCTTTTCCAGTTTTTGGTAAGGGACACGGGAAACCAGAAAGAAGCCTGCTAAACCCATGAAAGCCCAGCCGGATTGGAGTTTGAGGTAATACCATTTGTCGCTAAAATCCCGAGCGGCGTCAACAACTGATGAGCTGCCGACCATTAAAAGTCCAAAAAACGTAAGTCCTAAAACCAGGAGAGTGATAGTTAGAGCTGGGCGAGCCACAGGCCAAAAACGGCTAATATAATACCGGCCAACCAGGCGCGCATGACAATTTTGGGTTCTTCCCAACCAATTTTTTGCAATCTGCGATGAGCGAAGCTGATTAATTCGATTATAAAAATCCCTCCGATGACCAGGAGAGCCAGGGTTTTCCCTAAAAGCAGGCCCACAACAGCTAGTGAAGCCCCGAAAGACAGGCTGCCGGATTGACCTAAACGCAGACGGGCCGGATAGACATTAAAATATAAAAAGGCGATCAGAGATCCGATCCAGAGGGCGATAAAAATTGACAAGGGAGTGTCTAATGAAGATAAAGCCAAAGCCCAAAAAGCCAAGAGGCAAATCAGAAGCAATCCACAGGATAAGCCATCGAGTTCATCGGCGCGTTCGAAGGCCTTGGTAAAGGCGGTGATCAAAAAGGCCGCCAAGGGAATGTACAGCCATCCTAAATTTAAGACGCCGATGTTGGGGATGTTGACGATATGAACACGCAGGTTAAAAAAAATCATGCTGGCGATAGTTGTGGAAAGAAGAATTTTGGTAATCAGTTTATAGCCGGTTTTAATGTGGCCCAGCAAGCTGAAGGATATAAAAGTGAAAAAAATAATATTGAGTTCTTCTTTAATGGGAAATGCCGAAGTGATATATACTCCCAGATGAGTGATGAGGGGAAAAAGTAAGACATAGAGAAGAGTGACGAGAGTAACAATAAATATGCCTCCGCCAACTGGAGTGCCCCTTTTTTTACTATATAGAAAATCAATGAAGGGGACGATGGCGACACTGGCAATGATGAAGGAGAAAATAAGAATTCCTAAATAAAGAGCCATATCTTGGGGAGGAAAATGATAGCAGCCACAACTATGGCCCCTAACGCGTAAACGAGCATGGCGGCGGCGGCGGTATCTTTGGCGATTTTGGCCAAACGGTGATAACGGCGGGTAATCAAATCGACGGTGGATTCGATGGCAGTATTAACCAATTCAATGACTAAGCCTATAGCGATAGTCAGGGAAATAATTATCCATTCCAGGCCGGAGATTTTTAGTATAAAACCGGCAAGAATGACCAGCGTGGATAAAAAGAGATGAACCGTAAAGTTGGGTTGAGTGCTGGTGGCGTGAGACAATCCGTCCCAAGCATGACGGAAAGAAATGGAATGGGAACGAGACATGTGTTTCATTTTAGCAAACGAAAGATCTCTTTGGAGATATCAAACCACAAGGGAGCGGCGGTTTCACTTCCCCAGGGGGATGATTTAGGCTCGCGCAAAGTAACTAACATGGCAAATTTGGGTTGGTCGGCGGGAGCAAATCCCACGAAAGAGACAATCGTTTTGTTTGCGTCGTAATGGCCGGAAACGGGAATTTGGGCAGTCCCGGTTTTGCCGGCAATACTAAAGCCTTTAGGCTTGGCCCATTTGGCTTCTCCCCGGTCTACTGCGTTGACCATCATCAAAGTCATCTGGGCGGCAGTGGCCGGAGAGATGACTTGAGTCGGGGGAAAAGGAGAAATTATTTTGTCGTTAATTTTATCTACCACTTTTGGTTTTGGCATAAGTCCTTTATTGGCAATTGCTGATACGGCCCTCAACATTTGCAAAGGTGTGACAGCAATTCCTTGCCCGAATGAGGCAGTAGCTAAATCAATATCTACCCAGGTTGATTCGGGCCGAATTTGGGGAGAACTTTCTTCCTGTAAATCTATACCGCTTAACTGACCGAGTCCGAATTTCTTTAGATAGCTGATTAATTTGTGCTTTCCCAGGCGGCGGCTGACAAAAACCATACCCACATTGTCTGAGTGCTGGATGACTTCAGTCATGGTACTTTTGGGATAGTATTTATCATTCCAGGTTTTGATAACGTAGTCGGAAACTGCCACAGGGCCGGTACAGATATCACAAATGGTGTCCGGCTGGACAGCCTGGGCATCTAAAGCCGCGGCCATGACTAAAGTTTTAAAAGTCGAACCTGGTTCGAAAAAATCAGAAACGATGGGATTTTTGTAGAGTTCTGGTGGAGCTTGGGAGAAGAGGGAAGGGTCATAACTGGGCAGACTGACCATGGCCAAAATCCGACCTGTGGATGGTTCCATAATGCTTACAGTGCCCGAAACAGCCCCATATCTGGTCAGAGCAGCCGATAGCTTTTGATAGGCAATAAACTGTAGAGTGCGATCGATTGAAGTAGTGAGAGTGCTGCCGGGTTGGGGAGATAAATAGTCCTGGATGCCGATTAAAATGGGCCGGTTGAGAGCATCTTTTTCCTGGACTAATTTGCCAGGGACGCCGATGAGTTGGCGGTTGTAGTATCCTTCCAAACCAAAATAACCTTGGGCGTGGCCGGCAGAGTCCTGGCCCACGAATCCTAAAAGTTGGGCACTAGAACTGGCATCGGGGTAGAGACGGCTGGGATCCGGCTCAAAACCGACCCCGGGCAAGCGTAAACTGTTAATTTGGTCACGGACGGATGCAGATATGTGGCGGGCGATTAAGTACCAACCAAGATTTGGAGGAATATGGGAAAGGCGGGCGCTGGCGGAGGCGGGTAAGAGCTGGCTTAATTTTTCAGAGAGGGTAAACTGGCGGGGATTAATATAAAGTAAATAGGCTTCCCGGTTGGTGACCAGAGGAAAACCGTCTGAACTTAAGATAGATCCCCGGGGGCTGGGAAGCTCCAAAAAACTTTGTCTCTGCCAAGCCGCTTCAGCGGCTAAATCCGCACCCTTAACGACCTGCCAATATCCTAAACGCAGGACGATACCCAGAGTAAAAAGGATAAAAAATGCCTGGATTACCGAAAAGCGCCAGTTCATGGTCGGGCGGCCGCCACGGGAAGAGAAGAGAGGAAATTTATAGAAATGTAGCTAAGGGAAGACGAAGAATAAATGGCTTCCCGCAGATGTTGATTTTCAGAGGCCAATGCCTGGGCCTGATTTTGCAAGCGGCCTAACTCACCTCCCTGGGTAGCTCTGCCGAACGACAGAACCACCTGCCCGGAGAGGAGAATAATGTTAATGATGATTAATAGTTTTAACATATGCTCTGAGCTTGGCACCTTTTTCGCCTACGACCGGTTTGGGAGTTAGAGATTGCATATTAGTAAGAGCGTGCTTGACGATTCTGTCTTCCAGGGAATGAAAACTGATAACTACCAGCCTCCCTTCGGGAGCCAGAATTTCTTGTCCTTCGGATAAAACTTGTTCCAGAGCTCCTAGTTCGTCGTTGACGGCAATGCGCAGGGCTTGGAATGCTTGACGAGACCACTTACCAGTTATGTCAGCAAGTTGATCAGTGGTAGCCAGTGGCCGGGCGGCGGCAATTTTGACAGCTAGGGTCTTGGCGACCGGTATTTCTCCGTAGTCTTTGAAAAGACTGGTCAATTGGCTAACTGATAACTGGTTAACCAGGGTGGCTGCAGTATTAGGCAAGGCAGGATCCATGCGCATGTCTAACGGGCCTGACTCTTGAAAAGAAAAGCCACGATCGGGAGTGTTAATTTGATGTTCTGACACTCCCAGATCGAGCAGGATTCCTAAGACGGGTTGCCAGTGATGCGCAGAGACAATTTCTGCCAGATGGATAAAATTGGATTGAACTTTGGTCAGACCGGCAAGATCAGGGCAGGCTTGCAAGGCTTCTGGATCTTGATCGAGACCTAAAACTAATCCACCCTGGCGGATAATTTCAGCTGCATGTCCCCCACCGCCTAACGTGCAGTCAACGTAATGACCGCCTGGTTTTACGGCTAAAAAGTGACAAGCTGATTGTAAAAGTACGGGATTATGATAATGCATGCTACGCATGGCTTACAGCTCAAGTTTTTCAGCAATTGACTCTCTTTGGGAATTAACTGAAGTCATATAGCTGTCAAACTTGGATTTATCCCAGATTTCCACTCTCTCTACGGCTCCGGTCACTAGACAGGTATTTTTCAGGCCGGCGAAACTTTTGAGATAATCCGGAATTAGTATCCGGCCCAGGGAATCGATTTCGACCTCTACCGCGCCGTATGACAGGCTACGGGTGAAAGACCGGGCGTCGCCCCTGGTGAGCGGCAACTGGGATAACTTGGAAATGAGCGACTCCCAGGCGGCCTGGGGATATAAAAATAAACAGCCGTCTAGTCCTTGGGACAGGACGGCGCCTTTGGCCAGTTGGGAACGGAATTTACTTGGGATGGACAGCCGGTTTTTAGCTTCAAGGTGGTGTTCATACTGACCGATAAACATGTTTATAATTTACCATTTCTTACCACTTTATACCACTATGAACCGATTTTCACGCCGTGTCAAGACTAATAAAAACCGAAGAAACCTTGTGCGTTTACTCTGAGGCAGTAAGTGTAACGGATTTACCAGGGGTGACGGTAAAGGGATAAGAGGCGGTGAAGATGGAGCGGCCGGAGGCGTCGCGGAGAGTTAATTCCATGACGGCGTTGGCAATTTTTTCGTGATATGTGAACTTGCCGGAGGATTCGGAGCCAAGCAGTTGTTTTTGAGAAAATGTGGATTTACCGGCAATATTGGCGGTGGAGTTAACGCCGGTCTGAAGCTTGCTGCTTTTAACCATGGCGTCATATATGAGGTTGTATTCTAATTGGTCAGCGTTTAGATTGGACAGAGATACGGTGACATAGTGGCCGTCTGAAGCGAATTTCAGTTCAACCCGGGGTTGTTTGTCGGCAGCCAGCTGGACGGCTGCTTCGGGAGTCGGAGTCGGCGTGGGCAGAGAGGACTTGGGTTTACCTTTGAAATACAAAATTATCCCCGCGCTAATTCCTAGAGCTACAACCGCTCCTATAATGGGCAACCACTTATTCATAGGTTCACTTTAGCTTTTTTTGAAAATAACTGTCAAGCTGCGAGATGTCCACTCTTTCTTGTTTGGCGGTGTCTCTGTCCCTGACGGTTGCTGAATCTGACTCGTAATCTATTGTTACGCACCAGGGGGTGCCTATTTCATCCTGGGCGTAATAGCGCTTGCCAATGTTGCCCCGGTCGTCCCAAACAGTGTTCAGTTTAAGTTTAAGTTCCAGATAAATTTCTCTGGCTTTTTTGACAATATCTTCTTTGTTGACAACGAGGGGGAAAACGGCTACTTTGTAGGGAGCAAGATGGGGATGGAGTTTAAGTATGACTCTTTTTTCATCTTCAAAATAAGCATCTAATAAAAAGAAGAGAGCGGCCCGATCGACCCCGCCTGAAGTTTCAATCACCCAGGGGGTATATCCGTCATGGGTTAACTTGTGGCGGGACAGGTCCCAGTCACCACGATGGTGAACTCCTTCGAATTCTTTCCAGCCAAACGGGGAATTGTATTCTATGTCTTCAGCTTTCCGGGCGTAATGGGCGCGCTCATTCGGAGCATGTTCTCTAAATCTAAGGTTTTCTCTTTTTATTCCTAGGTTCAGGTACCAATCTAGACGTTGTTTTTTCCAGTACGCGAACCATTTCTCTCCTTCGGAGTCTTTGGGCTCTACAAAGAACTCTAGTTCCATTTGTTCAAATTCCCGGCTTCGGAAAGTGAAATTGCCGGGAGTAATTTCGTTTCGGAAAGCTTTGCCTATTTGGGCGATACCAAAAGGAACATCGATGCGACTTGAATCAATCACGTTTTTAAAATTTACAAAGACTCCTTGGGTAATTTCTCCCCGCAGGTAGGCTTTTTGTTTGGGTTCGGTGACCCCCAGATATACTTCGGTGAGCAAGTTAAATTTTTTAGCCTCGGTAAACTGGCCGCCACAGTTTGGACAGCTGTCTTTTACCTGGTCGGCGCGAAAGCGATGGTGACACTTTTTGCATTCCACGAGAGGATCTGAGAAAGCTTTGGTGTGACCAGAGGCTTCCCAAACTTGGGGATTCATGACAATGGCGGCGTCCAGACCGACAATATTTTCTCTTTGATAAACCATGGATTTCCACCACTCCCGCTTGATATTATTCTTCAGCTCAACTCCCAACGGGCCGTAATCCCAAAAACCGGTTATCCCGCCATAAATTTCTGATCCGGGAAAAACAAATCCCCTTCTCTTACACAGGCTGACAATTTTTTCCATGAGATCCATAGTTCTTATTTTAACCTATTTAGAAGTTTTGGGGAATTGAGAGGGCGGTTAATCAAGTTTTCTATAAATTCATCTACTTCCCCAATGAATTCCTTGGCTTGGGGCCAATAACCCAGCTCCACGAGAATTTTTAATTTTGAATTTTTAATTTTTAATTCCCAGTCGGATCCAAAACCACCAATTTGGGAAAGACTTTCTTTGAGAATTTTAAAGATTTCGGGGTGGGGCTGGTGGTCTGGGGTGAGTTTGTCCACCACTTCTGCCAGTTGATATGCCAGATTGACCCGGCCGAGGTGCTTCCGCCACCCGGAATGGCTTTCCAGGATCTGCACTTCGGCTAAGGTGTCCAGTTCTCCCTTGCCCTTGATGAAAGAGGATTTGACTATATTGAATAACTCTAGAGATCCGGCACGTTTGGAAGTGGGCCTGCGCAACCCCCGGGCGATGGCAGTAACCTTACCGTGGCGCTGGGTGTAAAAAGTTACCAGTTTGTCTGCTTCGCCTAAATTTAATCTTTTGAGGACGATACCAACGTCAGAATACGAATTCATGATCGGCGGACAGGAGAAATTCGGGATATGCTTTGCCGTTGATTTTGAATGTGTAGTTGAAGTTTTTAGATCCTCCCTGTTTTTGAATGAGCATTTTGTATGGAGACTTCATTTTCATGGGCAGTTTATAGCGGAGAGTAATAGTCCGGACGTTGAGAGGGGTCACGGTAAAGAAACCTTCGAAAACGGTTTTACCCAGATCTTCAGATGTTTTCTGGCCGGTTTCAAAACCCTTGGCTTCCAGCAATTCACTGCCTTTGGGCACGTATACCCGCAACCAATCGCGGAATACCCCATTGAGCTTGAGATTTGTGCCTTTTTCCAGGAAATACTCTTGAGGATTTTTGTACGTCAAAGTTAAAGTCTTGGTGACTGTGCCATCGCTTTCAACGTCTATTTTTTGATCCGCGGAGTAGGTGACCCAAACGTTCGTCTTGGCCCCTGCAAAATTGGTGTCTACTACCATGAGATAGTCTCCAGTTGTTTCACGAACCCGCCCGGCCAGATTGAAGCTTTCGATGGCGCTTTGGATTTTTGGATCGACAAAATATAACTGAATATGCTTGCTGCTGATGGCGGAAATGGCTGTATTGAAGAGTTCAGATATTTTCTTTTTGGGCTGAGCAAAAACGTTAGTCATGACGGAATGCATCATGGGGCCGATGAAAGATTTGCGGTCACCGTAATTTCGAGGAGCAAAAACTATTTTTCCGGAAACCGAATCCCAGACAACGGGCCCTTCTTGGTCAGCAAACTTTTCCAGCTCGTAGAAAACTTGGGGGCAGTTGCAGCGTTTGTCTATTTCGGCACTGTAATTCCCAAAACCGGAAACTCCAATTGGACCGGTAACCTTAAGCAAGTCTACCAGCAGTTGAGTGTCTACCGCTATAATGCCGTCGACGACGGGAGATTTGGTCAGGAGATAGTTGGGATAAAAAGTATCCATAGATACTTTGAAATCCGGGGATAGGTTTTGATCACGCAGATTCCAATATGGAACATTGGGAAGATATTTCTTGATGGGTTCGGGTGCAGCTATCTTTTTGGGAAATTTGTCGTCCAGAGTGTAGATGTCGTTAGACTGGATGATGTTGATTTTGCCCTTAGAAACTTCGATTACTGCGTAGGCGGTCATGAATCCGCCGGTGGGACGAAGTTCAGCATCGTTTTGAAAAAGAACCAGATATTTGCGGGGCTTATCTTTACCTAAGATATATGGGGCTGATTCTAACAAAGGCTTAGCGTCATTGACCAGACTGGAAGCTTGGTCGATAAGGGCGATCCCGGAAGCAAGTTGGGATTGGTATTTGGGGTAGCGGGAAGGTTTGATTTTATTTACTTCGGATTTGGCTGTGGCTAATTTTTCCCCGATTTGGGCAAGTTGGGGCCGGACTTTATCTAGGGTTTCAACCACGAAATTAACCCTATCCTGAGCTGTTTTTGTGCCATCGCCTGTGGTGGCTAAACCTTTAAGTCCAACTAAATCGGCGTATGGGGCAATTGCATCAACCGTGATTTTGGTTGCCTCCAAAACTGCAGATCCTGCTTTCAATCCGTGTTGACCGTCGGCATAATACAAATTGGCGATTGGGACAATTTTAAGCCAGGCCAAACGGGAGTAATCCTGGTTGAGTTGAGCCAGATCTTTTTCTACTATCTGTAATTGCTGATTGACCGTCTTGAGATCCTGGGACTTAACAGCCACTGCTACCGCGGCTCCGGAGGCCTTGAGACGGTCCACTGATGCGGTTAATTTCTTGACCGAGGGTAAAAGAATAACGGCCAGTATGGCGGCTACCCCTACCAGAGCAACCAGGATAATTAAAATTAACTTGAGAAACGGGGGAAATTTGCGGGATGGTGTGACCAGGGGTTGACCTTCGAGGGTGTGGACCAGCGTTTCTTCGGGCATGGCAGGTTTTTAGACAGCTCCTTTGCCGGATAACATGACAAAAGGAGTTTTAAACAATATTTTTAGATCATAACATAGATTCATGTTCTCGGCATAATGCGAATCCATTTCTATGCGCTTATCAAAATTAATATCGCTTCTGCCGGATACTTGCCATTGGCCGGTAATCCCAGGGCGGACAGAGAGAGCTTTTTTTACCAGCTCCTTGGTGTGGGGATATTTTTTCTGCTGTTCTTCAAGTTCGTCTGAAAAATAGGGTCTAGGACCAATAAGGCTCATATCTCCCCAAAATACGTTGACTAATTGAGGTACTTCATCGAGCGAAAATTTACGGATAAATTTTCCCACTCTGGTCACCCGGGGATCGGAATTTAACTTGTAGCTGCTTTTTTTATATTCCTCGTAGAGTTTTTTGAATTTGGGATCGGTGCGAAGTTTGAGGTGAGCGTCGGGAATCATAGAACGGAACTTGTGCAAATGAAAAAGCCTGCCATGCTTGCCTACACGGTTGGGAATATCGGCAAAAACGGGGCCTTGCGAAGACTCGAGTTTGATGGCTAGAGCGACCAGGAGACTTATAGGGAAAAACAGGGTCCCCAAAAATATGGCAAGAAAAATGTCCATTATCCGTTTGAGGGTTTCGTATTTCATGGATTACAGGTATTTTAGCAGTTTTTGCTCTTTGAGCATTCCATGCAGCTGTTTAACAGACTGGGCGTCATTTTTGGGGCAAATGAGAATTGCATCTGGCGTATCGATTACCACCATGTCCGAAAGGCCGACTAAGGAAATAAGCTGTTTGTCTAAAACAAAAAGATTGTTTCGGGAATTGAGACCAACTAGTTCACCTTGCCCACGACTACCAATAACCGCATTGCCAGCGGAGTCTTTGGGTAGATTTTGCCAAACTATGTTCCAATCCCCTACGTCAGACCAAGTGAAATGGCCAAGAATACAAATAAAATTGGTAACTTTTTCGGAGACGGCATAATCTACGGAAATGCTGGGGGCCATTTGGAAAGCCAGTTGAATAGTTTCTTTTTCTTTACCAGTACCAATATCATCTATTATTTTGGGTAGAAAAGCATACGATTTGGGAGCGAACTTTTTGAGAAGATCCAAATATAGCTTAGCTTTCCAAACGTACAAATTGGCATTCCACAGATAATCTCCCGACGCGGTAAATTTCATGGCCAAATCCAAGGAGGGCTTTTCAACAAACTTCAGACCAATGTTACCCTTAAATTTAATGTGCCCCATTCCAGTATGAGGAAATTTTGGTTTAATACCCACAGTGACGAATTTATTTTCCCAGGCGTAGAAAACAGCCTTTTTAATGTCACTCACAAAACCTGTGACTGGAGTGATGAGATGGTCAGAGGCTAAATTTACAATTACGGCTTCAGGGTCCTGGAGATAAATGTAGGCGGCTCCTAAACCATGAGCAATGGCTGTATCTTTACGCTGGGGTTCAGCAATAATATTTTCGCTTTTTACTTTGGGACATTGTTTTTTTATTTCAGCCACATATTTTGCTGACGTAGAGATGTAAATCTGATTGGGAGGAGTTAATTTTAAAGCTCTATCAACTGTAAGCTGGAGGAGAGATTGTCCACTAAATAGTTTTATAAATTGTTTAGGAGAGTTTTCCCGGGAGAGAGGCCAAAGACGGGTGCCGCCGCCGCCAGCCAGAATAAGAACGTACAAGTGCTTGCTTAAATTCTCTTTGGAATCGGTCTTTGGCAAACTTTTGGGCATGTGACTTGATGAATTCCCGGTCGAATTGAGCGGGATCAAAGTTAAGAATAGCATTTTTTAGGTCGGCAACGCTATCTAAGAGCAATCCCGTTTGGCCATGAATTACGGTTTCTGCGACTCCCCCTTTGTTTATGCCGATAACAGGAGTGCCGGCGGCGTGGGCTTCCAACGGCACTAATCCAAAATCTTCTTCGTGGATAAATAAAACCGCCCGGGCGTGCTGATAATATGAAATTAAATCTGCTTCGGCCAAATGGCCGAGGAAATGAATGTTGGGATTGGCTGCGGCTTTAAGTTTATTTTCTAAATTCCCCGTTCCAATTATAGCCAGGGGCAATTTTAAATCGTTAAAAATTTCTACCAAAACGTCTGCTTGTTTGTAGGCCACTAAACGGCCAACGTATAAAAAGAAGTTATTAGTTATTAGTTTATGGTTCATAGTAACCGGTTGACTGAAAGAATCCACCTCTACCGGAGGATAAATAACTTGAGAATCCTGACCGTAATATTTTTTAATACGATCTTTGACTGTCCGGGAAATGGCAATGTAGGCATCGGGGCGATGGGAAGCGATGAGATCCCAGCGCTTTAAATAATTAAACAGGGGATGAAATAGAGGAGACGTTTGGGATTTATAAAAATCTTCGTGACTCCATAAATAGCGGGTAGGAGTGAGACAATAACAAAGGTTAAAAGTGTGGGGCTTAGTAATAATGCCCTTGGCGTCGGCGGAAGTAACCGAAATGACAATATCGTAATCGTCAAACTTTAAGGTTTCAAAAACGATGGGAGTGAGCCAGGGGTAGAGCTCATGATTGGATTTGGCCAAGGGGAATTTTTGCAAGAAAGAAGGGATTACGGCGGGAAAAATCTGAGCCCAAGGAGCCCGCTCTTGGTCATAAACGGCGGTGTACAGCGGAGCATCGGGAAACATTTCATGCAGGACCAGAAGCACTCTCTCCGCCCCGCCCCACTTATTCACCCGGTCGTAAACTAACGCAACGCGGCTTGGTAAATCTGCCATGTTTGGCTGGCCATGAAGGCCCAGGAGTATTTGGTAACTTGCGATTGGCCTTTGACTATTAGCTTTTGGCATAGTTTTTTATCGATGAGTAGGCTCTGGATTTTGTCTGCCAAATCTACTGGGTCGTGAGGATCAAAAAAAAGGGCGGCGTCGCCGTAGATTTCCGGCAGGCAGGAGGCCCGGGCGGCAATGACTGGCAAACCGGCGGCCATTGCTTCTAACCCCGGCAGGCCAAAACCTTCTATTAATGAGGGAAAAACAAAGGCAAGGGCTCTATGATATAGGTCAACCAGTTGCTCATCTGTGAGCCGGCCTAAGTATTGTACGCGGGAAGAGATGGGCAGGCGTTTCTCAAAGACTGACCTGGCGCAGACAACCTTTAGGTCTATTTTAGCCAGCTCTACTGCTCTAATTAACACGGGGATGTTTTTATGCGGGTATAGATTCCCTGTGTAAACTATGAAAGGCTTCGGGATGCTCTTAAAAGGAGACTCCTTAAAAGAGTCTCCTGTAAATGGTTTGGTTACGCCCTCGTAGGTGACGGAGATTTTAGCTGGGTTGAGATGATATTTTTTTACTAATATACTTTTCCAGTATTTGGCAGGGACGATAATATGCCGGGCCCGATGCACAGCCAGCCAGACAATGGCTAAATAACCAAAATATTTCGGCCAATAAAAAATGGGATTATGAGTAGTGGTGTCCCGGCCTTTGGACATGTGTTTGATCAGGTCGTGGATAGTGACCACCATTTTGCCGGGCCAGAAAACGGGGATGGTAAAGTGGGGCACGTGCAGAACGTCGGGTCTGATAAAAGATAATATCCACAGCATTTCCAGTTGGGAGAGGAGTGAGTAGGGGTGGAAACGGGCGTAATATTTGGTGAACTTGGCCAGTTTGAGCTCGTTTTTGAGGTCCGGGGGGACGATTAAAACTGCTTCACCCGGCAAATTATCAATCAAATTCTCTACATATCTGCCGATTCCGGTATGCTTAATCCCCCACATTCTGGCATCAATACAAATTTTCATAATTTACTTAATTGATCTAATTAATCTCATTGATCTAATTATCCAAATACCAACGTCGACAGTCCAGTTTATGAAGAAGGGGTATTTAGCGGCCAGGTGCTTAGTGTAAAAAAGGCGCATGGCGTCTGTTGAATTGATGGCCCAGCGGCGGCGGCCGGAGGCAATGGCCCGGACTGACGACCCTTTAAAATGAGTTATTTTGACGCCGGGAATATATACAACTTTCCAACCTTTTTCTTTTAATTTGTAGCAAAAATCTATATCTTCGCCGTTAAATTTATAATCTTCGTCCAGCCAACCGACCTGGTCTCCGGCGGTTTTGCGAATCATGGCGAAAGCGCCAACGAGAGAATCTATTTCATGAATTGAATTGGGGATTTTTTGGTTTGTGTAGGCTGATAAGTGTTTTAGTCCAATGATATGCAAAAAAGAACCTACCGGATCGGGAAAATTGCGATGGCAGGAGTAATCGAGTGAACCGTCCGGCAATTCCACCCGGCAGGTAGCTGCGCCAATGTCAGGGTGATCCTGCATATATTCGAGGACTGTTTCAATGGTTTTAGGATAAACGATGGTGTCCGGATTAAGGAGGAGAATGAATTCTCCTTGCGAGTGGCTAATACCGACGTTGTTTCCGGCCGCAAAGCCGAGATTAGTATTGTTTTGGATAGTGGCGATCTGGGCGCTGCCGTCCGTGGAGCCGTTGTCGGGAATTATTATTTCCCAATCTTTATGTTTGGGAATAGAAGCCAGACAGTCAAGAAGCTGTTTCTTGACGTTATAGCTAAGAATGATGATGGACAAGGTCTTCATATATGCTCTCCAGTTTTTGGGCAATGGGTTCCCAGGAAAAGTTGGTGTCTACCAAATGCCTGGCATTGTTGGCAATTTGGGTATACATCTTTTTGTTTTGTAAAACCCGGATAGATTTATTAGCAATGTCTTCCGGAGTGGTGCCGATAATAATTGATTCGCCGTCGACCGCCCCATACCCTTCGGCCCCAACGGGGGTAGTAACGACCGGGATCATGGTCGCCATGGCCGCCAGTATTTTCAGTCTGGTGCCCCCCGGGGCGTACATAGGAGCCACAAACAAACCTGATTCAAGATAAGCATTGACTACTCCCTGGGTGTCGGAGTCTTTGAGCTCTAAAATCTCTACGCCTGGTGTTTTGAGAGCTTTGACTTCAGAGGTAGGGAATTGACCGGCGATAATCAGCGAGGCTGTGGGGATAGCTTTCTGTATGAGGGGAAAGACTTTCCTGGCCAAAAGCTCGGCCGCTTCCCAATTCTGGATCCATTTGTAATTACCCATATACAAAATACGGTGATTATAGTGAGGTTTTTTGGGTAAATTGCTGACGTCCTCCCCTACTCCGTTGGGAACAACGTCAACTTTCAGGCCGGGGATTATTTTTTGAATAACCCGGGCATCTTCGGCGGAAACTGTGACTACCCGGCTGACCCGCCTCCAGAAATATTGTTCCCAAAAGCGCATTTTGGCTACATCAATCCACATAAACGGGCGGAACCACAGCCGTTTGTCGGTGTTGGCTTGATGGCCAAAAATCCGGGACATAATGGTTTGTTCGACCAGAATAATGGGGAGGTTATGAGCCGGTAAATAGGGCAAGGTGTACGACATTTCTGCGTGAATCAAATCGTATTGGCCGCTTTGCAATTCTTCCTGGAGCACCTGTTTTATTTTGGGAGAATAATAAATGGAAACGAGAAAAGGGTAGGGAGAGAAACCGGTGCGCAGAATGTTGGCTAGAGTCCAGGTTTTCCCCCGCTCAATGACGATGACTTTGCGGCAAAACTGCTTCATATGACTGATTTGTTCCTGGGTATTATGCTGGCGGGAGAAACAGACTAGGGTAATAGTGTGTTTTCTGGATAACAGCTTGATAAGTTTGTAGGAACGGACTTGGCCGCCCTCTGACGGAGGATAGGGCAAATACGGCAAAAGCATGAGGATGTTCATGGCCGGATGGGTTCAACGAGCTCAACGATGACGTATTCAGGTGTTTGCTCAAGAACGGTGTATTTTTTCATAATGGCGTTGGTCTGGTCATCATAATTGACCGATATATAATACTGGGCATTGAAGCGGTCCCGCAGGTCTTTGATGGGTAAAGACAGGTTGGGGAAACCCCGGCGGTTGGTCTGATATAGAAATGCCGTATCTCCATTGTAGGGGGCGACAACAATAGCATCTTTGGGCAAGAGTTTATCGGCGGCAAGGCCTGCGTGGATAATGGACCAGTTGTTGACTTGATAATCCCCTTTAAGGTCGTACCAAGCCAGGCCGATCATGAGCAGCAAACAAAAGGCAATGACGGCTTTTTTGGCCAGAGTAGTACTAAAGTGGATGGCCCCGAGAGCCACAAGAACGGAAACTATGGGGATGAGAGGAATCTGGTAATAATCGTGTTGAATATTGCCGGTGGCAAAAACAGCCAGATACAGCAACGCTCCGGCGGCCCAGGAAAGAAAGTACGAATTGGCTTGGAATAGACCCAATAGGAAAGGGAAAACCCCCCATTGCCCCAGAATCATGTCCCCCAGCCTTTCGCCAAACAGCCAGCGAAACCAGGCCGGGCGGAAGCGAATGCCGTTGCCGTTTAAGAGCCAGAGGCTGGCGGGGATGCCCTCCGGAAAACGGTGCTCCCAAATCCGCCACAGGCCAAACGGGGCAAGCAGACTGACGAAAAGCCAAAAATCTTTGAGAAGGGGCAGGAGGAAAAAAATGGCAGTGGGTTTGACTAAGACTGCCAAGGATCCAAAGATCCAGGTCAGCGGACGCGAAGAAGATTGAGCTAAAAGTGCTGCTAAAACTAAGGTGACCATCAACGGGTCCGGTAAAACGACCCGGGTGAAATAAATGTTGTACGGCAAAAAGAGGAAGATGGCAGTGGCCAACCACGCAACCCCCGGGGTGGAATGGCGGCGGACGAGTAAGAAGAGAAGGACAGCAGAGACCAGAGTTGCAAGAATTGAAGTTAAACGGCCGACTAATTCCAGTGAGAAGTGAGAAGAGAGAAGAGAGAAGAGGCTGTAGTGAAGAAGGTTAAAGAGAGGGAATTCGGTAAATCGATAACCTTGAGGATTAAACAGGCCATTGCCGGAAACGTCGGAAAAATCGTCGTAGCGGGGAGTGAGAATGTTTACGCCGCTTTTTACCCAGTTACGGGTGACGGCGGAAGTATCGGCCTGACGCCAGGAGTGCCAGTCGGCAATGGGGTTACTAATTTTGTAGAGGCGAACAGCAAAACCGGCTAAAACTAGGATTCCCAAAATAAAATATTGATATTTTTTCATAAAGTCTTGGCTTTCTCGGCAGCTCCAAGTAAGGTCCAGGCTATTATAGCGACTTTTGAAGCTTCAAAAATGTCGATGAATACCGCGTTTAACAATAGACTGACTAACCCCAAAGTTGTGGCTACTATGAAAGCGTCTGAGGAGGAAGCGGGGGCGCGGAAATACGGTGAACTGGTTTTGAAAATACGCAAGAGAATTAGACCGAAGGCAGCCAGTCCGAAAAAGCCAGTTTCGGCCAAGACGCGCAGATAGTCATTGTCCACCGCCAAGCCTACCGATGAAAAACCGGTACCTAAAAGAGGATTTTGATAAAAGGCCCGCAGGGCCCGGGGCCATTCGGCTTTGAGGCGGATGTTTAAAGACCGATCTTCGGGAACGGCCGGGGGTTTGAGCGCATCGGGAATTTCCTCATCTGCTGCCGCCTGAACGTGATTAATAAGCAGCTCGCGGTACCGGCCCAAAAGTTGGGGAGAGGCTAAAATGCTGAAAATACCCAAAAGGATTAAGGGGATAAGCCAGAGCTTTTTGCGGATAAGCAGCATAAAAAGAGCGGTAGTGATGTAAAAAGCGGCAAAGGTGACCCGCGAAGCGGAGAGAAGCATGGTCCAATAAGCCAGAGAGCCAATGCCGATTAACAGCCATTTGTGACGGATTTGGGGCAGAGTCAAGAGAGCGATTACCAAAAGTAAGGGAAAGATAGAAAAGGCTGCCAGGTCGTAGTGGCCGGCAAACGTGGAGTTAATACGGGCTCCTGCACCCAAAGTAAGAGCCAACCCCTTGGAAAATTCACTATTGGTGGTAGAAATGACCGGCCAGCCCAAAAACTGCTGGCCCAATCCGAAAATAGAGGCTATTAACGCTATCAGTAAAAAGGCTCTAATTAGAAAATGCAGTTGTTGCTTGTTTTGCAGAGCGTGGAAACCCACGGCAAACATCGCCATATATTCTACCCGGCGCAGAGCGTGTAGCAGGCCAAGGTTTAATCCGGCGGTTTTGGTGACAAAAATAGCCGAAAATACCGAAACGAAGCCGATTATTAAATATAGAAGTATCGCACGATGAACAGGCAGGTATTTTTGCCGCAGGGCGGTGAGCGCCCAAAAAATAATGGCCGCAGCAACTACAAAATCTTCCAGACGGACAGCCACAAACGTGCCGGATACTCCCAATAAGGGAAATTTTGGGTAGAGGGCAACAAAAAGCAAAACCAGAACCAGTAAGTATTTAGACATGGGAATATTCTTTAGCTAACCAGAGAAATAATGGACCTGATAAAGCTAGAACTGTAAGGCGGGAAATAGGGTGGGAAGACAGGTAGCGGACAGTAACTTTGTTGAGATAATGAACACCTTTAATGTTGATTTGCTCAGTAGGTTTGGTGGGCACAAAGGCGTTGACATACAATGACTCCCGCAGAGGGTGAACAATTAGCTCCAGAAAGCTGCTTTTGGTTTGATCGCGGATAACGGAGTAGGCGTCTTCGGGGGGGAGATTTAAACGATATTGGACCGGGCCACGAAAAGCTTTGTCGTAATAATCCATTATTTCTAATCGAGAGAGATTGGTGTAATACGCCCGACGATAGATAGATTCTGTATCCGCCGGTTCTGTTGATTGAATTGAATTTGGCGGAGGCCCTGGAAATTTCGGGGAAGGCAATGCTAAATAAATACCAATAAATATAGCGATGATTAGCTTCATTGAAATAATCTGGCCCGTCCTAGTCTATATTTTAAATTTTTGTTACTTCTCTCCCCTATTATCTGGGCAGGAACCCCACCAACAACGGCAAAGTCGGGAACGTCTTTGGTAACTACAGCCCCAGCAGCCACGACCGCTCCCCGGCCAATCTTGACGCCCGGCAAGATTATCACCCGAGGACCAATAAAGACGTAGTCCTCAATTTTCACCGGCGCAAGAGTAGCTGTGAAATCTTCTGCAGTCAGATCATGTTCGGAGTTGTAGATCATAACTTCTGAGGCGATATCTACATGACTGCCGATTTTTAATTTAGCCCGACCGTCGAGAAAAGCGTGATCTCCGATTATGGTGTCGTTTCCAATCTCGATGTTGGCTGGGTTATAAAATCTGGCCCACATGTGGACGGTGCCACTAATTTTCATTCCGCAAAGTCTATAAATTATTTTACGGAAGATATGGGAAGGAACCAGGCCTGCAAGAGTGAGGAAATACAGCTCAAGGTCCAAAAAAATATTGAAGATTCTGGCAATCCCCTTTTGCAAAACCTGGGAAGTGGTTAGTGTTTTGCCGTTGCGGTCTGTAAACATTTTAAAGTTTGGCGGGCGCATTCGGCCCAGCTGAATAATTTTACTCTTTGTAGGCCCTTTTTAATCCTTCGGCTCCGCTCAGGACCCATGGCCTCTATTATACCTTGAGCAATAGACTTTGGGTCATGGGGATCGACGTAGATGGCGGCTCTCCCGCCAACTTCCGGCAAGCTGGCTACATTGGATATAACAACCGGCGTGCCGCAAGCCATGGCTTCCAAAACAGTAATGCCAAAACCTTCATGGAAGCTGGGCAAGACGTAGGCGAAGGCTTCCTGCATAAGGGTCACTTTAGTGGCCTCGTCTACGAAGCCGGTAAACTTAACTCTATCTTCCAGGCCTAGTTGTTTTACCAGGGTAAATATTTGGTCGTAATGCCAAGCCTTCTTACCCACAATTTTTAATTTTAAATTTTTAATTTTTAATAAATCAAATGCTTTAATTAGTCCTTCTACATTTTTACTAGGTTTTAGACTGCTTAAAAAGAGAATGTAAGGCTGGGGAGGTTTGTAGCTTGGTTTAAATAGTTTGGTGTTGTAACCCAAAAGGGTAACGACGATATCCTGCGGGTCGCGGTGATAATTTTTGATAATGTCCTGTTTCGTGTATTGAGAAATGGCGATTATTTTGGCAGCATTTTTGACAGAATAGGCTGTCCAGCTTTTTAATTGATTAAAGTCGGCGGGAGTGAACTGTTCCGGGGTTTGCAAAAAACCCAGATCCATAATGGCCACAACCGTAGGAACGGGCGAAAAACGGGGCGCGTAGTGAGTCATGCTGAAAAATACATCCAGCCGGGGCTGGTGGGTATATAAATCCCACGGCAGACGGGTTTGGGTCCAGAATTTGGGGAAGGGAATGACCCGATACTTCCAACCCCACCTTTCAGGTGGAAGTGTTTTTTGGGGCGGGGTTTTCAAATAGATCACAAATTTGTGATCTGATTTCAGATTGTAAACGGCCCACAACAAATTAAAGGCATACTCATTTATACCTACTAAGTTGGGGGTTAAATTGGCTTCGTTGGCATCAATTCCGATTAGCATAATGATTTATAAACTCTTAGAGTTTCCTGGGCGACGTTATCCCAACTAAATTTGGCTAACTGCTTTGTGCCGGCGGCGGTTAGCCGGTCGCGGTCTTTAATTGCCTGGGTGATACCGGCGGCAATAGATTCGACGGACAAGGGATCAAAATAGGCGGCGGCTTCACCCGCTACTTCGGGCAGACTAGAAGTGTTTGAACAAGCGACGGGAACATGATAATAAAAAGCCTCTAAGATCGGTAGACCGAATCCTTCATAAAGACTGGGGTATACAAAAGCCGAGGCCCCGGCCAAATAATTGACCAGAGCCTGATCGGAAACGTAACCTAAGTCGCTTCCTTCACCGACGACGATCAGTTTTTGCCCCAATTTGGCACAGGCAAGTTTGAGGCGGTCGATGTTCTTGCGGGGCTGGCGGGCGCCGATGGCAAAAACATAATTGGCGTTTTTGGTAATCTGGGGCTGAAGTGATAAATATTTACCCGGTAGGGCCTCGGGGATAACAACCGTCCGGCCGATGGTGCTTGGAAATAATCTGTGCAAGTCAGCGGCGGTTGAATTGGAGACACAAATAATTTTGTCACATTCTTTGACCACCCATTTCATGCGGGCGGCGTGGACGGCCACAATTTGGGGATCGGTTTCAGCCGGGTATAAAAATGGGGACAGGTCGTGAACGGTGGTAACCTTTTTGGCCTGGCTGGGTCCTTGAGTCCAGTCTGATGAATGATAAATGTTAACTTCCCCAATAAATGACTCTACGTTAACTAAATGCAGAACGTTCCATAAATAATGCATGACGGTGGGGGGGATTGGGAGGGACACTCCTTTAAGGATTATCCTTTTTAGTTCGGCGAGGCGACGGAGAGAGTAGCCGAAAGGAACCAGAATGTCCTGCGGCAGATGTTGCAGCAGTTCCAAAGTGTAATTGGAAACTCCTGTGCCGTAAATAATTGATGAAACGTCTAAACCAACTTTCATTTGTGATAATAGTCTATAAAACCCACTCCTTCAAAATTATACCTTTTTTGCATGGCATAGCCGTCGGCTTGAATCCGGGCGTCAATTTTGTATTGCGGGTCAGTCAGACCGGTGAGATATTGAAAAAGGTAAAAATCAGATAAATCTGCACGCAATGATGAGGCAGTAATCACCGGCAGGTCGGGCGCGTACCAGGTCATGGGGGCAAAGGGTCCTGGAAATTTAACTACCATGGTAGCGGGCCGGGTGCGGATAAATTCCAGAGCTTGGCGCCACTGTTCCCTTTGCAACCTTGGGCGGGTGAAATATGTGTAGTTGCCGACGATGGCGATATAAATAAGCAAAGTAAAAAATATTTTGAGAAAACGCCTGGTTGTTTCGGCCAAGAGGATGATTAAAGCCGGCAGAGTAAAAATCAGGCGGAAGGGTTGGGTTTGGGGGATAAAAAATGAAAGGATAATGCTGCCGATAATTGGAGCAAACAACCAGGTATAGAGCAGGCGGCGTTTGCCACGGGCAAGAAGTAACCCCGCAGCTGTAACGAGGAGGACGAAGGCAATATATACGGCGTATATATATCTAGGAATGAGGTCTATGCGGCCAGCTACAAATTTAAATAGAATCAAGGGCAAAGATTTGAGCGGAGAAAGGGTTAAGATACTTCGCCACCCCGGTAAATAAGTATCGATGTTGGCTCCCGATTGGAGCTGGTGCTGGAATTGGGGAAGCCAGGGCGTGTAAAGTGCAATACTTAATGCGCAATTTATAATACTTAATTTAAGTAATTTTCTGTCGAAAATAAGCGAATATGCCAGTTGGGAGAAAATGAGAAATACCGCAGCATAGTGGGTATAAAGCATGATAGTGTTGATGAGAAAAAGGGACCAATGTTTTTTATAGAAGGCTGACATGGAGAGAGTTCCTAATAATGCCAATAAAGAATACATGCGAAATTCCTGGGAATAGTAGACGTGGAAAGGATTAATAGCGAGTAAGAAGGCCGCGGTAAGACCTAATTTGGGGTTAATGGCGTAAGCTAGATAATAAATTACTGCAATATTTAAAATGCCGAAAGAAATAGGGAGTAGCCGCAGCCAAGTTTCGGATCGGCCGAGTTGCAGCCAATAGTGAGCCAAAAAATAAAATAATGGCGGGTGGAAATCACCCGGACGATTAGACCAGATCTGGGAAAGAGACATTGAAGAGAGTTGGGCCTGGGAAGCTTCATCCAACCAGAAACTTTGATCTAATTTAATCAAGCGCAAACCCGACCCCAGAATAAGAATTAAGATCAGGAAGAACTTTTCTTTACCCATGTTACAGTATGATAAATAGCCATTAAATAACTTAAGAATAATCCGTGCCAGCCGTCCAAAAACCCCAGGTGCCAGATATATCGGCGAAAAAAATCAAAAAATGGGTTCATGCTTCTGGTTTCGCGGGAGGTGTAACCGTTCATTTTATCCATGAATTCTTCGACGGAATGATAACTGTGATGAATTTTTAGCCCCCGTAATTGGCCTACCGGTCCGGGAGTGACGATCTCTTCGTGAACCGGGTTTTCCCAATGACCGCGAGTTCTGTCGTAAAGCCAGATATGAGTGTCTGCCGGAGGTTCCCAATTGGTGTGACGCATTGCTTTGCCGAAAATAATATTTAATCTGGGAATTTTATATGCAGTGTATCGTTCCTGGTTCACGGTTCGTAGTTCATGGATAAGCTGCGGTGACAATTCTTCGTCTGAATCCAAAGACAACACCCAATTATATTTGCATTTACTGGCAGCAAAGTTTTTCTGATCGGCGAAATTTACAAACTTATGGTCGGCATTTGTTATTATGACTACATCGTCGGATACTTGCCGAGCACTTTCTAGGCAACTTGGAAGAATAATAGATTTGTCCTTAGCAATTATGGAAACAGAGATCATAAAGTTTAGCAATTGTATCCCAAGAAAATTTTGACGCTTGTTGGCGGGGTTTATCTCCCCAGTTTGTATTCAAGGCTTTTTTTAGAGTTTGAGCGTACGCTGCGGTGTCTGTAGGATCGACGAAGAGCCCGGCTTCTCCTACTATCTCACGACGGATAGGGTCATCTGTAGCGACCACGGCCAATCCACTGGCCATGGCCTCCAGCATGGCGATGCCGAAAGATTCTTGAGGTGACGTAGGATAAGAAAATAAATCGCATGCGGTGTAAACTCTCGGCATATCTTTGTGGTCAAAAGTCATATTCCCGCCTTTACCGACTAATAAAACCGGATAAGGGCTGGCCTTTAAAAGTAAACCCTGTCTTTTAAAAGAATCCACAACGCCTACATTAAGAATTATGTGTTTAGATTTACTGATGGCTAAAGGTTTTACGCGTGGGTTGAATTTATCTAAATCTACGCCGTTGGGAATGGTCACTGTTTTGACCCAAGGATTAATGTATTTAGCCCACACACATTGAAAATTAGTCAGCCCTATAAATACGTCAGGAAAAACCCAAAGGTTAAGTTTGTCGTCCCAGCCAAATCCGGACTGGCCGGGAATAATTAACTTGGCTCCATAAACCGTGCACCAAAGTTTAGCTAGTATGGCGTCAAGCCTGCCGTTGGTGGAAATTATAATTTCGGTGTTGGGGTTGACATGATCCCAAATATTTTTGCGAATACTAACCTGATGCCCCAGATTCTTTAGCCGCCGGGATAACTCATCAACGTAAGTTTCGACCCCCCTGGTGTTGACCCCCTGCCATTGGCTGAGAAAGGCTATTTTCATGTTACAATTTGCGAATATGAAGCTGACTGTAATTATACCAGCGTACAATGAAGAAAAGACAGTTGCCCAGGTACTTCGAAAGGTGCAATCAAACAAATTAGTTAAAGAAATAATCGTGGTGAATGACGGATCGACTGACAGAACAAAAGCTCAAATCTCAAAAGTCAAAGCTCAAAAGTACAGGTTAAAACTTATAGATAAAAAGATAAACGAGGGGAAGGGGGCGGCGGTGAGGGACGCACTGAAAATTGCCACGGGCGACGTGTTTATTATTCAAGACGCGGATTTGGAATATGATCCTGATGAATACAAATTATTGCTGGAGCCGATTCTAAAGAAAAAAGCAGACGTGGTATTTGGATCCAGGTTTGTGGGTAATCAACCGCACAGAGTTTTATATTTTTGGCACTATGTGGGGAATAAATTTATCACTCTACTGTCAAATTGTCTGACAAATTTGAATTTGACGGATATCGAGACCTGCTACAAAGCTTTTACTAAAGACGTGGCTGATAAGTTGAATTTGCAGGAAAAGAGATTTGGATTTGAACCGGAGTTTACAATTAAAGCGGCTAAAATGGGAGTACGGATTTATGAAGTGGGGATCAGCTATTCCGGTAGAAGTTACGCAGAAGGGAAAAAGATCAATTGGAAGGATGGATTGGTGACATTATGGTGTTTGGTTAAGTATTTTGCGTTTGATTGATTTTAACGGTGTTTGCCAAGTAGCGTTAAGAATAAAAAATAGGCTACGCTGGTTCCAGGGAGTAGGTACTATTTGTGGTCTCGGAAAGTAAAAACAT
This sequence comes from uncultured Gammaproteobacteria bacterium, assembly GCA_964356225.1. Taxonomy (GTDB): domain Bacteria; phylum Patescibacteriota; class Microgenomatia; order CAZETR01; family Amesbacteraceae; genus GWC2-45-19. Next base: position 44,940 of record CAYHGA010000002.1, read on the forward strand.
TTAGGGTATTCAAAGTCAGACAGAAGGGGCTTCCCCAAGTCATATTTAAATTTTGGACTGCGCCAAAATACTTCTTTATCGTGGGAGCGGGAGGATCTGGCCAGGTGCGTCATATGCAGATACGGGGCGCTTATAAAAGCGATCCCCTGTGGATCTCTGTCCTGAATTTTGACACTCTTAGAATCGCAATAACTCTGAAGTTGGCCTGGGGGATTAGAAACTTGTAAGCCCGGGATTTTTTTTAGGTTGATGAATCTGAGATTATAATGACCCGTCTTGCCGGCGATCGAATACCGACCTGCGCTAGGGGACGAGATGTGAAAAATATCTCCCACACAATTTAGAGTGGGGACGACTATGGAATCGTAAAGATGACCTTGGGTTTTTATAAAATTTACCACTCTTTGAATTGAACTGTCCGGCCAAATTTCGTCTCCGTCTAAAATCATTAACCAGTCAGCTTGTGTTTCTTCTAACATATGATTACGAGCTTTAGATAGGTCGGACTCGTTTTTGGTGACTTTGATTGCTTTAAATTTAATTCTGGGATTGTTGACACTTTTTATTATATTAGCCGTCCTGTCAGTGGAGCCAGTGTCCCATATTATTATTTCATCGATATGGTTGATCACCGATGTGAGTGAATACCAAATCCAATTTTCCTCGTTTCTAACTATGGTGTGTGCGACAATTTTCATATTGCCAGAAACTAGCTGCAGCAAAGAATATATGGCTAATTAATACCGCTGCTGCGGTACCAATGATTCCGAAACGGGGAATAAGCAGTGATCCCATTGTAATAACTATAGCTGCCTGGGTTAGGTTAGCCCAAAAGAAAAATTGGGGGAGGTGATAAAAATATAATATGCTATCACGCAGCGGATTAAGCGATGTAAAAAGTGTCAGAGATGCCAAAAGGATAAGAAAAGGGGCGAAAGCTGCAGAAAAATCACGGCCAGTAAGCCAGAGTACGATAAGGGCCGTGGGAATCATTATCAGGGCCACTATGAGACTTGTACCAAGGGAAAATAATCCGGCTTTTAATAAGTACCTGCTGGAATAGGTTGAATTGGTAAATGACGCAAATTTGGGAGCGGTAACTGCTCCCAACGCAGAAGCGAATTGGGGTAAAAAGGCTACCATGGTCACCGCCAAAGAGTAAACTCCGGTATCTGAAAGGGTGAGAAACCGTGCTGTGAGAAGGGTATCAATTCTACCGGAAAGTGATCCTGTGATGGTAAAGGCTGCTGTCCATTTATTGAAATGCCAAAACTTCTGAATTTGCTCCCTGGTGATCTTGGCCTTAATTATATTTATTAGTGGCAACCAAATTATGGAAATTAAAAAACCAAATAAAGGTGCCGATGCAAAAAGGATAAGACCTAAATATGAATCAATTTTAACCACTGACAACAGTAACCCAAATAGAATGAGACGGAAAAAGTTGGCTCCAAATTGAGTACCTCCCCAAAGGATAAATTTTTGTTGACCCTGAAAAATATAGGTTGCTAGCCCAAACAAAAGAATGGCAAAGATGCCAAAACCTACTATCGGAAGTAGCGGGGCGACTTCCGGTTGATGCAGTACCAGATTTCCAATCGGGTGTGAAAAAATCCATAAAATTACACAAAAAAATGCTCCAATCGCTATTTTTGTTTGAATAGCTATTTTTGCAAACGGCCAATAGGCATTATTACGGTTATTTTCGGCTACAAATTTAACCAGCCCTTGTCCCATGCCCACATCTGCAAATGAAACTAGTAAAGTTAGAATGGAGACTGCGACAGAAAATAGTCCAAATTCATGAGAACCTATAGTTCTGGCAAGGAGAAGATAAAATACTGCTCCCAACCCTGCAGTGCCAAAGGTAGAAACAACTGTAATGACTGACTGGCGGAAAGTGTGGGTCATAATTACACTTTTGATTCGGGAGTACATTTCTGAATTATATCCTTTTTGGAAATGGCTTCACACTTAAACAATAAACTGAAGTGCCAAATGGCAAGTTTATATGTTGGGCGAATAGGGATTCGAATTTAAGCAATATATATAAAACGAAGTTGAATGGTTTCCATATAAGTTGAATATCCGATTTTTTTTTAAAATTTAACTTGCGAAACAAAAACGTTGGCAAGAAAAGACTTGAATTGAAATAGGTTATTCTTAGAAGTGAAAAGTTAGCTTCTGTAATAATTTTTTTTAACTGCGGTAAACTGAACCTTCTTGTTCCGTGAACCACTTTGTCATGAGTACCTTTTAGGAACAGAAAGGCTGGCACTCGAACTAGAAAAATACCCCCGGGGCGGAGAACTCTAAATACTTCATCTACAGTCTTGTGTACATTTACAGCTCTGTGATACAAAACATCTAAGCTAACAACTAAATCAAATTTTGAGGGTGCAAAGGGGAGATGATTAGAGTCGGCTTGCCGTAAAACTTCAATGGGGTATCGGTGGGCTAACTTGATTGCTTCATGACTAATATCTATTCCTGTGACTCGACCATACTTTTGCAAGACTACGGTAGTGCCTCCTGTGCCGCAACCTAAATCTAGGATAGAAATCTGTTTTCGGGGAAGAAATTTGTCAAGAAGGTTCAGAGTGAATTCCCTATTTGCTTTATACCACCAATGATTGTTTTCAAGTCTAGATATATTGAGGTATTCACTTTTTTGCATATTTACTTCCTAACCATATTAAAACTAACAAAATGATTGTCGTCAGGGAAATAAATGATCCTGGTAACACATATTTCTGGGGTTTGTACTTGAGAAGATATTCTCCGGTATTTAACACAAAGTATCCATTCAACATATCGTAGGCTGGAACTGGAGTGATAATCTCTTTTGTTTTTAAATTTGTTAATTCCCAATTGCTGTCAAAACTTTCAGAAAAGACCAACCACTTGTTGGATTCTGTGATTTGAATTTTGTAGTATGTAGGACTTTCTTGTCGGTATGAAACTGGCTTAAGACTGGAAACTATAGAATTGGTCTTGAGTTGATTTAATTGGTTTAATACTCTGGTACGAATATTGGCCATTTCGCCGCTGGGCACGATGGCGAATGCGTTAAGTATATTAATTTGACCATCGGTTATGATTTTAAACTTGGTTCCTGCTGTATATGGACCAACTCGCACCCAGGCAAAATTATTTCTTTGGAGTTGGGTGGGGATACTTGTATTTAAAATTTGGACGTAATTTCCTGAATCGCTTAATAATAAACGGACATATAAATCTCCTGACTTGTCTAGAGTGATTTCGTTTGACTCCTGGCGTCCTTCTGCTATGGAGTAACCTAATCCTAAATCTACGTCACTAAATTTGACTTGGTGCTGATCAAATAAATAATTTCTGACGAACAGGAAATCTTCCGTGGTTCTGTTCCACCACTCAGCCCCACTAATTATTGATTTTGCGGGCTTGAGATATTGTTTAGGAACCTGGGTCATGATCAAATCTAAAACATTTGCGTCATTAAACATAACTTCGTCCCCATTTTGAGGCGCAAAAGGAATACCGTTTTCTAAGTGAACAACCATTTGCGACCGCAAGGAAGCGCTTGGGGAAGCAAAGAGTTTTTCATAGGTATTGTGGCTACCCACCACCCATTTTGCATTGTTTACTTCGTATAGCCGGGGGGCATGATTGAGAGTTTTAAATACTGCTAATTTGTCTGACCAAGAAAGGTCTTTCAGCCAAGTTGATTTGGCAAACCAGTCTCTATACCAGTAATAGTATTCTTTTTCGTCCGGTTTTAGGACTTTTTTCCTTTCGTCTGGATAAGGATAGACTAGATATTCAACTCCGCTAACATCTAATAGTTGGCTGGCGGCTGGGGCTCGTAGATAATTGAGCACCTCATAACTGCCATCAACAAGATTTAAAAGGGGAAATTTATTCAGAAAGGACATCGATTCTGTCCAAATTTTTTTGTCGGAAATTGGTCCTAATGGGGGTTTGGCGGGTAACCACAACAATCGTCCAAAGCCAGAGTCTGTTTCAAGAAGACTGGTTAATTTCTCATAGTCTTTTTGGAAAGGCTGGGGGGTAAATGACCCAGACATTTTTCCTAAAAAGGCTGGGCTGGCAACAATCAAGAAATAAAGGGATAGAATTATACTTATTATCTTTTTTGATCCTACTGCTTGAGCTATGAGTCCGGCATAGCCGATACTTACTAAAATTAAGAATTTGGAGGGATCTCGAAATACGGCAAATCCCGGGATAGATTTGTACAGCCACTCGTATATTTGCCCAAAAGGAGGAAGGCTACCTTTGGCCAGAAACAGTCCAATTAGTGTTGAGGCAATGAAAAATTTAGATGGTTTTTTTGCAAAAAGTGAAACTGTCGCAATTGCGGGGATCAACCACAAATACCAACGCACAGGTTGAACGTCCCCAAACAGATTATTAAACCAATGAGGTTGGGAAAAAGCCAGTAAGTGACCAGTTGTTGCAAAGCTAAATTGAGATAGCTGGGAAAAGTTGGAGTAACTAAAATTTATAGGTACTTGGCTTTTGACTGCCGGCCAGATCCAAAACATATTCCACCCAATCAAGATAATTGATAGTAGTGGTATTACTGCTACTGACCGCTTTAGATTCATTAACGCCAAACAACCAAAAAACAGTGGAATTACTCTAATATCAAATGATTGGGAGATGATTAAAAGTAAACTTAGTTTGGCAATATTTTCAAGTTTGAAATTGGCAAGCGTTTCGTATCCTAAATAGAGAAGTAATGGAAATAAGGAATAGATTCCAGCTACAAATATTAATCCCCCATCAATTAGGGTCAGAAAATAAGTGTTGGAAAAATAAAATAGAGTGGCAACAGTAGTGGCCATTTGAGACATGCCTAGACGCTTCAGAAACTTATCGAGCCCGATTATTCCGATGATCAGTTCCAAAGCGATAATTATTTTCAGTATTAGGGAAAAAGTAAGTCCCAATCTGGCTACTTGGGACAATGTAATTAATAAAGGCTGCATCCACATATTGACAATTTGGTTGTGGCCCAAATCTACTCCCCCTAAGTAACTTTCCCAAGTTTGGGGAAATAAGGAAATTGATCTTAAAGCCGAGTCGGTTAAATAGTTAGTATCGTTACCCGCATTAACAAACCCTAAAAAAAGTATGGAGTGGAATACTGCAAATAGTAATAGTAATCTAATGATCATCGAATTAACCTCCAAACTCCAATTACAAAAAGGACTATGAATATATAGTTAGCTAGCTGATCAGCTCGGCTGTAATGGCCGGTTAAAAGCAGCCCCGCTTCGATGAGCATGGCGACCCAAAGTACGATTAATAATGCATTTTTACTTGGCATACCACACCTCTACTCCATTGGTTAAGCTTACTCTTTTACTAAAGTTGTTTTGAAGATATGTGTAAATTAAAGGAGTAAATTCCTGTATTTTTTGACCGTCAATTGAAGCCTGGAGGTCAACAAGTACAAATTGGGGCGGATCTGATTTTAATGTAGAAATAATGGTGTCTTCAACACCGGGAACGATATTTCCTCTCAAAAGTTCTATCCATGTTTTTTGAGGAGGTAGGGTTTGTGTTAAATGGTAAATATTATCGTTTACCCCATAAACGTAGATGGGTCTGCCAAATTTGGCATTTTCCTTTACATAATTAACTGTATTTTGGGTACTTTGATCGTAAAAATATATTTTCCCCGGGGTGTCTTTAACCAATACCCTGAATGTAAAGAAAACTCCTAGGGTTAAAAGAACAATTGCTACAGACGGAGACAATTTACGTGAGATTGTGTAAATTAGAATTGGAAGAGTAATTTGAGCGTGAATTAGGCCAAATCGGGGAAAAACATAGAAAAGCGAAGCGAACAGGTAAAAATAATGAAATACATTTTTACTTTTTTGTAATAAAAGCGCCGGAATCACCAGAGACAGAAACCTGGCTAACTCGCCAAAAACCGGCCACCGGCCTTCCAGTCTGGTATACCCCTGAAGATTGTGACTGACAGTCCAGAACCAAAAATCTTTAAATACTCCAATTTTATATAACCAAAATAGAATGGTTGCCATTGGCAATCCTCCACCAATGACAAACCAGGCTAAACGCTGAAGTGATGGTCTCCGGTTTAAGACCCATACCCCCGCGGCCAAACAAAGAAAGATCCCGTGTTGTTTGAATGTTAATAAAACTCCGAAGATGAGTCCACTAAAGAAGTACGTCAAGTTGTTTTTAAATGTCCATCCAGATTCTAGTACGTAAAATCCCAAGAGTGAAAGAGTGGCGATAAAGGAATCCACCCACAAAGTATTTCCTTCCCAGGAATATAGAAATAACGAATACAATAATAGACTGGCAAATCTGACGACTGAGTTAAAATTTTTTAGTATTTTTGACAAGAGCATGAAATTGGCGATTATCAGGAAAATATGAATAATGCGGAGAATTTCAACTGAGTTTAATGGCAAGAGCATAAATCCGGGGAAATGCTGGTCGTTGATCTGCGTATATGGGAGCATTCCTGATTTTAGAAAATATATTTCTGTGAGAATTTCAGGATAAGGGAAGAAGGATGACCGCAAAAGAAGAATTAAAAGTAATGAAAGTGGAATAACAAAGGATATTAGGCTAGATACTCTTGTTTGATGATGAGTTTCCACCATAGTTTTATGATCCCGGTTCCGGTCCGGTATAGCCGAGGCAGGTTAAAGAACTGGCTAAACCCACTCGGCCGGTCATAATGGCTGACCGGGACTTCTTTAATTTTATAGCCAAAATGGGATATTTTCTTGACTAGTTCTACACAAATAGTCCCCGACGATTCAAATAATTTAACCTTGTCAAAGACTCTTTTTTCAATTAATCTGAAGTCACAATCGGTGTCGCGGATTGTTAAGCCAAACATCATTTTAACCGTGTGATGGTAAATTCCTCCCAAAACGGTTCTATACCACGGGTCATGGCGGACTTTTTTGTATCCGTTTACTAAGCCGGTACCAGGTCTGTATACTGCGAAAAGTTTAGACAATTCGCGCACGTCGTATTGAGCGTCACCGTCGGTATAAAAAATTAGCTTGCCCTGTGATTTTTTAAATCCAGACCGTAAAGCACCTCCATAGCCCGTGTTTTTGTTGTGGTGAACGACTCGTAAATTTGGAACCAGTCTTTTCATTGTTTCCAATGCATCTTTGGACATTTTGTTGCTACCGTCATCAACTACCAGAACTTCGAAACTCTTTTTCAATTTTTTGGCAGTTGATACAGACAAAAGAATCATACTCCCAACTGTCCCCCAATCATTCAGATATGGAAAGAAAATTGTTAGATCAATTTTTTTCATCGGGTTGATTCTACCATGATTCTGTGTGAGAATAACGCCATGTTGAATAAGGGCAGCGGTTTACACATTAATCCCTGGGAAGGACCTGTTTTAAAAGGAGCTGTCAAGGAAATATTTGAAGTTGCCAAAAGATATTTAAATAAACCAATTAAGTCCATTTCGGTGTTAGATGTTGGCTCAGGACATGGAGAATATTCAGCCGAAATGGCTAAATTATTTGGGCAAGTAACTGGGGTTGAGCCTATCCGGGATGTCTATAAAGTGGCCACCCAAAAAAGAATTAGAAAGAATCTGAAATTTTTCAATTCCAAAATTGAAGACTTTAAAACTCGCAAAAAATATGACCTCGTCACTCATCTCACCGTGTTTGAACACATGTCGAACCCTAAAGCCGGTTTTGACCGAATTTTTTCTCTCCTTAACAAAAACGGAGTTGTTTACTTAACAGCCCCGAACAAATATTGGCTTTTTGAGCAACACTACGGTCTGCCATTTTTGTCCTGGTTACCTTTACCCATTGCGAATAAATACCTTGAGCTAACAAGAGGAGCAAAATCCTACGAAGACTGTTCCTATTCTCGGGGATATGGTGGCATGAAAAAGTTTTTCGATCAGTACGATTGCCATTATGAATTTATTTTACCTTTTGATGAAAACAGTGCATATATTGGGTGCGGAAGAAGCCAATTGGGATTTACTCTTGTAAAGAAGTTGGGATTAAAACTAATTCGTCTTAATCCCTTCTTTTGGAATTTTTCTAAGGGGTTCATAATGATAATTAGAAAAAATACTTAAGATGTCCGTTTGTATTGTTTGTGGAGAAAAAAGATTTTCCTTCCTTTTTAGGACAAAAGACAGAATGTTTGATATTTCGGGGTCATTTGGTGTCAGAAAATGTCGCCGGTGTGGTCTAGTTTTTTTAGATCCTCAACCATCACAAAAAATATTAGAAAAACACTATCCTCGTCAACAATATTATTCATACAAAGGAAGTATTAAAGGATTGAGTGGCCTGATAAGACGTTTTCGTTCATATCTTATTAAAAACTATTACGAACCAACGATTTTAAGTGGCACGTTTTCACTTCTTATTCATGATGTTCCCGGAATACCCAAAAAACCTGATAAAAAGCCGTGGAAAGTCCTTGATGTGGGTTGCGGATCCGGTGATACATTGATGGCTTTGAAAGAATTAGGATGGGATGTGTACGGACTCGAAATAGACAGAAATGCAATCAGACTTGCGAAGGAGAGAGGGCTTGTGAATATTAAATTGGGTGGGTATGAAAAAATAGAAAATTTTCCCAATAATTACTTTAACTGCATTAGGTTATATCATGTGATCGAACATCTACCCAATCCATATCGTTGTCTGCAGCTTATTTACAAAAAACTAAAACCAGGAGGAGAAGTTGTATTAGGAACACCAAACGCTGGAAGCATGGTGAGTAAAATCTTTGGCAAATACTGGTATAACCTTGATATACCAAGACATCTTTTTGTTTTTTCTCCTAAAACACTTTCGAGTCTTATTAAAAAGGCAGGTTTCTCTCAAGTTTCAGCCTCTTTTTGTTCTGGCGACGGTTTAGGTAGAAGTGTTATTTATACAATAAATGAGCTCTTTAAGAAAAAGATGAATACTAACAAATTTACTTTGCTTTTTTTCATTCTCTATCCAATAGAGTGGATTTTGGATAAATTAAGAGTTGGGGACATTGTGATTCTACGGGGAATACGATAAAATAATAGCACAATTGCAAAAAATGAAAAAGTTTTTGAGTGTACTAAAAAAAACTTTTCCGCGTTTTGTCCTAGCCACTTTTGTTGTGGAGGTTGAAAAACACTTAAAAGGTTGCCAGTCGATCTTGGACGTTGGATGTGGCAATAATTCCCCTATTAGTTTTTTAGAAGAAAAATATACTACTGTTGGTGTGGATGCATATAAACCTGCAATTGAAGATAGCAAAAAAAGAAAAATACATGATGCTTATATACTTGGAGACATAAAAAAGTTGAACTCATTGGTGAAAAAAAAATCATTTGATGCCGTGCTAGCACTAGACGTGATAGAACATCTAAAAAAAGATGATGGATATAAACTGCTTGATAGTATGGAGAAAGCCGCACGAAAAAAAGTAATTTTGGTCACACCTAATGGTTTTATTCCTCAGTTTGATAAAGACAACAAACTCCAGGCACACCTTTCAGGATGGACTGTTGAAGATTTTAAAAAAAGAGGATACCATGTAGAGGGTATATATGGCACCAAACTTTGCAATATATTGAGGACTGATGAAGCTGAACTAAGGTGGAAACCTAAATTTTTCTGGGCATTAGTTTGGGGAGTGTTGGTAGAAATAACTCACCATTTGTATACCAAGAAGAACCCGAAATACTCTATTGGTTTACTTGCAGTTAAAAAAATTAAGTGATCTCATTTTTTTAAATTTTCCCTCACTAGTGATAAATGATGTAAATAAAAAGATAAAGGAGGGTTTTTCATTACCCGTTTAAAAATCTCGTTGTCATCTAGTTTGCGTCTTTTTTGAATAAAACTTCGTTTTTCTAATGTATCATTTATATTTAATATATTCCACCATATTGCCTTAAGTATCGCTACCGACCCATCAGTCTGTCCTGATAAGAAAAAATAAGTTGACAACACTACACAAATTACAATATGAATAGGAAACATCCAAAGCAATGTTGTTAAAGATGTGTTCTTGATAATTGTTCTTATTCTGTTTTTAAATGAATGGTAATGGATGAAAGCACTTCTCATGGTTGTGCTTGTTGCTCCCATTTTGTGATATATTATTGATTCAGGTTCGAAGGCAACGTGATACCCCGTGACCCAAGCACGCCAACACAAATCCGATTCCTCAAAATAACACCAATATTTCTCATCAAAAGCACCTAACTCTAAAACCGCTTTCTTAACCATCATACATGCTCCTTTGGCCGCAAATGTTTCTCTAAATTTCTTATATTCAGTTTTATCAGTATCCAAATATCCTATATGAAATAAGAAACCCATATTCGTCAAATAAGAAACTACATTATCAAGTTGTTCTGGATTGTCCATAATAAATATCTTACTTTGAACTATCCCCAAACTGGGGTCTTTTTCAAGATCAACTACTAGAGGTTCAATAAAACCAGGAGTTACTAAAGTATCATTGTTCAAAATCAACAAATATTTTCCTTTTGCATGTCTGATCCCAGCATTGTTGCCACCAACATAACCAGAATTGTTATTGTTTAAAACTTGTCTGACTTTGGGAAACATCTTTTTAATTACCTCTACGGATTCGTCTTGAGAATTGTTATCGACAACAATTACCTCATAATTAGGGTAAGTTATTTTCTTCAGCGACTTCAAACAATTTAAAGTAAACTGCTTCTGGTTAAAATTTACAATAATTATCGAAACTTTTGGATAAATCATTTCCAAATACCGATTTTAATGTCTTCCTTAACAGATAAAAACTTTGTGGAAAACATTCCCGAAAGCCCGGCCAGCGTTTCCAAAGATTTAACCAAGAAAACACCAATTGTTAAAATAGGGTGAGATAGAAGTTTTCTCCAATTTCTAAAAAATGCAGGTCTAAAAATAATATTTCCGTACTTTAATGCGAATGCCGGATTTGCCAACATGAGTATACTTGCTGTTCTTCCGTAAAAAAACTTCTTTTTCATGGAGTTGAATATACTAAAATTTCCTTCATTATGATAGATTGGTCCACTTATTCTTCCAATCCTAAAGCCCGACCTCCTTACTCTCAAATCTAAGTCTTTATCTTCAGATAAAACCATTTTTTCGTTATGACCCCCGACTAATTTGTAAACGGATGTCTTGAAAAAACGGGCAGATTCTATGGTATCATCTCCAACATACATACTTCTCTCGAATATTTTCACTTTTGCCCAAAAGCCCCTTCCGTATGAAATTTCAGGAATAACGAGAGCGTCATAATTTTTTATCTTTTTTATGCACTGCTCTAGTACTGAAGAAGCAAGTTTCATGTCAGCGTCCAAATGCAGTAGATACTCACCCCTGGCTAATTCAGACGCGGATTTTCTTCCTTGGGCCATACTAATATTTTTTTGTAGATGTCTTATCTTAATTTTTTTGCTAAATCGTTTTAAAAGATATTTTGTGTCGTCCATTGTTTTTACGTCATCATTAATAATGACTTCAAATTTTTTATTTGTTTGTTTCACAAGCGAAGGAAGCAAATTTTTCAGATGTTCACCTGCATTTAAAGTGGGGACAATGATCGAGATCAAACCTTCTTCTGTCTTACTTTTTTTCATCGGTTCATAATTTTTAAGATTTTCCAGTGTCTTGTCTGTAAATATCACTTGAATTGTATTTATAAAACCCCAAAGAGCGGCAAATGTTTCTAGTGTTTTCATCAAAAACATTCCTAGCGATAAAGTAGGGTTTGCCAGTATTTTCTTCCAATGCCTAAAATACGCGGTTCTGAAAATTAAGTTGGCTTGATTGAGAGCCTGTTTGGGGTTTTCTGCTATATAAACGTGTGCTGTTTTACCGTAGAAAAACTTTTTCTGTAAATTTTTTTTAAGACTCAAATTGCCTTCATTGTGATAAATGGGGGCGTTAATTCTTCCTATTTTAAAGCCGGCTTTTCGGATTCTTAAGTCTAAATCTTTATCCTCTGATAACACCATTTTTTCATTATGGCCTCCAATTTTGTTGTAGACATCCGTCTTGACAAATCGAGCAGATTCTATAGTTTCGTCACCGATATACATGCTTCTTTCAAACGTTTTTACCTTAGCCCAATATCCTTCCCCATATGAAATTTCAGGAATAATTAAAGCGTCGTACCCTTTGTTAACCTCTTTGATACATGACTCTAACACCTTTGATGATAAAGACATGTCTGCGTCAAGATGTAAAAGATATTCTCCCGAAGCTTGCTTAGCTCCTCTTTTCCTCCCTTGAGCCATACTAATGTTCTCCCGTAAATATTTTACTTTAAGCTTTTTGCTAAATTTCCTTAGCACCACTTTTGTATTATCCGTGGTCATTTTGTCATCATTAATAATCACTTCAAAATTTTTGTACGTTTGATTAACTAGAGATGGCAAAAGATCGTTTAAATAGCCCGCGGCATTTTTTGTAGGAATTATAATTGAGATTAATTTATTCATTTGGGGGTTTAGTCGCTACTTTTAACAGTCTTAAAAAAGAATAAAAGACAAATGTGTAAATCATGAATCCGGTTTGTATTCCAAACAGGCTTAGTGGCAGAAGAAATAGAATGCTAAAAATGACTAAAGTTTCCGGGACTTTATACATCGTTACTATTGCCAATGAAAATAAGAGCAACTTAAGCTCCAGGCTTTGTTCTAAAATATAAACTTCGGCTCCGGTCTTTATAAGCTCAGAAAAAATAATATAGAAAATCAAAAGTAACATAATTTTTGGCTTTTCCAGATGTATATGCGTAATTATATTAATTTTCATTTTTTTGAATAAAATAATACTAAATATATTAACCCCAAACTAAACAACGATATTATACTAACTAAAGAAGTTTTATAGAGAATATTTTGGGGCCGATACTCGATAAGAAATGCCAATTCCTTTTCACTACCACTGTCTATTAACCAACCGTTGCCATAAGCATTTAACTTAATATCCGGACTTTTAGCCCCCTCTCCCTTAAACACCAAATCTGATAATAAATGCCTGTCCTGTCTTTCATATTCGACCACTTTTCCGCCCAAGTATTTTTTCTCTCTGCCTTTAAAATAGGAGTTGGCAAGACTTGTTTCTACTTCCCGCACACTCCACTGTTGATCAAACCTAGAATTAAAACCTAAAATAAACGAGTCGCTGATACCGGACACTTTGACAAGATAAGCGGTCTGATTAAGCGCTACAAATTGTAAGTTGTAGTTTTCTGGCGGAATTAATGGATTTTCTTTTGTTACAAAAGCCAAATAATCGGAATAATTTTCAGTGACTTTTATACCTTTTAATTCAAAGGCAGCAGGAAAGTCATAAGTACCCTCTACACATATTCTTAAGAGGGCCGTTTCTGCATAAATACTTGGTTTATATTTAATATTTAACCTATAGGAAAATGGGGCAGAAGAATTTTTATCCGTCTGGGGATAAATAGTTTTTTTATTGCCTTTGGGAAATTGTTGATTTGTCTCCAGAAGTTCAATATCCACTAATCTATCGGAAAGTGTCAAATATTCCAAGTTGAGATTATAGTCTATTTCAGGATCTACCTCACCAAGATTTATTGATTTGCATTCAGAAGATCTAGCGGTTGCGTTGATTTTGAAACCGGGATAGGATTTCTCTTTGCGAATTAATTCTGGCAAAACTATTGATTGTCCGCCCTGGTCAAGTCTAATTGATTCTCCAAAATACCATTTATTACTTGAGGACGACTTTGCAAGGATGTGAGGGGTATTGTTTACGAATCCAGAAAGAGCTTGTCTATCATTGGGCTTGTAATTATAAACAGCCAGTTTGTAGTTGCCTGCGTATGGTACGTTTATAGTATATTGTTTTGTGCGTACATCGTAATTAGAAATAGGAACCTCGGGAGAAATGTCCAATTCCTGAACGCTCATGGTTAACATGTCCTCAAATTTGCCTAGTTGTGCCCGAGTTGATTCTGTAAGTCCAGTCTCCCTCCACTTTTGGATACTGACCAAAAAATTCCAGTAGTAAAAATATATTCTGCGAGCGTATTCGTCTTTTTGACTTTGTTGGTCAATATCCTTGAAGAACTGATCAACTAGATAGATATTGTTACTCCACTTTCGAAAAAGATACGAAATCGTATTACTATTTTTGGGATTTATTATTATTCTGTCCATGGCTGATATCTCCTTACTCATTGTTCCCATAGTAAAGTCTATTTTTTCTGTTGGCAGTTCATACTTTTCACTTTTTTGTTGGTCTATAAATTCAATAAGAAAATAAAATGGATTGCTTGGAAAGATCGGAGGAGGGTTTGATCTCACGACGTCTATGTATTTTTTTTCTTGACAATTTAAACACTGTGCTTGAATTGTAATGTTTTGAATATCCTTCTGGTATATGATAGGGTCTATATTGCTTCCCTCGCTAATGTGCTTGAATATAAACGCGTCTGCCAAAGAAGGCATCCCTGGCGTTTGACTGATTCGAGAAAGTTGTGAAGTTTCTGCCAAAATATATGAAAAATTTTGTGGGATATAAATGAGAGGTTTTGTCTCGGGGTCGTTAATAGTAAAAAACTTCCACTTACCAACTTCTTTATATAAAGATGAATTAGGCGCGCGGTAGAGTGCCTTTTTGATTGAACCCGTAAGATAGTCCATGTCCTCGTCAACTTTAAAATCTTCTTGCACGATAGCTCTATCTACTCCCACGTATTTCAGAAGCGATGACTGAGAAGATTTTTCAAGTTGTTGATAAATTGCATTAACTAACCCGGGCTCGTCCCCACTCAAGACGGCGTCATTAAGTAGAACCGGTTTTCTGCTCAATATGCTGGGTATACTCGATAGGCTGAAGTATTTCCAATCATAAGCAATATATTTATTGCCGTCGTGAAGTTGGGGTAGCATGAGTGTTCTGGCGGAAAAACTATTACTATCAAGCTCCTTCTTTGCCTCTAGGATATAGTCTGGAACTTTAACTCTGGTGGAGTATTTATTAGACCAATTGAAAAACACTCCTGTAAAAACCGGGTAGTTATATATGCCCAATAAGACGACAAAGGCAGTGAGGCTAAAAAAAGGCGCTCTCTTTACGGTCAGCTGTTTTAAACCGACCGCTACTAGATAAGAATAAGCAAACCAAAGGGCCATACCAAATTTATAAAAGGGGGTTCGGAAAATCGGAAAACCGGGGATATATTTTAAGGCCAGGTCATATAAGACACCTGTTGGAGGGTGGGAACCTGCCGTAAAAGGTATTGCTACCAGCAAAATCGCCAGAAATACGACTTTGTAAACTATGTCAGAGTTGGCTTGACCCTTTTTGTTAAGCAAGCTGAAAAAGGCTATGGCAGGAAAAACGCTGGCAAGCAGTAAAAAGAAATAATTTGTTAGAAGTGTATTGGCATACGGATGGTTGGGATTATCATACCAATCGGGTATGCCTTGGAGTTTAATAAGGTTGGTGAAACTGGCATTTTTACTTATCTCGCGACTCCAGGCGATTGCTCCTTCGCTACCACCTGCGGCACCGATTCTATGTGTATAGTTATATTGATATGAAGCTATGTAGGGATATATCCAGTAGAAGTTGAGTAGGAGGACAAAAATTAAAGATAAAAGAGAGAAACTTAAAGTTCTTTTGAATTTATCTACAAATGGTTGTGAAGAAATTAGAAAAGTTATTATCGTTGTAGTTAGAGCAACAATGAATAACCCTCCCCATAACGGAATCCCGGCTCCACCGTTTAGGAAAAAAAGTGTTACTCCTACCAGGATGGCATTTTTAAAAACTGACCCTTCTCTTAAATTAACATTGATTATTGCGAGAGTTATCAAAGGAAGCGCTGAGACAATAGAAAACTTGGACATCTCGGCAATAATCCAGGCCTGGAGAAGATAATGGTTCAGCATGTAAAACAAAGATCCGGAAATTCTTAAGACGGAATTTTCTTTTTCTGGGTGAAGCGATTTTAAAAGAACGTACATAGTTATCCCGGGAAGGGTAAACCAGAAAATGAAGTCAAACTTTTGAGCAAGCTGTAATGAGCCTGTTAGCGCGTAAAAAAACGCCTGTAGGCCGTGTATAAAAATACCGGGGATGGCATCGGTTTGATTAGAACCAAAACTGCCAACTCTATCAGTCCAAACAAATAACCTGTCTAACCAAAAGTCTATTGGGGCTAAAGGATAACTCATATCGTGGCCAGCGGCTAAATAACCACCCTTAAACCACAAAAGCGGTACTAACCCTACTAGGAGAAGGAATATTATTTCCAACCAATACCGATTAAATTTAGGTAGTTTCAACGGTCCCATTTTATCATCTACTTCTTTCTTTTAGTGAGCTGATTAATATGAGGAATAGAAAACTGTAAACTAAAACCCCAGTTATTTCCCCCAGTTTGTCAAAAAGCAGGAGTAAAATAGATGTAAGGATTAAAAATTTACTTGCCATATCTATAAAAGTAAAAAAAATAAAATAATCAATAAAGAGGCTGTACTTACTCCTACTGCTTTGTAAAAATCGTTTTGGTTATTATATTCCAAAAGATAAACATGTTCATTATCCTGGTTACTTTTTTCGGAATTTAAAATCCACCCGGGAGAGAAACCATTTAGTTCAAGAGTCGGATAAAGTTTTTTGCCGTTGTTTGGGAAAACGATGTCTGATAGCACGTGGGTATCTTGTCTTTCGTACTCAACCACTTTGCCGTTTTGAAAACTTCTCTTGTCTCCTCTAAAGTATTTGTTTACATCTTGCTCTATTTCTCTTAAACTCCAATTCGGATCAAAACGCGAGTTAAAGCCTAGCAAGAAGCGTTCGCTGCCTTTAGCTTTGAGTAAATATTTGGTTTGATTTAGGGCTACAAATTCAATATTTGGTGAAACAAACTCGGGAGCATTTTTCATCAATTCTGCAAAAATTTTAGGTCTTGTTTCTGAATTTTTCGGTTTTTGTAACTCTAATAAAATCCGTACGTTTTCAAGCGGCACATTGGTAATTTGGTACCAATTTGTGCCGATTCTTTGAGCGCTAAACGTGCGATTGTTAACCGTCAATTGTATTTGATCACTTAATGTTGACTTATTGTAAAGATAAAGATTATAGCTTCCTGTTTCCGGAACTTCGAGGCCGTATTTATATAATTTGTCGTCTACCTTCACCACAGGCTGTCCAAACTGTTCATCAATTTCTGTAATAGCTTTTCTTAATTCAATTTCAAGATTAATCAGGTCTGATTTTATCGGGCCTAGTTGAGCAGAAGTTGCCCACTGAGATTCATAAGAAATGAAAAATGACAAGTAAAAACGAAGTTTTCTAAGGATTTCTTGTTTTATTTTTGAATCCGAAATTTGATCCAGGTTAAGTTTCATTTCTTTCAAGTTTTTGATTAAATCCATTACTGCTACCCCGATCCCCTTTTCATCTTTCTTGGCTTGAAGCAAACCCAGGTCTGAAATTAAAGTTGTAGAAGCCGATAAATTGATTTCAATTCTCGCGTTTGGACTACCGGAAAAGTATTTTCTCGCGTCAGTTATAAACTTACCCAGCTTATAAAACGCTGTTCCGGGTATTAACGCCTTTGATGTGGAGAAATATATTTGATAGTTATCGGCTGAAGGACAATCAGTACAATTAGCCTGGATAATAAGTTTAGAAAAAATGTCTACTTTTTTGTTATCTTCTGGAAAATCAGACCACAAAAACGCAGCGCTATCTAAGGCCCCTGGCAGATTTGCGACTATATCTAAATCTTTTTGATCAGATGAAATGAATGTAACTGCCGGTGGAGAGTAAATTCGAGGAAGGATTTCCCCATTATAACCGTAGAAATCCCATCTTCCTATACTTTTCTTAAAAGTAAAATCTTTAGATTTTTTAAATGACTCTTTTATCCCACTTAAGACGTTGCCTTCATAATCTGGCGAAATAAAGTCATTTTGCACTACGGCTCTGTCAGCCCCTGTAAATTTAACCAAATTAGAATTTCCAAATTTAATATACTCTGATAAAGTGCTGATTATCAAATTTGTCTCATTGGGCCTTGCTAACACTCCGTTTACTGTTAAGGATTTTCTTCCCATCATATGTGACAAATCATTTAAGCTAAAATAACCCCAATCGTAATCAATATACTCAGTTCTTATATCAGCGTTGGGTAAAGATAAAGTTCTGGTAGAGAATTTACTACTATCAAGTTCCTTCTTTGCTTCAAAGATATAATCAGGCACTTTTACCATCGTGGATTTCCCTTTAGAATAGTTAAAAAAACTTCCTGTTAAAAATGGATAATTGTATATAAAGAGCGAAACTATAAATGCGCCAAGTAAAACCTTTGGTTTAATTTTTAACCAGTCTATTACATCTTTGACTCCCACTGCGATTAAATAGGCATAAGCAAACCAAATAATCATCCCAAATTTAAAAAACCCGGAACGAAACATGCCAAAACCGGGGGCGTTAACCAACAAGTAATCGTAAAATATTCCCAAAGGAGAATGGCTTCCTGCAGAGAGCGGAACTGCAATAAGTAATAAACTTAAGAAGTAAATTCTCGTTTTAAATAATAAGCCCGATAGTTTTTTAAGATTTAAAAGACCAAACAGAGCTAAAGTCGGAAAAAGAAGGTTTAGAAATAATAATATGGGATTTTTAAAAAATTCATTTGCAAAAGGATGATTTGGGCTGGCATACCAATCAGGTATTCCCCTAAGTTTAAACAGGTTTATCCAACTGGTATTTACGCTTATCCCCTGGCTCCAGGAAAGAGTCCCCGCTATTCCCCACGCTTGTTCGAATCTTTGCCCAAAGGTTTGGTTATAAGACTTAAAATAAGGGTAAAACCAATAACTACTAAGCAGTGTCCAGAATAAAGCAGATAAAAAAGAAAAGATGAGTAATCTTTTTATCTTAGGCCAAAAACTTTCGTTTGACAAAAAGAAGAATATTATTGCTGTCGATGCAACTACTACAAACAAGCTAATCAAAAGTGGAATACCCTCTCCACCATTTAAGAAAAATAAGGTCAGGGCAAAGAGTAGAGAATTTTTTACGGGAGATTCTTTTTTATGTAATGTCTTAATTATTAAAAGTACAACTATAGGTAGAGCTGCGACGATTGAAAACTTAGTTCTTTCCGCGATAGTCCAGGCCTGAAGAAGATAGTGGTTCATCATGTAAAATAGGCTTCCGAAAATTCTAACCGGATAATCATTTTTCTTAGGATGTAGATAACAAAGAAGTGCGTACATCATAATTCCCGGAAGAACAAACCAAAAAATGTAAGTTATCTTTTGAACTGCGGATAGCGAGAACCCTATGAAGGACAGCAAAGCTTCAAGTCCATGTATAAACACGCCCGGCAGAACTTGAACTGAATTAGAGCCAAATGGGCCCAGTCTGTCGGTCCATGTATATAGTCTATCTAAAAAATGAGCTACTGGGGCCAGGGAGAAACCCATATCGTGACCCAATCCTATGTATCCAGGCTTATACCAAAGAAGTGGTGCTAAACCAACGATTAACAATAAAAGGATCTCAATTTTTTTCATTTGTGATATCCTTTTTTAATTTCTCTCTTATGTTTCCAGAAACGTTTTTAACAGAGTGTTTTTGATAGTCCCAATAATACGCATGCACATTGTCAGAAGATACGTCTGGATTCTCTTTGAGCGCACTTAATAGTTTGCTATAAGTCATGAAATATCCGTATTTGCCAGTTTTATATTGTTTAAGCCCTTCATGGGAGAGGTCCCAAAAATCTGGATCGGTTAAAGCTTCATTTGGAACCTTGCCGGTGTTGTATAACCAAACAGCTAATGTTTGTCCAAATCCTGACTGAAATTCCCAAAACCCATTATTGTCCGTAAAAAAATAAAAGACATTGTTTCTTTCCAAGTTTGGTTTAATTTGTGATACAGTCTCAAGCATGGCTTTGCGGTATGCTCCTGTTTTGATATCTAATGCCAAGTCTCGTTTGATATTTGTTACATAATAACCCAAGAGGGGTAACAATATTATTATGGATAATGGCAGTTTAATTTTAGGCAAAATTGACATATAAGTGTCGACTGTGAGAGCCAAAATCAGCCCTGCCCAAAGAGCGGGAAAAATATAAAAGCGGTGCTCTAATGTTGCCGGTTGGTTGGGGAACAAGACAAAAGGCGCACAGGAAAAACCAAAAGTTACTAGCGAGAACAATATTGTTTTTTTTGACCTTTTGGCTAAAGCTACGGCCCCAAGTACTATTGATAAGACTGTAATTGAACCAATTACTGAAACGGCGTCTCCAATAATGCTTTCTATTACATAACCGTTAGTCAAATCTCCATAATGGATCTTGTTAGCTTTGTAAAATAAACTATAAAGTTGTTTTTGGGGGATGAAGACTTGGAAAAGGGTACGGGAAGGAATTAAAAGTGTGTTGTAGACAATATTTCCGCTCTGGGTAATTTTAGCCGCTTCAGGAACACTAGATGAAACCTCAATATTTTTGAAAAGTAGTTTTGGAAGTGCAATTGTTAAAAGAATTGGAATTATTAATATACTCCAACTCCATCTAATGCCTTTGGAAAAGACTAGTAATGGAAAAGTAAGTATGTAATATATTCCAGATTCTTTAAAAAGCAGTGAGATCAACATAAAGAGTGAGCAAAGTAATAAATTTTTTATCCTGCGATTTTTTCGGAAGGTTAATAGATTCCAAAAAGACATCATGAAGAATGTAAACGAAAACTGAGACGGCACAATCGAGCTAATCCACGTGATGGCTTGTTGTGAGTATCCGTTTGTTAACCAAAATAGCGTAGTTACGATGGAAATTACCCTGGATTCAGTAAGCTTCTCGATGCAAAAGTAAATTAGCAGAGAATTGGCCACTGCCATAAAAAATGCCAAATAACCGTACCATGAAAAATTTAGGCCGAAGGTGTTGAAAACCACATAATTGGCCAAAGATGTAAGGGGAAGGAATCTGAACAAGCCTCCGGCTGGATGAAATATGTCTATAACGGCTCGGGTTATGCCACCATTATCCCTTCTACTCATGGCCCCACCCAATCCCAACCACTCATCCTGCTGAAAAAAGATGTTATTTATTCCCCAAAAGGCTAGTAGAGCAACTAAAATAATTATTGACAAACTAAGAATGTGGGGCCGTATCTTACGCATGCAGGTTTGATTTTAACTCTTTATCTGGTTTTTGAACACTTTAAAAAAGCCGTTGATAGTCCGGGGGACTGATATTCTATGTCTAGCTGGTGGTTAAAAAAATTCTGAAATAGCGGGCGGCGGCGAAGTACCCATTTGGAAAGATACATGTTCAAAGCGTATAGAACCTCCCACAACTTTCCCTTAATAAAAAGCTTGTTGACAGTTAGACCTGCCTGTTGGCTAAACTGCCTTAATTTTTCTAATGAGTAATGTCTGTGTTTAATTAACCACCAGGCGGGATCGAATAACTTTGACGGCCAAGAGGCAAAAGGTGTAGACAAGTAAAAATGGCCACCAGGTTTCAGAACACGGTAAACTTCACGAAACATTCTTTTTTCAGTCCGGGGCGGGATATGCTCTAAAACCTCCCAACAAACGACTGTGTTAAAACTATTGTTGGCAAACGGCAGTTTAGTGGCGTCAGCTACCCGAAATTTTACCCGTGAGTTTTTAATGTTAGATTTAATGGTTTCTAGGTCACCTTCGGTAACCTCACTAGCAACAATCGACCCCGCTCCCCTAGTTAGAAAATTTAATTCGCACCACCCGTAACCGCTGCCAATATCAAGAATAGTTTTATTTTTTACGTCAGAATTGTCGACAAAATCCATGCTAAACTTAAGCCGGCCATGGATATCGGTTGAGGGCCTTTCTGAAAGAATATTTTTCATTTAAATTTTACGGGCATATATTTCAAGAGAATCAAAAAAATTTATGGTTAAAAACGGTTTTCCCTTAAGCGCGGATAACAATTTATATATTGGTGGAAATATATTTTTTAGACGGGTTATCCAGTAATTTAAGCTAAAAGTCCAACTGTATTTCCCGAGCTTTTCAATTTTATACCCTAAAGACAAAAGAAGTAAAGATAATGTTTCTTCTGTAAAATAATAAATATGATCTGGACGAATGTGCCACCAATTTTCACCCAATAATTTTGAAATTAGGCTCCCTATATCGGGCGTCACTAGACATAACACCCCGTCTTTATTCAGAATTTTGTGAATGTCTGCTAAAAGTTTTCTGGGGGAAGATACGTGTTCAATCACGTCCAGGCAAGTTACGGCATCAAATGGCTTCCCCTTGAGCTTAACAGTTTCAAGTGTACCTTGAATAATATTTAGTCCGAATTTTTCCCTCCCAATTCTAGAAGCCCATTTTGATGGCTCAATTCCGATTGACTCCCACTTATGTCTGTGCGCAATTTCTAAAAGTGTTCCTGTAGCGCATCCAATATCCAAAAGCTTTCCAGAAAATTTATGTAGATTTTCTATCTTCTTAAATATTCTTTCATGCGTCATTAACCTTGCCGTTCTTTCATTTTCATAATCAGGGTCTACAAAGCCTGAATATCTTTCTACTAGTTTTTTATCTTTCTCTCTGGGAGAACAGTAAAGTAAATTACAATCCAAGCATTTAACTATTTGAGAATGGTCACCATATGAATTGTCGGTTATGTAGTACTTATCTTTGGCAATTCCCCTTTTTTGGTAAACAACTCTTGCTTTATCGTTACTACAAATATCGCAAATATGATTTGATAAACTGTTTATTTGAAATGTTTTTTTCATGAATCTATGATATTTTGTTAAAAGAAAAACCCAGGGAATTACCAATGATTTTTTGAATTGTGCTTGAGAAAGATTTTCTAAAAACTCACTTCGACTCGAAAAATTATCCATGCAGATGTAATTTCTACCAAGCTCGTATTTAGTGTGAGCGTCACTGCCGATACACACAATTTTCCCTATTTTCTTTGCAAACTTTTCTGCTTTTAAATTGTCCCATGGCTTAATTGTTCTACCATTAAAGACTTCAATTATGTCTATGTCATCAATATTCAAGGTTAAAGAATTTTCGTTAATGGCGGTTTTCCTTGTGGTGGTGTCAAACGGATGCGGTAAATACACAAGCCCTCCTTGGTGTTTAATTTCTTTAATTGTTTGCCTCATTGAAAGACCTGAAGGAATGAATTTTTTTAAAAATAAGCCTATTATCTCTCCTTCTTTACTCAAGATCTCCTCACCCACAATTACTTTAAATGGGGCAATTCTTTGAAGCCGTAGGGCGCCTTCAATTTGATTGTGGTCGGTAACAGCTAAAACATCAATCTTTTTCTGGATGCATTTATCTATTAAATCTTTGTAAGAGATCGAACAGTCGTACGAATACTTTGTATGAACATGTAATTCAACTTTAATTTTGGCAGACATTGACTATAAGTAGAAAAGTATAAATAAAAGAATAATGACGATGGTATTTAAGATAAACTTATAACTAAAAACGAATGATTCAATATTTCTTGATTTGGCTTCACCGGATTTTACTTTTTTTACTATCCAAAGAAAATATAACACTATAAACGGAATTCCCATTAAAAATGACCGCTGATATTTATAAATTTCTCTAGCAATAAAAATTGTTGATAGAGCTATATAAAAATACATCATGATCAACAGGCTTTTCAGAGAATAGGTATCAAATGTGTTTCTGTATGGAACTAGTTTTTTACCATAAAACTTGAGCTCACCGTATCTTTTTGCGGTCATTAAAACTGCTCCTATAGACCAGGTTGATAATAAAATTAAAAGAGGGGGGAATTCTGATTTAACTATCACAAACCAACCCAGGAGAAATCTGATAGGATTATTTAATGATTCTGAAATTACGTCTAAATAAGGTATATTTTTTAGTCTTATAGGTCTAATGTTATACAAAATTCCGGCGATCCAGAGGGATCCAAGGACGTAAAGGAAATTGACATTATAAAAAATGTTAGCTACGAGCAAACTTCCAAATAATAGAATAAAGGCTAGTATTTCTGCTCTAAAAATTGTTATTTTGCCTGAAGGAATTGGTCTTGTTTTTTTGTCCGGGTGTCTTTTATCGAATTCTACATCTGCGATCTGGTTGACAATGTAATTAACCGAAGAAATTAGAGACGCCAGGATAAAAGCTCCAACTGCTTGTATCACAACTTGCGATCCAATGGATTTGCTTTGACTAAGAAAAATTGCCGATATTATTCCAGCGATAATAAACAAGTTTTTGAACCAGTGATCAACCCGCATCAGCCTGATGTAACTATAGAACATTACTTTGGCTCAAAAATTTCTTAACTTCTTTAAATACTGCATTTTGATCTTGATTTGCGTCAATTATTTGAAGTTTGATAAGTCTAGGCAAGCTTTGATATATTTTTTGCTGCTCATAGTAATAATCGGGGGTAAATTCCTGTTCGCGTTTAAAAATAGTTGTTGGTCCTGCTGACATCATAAAGGCTATGTCTGATTTGGGTAATAATTTTACAAAAAATTTAAATGCCCACACCGGACAGTACCCGTAGTAAAAAAGATTGGCCCAAATGTCAGTGTAAAACCTGTCTGCGATGACAAAATCATTACTGGTAACAATTGGGTATATTTTAAAAATATATGCTGCCCAAATATCAATAAAGGCAGGTATGAACCATAATTTAAAAAGAGGGTTTTTATTACGCCTAACTGGACCAGACGGTGAACTACCCGTTGTTAATCTCAAAAATCCAATCAATGGCTTAAACAAAAAATACGTAAACATTGATTCGCCTGCGTTGACTCTTTTTCCATGGCTAATTAAATAATCAGTTAGAAGTTTTACTTGAGTGCTTTTCCCGGTACCATCAATCCCTGTAAACGATATCAAAAATCCCCTTCTTTCATAGGGTAAAGTTTTATTAACCAGATATCTAACACGGAAAAAGAGATAATAAGCTAAACTCACAAAATCGAACTTCTCTAGGTAAGAATATAGTATTAATTTCACTGGTAAAAATAGGGGAAATTTTGGCTTTGGTTGCTGGTTTTTCATCCACTTTATGAAATTTATAAATGTGTTGTTCCAATTATACTGAACGGTCTGTTGTATGAGTTCTTGAGAATTCTTTATTTTTCTCCATTGGGGGAAAAACATTTCAAAGTCATCCTGTGTGAAATAGGTCTTTTCGAAAATAACGTTTATCATAACTAAAAAGGCATCCCATGTGGCGTCCACACAGTTTTTGGTTGAATTTAGCCAGATTTTTTTAACATCCAAATATTTTTCCTTGCGCCATGTAAAATCCTGGTGTAAATCGATTTTTATTCTCCCGGGCCTGTTTAAATTAACCTGTATTCCCGCAATCCGTCCTCCTAATGCTTGATCGTGTGAAGATTGTTTGTAGCCTAATCTCTCAAGACTGTAAATCGATCCTTCAAAATCTTTAGACCGAACCAGAATATCAAGATCATCAGGAGCCCCTGTATTGGGATTATACCGCGTTAACAAATAATTTATTCCTCGTAAATCCTGTAAAGTCTGCCTCATTTTTTTAATCATATCTTCTTTTTCATGAACAACCAACCTTCTGGAGTCTCTTCTACGATTTTGAATTTTTCAAAGAGGTATCGATCAATTGTTTGATTATAGTTTTGCATTTTCGGTGTTCTCATTTTAGGGCCGTTGTTGGGATCATAAACAACGACTTTGACATTGTTTTTTTCGATCTTGTCAATAAATTCTAGTTGTTCTTCTTCTGTGGTAATAAACCCGGCCAGGAGATTATTAAACTGGGTAGGACTGGACCTGTGTGACAGAAAATAAAGACCTGCCATGTAAGGTAAAACCAGCACAGATTCGGTTGAAGTGGAATTTTCTCGTAAGAAAGTTGCTGATCTTTTCAAACTTTCTGCTGAAGGCTTTGTTGAGTTTGCAGGGTATTTGGAATTGAGATTAAACGTCTGATCAACTATTTGTATCTTATGGTCATTAAAGTGTATCCACCAGACCGATTGGGATATAGCGGCAACAAACAAGCCAATAATTAAACCATGCAATATAATCCTGGTTTTAAAATTCCGGGTATTTTTAAGAAGAAACACTCCCAAAACAAGAAATGGCATTCCCCCTTTTACGAAATGTCCCATATCGCTCCGGCCAAAAACGTAAGGCAGAGCGAGTATTCCTGCAAGAGTAAGAATCGGAATTTCTATATTGTTTTTGATTATGACAGCTGTTTTTTTTAGAACCAGGAGGATACTAACCAAATATGTAGCTATGATGGCATATCCGTAATAGGCCGTGAATGTGTTACTCACAGTGGCTAAATCAAACCGCAAAGGAATTAAATCTAATATGGATGGGAAAGATAAATGGTGAAGTCGGGTAATGGTTATTGCGCCCATAAAGACTTGGTTTATGAAAGCGCCAAAAATTCCCAAGTTGACCGTCCATAAGACTATAGCCAAAAGCGGTAATCCAAAACCGATTCCCATAAACAGTGAATACACGAACCACCTTCTAATCCAGTCTTGGCGGGAAACCAAAAAAAGATGGATCGGCAAAACAACTATGGCAGCTACCCCAAAAGTACCAGGGATGTCTAAACGGAAAAGGCTAGACAATCCCAGCACCGAACCCGAACAACTAAAGAGCCACTTATTTTTTTGGTCAACGGCTTGAAGAAAAAGATACAAACCCAAAAAAATGAAGGTCATCAAAAAAAGACGTTCGATGTTGACATCTAAAAATGTAATCAAAGTAGCTGGAATAGTAGATAATTTCGTTGACGCAAACCTTTTGCAGATGAGGAAAATTAAAACTGGCGTAAATGAAAAAATGACGCTGGAAATAATTCTAGGTACTTGTACTGACTCACCGAAAAATTTGAATATTAAAGCATAAAAATAGTTATCCATAGGAGGAAATATGGCAAAAAAATCACGATACGGGATGTCTCCAGTTAAAATTCTCCGAGCATTGTGCAGACTCTCCCCTTCGTCCACTAATCCAAAACCATAGAACGAGAAAAGAGTAGTTTTAGAAAGAGCTACAAGAAAAATTAGAATTATGATCAGGTTACTTTTCATGAGCGATCAATGTTGATAATTTGCTCGGATTGAACAACAGAAGAATAATCAGTAGATCGGTAATCAAAAGGTTAACCACCGGCTCATATAAACCCACCCAGTCTCTGTGTTTGACTGATTTATATATGCCCACAAATACGGAAGGGATTATCAAATTGACGTAGACTATCCATATGAATATTTTGAACAGATTTCTTTTGAGATCAATCCAAGTATAGAGATTATTTTGAAGATGAGAAAAATATACTTTAGTGAGATTATATTTTCGTTTACGGAGTAACTCTTTTAAGCTTGTTACGTGATGGTGATACAGGACGGCTTGAGGAACAAAGGCAAATTGTTGATGACCATGAAGCACTAAAAGCTTTAAAAAATCCAATTCTAGAAACATCTCAAAGTTTTTGGTTAACTCCCATAATTGTTTACGTCTATATAGGCACCGCCCGGATGGCGGGATTCTATCGGTTTCATATTTGCATAAAAAATAACTAGTAAGAGATTTAATAATCGTTGATTCAACTGATGGAGTAAGCCATTGATATAATCCGTCCCGTTGGAGAACGTCAAAAGATAAATATCGTTCGATAGGAGCAGAATTCGGACCAGCTCCTTCTTTGGTAAAGCTAGCAACTATTCTAATATCTTGTTCCAAAGGAGTAACTAGTTGTTTAAAAAAATCTTTACTTATTAGTTCTACGTCTGCATCCAGATACATGAAGTACTTACCCGTTGCCGCCCTAAATCCGATCATTTTACCGATTTCACCGTGTTTTTGGCCGTTTCGTAAAAGCAGTACTGGATATTTTTTGGCAATTTTTAAGGTGTGATCTGTAGAATCATCATCTACTACCAATACTTCTAATTTGTCTTTAGGATAATCCTGACCAAAAATTGAGTCTAAACATTTCTTGATATTTTTTCCCTCGTTAAAGGTTGGGGCAACGACTGAGATTTTTGGCCAGATCATTTTTCTAAATATTTTGTAAACAACAGTCCTTTTGCAAAGGTGTAAGCATAACTTAAATGTGATAAATAAATGCACAAAGGTAGAATTAGGGCGACTTTCCAGTCAGCTATTCTTAAGGCATCGATCATGCCAATTATGTATAAAATGATTCCCAACATTAATACCTGCGGAAAAACGATTGAGGTTAACATTAAAATTATGGTTATAATAATGCCAAGTAAGGGCATGAAGTAACTGGGACGAAGTGATGTTTGGGGATATTTTTTAACAAAATATCCTCTGTGCAGACCCACATTGCCAACTTGGGCTAGATATCCTTCTGGAAAATGTCTCCGGTGGTGGTAAACCACTATTTCGGGATGGTATAAAATTTTTTTCCCGGAATTAATTAGTTTGAGACATAAAGCAGTATCTTCACCTCCGTAAAATTTATTGCCGAAGCCGCCGATGGAGAGTAAGTCTTTACGTTTAGCTATTAAGTTATATGCGGGGTAGTCGTCTACCAGCCGGGGTGACTTCTGAATAAATCTGTAGGCATATGGACCCGTGCCCCAAAAGGTGGAGAGAATGGCTCCAGTGATTTGCTGGCGGAATCCGTCCATGGGGGGAGTTAAACCAGGACCGCCAATGGCGGAAATATCGGGGTGTTGATTAAATATTTTTATTGCTTGCTTGAGCCAATCCCGCCGGGGGTAAGAATCATCGTCTAAAAAGGCTATATATTCAGCTTTTGATTTAATGATACCAATGTCTCTTTTTTCAGCCGGACCAGTGCGCGACTGTCCCGTTTCCAAAACACGTATCCGAGGGTTTTTGAAATTTAGCTTCACTCCCTTATCTACTCCTATTAGAATTTCAAAATTAGGATATTCCAATTGTAAAGATTGAGCTACTGCTTCATAAAAATATGCTGTTTCTTTATAGAGAGCAATGATAATTGAAATTTTGGGGTATTTTTTCATATGTGTGTTATTTTTTTTGAACTTGATAAAATTTGTTTCCAATTGTATCTTCGACTCATTCTCGATGTGTTGCCAGCTAATATCATATATTCTTTATTACCAAAATATTTTAAGAAAAGCGTGGCAATTTGTCTGTCATCGTCAAATAATAATCCTGTCTCATCATTTACTATCAGTTCGTCCATACTACTCCCCTTTTTGGCAATCGTTGGAGTACCAGAAGCGGCTGCTTCCAAAACTGTTAATCCAAATCCTTCCTTAAATGACGAGTGAATTAAAAAATGAGATTTGGCATATAGAGTGTTTCGTTGTTGATCAGAAACTTTCCCAAGAAACTCTACATTTTTTTGTAAATGGTTTGAGTTCACATAATCTTTAAGTTCCTGAACATAGCCTAAATCTCCATCTCCAACTACAAATAATTTAAATTTTGGAAGATTTTTTGATATCTCTCTGGCGGCTCTAAGTGCAGACTCAATACCCTTCATTTTAACAAGCCTGGCTACGAATAAGGCTGATGGGAAATTAAACTTTGTGGCGGGCTTAAATTTTGATATATCAATTCCCAAAGGAATAATTTTTATTTTCAAATTTGGGTTTATTTTGAGGATGTCTCTTTTTGTACTTTCTGATATCGCCCAAATTTCGCAGTTTCGATAAACAAGATATACGATTCTTTCTAGAAATTTTCCTATGTGGTTAATTGGAAAGGGATACATTTTGTCCCAAATTGTACCCGCGACCTCACATACCCATAATACTTTTCGGCCTCTTGCGTAGAGAGGTGAAAATAAAGGTAGTCCATGAATTGCGTCCACAACTAAGTCGATTTTTTTGTTTCTGATAATTCCCCAACCGATCCAGATGTTATTTAATAAAAATATTGGGTAGGTAAGAAGCATGGTTAATGTGTTGTAAAACTTCAATTCTGGGCCAACTCTATGAATGGTTAATCCGTGCGTACTTTCGTCTATAGGTAAGTTTCCATAACGGCTCCCTAACCAAAAAACTTTGTGTCCGGCATCAGTCCAATGTGTGACATATTTCAACATCACTTGCTCTGCTCCTCCACTCCTGGGATTGGACGGATCCCGCCACGACAAAATCAAAATGTTCATGAAGCTATTTTACTACTTTCCAAATTTGAACGACAGCGTTCTCAAATATTTTCTCGATACCATAATCGCCGGGAGAAAATCTCAACAGTTCGGCTGTATGCGCGTATTTACTTACATAAATATAACCGGCACCTGTAGATTTTACTTTGGCTTTCAGCCCGTCCTGGGATTTTGCGGCAAAAACCCCGCTGTTATAAATTATGGCTTTTCCGGAATATTTCTGAACATAGTTTCTGGCGTTGGCAAAGGCTGCCGGACGGTATTTGCCAAAATACTCGCACTGCAAACATTCGCTGTCATAGACCAGCACTTTACCTGGCGGTAATTGCCTCAACTTATCTAATCCAATAATTTCTTCCGGAGAAATCCAATATTTTTCTTTTTTGAATTTATCCCAATCGAAAGAAATAACAGCCCTGATGAGACTTTTGGGGGCCTTGAGTAAGTGTTTTGTGGTCAGGCCCCAGTCGCTAAAAACGATCCCGTCTTGTAAATTTTCTGTTCCAGTATTTAATTCTATCCGCCAATTATTGTTAATTTTGGTGATTTTAATTAATTTTGACTTGAAAAATTCTTTAGGAGGTTTGTTTATTGATTCAAAATACTTGGGCATGGTTTTGATATTTAGATCAGTGATTTTCCAAACTTCAGAAGGATTTTGGATAGAATCAATTAAAGACGGAATGTTGATGCGCAAGTCTTTTTCCCGGTTTGGCCAGAGATAATATGGCTCACGCAAATTCGGCGGATAGACTCTGAAATCAATAATTTTACCGTTTGTCTGGTCTATGCCCAATCGGTAAAAAGGCGATTGATACCAAATCATGCCGTCAAAATTAATCTTTTGTTCAGGCGATATATTAGAAAATTTATCTGTGTACCATTTGGCAAAGTCTTTCATGGTCATTTTGGCTGCGGTTTTTTGGGCTATAGTCTGCATTTGTTTAGCATATTCGCCTTGGTAAGCGTCAGGGCTAAAATCGCTTTCCAAGCCTACAGTAACTTGAGAAAATAGATCGGTAAGCTGGGAGAAATAATTGATAGCAAGCTTTGGAGTGGTGAAATAGTCCTGGGTGCTGTATAGACTGTTGTAGTAACCCCGGCGGGGCTCGCGCGGAGCCCACTGGAAAGTGATTACTCCTATTTTATTGTCTGGGCTGGCCGCCGGAATACCGGCATGAAGTTTACTGGGGTAATACGGGGTAGACCAATAAGTACCCCATACCTGATAATTATCAGTCGAGTACTGATCCGCCACTCCCAAATTGGCAATGATCCCGTATTTGTCGCGCATATACTGCAGCGAGAAACTCTCCACCCACCAGGCCCCAACGGAAACCGGGTAGTAATCAAACTGCTCTTTAAACTTAGCAAACACCGTATCTATAAACTTGATTCTTTCTTCTTGGGTGTAACCCGATAAAAAAACGGCGTTGGCAAAATGCCAAGAACCGGTGTTGTGATACGAGACTCCCGCAGCTTTACTAAATTCAGGAGTAATCTCCAAGAAAATTCCGAGTTCTTGACTGGATGAAAATTTTTTAAATTCGGTGACTATTTCTGGTTGATTCAGTACATCGTAAGTCAGTAACCAAGTTGCTGGTAACTGATATTGGGAAATGATGCTGTGCTGAGCCCGAAGGCTAGCTAAATGGTTGATATTGTATTGAGAAATCCGAACTGGATTAACAACTGTAATAAATTGATCGGAGGCCAGGACTGGTGAAGTTATAGAAAAAAAAGCAAGAACTAATAACAAGATTAATTTATCCATCTAGGTATGTGTCGGGGAGCCAGTTTTTGCGATTGGAGTCGTCGTAATAGTGAAGAATTTTTAGTCTGTAGAAAACGGCAGCTGAATCCCAAGCCATGTTGAAAGCGGTTTTGATAAAACCCGTGTTGAATATGGAAGAGGTATGTAGAAATTTCATGGAAAGTTTAACAGGGGCTTCGTATATCTTTGTGAAACCCAAACAATGGGCTACTGCAAGAATTTCTATATCAAAAGCAAACTTTTTTACGAGAAGCCGAGGAAGAACTGCTTTAATCAGTTCTTTTCTGTAGAGCTTCATGCCTACCTGAGTATCTCGAACATTTAATCCAAATAACAATTTAACGCCTATCTGGTACCCCCACGACAAAATCTTTCTTTGCCAAGGATAAGTAACCTGGGAAACTGGATGGCGCTTTGAAGCTATAATGGCATCTGCTTTGTACCAGTTAAAATGTTCCAGCATCATGGGAATCATGCCGTAATCCAACTCTCCTGAGTCTACAAAGCCGATTATACGTCCAGTGGAATGAGCCATGCCGTATCGGACGGCAAATCCCTTGCCAGAATTATTTGGGTATCCTATTACTTTAATATTGTTAGTGGAAATGGATTTAGTTTTTTCAAAAGTTTTGTCTAAAAATCCATCAACTACACAAATAATTTCATATGGTTTATTGAGACTTTTAAGCACTGTTTCAAGCCGGTGAAGGGTTTTGATTATGGTTTTTTCCTGCTTATATGCCGGGACAATAATAGAAATATAGGGGTCATTCAAAGTTTTGGCGGGTGGCATAGAAACTATAAATTATTAAAACTGCCGCAAGTATACCAAAAACAACACTTAAAGAGAAAACCACTTGAGTCAAATTGGCATGAAAGAAATAAATCCCTGCAGCTTCTAACCCCAGTCCTATAAGTGAAATCCAAGCTGCCTTAATTTTGTTTAAGGCTAATAGAAATCCTGCGCAGGTATTGGCTAACGAATAGCCTAAAATAGCTAACCCCATCCAGGCTATTAAAGGAGCAG
The DNA here is from genome assembly GCA_964356225.1 of uncultured Gammaproteobacteria bacterium. Taxonomy (GTDB): domain Bacteria; phylum Patescibacteriota; class Microgenomatia; order CAZETR01; family Amesbacteraceae; genus GWC2-45-19. The sequence continues at coordinate 77,915 of CAYHGA010000002.1, forward strand.
CCGCTATAAATTTGCTTGAAAAAACGGATGTTATTAATACCTGGGCAGTCAAATGATAGAAACCCACTATTAAAGCCCCTATTGTTCCCGACACTCCTAATAGTAACCATAAATCACTTCTGGCGCGTCCGGGGTGATGAGATTTTCGAGCCACAACTGGAACCATCGCCGACCCGAGAGGTGCTTGGGCAAAATATACTACTTTGCCAGCAGTAACAAGAACCGCATAAATTCCTGTCCAATAATCATTAAAGAAATGTTTAACCAGCAAAATATCTATCGAGTACATTAGAGTATAGGAAAGCGACAATAACAACCCCCCAAGCCCTAAAGATTTAATAGGCCATTTATGGTGCTCAAATTTGCTGGTTGGCACTTTAAATATCTCGCGGGCTTGAAATAAATTAATGAACAGAACAACTATTGAGGCTAAAATGACTCCAACCAGCCCCCATCCATACCACTGCGAAATTGAATAAACCAGGACTACTGAAAAAATAAGCCTAATTGCCATTTCCACTATTTGATTTGAGACAAGAGCTGTAAACCTAAACCATGCTTTCAGAACTGAACGTAAAACTGTAATTATCAATGACAAATAAATAAATACCCAGATTGTGACTACTGGTCCTACTTCCGGGAGATTTAAAAAATGCTGCACGGATTTGGAAAAGAGCAATAAGACCGGCAGCATAAACAACGATATTAAGCCTACGCGTTGACCCAGATAAACCAGCAAGCCACGGGTATGAGAAATCATCTTGCCAGGTTCAAAGCTAGATATTAGTTTCGTTACCAGGAAGTCTAAGGCATTCATCGGCACTCCTACTACATACAGCAAACCGAAGAGTGCTGCTAGAATGCCATATTGTTGTGGCCCTAATAGCCGAGCCAAAACGAAGTGATAGGCAAAGGCTAGGCCACTAACTACGACGTTTCCAATTAAAAAAATAGAGGTACCTCTCAATATCTGGTTACCCCGTAGAAAAAAGAGTCTTTTTTTCATGCCACCCAGTATCCCCTGGCAAAAAGGCCGAGGAAAATAATGAAAGCTAGAACGAAAGTGCCGAGAATGATCTTGCGAGCTAGTGAAGAACGAGCTAACACTTCGCCAACAAGCAGGAACGAGGGGAAACAGAGGAGGACATAGCGGGGTAGGGAGGTAAAACTGCCGGTGAGAGTGGGAGTAAGATAGGCCAGGAAGTTAAAAACGGCGTAGGAGAGGCGATGTTTGATAAAAGAGTAAATTGTAGTGACTAGAAATACTACTCCGGTTACAAATTCGAGGAAGATGGTTAAATACAGCGGATCGGAGCGGTTGACAGTAAAGAGCATCTTGAGATAGCGCCAAAAAACCTGGTACAACAAGATTAATTTTTCGCTTCTGAATTGGGCAAAATTCACCTGAACATGGAAAAAAGCTAGTGGATCTCCTACTGTTCTGTCGAGATATGTCATATAAATACCCAGGCCTAGGGGGATTAAAAGAAGCGGCAGGAAATGCCGGAAGCGGCGGCCTTGCTGCCACCATTCAAAAAAAAGGGCCGGGAGAAGCAGAATCCCAACAAAGCGGGTGTAACCGGCCAATGCCCCAAGTATGCCCGCCGGTAACCAATGGCGGGTGCGGGCGGAGTAAAAGGCGGCGATTGTCAGGAAAAAAAATAGGCCTTCGGTGTATATGGAAGTGAAAAAGAAACTGGTGGGGAAAATAAGTAAGGCTAGAACTGTCCATTTGACAACGGTTGGAGAGTAATCCAGCAGGGCCAATTTAGTGAAGAGAAACAATCCGGCGAGGAAAAAAACCAGCGAAACAAGAATCCCGGCGAGGACAGCGTTATTGAGAACGGGGATGGTCATGATGCGGGTCATGATGGTCGGATAAAGGGGAAAAAAGGCTTGTTGGGAATAGCCATAGCCCCGGCGGGCAATATAGGTGTAGTGCATTCCGTCGAAGTTCTCCCGGGAGTAAACCCAAGGCTTTTCCACATAGCCTTGGGTACCGCTGCCTAAATAGGTCTCCCGCAAGGGCAAGGAGGAGTATTGGGCGGCAATCGTCACAATGATAATTGCGGCCTGCCAGAGGACAAAATATTTGAGAATTGCAGTAAACTTCATAATATTTCTCGATAAACCATCAGGGTCAACTTGGCAGTTTCCTCCCATGAAAATGTTAGTTTGCTTTGTGGAGGCTTAGCGTTAATTATAGCTCGGGATATATTATTGATGTCGTGGGGATTGAAATATGTGGCACTCTCTCCAGCTATTTCCGGTAAAGACGAGGTGTTGCTACAGGCCACGGGAGTACCGCAGGCCAGAGCTTCCAGGACCGGCAAGCCAAAACCTTCGGCCAGTGACGGCTGACAGTAAACAGAGGCTAAATTATAAATGTGAACCAGGTCAGCGTCGGAAACGAACCCGAGTCTAAGAATAAAGTCTAAGTCTAAATTACGCAGATGCGAAAGCTCCGGATGAGATAGGTCAAGCTTTTCTAGTTGTGCGGCTTGCTTGCCAACTATAACCAGCGGCAATTTTGCTAATTTGCAGGCGGTTACTAAATTGGGAATATTTTTGTTGTAATTAACATCCCCGACGTAAAGAACGAATTTGGCAGGCAGGTGATATTTATTTTTAGGTTTGGTGACGGGCTTAAAAATTGGACCGGCGGCTTCATAAACCAGCTTGAGTTTGGCGTGCGGGACGCCCAGATGTGCATGAATGGATTTAATACAATGGTAAGAGACGGTGATGACCCTTTCGACTTCGCTCAGAGCTAATTTCTGCAGCTGAAGATTGAACCAGCCGCGGAGACCGGGTGGGTAGTGATCGGGGAATTCCAGAGGGATAACGTCGTGAACAGTAACTACTGTTTTGGTGTTTTTAAATATGGGCAATGTGTGACGGAAGAGGTCGAAATAAGGATAGTGCACAATTTTTAATTTTAAATTTTTAATTTTTAATGAATTTTTAATTTCTAAAACTTCAATGTCAAAATTTGGTGCTTGTTTTTTGAGTTCCGGCAGGAGACGGCGGGTGTAAGCACCCACGCCGCGGTCTGCATTAGCGTTGTGGAGAGGGGCAGTGATGAAACCGATTTTGATCATGATGGGTACTTGGTGAGTTGCCAGTATTTAATATAGGCTGTTCCAAAACGCAATCCGGAAAAGAGGGCAAAAACAAATCCCGGAAAACCGTCTACGTACCCCCGGTGCCTAATATAAATCCATAAAAATTCTGCCAAGGGTTTGAAAAAAAAATAATTAACGGCAGTAAAGATGGAGAGAGGCAGTTTTGCAGCGGCAAACTGTTCAGCCATGAGGGAAGTATATTTATTGCTGCGAGTCATGTAATTTTTGAAGTCCGGGGTACCATAATGCAACATGGGATTTGTAAGATACCCCACTTCTCCTATAACCGCCGCCTGCTTATGGACATCGACAGTGGGTAGATTGCCTTTGCCATTTTTGTATAACCGCATGGTGTAATCAGGATATTGCCCCCCTTTGGTCAGGAAGCGACCCAGGAAATAATTTTTTCTGGGAATCCAATAGCCATTACAAGTGCTCAGCGATAAGTGCTCAGTGCTTAGGATTGATTTTATTTCCCGGGTAAGTTCCGGGGTGACGATTTCGTCCGCGTCCAATTGCAGGATCCACTCTCCGGTTGCAGCGTCGATAGCCTTTTTTTTCATTTCGTGAAAGTGGGTGGGTAAATTGGGGGTGGAAATAATTTTAGCCCTGAATGTTTTGGCGATTTCTACGGTTTTGTCGTCTGATTCTCCATCCACAATTATAATTTCACCGGCAATATCTTTTACTGATTCAAGGCACTTGCCAATATTGGCCTCCTCGTTGTGAGTGGCCAAGACGACAGATAGTTTAATTGGAGATGATTTTGAACGCTGGCTGGCCATTGGGAAAATTAATGGTTTTAACTATATTAACACCTACTTCAGGTATGTCTTCAGGGGCGGCAACTATTAAAGCTGAGTGGATATCTCGAACTTTATCCCAGGGTGTATTTTCAAAATGATACTTGTCAAAATCTCTAACGGTAGAAAAGTTGTAAATGTCCCGAAAAGTTAACATATGATGACCCTGGAAATCCTGGGGTGGATATTTAGAATAAAAGAGAAAGAGAATATAGGGCTGATCATATTTATCGGTGACGAAAATTTTGGAATAGCGGTCTTTAACCGATTCTGTATATGCTGCCAATTCCTTGAAGCCGTACTCCCATGCGTAGGGATAATCTTGAGGATAATGAACGTAATATTCATGCAAATATCTGGCAAATTGCCAGCTGTAAATGGCAAAGATTATAAAAAGGATTATCCTTTTGAGGCTAAAAGGGCTAAAAGGATAATCCTTTATGGATAAAAATCCGACAGAGACGAGGATGGTTAGCGGGATGACCATATTGTGAGCGCGCAGGGCATGAGGGGTTTGGAAAGTGAGAGCTGCCGCTAGCGGTGCGACAGCCAGCCATAACCATATTATTTTTGCTTCTGGTCTTTGGTCTTTGGTCCTTAGTAGATAGACTACGCCGATGGCTAGAAAAATAAAATCAGTAAAGTAGAGAAGGCCGGTTTCGGGAATACGGTTTCTGGGGATAACGTCACCGTTAACAAATAAAAAGTCTCCGGAAAAGTGGTCTGTATAATTTTTCAAGAATTGGATGAAATATAAAACCGGACGGTTGTGCAGAACTCTGGATAGCGGAGAACTCCAAGCGGGGTGCTGGCCGCGCAGTTCTTTGGCGCGGTTGAGAGGGCCAATATCCGCTAAAAGCCCTACTCCGGATAAACGCGACCCGGCGTCGGTAGTAACTAGGTTATAGGTTAGAGGGATTAGAAGTAAGAAGCCAAGAATTAAAGCTACAAAAATCCGTTTGGGCCGGTATAGATAAAAAAGGCCTATTCCCAGGAGAGGGACGACGAGGCGGGCGGATTGATAAGTGTACATGGACAACGCAAAGCTCAAAGCGCAAAGCTCAAAGCGCTTTTTGAGAAACAGCCAGACACCGATGAGCATAAGAGTGGTGGCCACGTTGACTTCCCAGCCTCCCCGGGAAAAATGCAGGTGCCAAGGCGACACTGCCAGCAATGCTGCAGAAATAAGTGCGCAGCTCTCAGTGCTCAGTTCCTTGACCAATAAGTAAATAAAATACACCGCTAGAATTCCAAAGAGAGCGGAGGGGAGGCGGACGGCGAATTCGGTGAGCCCAAAAATTTTGATGAAGGGGATAAGCAAATATGCGTAACCGGCGGGTTTGAAATCGCCAAAGGATTCCAAATTTACCGGCCAAGAATGACCATGCTCGTCGCGGCCTGTAAGCAGAAGCGAGTAAGCGTTATAGCCGAGAGCGGCCTCGTCCGCGTTTAAGCCCATCGGATAATCGGAAAGCCTGTAAAGGCGCAGAAAAGCGGCCAAAATTATAATAAGAACGAGAATTATTTTTTTCATTTAAGTCCCACCAGGCGAAGGGCCGGAGCCCCGTTTGGATATTTAACTTCTCCCAAAGGTGTGAGATTGGGAATGGTTTGCAAGTCGGATTCGGGAAGTTCGTATTGATCTCCGATTAAAATCGCGGACTTGACAAGCCGGTCATCGGGAAGGAATAGCGGACGGAATGTGAATTTGTCAAAGGCGTCAACGTGGCCGACGTCACCCTGGAGGTTGGGAGTTAACCGGCTTTGAAGTTGGTATTGCTTCGGGTCAATATGCAGGTAAAACAAAGTAAAAATATAGGGCTGGCCGAGTTTGTCGGAAAAAATTACTTTCTGATATTCCCCTAAATGCTGTTTAACTATTGCCAGAACCGGTTTGTAGGGATATACCATATCAACTGCCGTAAAATTTGGAGAATGAATGTAAAATAAATCGAGATAATAAATTAAGAAAAACAAGAGTAGAAGAGTATAAGAGTAGAAGTGAAAACGGTGGCGGAAGAAACGAGCAAGACCCATGCCGCTGATGATAACCAGAGGCACAAATAGGGGTAGAGACCGGACACCAGAGACTAGATCGCGGGAGAGGGCGGATGGCAATGGTGCCAGTAGCAGCCATGCTGCCAGAAGTTTGGTTAGTTGGTTATTGGTTCTTAGTAGAACCACGAGACCGATAAGAATAGTCACTATTTCCGAAATATGGAAATAGCCATAATAAGGAACCGAGTGGCGGAGATTTTGCCAATCGCCGGCAAAAAACAGAAAATAGGGGGAGAGGTGATTTAAATATCTTTGTAGCACTCCCCTGCCTTGGTCTATCAGTTCTAGGTGAAAAAGAGAGAAGAGAAAAATGTTGCTGTTGTCCTGTCTTAAAATTTCCCTGATAGTGTCGGGGCGGCGGGTGTAACTAAAAACGCTAAAGACTTTTAGGCGGCCGGATTGGGACGATAAACCTAAAACAATGGGAAGCAATAGTAATAATAATAATAATAAGGGTTTGAATAATAATTTGACCGCAGGCCGATAGATAAGAAAAAGCGATGTTATCAGAAGCGGGGTAAACATTTTGGCCCCTTGGTAGGTAAGAAACGTCAGACCGAAAAACAGCGCAGAAAGTAAGTACCGGCGGCGGATAAACAAGAGAGCGGCCAGAGTGGTAAAAGTCACTGCGATGTTGGCTTCCCATGCCCCCCGAGAGAAGTAGAGCGACCAGGGATTAATGGCCAAAAGAAGTGCCGCAAACATGTTTTGGGTGAGCAGATAAACAATGACTATAAGCAAGGTGCCTAATATGGCGGAAGGCAGACGGGTGGCGAACTCGTTTAGTCCTAATGTAGCGATTGAGGGAACAGCCAAATATGCATATACTCCCGGTTTGTAATCGCCGAAAGACTTGAGAATTACCGGAAGAATTTTGCCGTATTCATCGCGGCCGGTCTTAATAAGCGAGTAAGCGTTGTATCCAAGCGCAGCTTCGTCCCAGGTAAAGCCCAAGGGGCGGGAATCTAAGCGAAAAAGTCTAAGTCCTAGTCCAAGTAAAATAAGGGTCAGCAAGACTGTTTTATTTTTCATATAAGATAAAGGCAGACCGGCCGTCTAAGAAATTAATTCTTTTTATCTCATGTCCGAGAATTTCGCTTTCAGGACTGGTAACAATTAAAGTATTTGGTTTAATTACCAAGTCTTTAATTTCCCAATCATTTATAAATTTTATCTTATCCAAACTGTTTACCCAATACCAGTTGGCGTGATAATCCCATGATTTGGTTTGGCCAAAATCAGCTGGTTTCCAGGGCCAAAAATAAGCGACGTATTCATGCGGTTCACCATATTTTTTGGTAAAAATGATTTGATCATAATTTGAATATTGCTGTTTAATAAATTGAACTACTTCGGAATAACCATATTGCCATGAGCTCGAAAAGTTATTGCGATAACTTTTAGTTATTAGTAAATAGTTTATAATTGATAGTAGTATAACGACGAAGAAGAGAATCTTAACGTTGCGGCCGAAGTGGTCCAGGCCGACTGCGGTAAGGAGCATGGGCAAGGGAAGCATGGGGACTGCCCGTAAAACGTGGGGGGCGTCCCGGGTTAAGCTGCCGGCGATAGGGGCTAACAATAACCAAACCCACACCAAATTTTTAATTTTTAATTTGTAATTTTTAATCAAATCCAAAATTCCAATGTAAAAAAACGGGGCGCTGATTAAGTAGAGGAGGCCATGATTTTGCACACTGAACTGATAGTGATTTCCACCTTTGAGAAATAGAAAATCCGGAGAGAAGTAACTCATGTAGTTCTGGCCAAAGCGATATAGGAAATAGGTAGCTTTGTTGTACAATAACCGGCCGCCGGGGCGGGATTGTAACTGGTCTATTTGAGCAATTGCCCCGGAATCCAGGATCGTCAGCCAATTTAATCTGGCTTGACCGGACGGCATAAGCAGCTGGAGAAACATGGGGGTAAATAAGATAGTTATTAGTAGATAGTTCATGGTTGATAGTCGGATACGGCGACGATTTATAATTAGAAAGAAAATGAGAAAGAGGGGGGAGAAGACGCGGGCGGAATTGTATGCCCAAACGGAAAGCCCCAAAAAGAGAATGCCCAGGCTTAGCTTACGAGACAATAAACAATAGACTCCTATGGCTATGAGCAAAGCTCCCACGTTGGCCTCCAGGGCGATGCGGGATATCCACCAGGTCCAAGGAGAAATAGCCACTAATAATGCCGCTGTTAAGCCAACAAACGGCGAGGACATCCGGCGACCCAAGAGATAAGCAATGACAATGAGCAGTGTACCAAAAATAATTGAGGGTAGACGGACAAAAAAAGGAGAGAGAGTGGCTAAATAAATATATATGGGCAGCTTGTAATCTCCATACGCGCGGAAAATAGTGGGAAGGACCGTCCCCCATTCATCCCGGCCGGTTTTAAGAAGGGAATAAGCATTGTAACCCAGCGACACCTCGTCCCAATTGAGACTGGGAGGTATTAAATTGATGGCAGCGAGTCTTAGAGCGAAACCCGCCGCGACGATAAGTAATAACCACTTAAGATGAGACATAACAAAGTTACTAAACTAATAATATTGCCCGTGGTCCTAATGGGGGTATTGGTAAACTTCAGATTAATTTGCGTATGAAGCGGTACCTGGGCAGTAATGAGGCCCATGGAGCCGGAGGGGGAAAGTTCAACTTCGGACTTCCAGCCGGGAAAATAAACAATCGGGTATTGGATTTTTTGATATGTATCTGTGGTAATAAGGACCGTGGGTTGGGAGGGGGCAAAGGAACTGGGGACTTCGGGAGCAGATTTAGGCCAAAAATCGTTTAAGGCCGAGGAGCGTTGTTCATCCCACAGGGCACCTGAAAATTGTTCTTTGTCATTTATGGCGCGCCAAATATCTGGCTTGAAAAAGCCAGCGTTGAATAATAGTAAAAGTAAAAGTAACAGTGGAGCAAGACGACGAGAGTAGAGAGCGATAGCGCCGGAAGAGAGGGAGAGAAAGAACGTCGAAACAGACAGAAAACGCCAGGGAAATTGAATGTAGGCTAGGGGGGAAAAGAGTTTCCAAATAAATTCCGATTTACCATGGGTTAAGAAAACGGCAAAGAAGCCAAAGGCGGTAAAGATGAAGGATTTTTTGCGAAAAAGCAGGAATAGAGGGATAATCCACTGGAGGTAGCCGACGGAGAAAGACATGGTATCGTTGGGACCCCAGACAGAGCCCCCATACCCCCAAAAACGAGAAACAAAGAGTTGCTTGAGGGTAGCCCAATGAAGCTGGTAATAATAGTAATCGGCTGTGGTGCGGGTTAAAGTGACTAAATGACTTTCAAATATTACAGGAAGCAGATAAAAAGCGCTGAGAAGAAAAACGGCCACTGCGGCACAGGAGAGGGAAATAAGCGGACGGACTGTTTTTTTCTGCCACAGCCGGTAAATGGTCCACCCGGCTAGAAAAGGCGTAAGCATAAGTGCGGACAAGTTGTGAGTTATAAGTAATGCGGAAGCGAAGAGAATCAGGCCCAGAAGATGGCGGGGGCGATGATCGTCAAGAAAATTATCCAACGAGAGAAAAATAAAAGGGAACAAGGCCAGGGCATAGTTCTCGTTCAGGGCTCCCCGAACCCAGATGTCCACTGACCGATAAGGGGCGTATGTATAAAACAGGGCGGAGACTACGCCTCCGGTTTCCCCCCAGTATTTACGACCTAACAAATACATGCCAATTGCCGCAACAACGAGAGTGAGAATGAAATTTATTTTGACTGAATCTATGATTTGAAATCCAAAAAGATGAAATACTTGACCAATCCAATAGGGAAATTGTCCATAAAAGTTGAACACGGGTTCGCCATATCCCATCCCCGCGTCCGGGGCCCAACGGCAGGGAAATGTTTTGTCCGCGATGCATTTATTAAACTCAAATTGGCGAAAGACGTGGAAATCATGCATGGTGAACATCCCCGGGCGGAGCATGAGCGAGAAAGTGGGAAAGAGGAGAAGTAAGAGAATTTTTTTCATGGTAGCTTTTGGGCAACAATAATAGCCGGGCGGGAAGAGGGATAATCTATGTGGAAATATTCAGGAAAACCAGGGGGAAAGTTTTCTGGTTTACCAATAAAAAGGGTGGGGGTAGTTACAGAATCAATCGGATAAATATTTCCGAAACGGTATTTGCCTAAATAATAACCGTCGAACTGGTCAAGAAATTTAACGTTACGGGGCCACGAGGCGGATGCCTGTTGATATTGACGGGGGTTATAACGGGTATAAAAAGCCACAAAAATATGGGGTTCGGAAAGGGAGCGGCTAAAACGCACGTCAGGAAAACGACCAGCAAAGGGTTGAAGACGCGGAATTAATTCCCGCCATCCGTAGGACATGGAAGGCGCGGAGACATAGGGCGAGTGAAATAAATAGTCTTCCCCAAAGAAAAATAAGCTGACGATATAGACACCGACCAGAAGGATCTGCAGCCGGCGGGGGAAACGAACAATGGCGGCAGAAAGAAGAATTATCAGCCAAGGGAGCATGATTACAGCGCGATTGGCAGCGGCTCCCGGACCTTTGGCCAAGGCGGCCGGAATAGGGGAAACAAGCAATAATAAAAGTAAAAATAGATATGGTTTCGATGGCCGCCGGATAAAATAAACCAGAGATATAATAAGCAGGGGCAGTTCAATCAAATAAAGCACTCCCCTACCCGGCAGCATTCCGTAAAACGGCTCGCCGGCGCCGGACACGAAAAGAAAATTGGGGGAAAAATAAGAAATATAGTTTTGGGAAAATGTGGAGAAAGAATAAACCAGTTTATTGGAGAAAATACGGGCAATCCAATCCGGAAGACCCAGAGCCCGGGCTTCAAACCGGCGCGTGGCAACTCCCAGCCAGTTGTCGGTAGGACTAAAAATACTTACGTCTGCCACTCTGGCAGAAGTTAGTCCCATTATTGAGATTAAGAGGGGAATAATTAAAACAAGTTTGAATTTATCGCGGAAATATATAAAGAGAAAAACAAAAATAAACGGGATGATTAGTCTGGCAGAATGGTAGGAGTAAGCGGCTGCGGTAAAAAATAAGGCAGAGAGAAAAGGATGACTCTCGAGAAAGAAATAAATTCCCATAGGCAAGAGAAAAGTGGCTAAATTGGCTTCAAAGGCTCCCCGCGAGAGCTGGATATGCCAGGGGGATACGGACAATATTGCTGCCGCAATATTGCCAATTTTTAATTTTAAATTTTTAATTTTTAATTCTTGATCTGGAAAAAGTTTATTAGCTAACAAATAAATGGCGCCTATGGCAAGAACACTAAAAATGGCGTTGGGCAAACGGACGGCAAACTCGGTTAAACCGAATATTTTAACGGTAGGGACGGCTAAAAAAGCATACAGGGGGAGTTTGTAGTCTCCGAAGGAGCGGAGATTGGTAAAAAATAATTTCCACCAGGATGTCCCCCATTCGTCACGGCCGGTGAGCAGAAGAGAATAGGCGTTATATCCGAAAGCCGCTTCATCCGGGGTAAATCCGACAGGATAACGGGAAAGCCATAATAAACGCGTTATAGACCCGATAACCAGAGCCAGAATCAGTAAACGGCGCATGCAGACTTGATTATACGGGGTCTGTGAGCTTAATATCAATTGATGTGGCCGGGAATTGCTGCGGCGTTGATATTGGTGGTGCGGTTGGGGCTGATGCTTGGAAAACCACTGGGGGTAAGTGTGGAGATGGCGGGAGGGTTTGGAAACCTGGGTTGGGGCGAAATTCAAGTTAGGGTTTGGGGATGGTTAATGCAGGTCTTAATTGTGATATTGCTGGCCAAGAAAACCAAGTCCGAAACCGCTGCGCTGATTGCTGCGGCCAATCCCTGGCTAAACACTATTTCAATGTGGTACGTGTGGGAAACAACGGCTCTGGCGGCAGGAGTGTGGGGATGGACAACCAGCCAAAAGTGGCAAAAAACAGTTGCCGTCATATGTGTGATACTCGCATTGGCAGTAAACTATACGAATTTTAAAAAAATTTCAACGGATAATTTGTTTAATAAATTAAATTGGAGATATTTGGGACAAACAGTGGATGAAATTCAAAAAATTAATTTTCAGGCCACCGGAAAAACTTATATGTTGCCTGCAATCGCAAGAAAAATTTTATACAACAAACCGGAGCTGGCGATAAATACGGTTCTGCAGAGGAGTATCTCCTTAATTGATTTTGAGCAGTGGACTGCCCCATTGACAGCGTGGACGGTGACAGGGTTGAGCGGTCTGCCCCCCAAGGGATTGTTGCCTCTAATTTATTATTGGGACATCCCGCTGATAGCTTACGCTTTAATAAAATTCGGTCCAAAAGAGGCAAGATGGTGGTTAGCTGGCGGGTGGCTGGGGGGGATATTTTTGGATAAGAAATTTTTTACCGTTGGCGGGATATTATTTATCCCGGCGGCTGTAATGTTAATAGAGAGAGCGGTAAGGGGGTTTGATAAGCGGTTGGTGTGCATTTTGTATTTGGTTGGGACCGGATTGTTTTACAAGGAGATGTTTTTTAACCAATTGAAGTGGCAGTACTCTGATGTGTATTTGTACCGGCAAACTGCAGTGTGGTTGAAAAAAAACATTTCCGGGGAAGATCAAGTCGTCGTGACGAGCAGATTTGGACCGATGGATAAAATGTTGAAATTTTACAGAGTGTTACCCGACCCCAGGATTGAGGTAAGAGAGTTTATTCCCAGTCCCGGAAAAATATACATCGGCTTACCAAAAGAGCTGAGAGATGTCCCGGAAGAAAAAATCATTAAAAAGATCGAAGCTGACGATGAATTAGTTTACGGTTACGGAAAAGGGTTATGGATCGCAAAGTATTAATAATTATTATCCTACTTACCGGAGCTATCTTGCGGTTGACGTGGCTGGATAGGTCCCCAGGGCCGGTAAACTGGGATGAGGCAGCTTTGGGTTACAACGCTTACTCATTGTGGAAAACCGGCGCGGATGAGTATGGAACTAAGTGGCCGTTGTCGCTGCGATCTTTTGATGATTACAAACCGCCGTTGTACGCTTACTTAACGGCACCGATAGTGGGAATCTTTGGCTTGAATGAAATAAACACCCGGTTGCTGTCAGCAGTAGCCGGGATAATCAGTATAGGTTTGCTGTATTTAATTACGGCCAAACTCCTTGGAAAGCGGACAGGGTTATTCGCGGCAGGACTGATGGCTATTGAACCCTGGGCTATTTTTTATTCCCGGGGGGCCTGGGAAGCCAATTTGTCTTTGACGCTGACTCTGGCAGTGATTTGGCTAATTTTAGAAGAAAAATATTTATTGGGACTGGTCATAGCCGGAATAAATGTCTTTGCCTATCATTCGGCTAAAATTTATTTATGGCCTTTAATAGCGTGGGGAGGAGTTAAATCGCGGCAGACAACGGGGGTGATTTTAGCAGTGTTGCTTTTTGCCACAGCAATGTGGGGAGGAAAAGGCTGGACAAGATTCACGACGGCCGGCAGCAAAAGTCCTGTTGAGATGGGACAAAAATATTTGTCTTATTATTCTCCGGTAAATCTATTTGTCAGGGGTACTAATGAAAACAACCAGCGGGTGGATGGATTTGGCTTGTTTTATGGATGGGAAATATTTTTTTGGGGATTGGGGGCCGCGTGGATAATTAAAAATTGGAAGGAGAATAAAGTTCTGGCGGCCTGGCTGGTTTTGGCCCCGTTGCCGGCTATCATTACTCAAAGCTGGTTTAATCCGGTGCGGGTGTTACCACTCTGGGCAGCGAACACGATATTAATTGCTATTGGGTTAAGCCGGATTAAAACCCGGGTGAAATGGCTGGTTGTTCCCTGGGCAATAATAAGCTTAGGATGGTTTGGGTTAGCCGCCCTATGGCAGCTGCCATATAACCATTATGGCGACTGGCAGTGGGGATTTAAGGAAGTGGTACAAATTATTTCCCCGATTTTAGATAAATATGACCACGTGGTGTGGGAAACCGGGCAGGCCCAGCCATATATTTTTACCCTGTTTTATTTAAAATACCCTGCGGGGGAATATCAGAAAATACCACGACAGGGCTATGACTTCGGCAAATTCGAGTTTCGTAAAATTTACTGGCCGGATGACCAAAACCTGAAAAATACATTGTTTATCGGGGGAGTGTATAGCCTGCCTGATGAAGGGGTTATTGGGAAAACTTGGGACCCGAAGGGATACGAGTCAGCCCGAATACGAACATCGCCCACAAGATAATAAAGATGGGGTCACGGGAGAGCGGAGCCAGATTGAGAGAAAGGCCAGTGGTCCGATAATAAGCCCGGAATCCGTTTTCCAGCTTTACCGACTTCGATGAGGACGAGACGGCTAGAGTCAGAGTTTGACCGGCCGAGTCGGGTATGGGATCAAATTGCAGACGGACATCGCTAGGGTCGCCGATATTACGGCCAGAGAAATTTAACTGGCGCAAAACCTGGCCCGTGGAATTACTGAGAGTAAAGACAAAATTCGATGTGTCTGCCAAGTTAGGATTCTTCATGCGTAAAAGAATAATGTTTAATCCTTGATGACGGGGAGTAAAGGTGGCGGGGCGGATTTCGGAAATGGGGAGATATGAGCTGCCGGGTACTTCCGTCTCCAACCGGTTCCGGCTAGCGAAGGAGGCCAGGATGAGGGCGGCAAAAACTATGATCGGTCCGAATAAAAAAGGGCGCATACGCTGATCCACAAGCTGGCCCCAACTAAAACTGAATGGGCCAGACTTTGCAGAAGGGGGTTAGCAAAGGCGGGTAGAAAAAGAATTTGAAAGTTAAAGGGACTAATCAGGCCCCAAGTGAGAAATTTGTCTGGAAAAAGAAGAATCGTGCCCATGGCAGAAACGGAAAAAATTAGCAGAGATAGCCAATTTGAACGCAAAATAATAAACGGTATAGACCAAAGCAGCCATTGAGGATGAAAGTGGGAGAGCACTATGGGTAGCAAGGAAGCGGCTAACCAATAATTGGACAAGCGGTGAATTTGACCGCGATGCAATGACCCGGCGGCCAAAGCCAATATTGTGAGGATTACCGGAACCAGATACAGATTTTTCATAAAACCCAGAGGCAGGGTTAATTGAAGCACCCTTTGAGTAAGCCCGGAAGTTAAAGTGTCGGAATAAAAAGCCGGTGTGGTCAGAAAAGGGGCAATAATTAATAAATAAGGCACAAGTCCGGCAAGAAATATTAAAGCCGAGCGTTTAAAGTTTGTGGTAGACAGCAAAGCTAAAAATGGCAAAAAAAGGAGAGGGTATGTCTTGAGGGCTCCTCCTAATCCTAATAACACAGCTGCCAAAAACGGCTTGGGTTTGGCCAGTAAGAGAGCAAATACCGTGAGCATGACCGGCAAAATGTCGATTTGACCCATAAACCCAACCACATATATTGTGACCGGGTTAAAGAACCAGATCCAGAGTAGGTTGCGCCGGGTAGACACCTTGGAGAGGGCCCAACCGGTGGCCAAGAGGGCCAGGATGAGAGGAGTTTTGATAAGAAATAGATAACGGAAAATGCCGGCGACATCTACGGCGTCATTGCCCATACCTAACCAAGGAGTAAATCCTGGTCCGGCCAAGAAATTAACCACCGGGTGAATTAAGCCGATGACGAAATAAGATAGGGGTGGGTACACAAATGGACCCAGCAAAGCTTTATCGGGATTAGCGGCTATATACTGGTAAATATTGAAGACACCGTGGGAGAAAAATTGGGACAGATAATAAATGATTTTAATATCCGGGTGAAAGAAGAAGGGGGCGATGAAGAAATAGAAGAAAGCCGCAACCAACAGGGAACGTTTAACTTCTGACATACCGCCATAATAACCAAATAAACGAGAGAAGTGCAACTAAGATAAGAATTTGGATATTGATAATCGGAGAAAGCAGGGTGACCAACTCCGGCCAGCGGGGGTACCACCAGTTGTGATAAAGGTTCAACCAGTGAAAAAGAGAAAGATAAGCAAAGACAGGCAGTAGGCGCCGATCACGATAGACCCAAAAGACCATAAATGCCAAGGTTGGTAGTAAATAACGTTCATGCATGCGGGTGAGAAAGAAGAAAGCGGACATGGTAGTCAGGGCGGCGGCCGGAAAAACGGAAAAACGCCGGCGAGAAAGAATCAACAACAGACATGCGCCAAAAAGCAAATAACCCCAAACACGGTAATGGGCGTCGGGAATTTTACCTAAGCCGGTAACGACAGCCCAAAAATTAAAGGCGTGGTCCACGATATAATCCGATCCGGAACCAGTCTGGATAAGATGCCAATATGTGGCCAGTGGCGGAGTGGAGAAAGGCAAAAACGCCAACCAAAAAAGCCCCAGGCAGACGGCGGCAGATTTTAGGGCTCGGGACAGACCAAAATGGCAATAGAAAAATATGATGTATAGGGGAATAAAAATTATTGAGGACTGTTTAGACAGGAGAGCCAGGGTAAAAGAGATAGCCGAAAGAAACGGGCGGCGGGTAAGAAAGGATAACATCAGGAAAAATACAGGCACGGATTCTATTTGTCCCCAGGAAGCGCTGTTGTAAAAAATGGCGGGGTTAAAAAGAACCAGTGCGGTTAACCAGCGTTTACGGGTGGTTGTGTACACAAGCCAGGCGATGCCTATATCAGCTAAAATTGCCCAGATTTTATGGAAGGCCGGCAGGGTGTCCTGGTCCTGCATCCACCAAATAATTTGGGAAGGGAAGGCCGGATATTTAAGGTTTAGAGTCCAGGCGGCACGGGTTGCGGTATCAAATGCGCCCTGAGAGATGGTGAAGAAAAGTAAAGCGACGGGCGGATATGTTGGGGTGAGTGTGCCATAGCGGAACATAAATTCCCGCTGATAAACGCCAGCCGAACCAAGCGCTAAAATATCTTTTCCCCAAGAGATGTGGTTATTCACGTCCCCGCTGTATATCTGGATGCTCAAAACTAGCCGCAGGATTAAACCGATTAACAAAACCCAGGTCATTTTTTGGTTACCAAATATAAAATTGGTTCATCGTAAGCGTTGGTACTGGTAAAAAGTACACGGATGTTACTTGGCGGCGTGCGGCGCCAATCCCAGTCCCCGGCCACATTATCACGCTGGGAAATAAGATATAGGCTATTGGGTAATAAAAATTCGGTCCAGTTTGATTTATTGAAGTTACCAAAAAAATATTTACCGTCTAGAGAGAATCCATTGTAATTAGGGACAATGTTATCTTTTGGCTGATCGACAGTAAACTGGCGCTGGAATTTACCCGGCGAATAGCTGGTCCAAAACAAAAATCTGATTAAAGACGGCTCATAAGTGTTATTAATAAACACCCGCGAATATTGCGGAGACAATTTATCTAATTGACGCATGGATTGCTCAAATCCGACTTGCCACCAACGCCAAGATGATTTAGCGTAGTGAACTACGTAATAATGACTTAGCCATATGAAGTAGACAGTAAATAGTAACAGTAATAGTAGATTTAAGAATTTAGGCAATTTTCGGATCACTAAAAGCAGACCGGCTCCGGTGGCAACGGCTAATGGGGGGATCACTAAAAATAAACGAGTGGCGTGATATCCTCCATCAGCAGTCAGCGCCGCGGGGATCGGGGCTAGAAATAACCAGGAAAGCCACAGCCATTGGCGTTTGGATCCCAAATACCACAACCCCAAAAGCACAAACGGGAAAGAGATTGTCAGCAATTCTCCTACTATCTGGATACTATGCCGGTAGGTGGGATCGCCGCGGATAAATAAAAAGTCGGTAGAAAAAGCCCGCAAGTAATTGGCCATAATTACTGATGCGCCAGCTTCTAATTTGTTGTGCCAAAGCGGAGAGGTAAAAGAATTGTCTTCCTGGCGCAAATCATTAATATTTCTGATTAGTTCCTGCTGATTAAAAATGTTTAGACCTCCAAACCGTCCACGGGCGGGGCCAGCGGCAATTTGATACGCCAGAGGGGCGACGATAATTACAAACAGCAACACGGAAATAATTTTGGGCTTTGTTTTGGAGAGGAGATGCAATGAGACAAACCACAGAGGAACGAATAGAATCGCGGTACTGTAAGAATACATAGCTAACGCAAAGCTCAAAACGCAAAACTCAAAACGACGTTTGAGAAAGAGCAAGGTCCCTAGCATGATGAGGTCGAGCATAATAACCACTTCAAATGCAGAACGGGAGTAATAAATGTGCCAGGGCATAGTTGCCATAGTCAGAGATGCCAAGACCCCAAGCTTCCAGGATTTAGAAACCTGATAGACCAATAAAAATAAAATTAACGGACCGAGGGTGCCAAAAATGACTTCGGGCAGGCGGACACCCCAGACAGAATCGCCAAAAGCGGTAATTGTGGGAACGGTGGCGTACATTAAAAGCGGAGCCCGCCATTCGGAGAGAGAATGGATATAGGTTGGCAAGATTTGCCCGTAAAGGTCCCGGCCGGTTTGCAAGAGGGATCTGGCTTGATAACCCACGTCGATTTCATCGCCGAACAACTCCGGAGGAACTTGATTTAATAATCCGACCCGCAAGAAAAGGCTAAGTGCTAAAATGATGCTTAGAATCATGGCTTTGCTGTCTGTCATTATCATAAATCACGGAACGGCGGATGTCACGCTCAAATGTTTAAAACATTTGTATCAATCCCGAGGGATTGAGTTTGAGACGATTTTGATTAACAACACTCCGGAGGATAAACTTTCTTATCCCAAAGTAAAAATAATTAATAATCCTAAACGCTTGGGGTTTGGGGCTAACAACAATAAGGGCATGAAGGTAGCTCAGGGGGACAAAATTTTGCTTTTAAATAGTGATTGTTTTGTGCAGCCGGACACACTCGCAATGCTCAATGCCCAATGCACAATGCACAAATGGGACGTAGCCGGGTGCAGACTGACTACGGCTGAAGGCAAAACGCTGCCATCTATCGGATACTTCCCTACTTTGCGGCGGGTAGCCCAAATGATGCTATTCGTCGACAACCTGCCAGTTGTCCGCAAGTTTATTGATACTATTCATGTCCGCGACGTGTCGCGGCTGGCTAAACCACAGGAAGTAGACTGGGTGCAAGGGGCGTTTATTATGTTGACACGCGAAGTATACAAAAAGGTGGGTGGTTTTGATGAAAAATTTCATATGTATGGAGAAGAAGTCGAATGGCAGTTCAGGATTAAAAAAGCCGGATTTGATATCTGGTATTATCCGCAGACTTCGGCGGTGCACTTAGAACGGATGAGCGTAAAATCACCAGGCCCGTCGTTTATCGGGGAGATGAAGGGGTATCTGTATTATTTTAAGCTGCACCGGCCAAGATGGGAACAGATCTCGTTACCCTGGATTTTGTTGTTCGGGTGTCTGATAAGAATTCCGGCTTGGGCAGTGTGGGGGAAGTGGGATATTGTCCGAGCCTACACTAATGTTTTGCCCCAATTAACTTTTGAAATTTTTGGCCGGACCAGAGAATAAACCACAGCAGGTAATGCTTGAGGGCTCCGTTGTACCAGAGAGAAGCGTCGCGATGGTATTTTTGAGCCAGCGGATTTTTAACAGAGCTGCGACCGTGCTCATGAATGATAGTTATCCCGGGGTGAAAAACTATTTTTAGACCCGCTCGCCTGAGGCGGCGACAGTAATCCAGGTCTTCGTAATACATAAACACTTTTTCCGTGAACTGGCCAATTTTTTCCATCGTGGTTTTGGGAAAAAACATGCAGGCACCGGATATGCAGTTTACGGCGACGGGCTTGTCCACCGCGGGACACTCCTTTAAGGATAATCCTTTTTGGCCGAACCAATATTTGCGGGCTGCGACGATGATCGACGGCTCTGGGAAAACCGAACCTTGAGGAGTTCCGTCGGGGTCGAGAAATTTGGGACCGAGGACGCCGACGCCGGAATGGAACTTAAGATACGAAACCGCTTTAGTAAAAAAGTTCCGGGGCAAACGCGTGTCGGGATTAAGAATCAAAATGTAATCCCCACTGGCCTGGTCCAGCCCCTGATTCCAGGCCCGGGGTAAACCTATATTGGTGGAGTTTTGAATAGAAACAGATTTAGGTTTAGTTTCAGAATTGTTGTCAATAATAATTAGTTCTAAATTGGCGTATTTGGTGTCCATGACTGATTTAACACACCGTTCTAACGAATCGGCTACATTCCAGTTGACAATAATTACACTAATTAAATTTGGCAAAGAGTTTTTCATCGCTGATTTTTAAATAAGGTTTTTCGGAGATTCTAAATCTAATCACATGCGGAAGACGGATCAGCGCCATTAAAGTGGGGAGGGCAAATCCCGGATGGGTGAGGATCCTGGCCAAAAGAGCTATCATGTGCAAACCAATATTGACGGCATCTAAATTTTTCCACTGTACTAAGAGATAATTGCGGTCCTTAATGAGATTTAAGTATTTAGGAGAAAGGACTGTCTTGTATGTAGATTCTGGCGAGGGATGTGAAATTATGGCTTTAGGATCCCAAATTATTTGATATCCTCTTTTTTGGGCCCTAATCCCGATGTCCATGTCTTCAAAATATCCCGGAGTGAAGAGTATGTCTAACCCCCCCAGTTCGTCCCAAATAGATTTGCGAAAAGCGGCCGCTCCACCTGAACCCCAGAGAGAAGGATGAATTTTATTGTCAATGGTTCCATTTGTAAATTCAAGGAAGCCATTTTTAAAGCTGCCTTTGGCCCATGATTGAATTTGAGCATTAAAAGTAACAGAAAATATTTGCGGGTTTTGAAAATGAGGCAGAATATTTTTCAAAAGGTCGGCATGGGGGGAGGCATCCTGGTTTAAAAGAATGACGATGTCGCCTGAAGCAGACCTGAAGCCGTCATTAACAGCTTGAGGAAATCGGGTGTTGCGGATATGGCAAATGAGCTTTATTTTGGGGAAATTCCGGGTAATGAAATGGGCAGTCCTGTCAGTGGAAGCATCGTCAACAACAATCACTTCGTCTGCTCCCATGGCCAAGATTTTCGGGAGGTTTTTGGCCAGCATTTTTTGCCCGTTGTAGGCAGGAACAACTACTGAAACTTTAGGGTCCATAAAGATCTGTAAGTGGGGAAAAAATTAATTTTGGAAAGCAAAGGGGTAGTTAAAGGCAAAATTTTATAAACAGAGGTCAACCAGGCGTTTTCACTAAATCCTAATAACAGCATAAATAACCACAGGAAGGAATTTGTGTTGCCAATATGAGACACAGAGGCGGTTTGATTATTGTGTTGTAAGGATTTGTGGATGTGACCGGCGATGATTTTGTCTTTGGGTAGCCCGTATCGGGCGTGCTCGTCTAAAAAAGCTAGCGGCTGTTTGTGGGTAAAGCGGTAATAGTGGGACAAGATGGTGTCACATGCGCGGGCAATCTCCCCTCTGGGATAAGCAAGATATGTCCGGGATTTAGAAACTCTAATCATTTCATCGATGATTTGCTCACGAGTTATTTCAGAAACGTGCTCTAAAGTATCGACACAGACCACCACGTCAAAAGATTTTGAAGGAAAGG
This sequence comes from uncultured Gammaproteobacteria bacterium, assembly GCA_964356225.1. Taxonomy (GTDB): domain Bacteria; phylum Patescibacteriota; class Microgenomatia; order CAZETR01; family Amesbacteraceae; genus GWC2-45-19. The sequence continues at coordinate 99,398 of CAYHGA010000002.1, forward strand.
GAAGTTTTTCGCCTGAAAGTTTTACCATTTTCATATTTTTTTGGCTGGCATTACCAAAGTTTGTATCAACACCGGTTACATTGTAGCCCTTTCCCAAGTAGGGAAGAATGCCAAATTCTCCTGACCCTATTTCTAAAATTGATGATTTTGGCGAAAAATGAGATTTAATTTCCCGGATGACGGGAAAGTACCGTAGGGCGATGGAAATATCCCAGTTGGGATATAAAGTCTGAGATTTCTGTAAAAGTTGAGATTTAAGTTTTTTCAACATTGGTGTATATCATATAGATTGAAGTGGCTGCAAAAATGGACCGGACTAGGGATACAAATTGATCAACCGGCATCAAAATAAACTTTGAGGTGAGAGAAAAGCTGCTGCCAAATAAGCCGAAGAAAAGAGTTTGCTCCCCTAAAAGAACAATTGCAATATAACAAAACACGAGAACGGCGGAAGGAAGCAGGAGTTTTTTATTAGTGGTTAAAATAATGATGAGTGATGGAATTACCCATGTAAACCATTGGACGTGATAATGAACTACGGAAAAAAAGAGGAGTAAGACCGAAGTGATCCAGCCCGTCAGAGACATGGCTTTGGGTTTATAGAAATTCCACCATAGCAGAAGGATTAGCCCTAGTAAAAAGATAGAAATATATTGCCCGCCGGAGATAGATATTTTGGCAAACCAAAGTTTTTCCGTTTGATTAGCCAACAGGGCGTATTGTTTAAAGCCCGGCGAGGACAGATAGGGAAATATAATGGCTAAATAGGTAAGAAAGGACAAGCCAATGTGTTTAGTTTTGCCCCATAATCCCTGACCTAAAAAGGGGGCCAGGAGCAGGGGGAAGGGCTTGTAACCGGCAGCGATCCCTATGCAAACGGCGGCCCAAAGCGACTGGCCCCGGGCGGCAAAAAGCATCGCCAGTAGCAAAAACATAGCAATATAAATATCAAACTGGGCTAGCATATAAGCTGAATAAATGGTGACCGGGTTAAAAATCCAAAGCGTGGCGGCCATGAGACGGCGCTTAGGGTCGACTAATTTGAGAAGAATAATAAGCCCGGCAGCATCGGCTACCAGATATGGAAACTTAAGTAAATATAGTAGCCAGGGTAAATGCGGATCGGGACGGACATGATCGAAATATAAAATAAGGGTGTTTAAGGTTGGCCAGGGATAAAGAGGGCCCAGAAGCCACATAAACAGAGCGTGGGTTAAATAAGCTAATGGAGGATAGATAAATAACCCATCGTCCATAAATACTTCTAATATTCTGTCATTCCTGGGCAAACGGCTGATGTAGTCGTAAAAACTAAACAGCTGCCCTTTTTGGGTAATAAGATATGCGGCCAGGTTATATGCCCGGAAATCAGCGTGCATCGTAATTGGGATAAGTATTAAACGGATAGCCAAGCCAAAAAAAGCTAAAATTGCGATTGCCTTGTTCATATTAATTTGGAAAATGCGGAATTAAATATGTTGACAGAAAACAATTTACTTCTACTTTGAGCCTGGCGAGCGATTTTGTGCAGAAGCGGTTCATCTTTGGCCAGGGCTACGGTTTGTTTGACCAGTTGGTCGATGGAGTCCCACAAATACCCAGATTGGCCAAGAATAACGGTTTCCAGGTGACCGCCAGAATTGGTAACAACTGGGACAGTTCCAGCGGCCATAGCTTCTACGGTGGTGATGCCAAAGTGCTCCATTTTTTCCGGATGAGTGGCAGGACTGACTCCGAAACCTGTAGCCGACCAAAAAATTTTGGCGGTTCCCAATAGCTGCCTGATTTTTTCCAGAGACGGGTTAGCAATAATTTCGATGGGCAATTTACGGGTGATGTCTTGATAGTGGCGCAATAATTGAAGGTCTTGAGAACCACCGGCCAGCACCAACCGCCAGCCCGGCAGAAGCGGGGACAGGCGGGAAAAAGCTTTGATGAGAATATCCTGGCGTTTGGAGTGCAACCCGTGGGCTAGCCGGCCAATGCCCACAATCAGATTTTGTTTGAGCAGGGGAGAAAAAAGCTCGACGGTGACGGGGGGGTATATAACTCGGGAATTAACTCCATACACCCGGTCAACCACCGCTTTGGTAAAGAGAGAATTGCAGACTACAGTATAAAAGCGAATTTTAATACGGTTAGCCAGCGTGCCACAGCCTTGCCAATGGGCGGGAATCTGCATGTGAATAATGGTTTTTTTGGCCAGAGACACCGGGATACTCCCGTCGCTAACCCAAAAGACCAAGTCGTATTGAGCTGAAGTGAACAACCTATCTATAAGCGATGTTTTTATAGGGGAAAAGTCTAAAAAACGAGGTTTAGCGAGATGAACGGCGAACCTATTGAATAATTTTTTGGTCATGTCTTGCGGCCACCAAAAATCTACTTCATAACCGAGATCCTCAAGAAGCTTCGCGACTGAGGCACTATATTTTTCCCCACCACCAAGGGTATCAAGATATGGATCGTAGATAGCCGCTTTCATACTTTCAGTCCTTCAGCTTGTTGGGTTATTCGCATTACTTTCCCGAGCCATCCCAATTTGCTTTCAAGGGAAAATGTATACAATTTACGTAGCGAGTCCATGATTTCACTTAGTCTATCAGAGCTGTTTATTTTTTTTAATTCCACATACTTTAAATCCAACTCTTCAAGATAGATTTTTAGTTCTTTGTCTATTTCAAATTGGAGTGGTGCGTCATCTGGGGATGAAAACAGTTTCCATAACTTTTGATTGATCGGAACATAGAAGAGGAGATCGTACGGTCTTGCGTTAAGATAAGACTTAATTATTTTTTTAACCGTGGTTACTTTGTCATCTTGCCTTATTTTGTCCTTTGTCACTCCATGCCTTCTAGATAAGCCGCAGATCGTGAACGGAATAAGATCAATAACCGTCCTATCACATATGGCAAACTGCCTTCTTTCTTGAACTAGCGATTCTGCAGCAATTTGAGTTCCTAAAACCCAATAAAGAGTTCCGATGCCTGATCCTTCATTTAGCAGAAATGGTGAGTTGCGTGCTGTTTCAGGGACAAGATCACAATGGGCCCCAATAATTTTTAGGTAGCCATTAAGGAGATTCGCCAATCCTGTTTTTCCAACTTCTTTTGCACCAATAATACCTATTTTGCAAGCTGTGTTAGGTTTTACTTTACCGTTATTTCTCATTTTTTGGCTGACTGCATTTCCCAAAGACGGGCATAAATAACGAAAGAATTAAACACTTGAAACATGCCATCAATAACGCCTTCCACACCATCCCGCCAAGCGGATAGTTTGACAAAACGCAACCAGAATTCCGTGAACATCCCCCGTAAAAATCTCCACCAAGCCAGAGACGGATGTCCGGCTGCCAATCGTAATTTGGCTTCGTAGGCCGTAAAGTCTAAGGTCTTATTCAGCATCGAAGTCAAATCCCGGTGGGAATAATGGATTAGTTCATGGTTCATGGTTCGTAGTTCGCCGGAATAGACGGGTTGCTCGTGAAGTTGGCCCTCATATCTGTGGAGCGCGGATTTCTTAAACAACCGAATAACCCGGTCGCCGCCCCACCCGCCGAAGCGCATTTCCCTGCCCAAATATATATTTTTGCGGGGAATTTGATAGATAGGGGCTGAATCTGATGAAGACATTATTTGTTCAATCTCATTTTTGAGTAAAGGAGTTACTCGTTCATCTGCATCGACGTACAAAACCCAAGCTTTGCGGGCCGCCTTGAGCCCGATATTTCTAAATTCAGCAAAGTTGTCGCCCTTACAAGAGACGATTCTAGCTCCAAAAGATTTAGCAATCTCATTAGTGGCGTCTGTGTTGCCGCTGTCGACTATTATTATTTCATCAGAAAACTTTAATGAGAGCAGGCAGTCCCTAATCATGTCCCCCTCGTTTTTTGATATCACGATGCTACTTAACATATGATCCTTGACCGAAACGGTCAAAATAAAAATCTATAACTCCCCTCTTTTGCCAGGCCCGGCCGGAAAAAAGCAGATGGAGCGATTCGCGGACCAGAGCCTGTTTTGTGCGCCACGGAGCCCAGCGCAGGCCAAAAAGTAAACGGTTGCGGGTAGTGTAATAATCGACCAGTGATGATCCTACGCCGGTAGCCTGGGCATTGGCGTGCCAAACAATGCTGTCGGGCACGTAATACAGTTTCCAGTTGCGGCGGGCTGCCCGCAAACACAGGTCGGTCTCTTCGTAATAGAGGAAATATTTGGGGTCGATCAGGCCGACTTGGGATAGAACTTCTCTGCGGATAAAAAGAGAGGTGCCTGTGACAAAATCTGTTTCCCGCAGTTGGTTATATTGGCCAATGTCCACTTCATCGACACCCACGTGCCGGGTAAGGAGATTGGCCCAATCGATGCGGCCGCCGGCATACCAAATAATATGCCCCAATTGAGAAGAGGTATAACGGTCTTTGTGGAACTCGAATCCTTTGGCAAAATAGCATTTGGAACCAAATAATCCTCCGTCTGGATGAGACTCTGCGGCGTCTACTAAGGACAATAATGCCTGTGGATGAACTTGGACATCGGGGTTAACAATCCAGGCAAAATCGCTACCCTGGTCCAGAGCGTATTCCAGACCGACGTTGTTGCCTCCGGCATAACCTAAGTTTTGGCCGGTTTGGATAAGTTTAAGCTTGGGAAATTTTTTTTGGATAAGTCTTACCGAGTGATCGGTAGAAGCATTATCTACTACCACTACTTCTACTTGATGAGGACGGATTGCCAAGCGGCGCAATGATTGTAAACAGGAGCTAATATATTTTTCGGCGTTCCAATTAAGAACAATTATGGTTATTTTCATAGCCAGCGCCTTAGCCATTTAGGAGATTTCCACCAGCGGTATTCACGGGCGGCTTTTTTCAGTTCATGAGTTAAATCGGCAGGGCCGAATTTAGCTTCGGAAAAACCCTGCTGCTCCCAAAGCTTGAGGTAGCGCACAAATTCAGAAAACATCTGCAAAATAGATAAAATCAGCCCATGTAGCCCCAGAGCGTATCCTTTCCGGGCAAAATATTGGCTCAAGAACTCGCCGACAGGTTTGGCTATCAGATCCGCGGGAATAATCGATGCCGGTAACGAAGCCTGAGTGTAACGGTCGATGCGCTCCAGATACTGACTTATGGAAACGTAGTTGTGATGAATCAGGCAAAATTCGTCTCGGGTGGGCAGGTCTTTGCCTGTGCCCTGGGTGACGGGTAAACTGTGTACGGTGTCTTTCCAGGATACGGCGCCACGGCGGAAAAGCCGATACACATAGTCCGGCCACCAGTGGTCGGACGTTATCCACTTACCGAAGATAATATTTTTTCTAGGAATGCGATAGTAATCTACTGAAGCATCCTGGATCAGGTTAGGTATTTTTTTGGCCAAACCGGGCGAAACTTCTTCGTCTGCGTCCAGGAGCAATATCCAGTCGCCACTAGCCTTGGCGATAGAAAAATTGCGCATGGGCTCAACGAATCCGGTGTGAGGATGGGTAAAAATCTTGGCTCCCAGTTTTTTGGCGACCTCGGCTGTGCGATCCGTGGTAGCTTCGTCTACGACAACCACTATTTCATCCGCCAGCTTTTTGACTGAGGAAATGACGCGGGCGATGTCCTTTTCTTCGTTCCAGGCCGTAATTACTGCCGAGAGCATGCTTCTATTTTAGCAGAGTCGGGTTTGCCCAGATAGCTACTTGGGAATTTTCAAATAGTTTGGTCATTCCCAATGCCGTTTCACTTAAGAGGGGGCGGACGAAAGCTATTTGGGGTAGATAGAGATATTTAATATGCTGGCTTTCCAGCCAGGCGGTGGCGGTTTGGGGATCGGTTTGATTAAACAAGTTCAAAATAGCTTGTCGGCGGGCCGACCAGGCAAAATCCGTAATGTTTAAGTTAACTTCGTCTTCCATGTATACCGGCTGGCCGGAGAGAGCAGAGACATAGGCAGTCGATTCGTAGAGATACAACGGCCTGGGAGGAGGAGCATAAGGATTGGGATTAACAACGGGGGTAAGAACGATCCCCGCGGGCTGGTGGCGCAGGAAATTCAAGGCTTCCAGTTCTAGCGGGGAAATCATAGCCGGAGGGCGAGCGGGCAAATAAACGTCGTGGAGAGTGATGAGAGAAGTGGGGAGAGTCAGGAGAACCACCGCAATTTTTAATTTTAAATTTTTAATTTTTAATAACGCGTCGCCGGCCGCAAGAGAGGCAAAAAATAGAGAGTAGTAGAAAAATTGGATAGTGTTCCAGGGAGTCCCGGATTGTAAAAAAAGCATAGGCAGCACCAATCCTATAATAGCCATGGTCAGGTACAAAACATCCCATTTACATCCCAGAGCGATAATTCTGGTGCCTAAGTTACCCAGAACAAAAATGGCCAAGGCCAAAAGATGAGCGGGAAGGACTTTGAAAGAGGAGCTGGTCATGGCCTGATACAGCCGAGGCCAGTTTAGCCGGTCCGAGAGGACGGTCATTGTCTGGAGAAACCAGCCGGGAGAAAAGATAATAAGAGATGCGGACTCACGGTTGGTAATCAGATAGAGGGGAAGTGAAATCAGCAGGGTAACAATTAAAGTTTTGAATAGATGGCGGTTTTTGAGAGCGGCTACTCCCAATCCGGCAATAATTAAAACAGCGGCATAGATTTTGACCTGCACTAATAAACCAAAGATCAAGCCGGCCAACCAGTAACGCTTTTGTTTTAACAAGATAAGGCCAAGTAATAGAGTAACAAGTGACAAAGCAAAGGGAGGGTTGATGAGAGTAGAAATGGAAGCCTGGGACCAGAAAGTGGACTCCCCTTTTCCTAAAATCCAAGCCCAATTACCGCCAAAATAGACAAAAAAGACCGACCATAAGTTGCGGGTAAGTTTGAAAGTTAAAAATCCAATCAAAAAAGCTAATATTACAGGAGCAATCTGGAAATATAAGTTCACTACCGGGACGCCTGTCAGGCGATGTAAACCGGCCAAAATTAAATCAAAGCCTAAGTGATAATTTTTGATGTTCTCACCGGAGAACATGGGGGCGGCCAAACTACCGCGAGATAAACTTTCAATTAATGAGATATGCCAAATGCCGTCGTGGCCGTTGGCACCCCAAAAACCCATACCATACGAGTAAATCCAACCGCTCTTAACTATTGTCAATGACCAGAGAAAGGTTCCGATAATTATGAGTAACCAGGGCCTATTTTTTGCCAGCCAAAGCATAGAGAATTTTTTTGGTGTCCGCCAGAAGAGCGGGACCAGTTAACAAATAAATAATAAGAATAAAAGTGAGATAAGAGATTAAGATATTAAGGATCAGGGGTAGGGAAATAAGGAGCCAGGACACTGAAATCATAGCCAGCGTGGCTAAGAAGGGTTTGAGGACGCTGTTTATCAGGCTAAAGTGAGTAAGACGTTTGACGATAATGATGGGGACGATAGATGAAAGAGCGATGATGGCTGTAGCATAGGCCACGCCATTGTAGCCAAAACGGTGAGCTAGGTAGGGAACTAGTATCCAAGTTAAAGCGGTCCACATGAGCATTAAGTAAGTATTGGTTTTAACACGCCCCAGGGCGTTGAGAGTGTTGGTTAACGGAGTGGAAACGCTGGCCCAAGCAGAATTAAAACAATACAAAACCAGGGCCAGCAGGGCAGGCTGCCATTTAGAATAGCGGGGAATCATCTGGATCAGCTGGGGCGCATATACAGCCAAGCCGGCCACGACGGGGAAAGTGACGAGAGTAATAAAAAACAGAGTACGTTCAATGGCCCGGCGCAGTTGCCTCGGATTATCCTGGAGGCGGGCAAAACTGGGGAATGTCACGCGGGTGACATTGTCCATAACAAAGCGCAGAGGTTTCTGGGACCAGGTTTGAGCCCAACCGATAATACCTACCCCGTCAGCACCTATAATCTTCCACAAAATAATATTTATAAACCTGTCTTTGACAGTGGCAACTAAAGAATTTATTTGATATGGCAGGCCAAAAGAGAGCAGAGATTTGAGGGAAGAACTAGAGACAGCCAAACCGATTTTCCAAGGGGAGAGCCAATAGATCATGATTGTGCCTATAATCCCCCGGAAAATAACTGCCCAGGCGTATGACATGACTCCCCCGTCCCGCCAGGCCAATAGCACGGCAATCCCGTAAAATATTATTGTTTCTACTACTTCGACAGCGGCTAATTCTTTAAATTGCAATTTACGCTCTAAAATAACCGAGGGGATAGTTTTTAAAGAAGCTAAGAAAAAAGCCCCTAATAAGCTGTAAAAAAGCCAAGTTCCTCCGTTACCGATATGATAGAAGTTAAATAACCAAGGGGAAATAGCAATAGTAAATATCAAGAGTAAAAGGACAATTATTTGCTGGATAGTAAAAGTCGTGCGCAGGTCAGAGAGGGAAACCTGATCCTTTTTTTGGATAAGAGAGGCGGCCAGACCAATATCCGAAAAATAGCCCAAGATCGAGACAAGATCGTTGACGGCAATGAACAGACCAATTTCCGGTCTCCCTAAAAAAATAGACAGGGCTAAAAAACCGCCGGTGGCTACGAATTGCAGCAAAAAAGAACGACTGATGAGAGTGACTATACCCGAAACGGTGCGGGCTTTGACTGTGGTCAAATCTACATCTCCAAGCGTAACTTCTTCGGCCATGGAATCATTATACCAATCATGGCCGCCCAAGCCATGAAAGATAAGCTGTTACCAACAGTTCTGATGGGGGTGTTGGTGAAGCGGGCCAGGATTTGATGTTTACCCTGTGACAAATCGACTTGCATCCGGCCCAGGACTTTGTCGCGGGAAGGGTCAATTTTGACTTCTTTGCCGTCCACCCAGATTTTCCAGCCGGGGAAGTAGTAAGTCTGCAATTCGGCAACGGCAGAAGGAGTTGAAACAGTAAGCGAATATTCCTGGCGGTTGGTTTTTTTGACTAAAGTGGAATAAGTGCCTGTTCCGGTAACAAATTTCATATCTTCTAATGCTGGATCTGCCGGAGGCTGGGGAGCCCAGATGGGCAGGTAGTCAAAAATTCCGGAAGTAATTAAAAGCTGCCAAGAATGCCCAGAGAATTTTTTGGCGTCGGTCATATCCGGATACCACTGGCGAGGGTGGAAATAATTCGCGTTAAGTAGGATAACTAAGAAAATTAGAAGTATTGAGATTTTTTTGGGAACCGCTAAGACTATAGCCCCGGAGAGAAAAGAGGTGGCGAAGATGGCCAAGGTCAGAAAACGCCAGGGGAATTGAAGAAATTCCAAAGGCGGGAAGGTTTGCCAAAGAGGGGTCGCCTTGAAATGGGACATGAACAAAGAACTCAAAATTAAAAGTGCAAAGGTCAAAATTAAAGTTGAAAACTTTTTAAGTTTTTGAGAGAACGGAAGAAGGATTAAAATTAGAGCGGGGACGATCCAGTGCAGATAGCCGATGGCAAAACTCATGGTGTCCCCCGGCCCATAAACCGATTCACCATAACCCCAATTAATGCGGAAAAATATCTGATTTAAATCAAGAAAGTGGGCCAAGTAATTGAAATAACCGGCGGTTAACGTCCAGACGGAAACAAATTTGGTTTCAAAAAGAACCGGGAGAGTAAAAAATGCCGCTAACCCCAGAGCCCAGAAAGCGCTAAGGCCCAAAGATACTAAGCGATTAAGACGATTAAGTTTGAAAATCCAAAATAGGCACCAGATAACCAATACCGGAGCAAAGATCATGAGGATGGGGTTATGGGAAAGCATTAGGCCGGATACGGATAAAGCTACGAAGGGGATGTACTTTGCTCCTTCGCGAATAAGTTTGTAGGAAAAATAAAAAATGGCAGGAAAAATGGCCAAGGCCCAAAATTCATTCATGGCCCCCCTAACGTAAAAATCTACAGAGTGATATGATGCGTAAGTGTAAAAAGCGGCGGCTATCAGCCCACCCAGACGGCCCCAAAACTCTTTTCCCAGCAAATACATAAAAAGGGCCGCAGCCATGAAACCTAAAACGCCTACTATTTTGACCACGTCAACGTACTGAAAGCCAAGCCAGAGGAAAGGTTGGCCAATTAGATACGGCAGGGGTGGATAATAATTGAAAAGAGGATATCCGTAGCCGTAGCCTAAATCCAGACTCCAACGGCAGGGAAACTGCAGGTCGGCCAAGCATTGATCCATTTTCATCTGGCGAATAGATTGCATATCGTCGTGCATGGAGAAATAGCCAGGCTGTAACAACCAAGCAAAGGCAGGCAACACAAGCAACACAAGCAAGAGAAGGTCTTTCCTCATTTAGGTAAAACCTGGAAGAATAACAAATATTCGCGGGTGCCGTCTGGCTTGTATGCTTTGGGATAACTGGCAATAAGCTTTAGACCGATCTGGTCTGGATCAACATGCAGGCGGGTGGAATTAACGACCAAAAATACCTGATTATCGGATAGCGCAGATTTAAGCTTGTCGGATACGGAATCAATCCACACTCCGACTCCAATGATACGGACGGTGGGCACATCATTTAAATATAATTTAAGGGCATCAAACGGGGTACCAAAAAATCCTTCGCTGCCTACCAAAACCGGGCCGGTGGCGGCATATTGGCGCACGCGTTGGGCTACGTCACGCAACCCGTAACCGGCGGTCCAATTTTCCAAGTAGCCGGACCGTTCAATGCGGGGTAAGGGCAGGGATTCGGGACGAGTGGCAGCCAAGTAATTCATAGTCAGTGCCGGAATAACTATCAACCCTGCGGCAGCGACTGATAGGAAATGTTTTTGGGTGTGTTGACCAATATGTTCCAAAGCGTGTCCGATTAAAATAGCAGCGAAAGGGATGGTGAACAATAAATAACGGGCGGTGAAGCCCCTGGCAATTGCGGACTGGGCCAGAGTTGGGCCTAGCCACCAAGTTAACAAAATTAAACGACTCTGCCAATGAGAAAGGCCGCCCGCCAAAATGCCAGAAACAGCAACCAGCAACCCCAGAGGGGTGAGAAAATAAGTCAGAAAGAGAAGTGAGTCTTTAAGATGAGGGATGAGGGGGTCCAATGGATGACGGAGGACTTCGGTAATCGGAAAAACGTAATCCGCATTACGCACAGCAATCATATGGAATTCCGGACCCAAGCGCAGGATGTTGTACATGCCATACGCTATTGCGTAAGTAAATAGTAAATGGTAAATAGTTAAAGGTAGATTTTTAAAGTTAAATTTGGGAATAAACAGAACGTTGAGGGGAAGAAGAAAAAAAGCGAACATGGCCGGAGATTTAGTCAGCCAGGAAAACCCTAAAGTAAAACCGGCAAACATGGCCAAATCCAGCCGATTATGAATAAAGGACAGATAGGAGAAGTTAAAGGTCCAAACTAAAAACATCGTTAACAAACTGTCTGCCAAAGCCATGCGGTCAAAGAAAACCAAGTACGGTAGGACCGCGGCTACGAGAACGGTTATGAGAGTCTGGCGGGAATTTTTGAACAAAAGAAAGCTGGCCAAACCAATGCCCATAACTGTGCCTAGACCTGCCAATGCAGATAAAGCCCGGCCTGCTAGAAGCGGATCGGAAATATACTTCAAAAAAGGAATTGTGGCCCACATGAATAGCGGTTGTTTGCCATCTGAAAGCGGCAAAAAACGCAAGGAGGATTCGGCCCGCATTACTTGGGACCAACGAACATAAATAGACTCGTCGGCAAAAATTGGCAAGGAGTTGAGATTCCAAAAACGGAGCACTGTGGCCAGAAATAAGATCGAAAGTCCAATTATTATTGTTTTTGCGTTGATTTTCATAAAAACTCAATCTGATTAAGTCAGTCTAACATCCTCCGTATTGCTCCGCAAGATAAAAAGGATTATCCTTAAAGGATTGTCCTATGCCAGCAAGAAACAGAATTAAAACCTATCTCTCTAATGGATACTATCATCTGTATAACCGGGGCGTTGAGAAACGAACGATATTTATGGATCATCAAGACTTTGCTACTTTTCTTTCCTATTTGAAAGAGTATCTTACTCCTAAAAACGAAAGGGGGCTTATTGAGATAGCCAACAATCCTTCGTCGTCTCCAAAAGAGAAGTCTGAAGCTCTAAAGTTGTTGCGAATGAATAATTTATCAGAAAGCCTTGATCTATTGGCGTATTGCCTGATGCCAAATCATTTTCACATCCTTGTCAAACAAAAAACGGAACGGGCAATTGAACAGTTTGTGCGATCCTTGGGAACCCGATACGTCCAATATTTTAACCACAGACACGAAAATAGAGTGGGCAGTCTTTTCCAAGATTCTTACAAAGCTGTCCTGGTTGATTCGGAGGAACAACTATTGCACCTTAGCCGATATATTCACAGAAACCCATACCAAAAAGGATTATCCTTGAAGGATTGTCCTCAGCCATCGTCTTATCTTAACTACCTTGGCAAAATTAACCAAGAATGGGTAAAACCCCAAGAAGTTCTAGGATATTTTGCCACTTCAGGTATAAATTCATATGAGTTTTTTGTTGAAGATCCGAAATTGGAAGAATATTCAATCACCACTATACAAAAATTAGCAATTGACCTCTAAAAAGGATCATCCTTTAAGGAGTGTCCCTTATGAGTGGAGATGGCGGATGCGCCAGAGGTCGCGAAACATATTGACTACACCTTCCCAAAAGCGCACATGGCTATCCGGAACATCGGCCCAAGTGACGGGCATTTCGCGAATAACTAATCCCGACCGTTCGGCCAAATATAATATTTCAACGTCAAACATAAACCGATCAACTTGGCTTTTAGCAAAGAGCTGACGAGCAATTGGCCCACGGAAAATTTTGAAACCACATTGGGTATCTTTGAAGCGGCGCAATCCTACTAAGGCATATTTAATTTGATCAAAGACCAATGAAGAAAGTCTACGAAAAAGAGGGGGGCGTTTGTTGATTTGCGATTTTACCTGGCCCCGGGATCCAATTACTATATCAGCGCCGGGGAGGAATTCTAATATCTTTGGAATTTCAGATAAGGGGGTGGACAAATCAGCGTCCATGAAGAGGACCGGGTCGCCCCGGGAGGCCAGGACACCGGTACGCACGGCATAACCTTTGCCCCGATTCGGATGATGGCTAATGAGGCGAGCCCGGGGCTCTTTAGCAATAGCGGCAGTTACCGTACTGGCTGTAGCGTCTGAACTGCCGTCATCGACGATGATTAGTTCAAAATCGGGATAGTGAGAGCGGAAAAATTTTAATACCGGTTCTAAACATGGCTCCAGCCGTTTTTCTTCGTTAAAGCTGGGAATTATTACGGAGATCATATGCGTTAGTGACGGCCCGCCAGCGGACAAGTAAAAGTTCTGTCACCCCAGCAATGGCATCACGGACGAAACTGACGCGCCGGGTTTCCTGATGGCGCCAGGAAACCGGGACTTCGGTTATTTTGTATCCCAGTTTCCGCCCCAAATAAAGCATTTCCAGATCGAACCCGGGATTGACGGCAGGGCCGGAAATAATTTTGGGGGGGTGAATTTTGTTCATGATGGTAAAAATTTTACAAGCAGATGTATTGGTAAATGCCTTGAAACCGCATTGGGTATCTTTAAAGGGCAGACGGAGGATAAGAGTGCGTAATGTGACCATTCCGTATGCCAAAATTTTTCTAAAAATGGGAGCGTTTGGCCGGCCGGAGCGGGAGCCGATGACAATATCGGACCCTGATTTAAGCAAAGGGATAAATTTATCCATCTCAGAAATAGGAGTGGCCTGATCCAGATCTGTAAAAAGAACGATTTCCCCCTTAGCGATTAAAGCCCCGGTGATAATGGAGGCAGCTTTCCCCTGATGGGGATTGTCGATTACCCGTACTGCATATTTTTTCAGAAGAGGCAGTGTGTCATCGGTAGATCCGTCGTTAACGATAATTACTTCCCAGGAAAACTTTTGCTTTTTGAGATAATCTATAACTACCCCTATGGACCCCCGGCGGAGGTTATCCTCTTCGTTATAAGCCGGAATAATGACGGATAAATACATCATGTTTGATGATATCATTTCGTAAAACCAAGCATGGGGTCGGTGAGATTGGAGTTGGCTCCGGAACATGAATATTTTATCTGGTCTGGAAAGTAGCGGTTTTGGTCGGGAAGAACTAGTGCTAAACCGCCAAAAGTAGCGTCTAAACGCCCGGCCAAAGTGTGAGGAAAAACAATAGTATAGACCGGACTACCGCTGTCCGGATGATTGACATGAAGATTTTCCAGCCAGAAGAGATAACGATAGCCCAGTTCCCGTCCCGGGCTGGTCATATAGGAAACTGCAATGCAGGGGAAACCCTGCTTTTTCGCATCGGCAGCAATATATGCGACCAGACTTTTTCTTTCAATGTAGCCGTTACCGTCTCCAGCGGAAGATAAAAAGAGGAATAAATTTAATATTAAGAATCCTATCAGAAGCATGGTAGCGGAAAGACGGGAGAGACGAGAGACAACTAATCCCATAGCCACCAACCAGAGAATATTTAGGCCGTTTAGGTAATATTCAGAGAGAAGAATAGGATGGAAAGTAAAGAAAATGACATATAACAAAATCCAGCCGGAAAAAATCCGGCGCCGGGGTGTAAGCAAAAGGCCAGTTATGAGAAGAGCCGGCAGTAAATAGTTGTAGGGCTGGCGGGGGCTGAGGCCGACGATAGAGTTAATGTTTTTGGATGTGTAGCGAATAACTTGACCTAATTTTTTATAATAATTCGGGGGAATCCCGGATGCAGAAAAACTGGAGATTAATGAGCGGGTTTGGACAAAATCGTGCTTGGCTTCAAAAATAATGAGGGGCATTGAAGTAATGACAAATATTAAAGCGGCGACGATCCAGATTTTGAGAGAATATTTGCGTAAGAATACTAAAGGCGATAACAAACCCAGAGCTAAATGTATGTGCCAAATCAATCCCAAGAGAAAAGTGCTTAGATATAAGTTCCCGGCATTAACTGCGTAATAAAACCAGATCGTCCAAAGGACGACTGGGGTGGTGGGAACTACAGTTCTGTCCGTGCTGGCTAAGAGATAGGAGCCGGCGTAAAAAAGGGTTGTAGTCACGGCTATCTTCCGGCCATGTAGTTTATTGACTACATAATAGAGACTAAACAGAGAGGCGGCACCTATTATTACCGAAAGACCCAGGCCACCGACGGGGTCCATGCGGGTTAAAAGATAAAACGGAATCAAGGCGTAGTAAAAGAGCGGGCCGATGTATATACCGGGAGCGGAGGTAAGCTGGCCCACTAAGCGTAAATGTTTATCTACTACTATGTCCTTGATAATCCAGGAGGCTAAATCATTGTCATGATCATACCCATAGCGGGCTACCAGCTGATAAGTGCGCATAAATATGCCCAAAACAAAGATGGTGATTAGAAATATGCGGGATTTACTGGGCATAGCCATGTCTGACCCGGCGCTGGACCGTAAGAGGTCCAAAAGTTAAAGTTTTTTCAATTGAACTGAAGCCGGTTTGTCTGAACATCCATAAATCTAAAAGTTGTTGGTGCCCCGGGTCCGGTTCGGTAATGGTGTACAAACGGGAGACTAAACGTTGTGTGGGTTGCACCGATTTTCCCCGCCACATAAAAAGATAGTCATAAGCATGGGGTATGACCGGGGGGACGTAAACGTCGGTATTAAATGGTGTAGACCCAGCGTCCTGATAGATCCAGTCCACCGCTTGAACTTCAGGAGTGAGAGTGACATGGCCGGCTGTGGCTTGTCTAAAATAAGTGAGATGATAAGAAAGATTTTGAAATATAAAGCCGGTAATAAAAACGGCGATCAGCCACCGGCCGGCCCAGAGGTGCCGGGCTACGGCAATCCAAATTGCAGAGACTAAAATTGTGAACGCGGGATAGACTCCGGTGAAATAATAATCCCAAATATAATCGTGATTACCGTGGTAAAAGAGCAGGAAAACCAAGGGGGTGGCCCACCAGATAATCAGCGTGGTGGCGGGCACTGCAGGTAATTTGCGGCGGATAAGCAAATAAAAAACAGGCAGAGATATGGCAAAGATAGCCATAGCGCGTTTGGAAGTATAATACTTGTCGGAGAATGCGGTGTAATAGAAACCCAGCCGTTTGCTATAGGCACCGAGGTTGAGCTGAAAACTGCGTTCGCTGACCAGGAAACGCTGGAATGAATTGAGTAGAATGTTTTGATGACGAAAGTTGAAAACCAGTTGGGGTAATAAGGTGAGCACAAAAAAAGCTATAGCGATGAAAGGAATTTTCTTTTTGTGAATAAAGGCTATAAGAAGGATTGCAGGGAGAAAAAAGATGGCGGAGGCGGCTTCGAGTTGCAGGGACAATCCGACGCATAAACCCACTATCCACCAACGCCGGCGCAATAAAGCGTAGAGAGCGATGATGGCAAACAGTGGCAAGGGAGTAGGGTTACTTAACCAACGTTGATAGCTAACAAATTGCCGGGAAAGGGCGGTGATAAAGGCGGCTAGCAGACCAACATTCGGTCCAAAATATTCCTCTCCGAGTCTGTATATAAAATAAATAGCGATAACGTTTAGAAGAGCTAAAAAGACTGCCGGATAAACCGGATTTCCGCCGCCCAAAATGTAGGCGGGGGTGATGAGATAATAGTAAAAGGGCCCAAGAAAAATGCCTTCAATGCCTGTAGTAGGGCCAATAAGCGTTAATTTATGAGAATGCCAAATGTCCCAAACGATTTTGGCATCCCGGCCTTGATCAAACCAGAATCCTAAAAAGTCGGAGGTTCGATAGGTGCGTAAGAAGAGAGCTAGAAGAAGAATTGCAGTTAGTAAAACTTTTTTCATTTGCCTGATGGATTATGAATCAGCCGGAAAACTTTAACTCCCCAAGGGAATTCCCATTGGCGGTCAACTTTAGCCCAACCAAAGGCGGCTATTTCCCATAAGGGATTATTTACCGGCTCGCATACCGGATCTTCACAAATAACGAATAGTTGATCGGCTAGTTGTTGGTGAATTGTGTAGTAGGGTGCATGATAAATATCTAAAAAGTAGCGGTAACCCATATCGTAGTTGCGTTTGGCGATAAGGGCTAAATTAAATGGTTTATTTTGGCTTTGCTGCGAAATAAATCCAGCAACTTCTTGGGTGTGAGCCAACTGATTGTTCGGTGGATAACGAAGGGGATTATCTGGAATCATAACCGCAAGCAATAATAGAAATATGGGGATAGACCAGCGTTTGATTTTTTCAAAAATAAAACCTAAGAGCAAGAAAGGAGCGGCAAATAGAAAACCATAGTAATGATCATAAATGTGTTGCTTATATAGACCTAAACCGATCAGGCCAATCCCCATCCAGGAAACCGTAAACCAAAAATCGCGGGAGGGGCGCTGTTTGATTAAATAAACTATGCCTATAGCTAAAAATCCGGAGATAATTATCCCAACGGTGGGATTTTTGGCTGCCAACAGGGAAGTATTAATATCAACCCAGATGGGCCAAAGATGGGGCAGAGCTTTGTAGGCTTTGAGATTGACTGTAGCCTGGCGATCGGCAAAAAATGCGGCAACCGCCCGGGCGTTTATCCAGTTGTGACGCAAGTCAAACCACAGGAGGGGTGACATGAGGAATAGAAATAAGAAAATAGAAATTAGAGAATAGGAGAAATACTTTGGGGATTTTTTAGCCAAGAGCCAGAAAAGGCCTACTACGGGGAAGAGCAGGAGACCCAGATAATGAGAATTGAGAACAAAGGCTAAACTGATGGCAGTGACAATCAACCAGCGCCAGTAACCCAGGCGCCAGACTTTCCAAATTCCGTATATAGAGAGAAGGGCAAAAAAAGGCATGATATTGGGATTCCAGGAAGAGTGGGAGTAAGTGATAATAATAGGAGATAGAGAATAGAGAATAGAGATTAGGAGAGCCGGAACGCGGCCAAACCACTGACGACCGATCCACCACAGCAGGGCTACAGTGGCGATTCCCAAAACGGCAATTTGAACGGCGGGACCAACGGGGGAAAAATTAAACAGAGCCAGGGGTAAGAGCATCATATAGTAATACAAAGGGCCAAGATACATATTACCGATGGAAGTGCCCGGTCCAATTAGAGTGAACTTGCGACCTAAAGCCATGTCGCGAACAATTGCTACGTCTCGGCCTTCGTCGCCTAAAAAGGTCATATACTGGTCGATTTTGTAAAGACGGACAAAAGAGGCCAGCACTAATATTGCAACTATGGCTATGGCTTCCCAGCGAAAAACATTTTTACCCCTCTCGGTAAGCAACTCTTGCTTTAGCTGCCACCAAAAAAAAATAAACTCGCGTAGAGCTTTGAAGCCAACTTTGAAATTCCCTCCCGTAGATTGCCCAGCCAACCGGGGAAGATGAGTAACCGGGACTTCGGCTATTTTCATACCTCTGGCTCTGGCCCCGGCGAATAATTGGGTGTCTATCATGGCTCCATCGGAGGACAAGTTCACTTTAGATAAAATTCTCCGTCTAAAAAGCTTGAATCCGCAATCTACGTCTGTGGCCAAGTAGCCAAAAATGGCCCTAACCAGGGTATTCCAGACCCAGCGAAGGATCTTGCGGTAAAGTGAAAAATCCTGATCATGAGCACGAATGCCACTAACAATGTCGGCGTTGGTGGTGTTCATTTTTTCCAGTAGTAAGGAGATTTGGGAAAAATCAAATTGATTATCGGCCGGAAAAAAGGCTATTAAGTTTTTAGAGGCTGCGTTGAAACCGGCTTTGAGGGAGCCGCCGTAACCGCGATTGGGGCGGTTAGTGACTATTTTAAGAATGGGGACTTTGGAGAGGAAAGATTTAGCGATTTGTTCGGTTTTGTCTTTTGAGCCGTCGTTGACCAAAATTATTTCAGCATCTAATTTGAGTTTTTTTATAACCGCATAAACTTGGGTTAAGCATTTGGCAACATTATCTTGTTCATTATAAGCAGGAATAACTACCGAGACGCCTTTTGACATGCTACAATTGTAGCATGAAAATCAGCAGAAATATGCTGATCCTGGGCGGGTTTTCGATACTTTCGACATTGGCCTTGTGGATTCCGGTGGGAATGCAGAAAGTGTATGAGAATTTTGATGGCCCTTATTATGTGGTGATAGCTAAAAGCTGGTACGACAAGGTGTTTATCGGCACCCATTTTTCCTTCCCGCTTCCTTTGGAATATTACCCGGCTCATTTCCCGTTGTATCCGGCATTGATTTGGCTTTTTGGAAGTAGTTTGTTGGCCGCCGTGATAATTAACCTTGTGGTTTCTACCGGTGCTGCGATGGTGATATACAAAATTTTTGAAGAATTTAAATGGGGAAATCCCCTAGTCGCGGGGCTCGTGTGGCTGTTTGCCTGGCCGAGAATGTGGGTAGTGCGATCTATCGGCAGTCCGGAAACACTATTTATATTGTTTGTAGTATTAGCGTTATATGGATTTCAGAAAAAATCATATTGGCTGGCGGCGGTTACCGGAGCGTTGGCGGTCCTGACTAAAAGCCCGGGGATCTTACTTTTCCCGGCATTTGTACTGGCGTCTAAATTTGATAAAAAAATTTGGCCCACGCTTTTAATTCCGGCAGCACTGGTGGCGGTATTTGGCTTTTATTATTTACGGACCGGGGATTTTCTGGCCTATTTTCATTCCGGGGACAATATTCATTTACAAATGCTTCCTTTCCGGGTGTTTGACAGTAACCAGCCCTGGGTGGGCCAGTGGTGGCTGGAGGATATCCTTTGGATTTACTTAATTGGGGCGATCGGGGTAGTCAGGGCGTTTAGAAAGTCTGCCGTGTGGGGGTGGTGGGGGGCGATTTTTTACTCCGTGATTCTATTCGTGTCCCACCGGGATATCGCCAGATATTCGTTGCCGCTAGTCCCGGTAGTTATTTTGGGGCTAACTGATATTTTAGAGAAAAAAGAGGTGAGATGGGCGCTGCTGCTTTTAGTTATCCCCATGTATTTCTACAGTCTAAACTTTGTGGCTCACAACACAGTGGCTATTTCTGACTGGACGCCTTTTTTCTCCAGATAACCAACGTATACATCAGATAGTTGTAGGGCATAACCAAAAAGGCGATGGTGAGCGGCAAGACGATCTGACGATATTGGAATCCAAGTAAACGATCGGTAATAATGCCTACCCCTACTTGGATCAAGAGACCCCCGGCAGAAGTGAGATTAAACTGAAAGAACTTAGGTAGCAGGCCGGCAAGCCCGCGGATTTGCTGGTCTTTGAAAGTCCAGATATTGTTCCAAGTAAAATTATTTAAGATGGCCAGTTCTGTAGACAGCCCCCAGGCCGCCCAACCCGGCCAGTTTAACTTGGTAAAGAAATAAAGGGTAGTAGCGTTGACTAAGTAGCCCAGGAAACCAACTATGCCGAATTTGATAATTTTTTGCTTGTCTTTGATTCCCAAAATGATTGCCACCTTAAAGGTGGAAAACATTTCTTTGGGGTTGAACTTGGATTTTTCTTTAGTCCGGGAAGCGAATTCCAGAGGCACCTCAACTGTGTTTTTGGAGTTTTTGATGCTTTGATAAAGAAGGTCTACTTTGTGGGCAAATCTGGCAGGCTCCATCAGGTGTTCCAGGTTAATTTGATCTAAAACTCCTTTAACTCGAGTAAGCCTAAAGCCAGTGGTGAGGTCGTGAATTTTTGGTTTGAGAAGAACTAGTCTAATAAACAAGTTTCCCAAAAAACTGACGGCTTTGCGACTAAATTCCCATTCTTTAGGAATGGAACCCCCTTTGACATACCGGCTGCCAATCACATAATCTGCTCCGCTTAGATACGCGGCCACCATATTTTTGACGAATCTCGGGGGGTGCTGAAAATCAGCGTCCATTTCCATGACCGCATCGGCCCCAAGTTTGTCAACCGCGTATTGCATTCCCCTGATATACGCCCAACCCAAGCCCTCTTTAGGTTTTTGCAGAAGATGTAAATTTGGGTATTTGAGCTGATATTTTTTAACGATATCTCCGGTGCCGTCGGGGGAAAAGTCGTCAACTACTAGTAGGTGCATGTCCGCTTTTTTAATTTGGGGAAATTCTTTATTAAACAGTTCCTCTATCATGGAACCGATATTTTCAGCCTCGTTGTAAGCGGGCATAATAATCACGATTTTCATATATAATTGAGTATATCATGCAGATTGATATCCTTACCTTGTTTCCGGAGATGTTTGCGGGGCCGTTTGGGTATTCAATTGTGAAGCGGACGCAGGATAAGTCAATTGTCAAAATAAATATTCATAATTTGAGAGATTGGGCCACGGACAAGTATAAATCGGTGGACGATAGGCCGTACGGCGGCGGAGCAGGAATGGTGATGCGCGTCGACATAATCGACCGCGCAATCTCAAAAGTCAAAAGTCAAAAGTCAAAAGTGATTTTGCTTGACGCCGGAGGTAAGAAATTCAATCAGAGATTAGCATATGACTTAGCCCGTGATGAGCACCTAATATTAATTTGCGGGCATTATGAAGGCGTGGATCACCGGGTGCGTGAACATATTGCCGATGAAGTAATTTCTATCGGGGATTATGTTTTGTCCGGCGGCGAGATCCCCGCCATGATCTTGGTTGATTCCATTACCCGATTGCTCCCGGGATCACTTGGTAATCCAGATTCTCTAGCTGAAGAATCCCATAATAGTGACGATGTTGAGTATCCTCAATACACAAGACCCGAAGAATACAATGGTTGGAAAGTGCCTGAAATCTTGTTGTCTGGCAATCATGCCAAAATCAAGAAGTGGAAAGAAACTTCTTCACAATCTCCTTCCAAGAGCTAAATCTCATTCCCAGTTTCTCTTGAGTAATTTCAGTATCTAACCCACCATATTTTGGATATCTAGCGGGATCGACTTTTCCCTCAACAGCAGAAAACGAGAGATGTCTAGCTAAACTAATATAATGTGAAATAAGCTCGTGGGGAGTGGTTAAATCTCTAGAAGCAACATGAAAGATACCAGTCAATTTATCGTTTATTATCTTCTGTAGGGCAAGACATAGTTCATCTATGTAAGTTATATTAATTTGTTGGTCCACAAACAACGGATATAATTTCCCTTGATCATTTAGACTAAGAGGTTTTTTTAGATAATCCAATTTGGCATCATATTTTGCTCTGACGGGATAAATTATCCTGACAATCGTACCCCTATTACCCACTACTCGCTCGGCTTCTGCTTTCGTATAGCCATACCAAGTCAACCTATCTGGATTGCTTTCGGGAACATCCGTTTCTTTATAGGGACCACTGTCTCCTGAAAAAACCATATCGGAAGAAATATGGATTAATCTCGTGCCTTCTGGCGAGGCATTGACCAAATTTCTGGTTCCTTCGACATTTACCTGCCAGCAGGATCCATTTTTATCTCCTCTTTGTTTTTCGGCTGCTGATACATCTGTAAAAGCGGCGAAGTTTACGACAATATTTGGTTTATGTTTGTTTATGTATTCAGTTGGATTGGTTAGGTCAAATACGTTTAAATCTGGGGTAAGTAATTCTTGAGGGTTTGGATACAATTCTACAAACCTTGATCCCACTAGTCCAGTTGCACCGGTAACTAATATCTTCATATTACATTATTTCTGGTTCTACAAAATCGAAGGACATATTTTTGGGATCTATTCGAAACTCTTGTGTATTTTCGTCGGAAACAAACTGTTGGTCTGTAAAATATGTTAGGGTAACCATTGAACTATTTGGATTGATAAATCCATGGGCAACTCCTGATGGAATATACAATGCTTTGTCAGAGGACAAAATTATTTTTTGTTTCTTGAAATGAGTAGAAGAATCTTTACGAATATCAATCAAACCCACTAATAATGTAGAGTTAGTTGTCCATAACTCATTCTGGGTGGGATGAATGTGCCAAAATCGTCTACCGCCTCCAGTGATATAAGATGTATTTGATTGCCTAACCCTAAGCGAAACTCCAAGTTCTTTTAACGATATAATTTGACCCTCATCATTGAGACGAATTGTTTCCTTAAACCAACCTCCAAGATCGTCGGCAAAGTTATTTGTTTTGAAAACTAAAACATCTTTAATTCCCTCCTCTTTAGTATAAGTTTGCTGGAGACTAATTACGCCTTTTGGAAGTTCCAAATCATTTATATTTTTGTCAATAAATCCCATATATTTTATTTATAAATAGATTCAGCGCGTTTTTTTAACGGGCGCCACCACCATTGGTTATCTTGGTACCAGCGGATTGTCTTAACGAGGCCTTTTTCAAAATCAACGGACGGCGACCAAGTCAACTCTTTCTTTATTTTACTCCAATCTACTGCGTATTTCCTGTCATGTCCGGGTCTGTCTTTCACAAACTCGATATTTGATTGATCTTTATCCATCATTTTCAACACTAATTGTGCCACTTCCAAATTAGATATTTCGTCAGTCATTCCCCCCACACAATATGTTTCACCAAGCTTGCCTTTGAGAACCACTTGCTCTATAGCCCGGCTATGATCATCCACATAAAGCCAATCCCTGGCATATTTTCCATCACCGTATATCGGTATCTTCTCTCCGTCTATAACATTAGTTATCATCCTGGGAATAAATTTCTCCGGATCTTGAAACGGACCGTAGTTATTGGAACAATTGGTAATTGTGGCAGGCATTTCAAAGCTCTGAACATATGACCTAACTAATAATTCTGCTCCGGCTTTTGAAGCTGAATATGGACTTCTGGGTGCAATTGGTGATTCTTCATTAAATTTTCTCCAGCTGTTTAGCGGTAAATCACCATAAACTTCATCGGTAGATATATGGTGAAAACGCTTAATGTTGTGGCGTAAGGCAGCTTCTAGTAAAACTTGTGTTCCCAAAAAATTGGTCTTGATAAAGGCAGCAGGATCTAATAGAGATCTATCGACGTGTGTTTCGGCTGCGAAATGAACCACTACGTTAATTCCTTTCATAGCCTTGTCAACTATTTTACCATCACAGATATCGCCTTTTATAAATGTGTATGCATAGCTTTTTGGCAAATCTTTCAACGAAGATAAATGACCTGCATAAGTCAATTTATCTAGATTTACAATTTCGTCTTTGGGATGATTAGTAAACCAATAGCGGATAAAATTACTGCCAATAAACCCAGCACCTCCTGTCACCAGTATTTTCATACTTTTATTCCTTTCTTCCTTGCCCAATATGCGCTAGCCTGAAATAGTGTCTCAAATTTACCCGCGTCGGTCCAGAAACCCTTAAATTCTCTCCACTGTAGCTCTCCCATTTTTATATAAGCATTATTGACATCAGTAATCTCCGTTTCTCCTCTGGCCGAAGGTTTAAGAGTTTTAATAATTTCAAATACCCGATCGTCATAGATATATAAACCTGTTACAGCATAATCAGATTTTGGTTTTTTTGGCTTTTCTTCGACTCGAATGATCTTATTGTCCGAAAGAACTGGTACGCCATACCGCTGGGGATCCGGTACTTTTTTCAAAAAGACCATTGCTCCGTGATGAAATTCGGACACAAATTTAGAAATATCAACGTCAGTGGTGTTATCCCCCAGAATAACTGTAATCGGCCCACCGTCCGCAAAGTCTTCTGCCAAAGAAAGAGCCTCAGCTATACCACCTTCTTTTTCTTGATATGCAAACTCTAAATGCTCTAATCCTAATTCTTTTCCATTTTTAAGAACCCGAATAAAGTCACCTGCGTAAGGTCCTCCAGTAATGACCAAAACTTCCTTTATTCCAGCTCTAACTAACGTTAGTATCGGATAAAAAACCATTGGTTGGTCGTAGATTGGGAGAAGGTGTTTGTTGGTGGCGTACGTCAAAGGAAAGAGTCGCGAACCCAAACCTCCTGCAAGAATTACGCCTTTCATGAACTTTTGTTATTTTAACACAAAATCCCTAATTTTTTGAATAGTTATGCTATCGCGGTGGAAGAGTTTTTCGTATAATGTAATTTTGTTGACCAGGAATTCAGGGATGTCTAACTTCAGATCCAAATCCGATATTTTGTTTAAGATTTGCTTGGTGGTCTCATGATCAGTTTTTTTGAGTGTGGCAATAGTAATATTTGGAAAATAGCGCTTGGGCTGGGCGGACACTTCATCTAAATTCTTGGCTAATTCTTTTTGCAATTGGCTTAAAATATCCACTTGGCCTGCAAGACTTACGTATATTTGGGACTCCTCATGCTTTTTGTAGAGCGTTTCTAAATATTGGGGTTTAAGTGTAAATGGCTGATATTTTTCGACTATTGTCTTTATTGTTATGCCTACAGCATTGATATCCTGATGGAGTAACCTACCCAAGTAATTTAACGGGATATGCAAATCCTGGTCAGGAATCCAATCTAAATGTTTATTAAAAGCCGATAATTTGGCATGTAAATCGTCAAGTTTTAGATCTATCCCTATTCCCAAAAATATGCGTTTGGTCAAGCTAAATACAGTAATGTTGCAAAAATTAAGAAGTGGAGAGCTGAAAAGTAGCAAGTTTTTGGTAAGTGGAGCCGGTGCGGGAGAGAAGGCTTTTGTAAAGAGTGACATGGTCTACCAGGAATTCGGATAATACGGGGACTTCCTGGTTGGAAATGATATCGATGGCCCGTTTGGTGGAAACCGGGTCGGTGCGTTTTAATTTGCCAATAGAGATGTGAAGCAGGAAGTGGCGGGGTTGGGGAGTGATGGAACTGATGCTGGACGAAACGGAAGCTTGAAGCTGGAGAAGTTCTTCGGATTTAGCCAGTGATAAATATAAAATAGTGGGATCGTGACGGCTGTAGAG
>CAYHGA010000003.1:0-65582 GCA_964356225.1 uncultured Gammaproteobacteria bacterium
AATCTTACTCAACTCATGTTTCTCGAGGTGTTGCGATCGTTTATTGAACTTGTGTGGGAGTATCCCAAACGAAAGTGTGCTATAATGACACTACAGGTTTGAACGCACAGATCTGTTTAAATCTGATTTGTATTTAAAGCAGGTAAGATTAAGATACCCAAACAAACGTATTTTGACTTTGTATCTTTCTTCTGGTTTTAAAAAGCATTCTTCTTATTTAGGCAGATTTGTATGTTTAAAACGCGACATAGGATCAAATCTTTTAACCCTTCGTTTTTGGTGAGAAATACCCCGGCCCAGCCTGCTCAAATTCAGGAAACCTTCACGCCTCAACACACCTTTACCGATTTTGGCTTTCCACCCCAACTGGCGGCTAATATTACACTGCGTAACTATCCCGCCCTTACCCCTATCCAGGATCAAGTAATCCCCTTACTTTTAGAAGGCAAAGACGTAATTGGTCTAGCCAACACCGGCACCGGCAAAACCGCCGCTTTTCTCCTGCCTTTTATCAAAAAAGTAAATCAAGACAGGTCCCAAAAAATGCTGATTATGGCTCCCACCCGGGAACTAGCCGTGCAAATTGAAGATGAGCTCAAAATCTTCGCTAAACAAATGAGAATTTTTAGCGCCTTGTGCATCGGCGGAGTAAGCATGCAGGGGCAAATCAGGAGCCTCTACTCCAATCCCAATTTTGTCATCGGCACCCCTGGCCGTCTGAAAGATCTGGCCACCCGCCGCAAGATTATCTTTTCCACTTTCAACACCGTAGTTTTGGACGAAGTGGACCGCATGCTGGATATGGGCTTTATCCACAATATGACCGAGATTCTTTCAGCTCTGCCTGCTAATCGTCAAATGGCATTTTTTTCAGCTACGATGACTCCTTCGGTACAAAAAGTCATGGGGGCGTTTCTTAAAAATCCCGTCACCATTTCTATTAAAACACACGCAGTTCTGAAAAATATTGCCCAGGACATAATCAGAATGAACGGTAAGCCTAAAATAGACGTTTTGCATGACCTCTTGATTCAAGTCGGTTTCGATAAGGTATTGGTCTTTGGCCGAACCAAATGGGGCCTGGAACGATTGGCCACCGATTTAATCCGGCGCGGGTTTGCGGTCGTGGCCATTCACGGCAACAAAAGTCAAAGCCAGCGCCAACGTTCACTATTAGATTTCAAGACCAACCGGGTGAAAGTCCTGTTGGCCACCGATGTAGCTTCCAGAGGATTAGATATCGACGACGTCACTCACGTCATCAATTTCGATCTTCCCGAATCCTACGAGGACTATATCCACCGCATCGGTCGCACCGGCCGGGCCCACAAAACCGGCATCGCTCTCACCCTGGTGCCCTAATTTGCTACAATCAAGGAGTGGCTAAGAGCGTCACCAATTTGCAGATTGCTAAATTATTGAGAAGCGTGGCAGCAGCGCTGGAATTATCGGGGGACGATAACCGGTTTCGCATAACCGCTTATCAACGGGCCGCAGACGCTATCGAGCATGCCAGCAGCGAAGTTAAAGATTTATGGGACGACGGCAAACTCAAAGAATTAGCCGGTGTGGGAGAAGGTATAGCCGCTTCTTTAGACGAGCTGTTCAGAACTGGCCAAGTCAAACATTTTCAAAGTATTTTAAAGCCCTTTCCCTCGGCCCTCTTTGAATTGGTGGAAGTTCCCGGTATCGGTCCTAAAACCGCCCTCAAATTTTGCAAGGAACTGGGCATCACCAAAGCTCACTCTGCTATTTCCGAACTCCTCAAAGCCGCCAAAAAGGGCCGCATCGACGACCGCTTTATCAAAGCCATACAAGAATATCAGGGTCGCTCCCGGCGGCTGCTGCTGGATGTGGCCCAGACCATCGCCAGCTCAATTGTGGAATGGATGAAAAAAAATCCTCACGTTTTACAAATAAACACCTTGGGCAGTCTGCGCCGCCAGGCGTCTAGCGTAGGCGATATCGACATCGCCGTCGCTTCTGACCGGGCCAAAGAAGTTATTGAACACTTCACTAAATACCCCCATAAATCCCGAGTGCTAGAGGCAGGGGAGCGTACCGCCTCCCTTATTCTCCCTAACGAGTACCAAGTCGACCTTATGGTTCAGCCGGAGGCTGCCTACGGGGCCCTTCTGCAGCACTTTACAGGCTCCAAGCACCACAACATCGCCCTCCGGGAATTTGCTCTCAAAAAAGGCTACTCACTATCCGAATACGGTATCACTCCCCGTGAGGGACGAAAGGGAAAGGTATTATTGTTTCCTACGGAAGAAAAATTTTATAACTTCCTGGGTTTAGACTGGATACCTCCAGAACTGCGGGAAGGGGAGAATGAAATTGAATTAGCCAGGGAACACAAACTGCCCAAACTAATTGAAGTGTCAGACATCAAAGGCGACCTGCAGATGCATAGCAATCTCGACGTACAGCCGTCGCACGACCTCGGTGCGTCCTCAATTGCGGACATGGCTCTAATCGCTTCCAAACTAGGATATGAATACATCGGCCTGACCGAGCACAATCCAGCTGTATCGGGTCATACACAATCTCAAATTATGGACTTAATTAAGCGTAAATCAAACGCTATCGAACAATTTAATTCCTCGCGAACAATAAAAGTGTTCAATGGATTAGAAATAGACATTCAGCCCAATGGGCGGCGTGCCTTGCCTGATTCATGCCTGGATCTGCTTGATTATGCTTGCGTTGCCATTCACTCCAGCTTTCAGGCCCCGCGGTCCCAGATGACCGACCGGGTCTTGTCCGCTCTGAATCACCCCAAAGTTAAATTCCTGGCCCACCCTACCGCCCGTCTCCTGGGTCAACGTGAAGGCGTGGAATTAGACTGGGACAGACTTTTCGATTTTTGCCTTAATCACAACAAATGGCTGGAAATCGACGGCTGGCCAAACAGATTGGATTTGCCGGATACTGTAGCCAAAGACGCCATCAAGCATGAAGTTAAGTTAGTAATTGATACCGATTCTCATGCTGCCGGACAATTGGTCTACATGCGCTATGGCGTTTCTGTTGCCCGTCGCGCCGGCGCCGCCAAACGTGATATTATTAACACTCGATCTTTAAAGGAGGTGATTTCATGTCTGTCCCCATAATATTTCTTATCATTGCCGGGGGAATTGCGTTATACGTCATCGGCGTTTACAACGGACTCGCTTCCATGCGCACCCGCATTGCCGCTTCACTCCAGGAAATCGGTAACCAGCTCAAACGCCAGGTGGAACTTATTCCCAATCTGGAAGCCTCGGTCAAAGGTTATCTGGCCCACGAAAAAAGCATTTTAAGCATGTTGGCCGACGCCAGAAAATTAATTTCTAAAGGCCAGGACGCCTCAGCCAAAGTAGCCGAGCTTTTGCCTAAATTGCAGGTGGTGGTGGAAAGTAACCCCCAGCTCAAAGGTGTAGACGTAGTCAGCCAACTCATGGAAGAATTGCGCGATACATCAGACAAAATTATGTATTCCCGCCGGACCATGATTGATCTGTCTGCCGACTACAATATTCAGCTGGTCACTTTTCCCAGCTCTGTAGTCGCCAACGTTTTTGGCTTTAAATCCGAAAAAGGATTGGAAGTTTCAGCTGCCGAAACTAAAACTCCCAAAGTGTCGTTATGATCAACGTTTACGAAGCGGTTGACGCTAATAAGCGCAAGAGTTGGCTGGTCATGGCCGGTTTTGTGGTATTTATCCTCTTGGCTTCAGTGGGCATCGCCAAGGGTATCGCCGCTTACTACGGTTATCAGGCTACCGGGCTGGAATTTACGGGCATCGCCTTAGTCATCTCCGGCCTCATGAGTTTTGCCTCTTATTACTGGAGCGATTCAATCATTTTAAATTTGTCGGGCGCCAGATTGGCAGACAAACGCCGCGATTTCCAGTTTTACACCGTAGCTGAAAACCTGTGTCTGGCCGCCTCCTTACCCCTGCCCAAATTATACGTTATTGACGACACGGCCATGAACGCTTTTGCCACCGGCCGTGATCCCGCCCATGCTTCCCTATGTGCCACAGCCGGACTTCTGGCCAAACTCAACCGCACCGAATTAGAAGGGGTTGTTGGTCACGAACTGTCTCATATCGGTAACTACGATACCCGCCTTATGGCCGTGGTCACAATTCTTGTGGGACTAATTACCCTTTTGGGAGATTGGTTTCTGCGGGCTAGTTGGTTTGGCGGCCGCAGCCGCAGTAGTGATGAAGACCGGGGATTGGGAGCAATTTTCCTAATTTTAGGTTTTGTGCTGGCTCTGCTTTCACCTATCATCGCCCAAATCATTCAGCTGGCTATCAGCAGACGCCGGGAATATCTGGCCGATGCCAGCAGCGTTAAACTTACCCGTCAGCCCAGTGGTTTGATTTCCGCTCTCAAAAAACTCGGAGCCGACCGTGAACCTCTGGAAGCGGCCAACAAGGCCACCGCCCATCTATACATCGTTAATCCTCTCAAAAACCGCCACGACGCCATCGGTTGGTTTGCCGGCCTCTTCAACACCCACCCGCCCTTATCCGCCCGCATCAAAATCCTTGAACAAATGTCCTAGTTTTTTGTGCTAAACTTTGGGCATGGACATTGCCAAAATCGCCAAGCTAGCAAATTTACCTCTAAACGAAGAGCTAACTAAAAAACTACAAAAAGATTTGGATGCTACAGTAAAATTGGTGAACGAATTGTCAGAGCTAGATTTAAAAGACGTTGAGCCTACGTCTCAAGTAACGGGTTTGACTAACGTGACACGGAAAGACAAAATCGACAAATCCAGAATTTTACCAGTCACTGATTATTTTAAAGTAAAAGCCATATTTAATGATGCTTCTTGATTCATCTATTTCTGAAATTGCAGCTAAATATCGCTCAGGTGAAATTTCCCCAGTGGACGTTATCAATGAATGCTTTAAAAACATCGAAAAGCACAATTCAACCTTAAACGCTTTTATTACAATTTGTGATAAACAAAAAGTTCTTGACCAAGCCAAACTTATAAAATTTGTTACGCCACTATCCGGGATTCCTTATGTCTTAAAAGATGCTTATGTTACCCAGGGCCTCAGGACAACGGCTGCCTCAAAAATTTTGGAGAATTATGTTCCCGACTATAACGCCACCGTTGTGGAAAAACTAACCCAAGCTGGAGCAATTTTAATCGGCAAAACCAACATGGACGTCTGGGGTCACGGAGCCAGTTCGGAAAACACGGATTTCGGCCCAGTCAAAAATCCTTGGGATCAATCGCGGGTAGCCGGCGGTTCCTCCGGAGGTGCGGCCGTAGCTGTATCAGTCCGGATGGCTATGTTTGCTATTGGCGAAGAC
The DNA here is from genome assembly GCA_964356225.1 of uncultured Gammaproteobacteria bacterium. GTDB lineage: Bacteria > Patescibacteriota > Microgenomatia > CAZETR01 > Amesbacteraceae > GWC2-45-19. The sequence goes on from CAYHGA010000003.1 coordinate 5,328, forward strand.
ACGGGCGGATCGATCAGAAACCCTGCTGGTTGGTGCGGAATATCGGGATTGAAGGTCACATATGGCCGGGTCAGCCGGTATGGTGCAATTGCTTATGCCTCGTCTTTAGACACCGTTGGTCCCATGGCCAAAAGTTCTCGGGATTTAGCAATTATTTTGGAACAAATTGCCGGGATTGATCCATACGATGCTACCTCCTCACCCGTTGAAGTTCCTAAATATTCTGAAGATTTAAACACAGATTTAAAAAAAATAAAAATCGGGATCCCGTTGGAATTAAATTCTCAAATCAAAGAAGCGGTAATAAAATTAAAAGAACTGGGGGCCGAGGTTGTGGACATTTCCTTGCCTATGCTCAAATATGCCGTGTCTGTATATTATTTAATCGCCCCATCTGAAACTAGTTCAAATTTAGCCAGATATGATGGGATCAGATATGGAACTGGTAGAGAAAACTTTACTCAAGAGAGTATGCGCAGAATTATAATCGGCACATATGCCCTATCAGCTGGTTATTATGATGCATATTACAAAAAAGCCCAGGCAGCCAGAACCAAAATAATTGGTGACTACAAAAAAGCGTTTACAAAGTGTGATGTGATTATTATGCCAATATCACCATCTATGGCTCCAAAATTAGGCGAGCTAATTTCCGACCCGGTCAAAAATATGTTGACAGATATGTATGCCGTCACCGCAAATATTTCCGGCATTCCCTCCTTGGCTGTTCCCTGTGGATTTGACGAGGGAATGCCGGTAGGGTTTCAGATTCAGGGACCGATGTTTTCAGAAGAACTCCTTTTGCGTTTGGGTCACAGTTATCAGCAAGCAACCGACTGGCATGTTCGCAAACCGCAACTTTCTTAAACTCTGGGTGTCCCAGATGTTATCTCAAGTGAGCATAAACATCATGAATTTTTACGTTGTAACCCGCATTTTTTCCCTAACCAGCTCTACCACTGCCGTATCGCTGATGTGGATTGCCGGAGCTTTGCCCTGTCTGCTTTTTGCCCCATTCTCCGGCCCGGTCGTGGACGGCGTCAGTAAACGCAAGTCCATGATTGTCACTAATTTGCTTCAAGCTGCCAGCATCTCCCTCCTCTTTTTTGTTTCTAAGCCCTTCTCTTTTTATTCCGTGGTCTTTTTGTACTGGTTCTTTGACCAAATCTATATGCCCAGTCAGCAAGCCGCTATTCCCCAGTTAGTGGACAAGAAATTATTACCTGCGGCCAACGGCCTATTTTTACTCACCCAACAAGCCTCATTACTGGTGGGGTTTGGCTTGGGAGGCCTGCTCATCACCACTCTCGGCAATACTATCACCATCGCTTTTGCCACTCTCAATTTAATTATTGCTGCCATTGCGGTCTTTTTCCTGCCCCACGACGCCCCCAAAACGGGATTGCGGGACAAAAGCCCGCTCAAATTCTGGAAAGATCTCTCTGTCGGTTACAAATTCATCAAAGACCACCGTGTTGTCATGCTTCCCTTACTTCTAATCGTCTGTACCCAAGTCTTCATTTCCATCACCACAGTTATTTTGCCCACCTATACCCACTCCGTTTTGCACATGCAGTTTAGCCGGGCCGCTGTCATGCTAATAGTCCCTGGAGCCCTTGGCGCCCTTTTAATGACCTATTTAATTCCCAGGTTTCTCAAACGCTACCGTAAAAAAGATCTTATTCAAGCAGGACTGGGAATCGGAGGAACTGTCCTTTTGCTCCTGTCCGTTATTAAATGGTTTCCCTTCGGCCAATTGCTAATCGCCATTCTGGCCGCCATTGGCTTAGGAGTTTCTATCGCCGCCATCACCGTTCCCGCCCAAACTCTGGTTCAGGAAAAAACTCCCACCTGGATCCGCGGCCGGGTCTATAGCCAGCTTAATTTCCTGATGATTATGGCCACCGCCCTGCCTTTGTTTATCGTCGCCTCGCTTGCCGACGCCTTAGGAGTTGTCACCATTATGGCCACTTTCGGAATTTTGTTATTAGCCGTTTTTATTTTTATCCGCAAGAAAGGAGACTATGTCCTGGCAAACGGTTTTGGGATTTGAAGTCCACATTGAGCTCTCTACCGCCTCAAAAATGTTTTGCGGTTGTCCTGCAGATCATTTCGGCAAAGCTCCTAATACCCAAGTCTGCCCGGTTTGTTTGGGCTTGCCCGGAGCTCTTCCGGTCCCCAACGCCCGCGCCATCGAGTGGTGCGTCAAGTTAGGTCTAGCTCTAGGCTGCGACATAAATCTTTTCTCTAAATTTGACCGCAAAAATTATTTTTACCCTGATCTGCCCAAAGGCTATCAAATCAGTCAGTATGACCTTCCCTTTTGCAAAAATGGTCAGCTTCTTGGTCATAAAGTCACCCGGGTGCACCTGGAAGAAGACACCGGCAAACTTCAGCATTCCGGTTCCGAAACTCTCATCGATTTTAATAGAAGCGGCGTACCCTTAGTCGAAATTGTCACCGGCCCGGATTTTATTTCTTCGGATGACGGAATCCTATTTTTAAAAGAAGTCCAAGCTATCGTCAGAGCTTTAGGTATATCCAGCGCTGATATGGAGAAGGGATCGATGCGTTTGGAGGCGAATATTTCAATCAGACGATCAGGCTTATCTGACCTTCCGAATTATAAAGTCGAGATAAAAAATGTTAATTCTTTCAGATTTATAAAAAAAGCAATTGATTTTGAAGTAGCTCGGCAAATTCAATTACTTGAAGCGGGTCAAACCCCGGTTCAGGAAACCCGCGGCTTCAAAGAATCCACAGGAGAAACTGTCAGTCAGCGTCTCAAAGAAGAAGCCAACGATTACCGTTATTTCCCGGAACCGGACATTCCCCCGCTTCAATTCACTAAACTGCAAATCGAAGTCTGGCGTTCTGAACTTCCGGCACTCCCGGCTCAAGTTCGCCAAGAGCTTATTACAAAATATCAACTATCGCCCCAATACGCCGTGATCATAAGTAGCGACCAGAGCATGTATGTCCAGTTTCTGAAAAATCCCTCCAAAGCCACAGCCGATGCCTTGGTCAATAAACGGCCATTACAAACCGGCTCAACCGTCAAAATTGACCCCGAAGTAGTAAGCCGAATTTTAGCCGCTAATCCCAAAGCCGTGGCCGATTTTAAATCCGGCAAACAGCAAGCTCTCTTCTTCCTCATCGGCCAGATCAAAAAAGAACTAGGCGATATTGACATAGCATTGACACAAATGATGATCAGTGACATAGTATAGACATGTTAACTAATTCCGATTTGATAAAAATTGGATCACTCCTTGATAGTAAATTAGACGCTAAACTCGAGAAAAAATTATCCCCAATAGCTAAATCAATTAGAAAGATTCAAAAAGACATGAAAACAGTTGTAAATTACTTTGACGCAGAATATTTAAACCACGACTCTAGAATAAGAAAAATAGAAGCTCATATAGGATTCCAACCACCAATTTCAATTTAACCGGAAACAGCGGTTAATCCGCTGAGAACAAGGTCCAGTATGTCAGCAAAATTCGTACATCTCCACGTTCACACCGAATATTCTCTCCTTGACGGCCTGTCCAAAATTTCCCGTCTGGTCCGCCGGGCTAAAGAGCTGGAAATGCCGGCCGTGGCTCTTACCGATCACGGAGTCATGTACGGAGCAGTTGAATTTTACAAAGAATGTACCAAAGAAAGCGTTAAACCCCTGATTGGCATGGAGGCCTACGTAGTAAACAGGAATCATACTGAAAAGGCCGGCAAAGGCGAAAATAATCATTTACTGCTCCTGGCCGCAGACCATCAGGGATATCAAAATCTGATGCGCTTGTCTACCATTTCCCATCTCGAAGGTTTTTATTACCGTCCTAGGTTCGACAAAGAAACCCTTGTTAAATATCACCAAGGTCTTATTTGTACGTCAGCCTGTCCCAAAGGCGAAATCGCCCAGCTTCTTAATGAAAATTCATTCGCCTTGGCCGCAGAAGCCGTAACCTGGTACCAACATCTTTTCGGCGACCGCTACTATTTGGAGATTCAACGCCATCAGTTTGAGGATTATTTCGATTCGGTTAAGAATAACTCCCGCCTGCTGGATAAACTTCAAAATATGGCCAAAACCGAAAAAATTTGGGTCGACGGTGTTGTCAAATTAAGTAGAGATTTAGGTATCAGGTTAGTAGCCACCAACGACGCCCATTATCTGCAAAAAACCGATGCCCCCGCCCAGGACGCCCTAGTCTGCATTTCCACAGGTAAAAATACGTCAGATATTGACCGCCTGCGTTATATTGACACCCCCACCTTTCACCTCCGTTCACCGCAAGAGATGGAAAGTATTTTTCCAGATTTTCCCGACGCTTTAAAAAATACTCTTGCTGTAGCAGAACAATGTGACGTTAAAATCGAGCTGGGCAAATGGTATTTCCCCAACATTGATCTCCCCCCAGGTCTGACGGCCACACAGGCATTACAGGAAATGGCTCACAGCAAAACTGATCAGCTGCATGCCAAACGCCTGGAGTATGAGTTGAAAGTTATCTGCTCCAAAGGATACGCTCCCTATTTTTTGATGATGGCCGATCTGGTCAATTGGTGTACCGATCATGGAATTATTACCAACACCAGAGGCTCCGCAGCCGGTTCTCTGGTCTCATACGTCACCGGAATTACGACCGTCGATCCCATTTTGTATGATCTGCCTTTCGAGCGTTTTCTCAATCCTTTCCGTCCTTCGCCTCCGGATATAGATCTGGATGTGGCCGATGACCGGCGGGAAGAAGTAATTGCCTATATTACCCACAAATATGGCAGCGAAAAAGTAGCTCAAATTTGTACTTTTGGCCGGATGCTGGCCCGGGCAGCCGTCCGCGACGTGGCCCGGGTCCAGGGACATCCGTACGCCTTCGGGGACCGCATCGCCAAAGTTATTCCCCTGGGTTCCCAGGGTTTCCCCATGTCTATCGAGCGGGCTCTCAAAGAATCCCCGGAGCTAAAAACCATGTACGACTCTGATCCTCAAGTAACAGAAACTGTGGACCTGGCCCGCCAGATCGAAGGCAACGCCCGCCACGTCTCTGTGCACGCCGCCGGCATGGTCGTTTCGCCCGAAGCCATGACCAACTACACCCCCCTCCAGCTCGAACCCAAAGGCACCAAAATCATCACTCAATATGAATTCCACGCCTGTGAAGAAATTGGCCTGGTTAAATTCGACATCCTGGGTATCCGCAACTTGTCTATTTTAGGGGCCGCTCGCGACCTCATCGAGAGCTTGCATCACATTACGCTCGATCTGAAACATCTGCCAGCCAACGACAAAGCCACTTTTGCCATGCTCACCCGCGGCGAAACCATGGGAGTGTTTCAACTGGGGGGCAGCGGCATGACCAAATGGCTCAAGGAACTTAAACCCAACCGTCTGGAAGATATCATGGTCATGATCGCTCTCTTCCGTCCCGGGCCTATGGCCAATATTCCCGAATACATCGCCCGCAAAAATAAAAAATCTCCAGTCACCTACATGCATCCTAAAATGGCCGACTACTTGGAGAAATCCTATGGAATCCTCGTCTACCAGGAGGATATTATGTTTACTGGTCTGACATTGGCCGGCTACACCTGGGAAACCATCGATAAGCTGCGTAAAGCCATCGGCAAAAAATTGCCCAAAGAAATGGCCCAACAGCACGAAGTCTTTGTAGAGGGTTGTATCAAAACGTCGGGCATGAGCCGGGAAGAAGCCGAAAAAATTTGGGAGTTATTCGTGCCTTTCCAGGGTTATGGTTTCAACAAGGCCCACGCCGCTTCTTATGGCATAGTCGCTTACCAAACCGCCTATCTTAAGGCCCATTATCCTGTAGAATACATGACCGCTCTCCTGACAGCCGAATCGGGAGATACCGAAAAAATCGTGGAGGCCATTGACGAATGTCGGCGCATCAAAATTCCCGTTTTGCCGCCGGATATCAACCGTTCAAACGTGGGTTTTGCGGTAGATGATAAATCAATCCGCTTCGGTCTATCCGCCATTAAAAACGTCGGCGCAACCGCCATTTCTTCCATTCTCACCGCCCGGGCTTCCAACCCATTTACCAGCTTTACTGATTTTTGTCTCCGGGTTGACTCCCAAAAAGTCAACCGTAAAGTTTTGGAAAGCTTAATTAAGGCCGGGGCCATGGACCAATTCGGCAAGCGGGCCGCCTTACTTGCCGCCCTGGATAAAATCCGCGAATTGGGAACCAGTATTAGTAAACTCAAATCCTCCGGGCAAACCACCTTTTTTGTCTCCTCCGAACAATCCGACCATTCCGACCGGCTTCCCAACATTGATGAATTCGAAAAATCGGTTATGCTGAATATGGAAAAAGAACTCTTGGGCTTTTATTTAACCGAACATCCTCACGCCGAGAAACTAGCCCAACTTGGACAGCTCATTACTCACCGCATTAGCGAGCTTCCTTCCGGCAATCTCTCAGGGCTTAGGGTCACTATCGGCGGCATTATTGAATCCTGCCGCAACGTCATCACTAAAAACGGTAACCAGCCCATGTGCTTCTGCAAAGTCTCGGACCTAGGCAAAAGCGTGGAAGCGGTAGTTTTCCCCAAAACCTATGCCGCCACCCCCGGCGTCTGGCAGCCGGACAATTTAGTTCTTCTTTCCGGCAAAGTAGAAATGCGCGACACATCTCCCGAAGAAGCCACCGCGGATTCGCCCGGGCCGGATATCACCATCATCGTGGACTCGGCCGCCATCTTTACCGGTTCCGACACCAAACTTACTATGAACCATGAACCAAAAACTAATAACTCTATTTCCATCGAGATTCCCAAAAATCTGCCTTCTTCCAAGCTGGTCGCTCTCAATTCTCTGCTTCAATCGCACCGCGGCCGCACCCCTGCCAGTCTGATATTTTACAAAGGCTCGTCCTCCCAGACTCTACCCCTGCCCTACGGCCTGGATTGGACACCAAAATTGGCCGACCAAATCAACGAGTTGTTAAAAAGCTGAATCTCAGGTAAAATTCACGGCATGGCAATTAGTGCGACTATCAAAGGCACTCCAGTCCACGTCGGCGACATCGTCCAAGTGCATCTCAAAGTCGTGGAAGGTGAAAAAGAGCGCATCCAGATTTTTGAAGGCATGATTCTAGGTATTCGCGGCAGGGGAGACAACCACACTTTTACTGTCCGCAAGGTTTCTTCCGGCAATATCGGCGTCGAACGCATCTTTCCCCTTATTTCACCCTGGATTGTCAAAATTCAGGTAAAGAAACCGGGCAAAGTCCGCCGTGCTAAACTAAACTATGTCCGTGACCAGTCTTCCCGTCAAGTTAGCCGTATTACTGCTGTTAGCCAGTCTGCTTAGGCTGTGGAATTTAGGAATTCTCCCTAACGGTCTGCATTGGGATGAAATGGATACCGGCTACCAGGCCTACTCCCTCTTAAAAACTGGCAAGGATTATTTTGGCAACGTTCTCCCGTTTTTTCCCCATTCATTCGCCGACTACCGTACTCCCGTCTTTATCTACTCCGCTGTACCTTTTGTTGCCTCTTTAGGTTTATCCGCCGTCTCCGTTCGCTTAGTCGCCGTCGTTTGGGGTTTACTAAGCATCGTTTTAATTTATCTTTTGGTCCGCGATTGGCTGGCCCCGGCCGTTATGACTTTCTCGCAATGGCATCTGCAGTACTCTCGCAAATCTGTAGAAACCATGTCTCTGACTGCCACCTTTCTTCTGGGCTTGGTTTGTTTCCAGCGTGGTCTGCGCCAGCCCAAGTGGCTCATTTTTTCGAGCTTTGGTTTCGGCTTGGCCATGGCCGCCTATTCCCCCGGCAAACTCTTTGTGCCTTTATTTCTCGTCGTCCTGATCCTCATAAATCATAAATCATTATTTCTGATTCAGCGCAAATATTTACTGGCGTCAGCTTTGATTCTGGCTCTTTTTGGAGCGGCAATCTTTGGTGACATTCTTTTTGGCAAATCCGGCACCCGTTTCCACGATGTAGCCATCTTTACCGACCCCACAATTTCTACAGAAATTAATTACCAGCGCCAGCTCTCCGCCGAGTCGTCCGGACGGCCCCGGACGGTGGGCATGAGTCCCAGTCTTTTTGATAAATTACTGCACAACAAGCCTCAAGTCTGGATTAACGCTTTTCTTACTAATTACCTGCGCACCTGGGGAACTGATTTTCTCTTTGTCAAAGGCGATCCCGAGCTTCGCCACTCGCCCTCCCGAGATTCCATCGGCATGCTGCACATGGTGGAAATCATTCCCCTTCTGGTTGGTCTTTTCGTCTTACTAAAAACTAATAACCAACTAACCAAACTTCTAGGTGCCTGGTTGTTGCTGGCTCCAATTCCGTCAGCTTTAACCCGTGACGGAGGAGTTCATGCCGCCCGCCTGCTTATTCTCTTTCCCGCTCTGGCCTGGACCATCACTCTAGGCATTCGCCGCCTGCCTCTCAAACTCTATCTCCTCTTATTCTCAATTTCTAGTTTCTATATTTTCGGTTATTACTTCACTCATTACCGCTTCGAAAGCGCCAAACCCTATCAATGGGGTTATTCCGACCTGATCAGGACCGCCCTGGCCAGGCAAGACCAATACGACCGGGTGATTATTGACGTGGCCCACGATTCACCGCTCATGGCCTATTTATTCGTAACCAAATTTTCTCCCCAACACCTTCAAGCTTTCTACCCGCTCCAGGAACAAATTTTGACAGGGGACAGCCGGGCCTTAGTCTTTGGCAAAATATGGCTTCTACAACCCGGTGGCCGCAACTGGACTGATATCACTCTTCCCGGCCGCAATCTAATCCTAGCCTCCGCCGACCAATCCCTGCTTGAACGCATTCCCGGCGCTACTCGCATCAACTACCCCGACTCTCTCGCCGCTTTCTACGTCTTCGAAAAATCCTCACCACTTGCAATTAGTAAGTGAAACTACTATAACCAAATAAAGTGATCAAAGCGCTGGCAGTATTAATCATCTTGATTCTCTCCCTTCTAATTATACGTCGAGTAGTCCTCCGTCGGGAAGCAACCAGCCAAGTAACTCCTACTCCTCAAACCTCCCAGCCATCTAAATTTACCTTTAAGAACGCAAAGCCTTCTCCTGCTCCCCAAACCAAATTTACCGCTGCCAATCCCTTCGGCGTCATGATTTCGGGAGACTCTTCGCAAATCAAAGCCCAGACGGCCAAAAAATTGGGAGCAGTGTATTACCGGCCCATTTCAGTTTTCTTGGATAAATGGTCTGGAACATGTGCAGAATGTGATGCGGCAGTCAGCGGGGGGTTAAAACTTGTTTTGACGGTTAGAAATAACAACGGAGGTCCACAAAATCCTACAACCCCGCCTACAGATTTGAATACCTATAAAACCAAGTTATCTCAAGTCGTGGACAAATACAAACCTGAAGTATTGATTATCGAAAACGAGGAGAATTCCGCCGCTCTTTTTTATAACGGAACGGTTCAACAGTATTTACAAGAACTAAAAGCCGGTTGTGAAGTCGCTCACCAAAAAGGTATTAAATGTGCCAACGGCGGTTTAGTAAGTTCTTTAGTTGTGTTTCTGGTATCAGAAAACTATAAGGCCAACGGAGATACAAATAAGGCAGATGAGTATTTGGATCGCGCTCTGATCGGCGCAAAACAACAGTTAATTTCGCAGGTTAATTCAAAAAAAGGCCAAGAACAGATTACCAAAGGCAAAGAACTCTTGGCTGGCTACAAAACCGCAGGGGCAGATTTTATGAACTTTCACTGGTATACAGCTGACATCGAAGCTTTAGGTGAGGCAGTAGGTTATTTACGAGCCGCTTCAGGATTGCCGATCATGACTAATGAAGTTGGCCAACAAGCCAACACCGACCCAAACCAAGTATCAAACGTTATGCAAAAGATAGTTAATTTAGGTCTACCGTACGCATTATGGTTTAGTATGGATACTAATCCTCCAAATGGAGCCAGAGCGCTAAACGAAACCAACGGCACTCTTCGTCCCAATGGCGAAGCTTACGCCGAATTTATCCACTCCAACTATTAAATCCTTGTGAACGTTTTTAATAAAATTCGAACTCATTTTAAACAAAAGTTGGCTCGAACTTCTTTTTAATGAATCGGCGGCTCTCGGCGAATTTGAATTTGGTCTTTAGGGCGCTCGCAACGGGCGGGGGCGTTGCGAGCGCCCCACCTTGCGAATCTTCGATTTCTTTTTTGGTGATCCCGCTAGTACCTTAAACAGACTTGGAATATGCTTATTTGTTTGGGCTAAAAAATGCATAATAAAGTACATCAACTATTTTTCTTTTAATACGTAATAACTTGCTTTGCCTTTGCCTTTTCTGCTGATTAAACCCAGCTCTATTAATTTCTTAATATCCAGTGCTCTAGTCGCCTTTGCCCGATCAACTAATTTAGCATAATCACGGTGAGCGATAAATCCTTTCTCTCTTATAAATTCAAGGATTTTTAAATGATAGGGTTGCAGCTGAGTTTCTGGATTTATTCCAACCTCTGGAAGCATTTTTTGAACTCTTAAAAGTTCGTCAATAATTCCTTCCGTAAAATATTCCATCCAATCTGTAAAATCAATTTTATCTGCCAATTCATAATAATTGCCAAATTCTCCAATAGTTTGAAAATATTTACTAACATTTTTGTTATAGTAATTCTCAAAACTAAACAGGTTAAATGTATTGAGTCCCATTTCAGCCAGTAATACCTTTGTGGCAAGACGAGTTGCCCTGCCATTTCCATCCATAAAAGGATGGATTATTACCATTTGCTTGTGAAAAATCCCAGCTAAAATAAGCGGATCAATTTTATCTTTATTGCTATTTATAAATTTAATTAGATCTTCTAAAAGTTTTCTTACATCTTTCGTATCAGGAGGCAAATAAATAACCTTTCTGGTCCTAGGATCATTTACAACTACTGGTTTGTCTCTTAATTTTCCAGATTCAAATTTAGGTAGTAATTCCTTTGTAATCTGTTCATGGATTTTTAGAATAAGAGCAAGAGTTAATCTTATTTGCTCTTTTTCAAGCTTTTCATTTAAGTCTTGAAGTGCATGGTTGTAGTTTAAAACTTCTTTCTCACTATCCCTAATATGTTCAGGTTTTAATTTAAGAATTTTTTTTACTTCAGTTAAAGGTAGAGGGTTACCTTCGATACTGGTTGAGGCATAAGTTGAAACCGCTCTTGCAACTTTTTCGAATTCTAATAAGACAACATGAGGAAATCTTTTATCGTTTAATTCGTTCACTAGAGTATTAATTCTCTTAATATTAGATAGGAGACGATCCGTAATGGTGTATTTTGGCTGAAACATATACTCTAATTATAGACGAATATTAGACGATTTACAAGGAGTAAAATTTCGATCCTCGTGACCAAGATGGATCAGAAATCCGTCCTCAATATTCCCCTCAAGCATTTCAAATTCATACCTTTTATCTTCCTCCTCATAAAGTTCCGGTCCCCTCAAAGGAAGCTCGGAAGGAACTCTCATTTAACTTCTTTTATCTATTTTTAACAATTGTTAACTTGTGAACGTTTTTGAACAAATTCGAACGTATTTCAAGTCAAACTGTTAGCTCGCCCCGCCTTGGCGAGGCTCGCAATGTGAGCGCGGCGCCCCCCACCCGCCGCGCTTCCGTTATTTTTTGCGCGCTCGATTCTTCTCTCACTTCGTTCGAGATATGATTTTTGATATAGTGATTGTATGCTAAACAACTTTAAGGGCATTACTTGGCGTTATTACGTTTTTTCTTTTCTTGCGGGATTATCTTTTTATACCGCCGCCTTAATCCCATTTTATACTAATTGGGGACACATTTCACTAACTCAAGTCCAATTCCTACAAGCATGGTTAATGTTTTGGGCTTTTGTTTTGGAAGTACCAACTGGGGTTATTGCAGATAAGTTCGGAAGAAAATATTCAGTTGCTTTAGGTTGTCTACTAACTTTCTTCTCGTTTTTGATATATGGCTCGTTTCCTAATTTTTCAGCTTTTCTCGTTGCAGAATTTTTGGCAGCTGCTGGTATGGCTCTAATGTCTGGAGCAAGTGAAGCTCTGCTATACGATTCTTTAAAAGATGAAAATAACGAAAGCAAATTTAAAAATATTTTTGGTCGGTCATTCTCTATTGGTCAAATAGCGGCAATTATTTCTGCGCCTGTTGGTGGTTTTATCGCATCTAAGTACGGTTTAAATGCTCCGATGTTGTTTACAGCGTTTCCAGTTTTAATTGCTTCCATAATTTTAGTAACTGCAAAAGAGCCATCACAAAAATATTCAAAATCAGAAAAGAAAAATTATTTAGATATTGCGAGAAACGGCGTATCTTCTTTTATTCATCATAAAGTACTAAGGTCATTGGCTTTCAACGGAATTTTGGTTTATACAGGGGTTTACTTTTTAGTATGGCTCTATCAACCCATACTACAAAATTTGGGTGTTGCAATAATATTTTTCGGATTTATCAGAGCGTTATTCTCTTTGTCAGGAATGGTTTTTAACCATGACTTACAGCTTATTGAAAAACTATTTGGATCAAATAAACAATTTTTTAATATAACCGCAGTTTTAACTACGATATCCTTATTATTAGTTGCCGTATTCCCAAATATTATTACAGTTTTAATGGCGATTGTTTTATTGGGTGGATTAGGTCAGGCAAGATTTACTGCATTGAATTCGTATATGAACCACCACATAGTCTCAGAACAACGCGCGACAACGTTATCAACTATTTCAATGTTAAATAGAATTGTTCTAATTGCATTAAATCCTCTGATTGGATTCATGGCAGATCAATCAATAAGAGGAGCATTTCTATTTCTAGCATTTTTACCATTATTGGCCATTATCTTTGTTCCTATAGATTTGTATAAAAACACTACAGAGACGGTAACTTCATAAGTTTGACGTAAGAAAAATTATTTCTATTGTTTTTGTAAAATTATTTTTGTATATTGTAAGTGTACTCAACTTTTTCAGGTCGTCTTTTTTAATGGCCGTTCTGGACAATTTAAGGCGACTTAAGTTGAGTACAACCAGAGCGGCCATTTGAGTTTAGTAATAAGTACTTTAAAATTTTTGCGTTTTTCTTTTTCTGCTTTCAGCGGAATGTTCGAGCCGACTTTTTCGGAAGCGCGGCGGGTGGGGGGCGCCGCGCTCACATTGCGAGCCTCGCCAAGGCGGGGCGAGCTAACAGTTTGACTTGAAATACGTTCGAATTTGTTCAAAAACGTTCACAATTTTGGAAATGGAAGCAGAAGTGGGGGCAGCGCTGGCTGCGCCCCCCTCCGCAGACAGCGCTGCAAAGGCCAAATCCAAATTCGCCGAGAGCCGCCGTAAAAAAAGCATGAAGAAAAACGCAAAAATTAAAGAACTTTAAGGAATATAAAAAATGATTAAATATATTGCTTACTGCCGAAAATCCACAGATGAAAAAGATAAACAGGTTTTATCTATTGAAGCGCAAATTGCCGAACTCAAGGAGTTTGCCAAAAGAGAGGGCTTAACGGTCTCTGAATTCATTACAGAAGCCAAGACTGCTAAGATTCCGGGGAGAGTACAATTTGCTGAAATCTTAAAAAGAATAGAGAAAGGACAAGCCAACGGAATATTATCGTGGCACCCCGACCGTCTCGCTAGAAATTCGATAGATGGCGGGAAAATAATTTATCTTTTGGATACTGGCAAACTCCTTGATTTAAAATTCCCCTCGTTTTGGTTTGAGTCCACACCACAAGGCAAATTCATGCTCTCAATCGCCTTTGGCCAATCAAAATATTATGTCGATAATCTGTCCGAAAATGTAAAGCGAGGAAACAGACAAAAACTTCGTAATGGTGTCTGGCCCAGTAAAGCACCGTATGGCTATATCAATAACCCCAAAACGAGGGGAATAGATATTGATGAAGAAAAATCAAAAATTGTTAAAAAATCATTTCAGCTTTTTGCTGATGGAAGTATTTCTTTTACGGCTATTTCTCAATTTATGTTTAAGTTTGGGATTAAGCGAGAAGGAGAAAAACCTGTAAAAGTTGGTCAAGTTAAAAATATGCTTGCCAATAAATTTTATCTGGGAATTCTCAAATACGCCGGAGAATATTATCAAGGTTCACACAAAACCTTTATCAGCAAAAAGCTGTTTGACGAAGTTCAAAAACAAGTTGAGAAAATCGAGCGACCAAGACAAAAAGGCCACAATTTCGCTTTTGCAGGTCTGGCGACCTGCGGCGAATGCGGCGCCGCAATCACGGCGGAACAACATATAAAGAAATACAAAAACGGCACCGGCCAAACTTTTATCTATTACCGCTGTACTAAAAAGTTGAAAGCCTGTACGCAAAAATATATTTCCGAATCAGATACAGAGGAGCAGTTAAGAAAAATTGTTCGTGATTGCGGCTTGCATGAAGGCTGGGAACCGTATTTTGAAAAATGGATCACCGAAGCCGAAGAAAAAGACAAACTGACCGCCGAAACGGAAAGTAAAAAACTCGATACCCAAACCCAAGAAACAGAAATCAAATTAAACCGATTGCTTGACGGCTACCTCGACCAAGTTATTGAGCCGGATATTTACAAACAAAAGAAAAATGAATTATTTGACGAAAAACTGAAGTTAGAGGAGAATAAATCACAAATTGAGAAAAATGGAAGTTGTTGGCTCGAACCTATGAGGGAATTCGTAAATTGCGCCTTGCAGGCGCAAAAAATCGCGCGCGCAAAAAATAATTGCCATGATTTATCAATCATGGCAAAAAAAGTCGGCTCGAACTTCTTTTTAATGAATCGGCGGCTCTCGGCGAATTTGGATTTGGCCTTTGCAGCGCTGTCTGCGGAGGGGGGCGCAGCCAGCGCTGCCCCCACTTCTGCTTCCATTTCCAAAATTGTGAGGCGGGTGGGACTCGAACCCACGACCCTTAGCTTAAAAGGCTAGTGCTCTACCAACTGAGCTACCGCCCCTCACTGAACTTATCAAGAGCATTTTATATCAAACTTGTCTCTTTATAAACTCACGACCTCTAAACGACTTAAGTTGCTTTTCACGAGACAACGCCTCGTTTCTAGACCCAAAAACTTCTTTATAAACAAGACTCCAATTTCCACGATTGATTTTAGTATAACTTCTCTTACTTGAAATCAATTCACCATTGTGTCTTTTAAGTCGCTTTTCCAAATTACTGGTCTGGCCTATATAGATTTTTCCACTTTTGTTCTTAATAACATAAACTACAAATACTTTCTCCATAGCTTAAAAGTCCGCCAGCTGGCGGATCTACCAACTGAGCTACCGCCCCTCACTGAACTTATCAAGAGCATTTTATATCAAACTTGTCTCTTTATAAACTCTCTCTCGCTTGAAGCGGCCAATCAGAGTTTGAAATCGTTGTCGCGTGGATATTAAAAAACTGATAAAATTGACCTATCCATCCGGCTCGATCGTCTAACGGCTAGGACGCGGGGCTTTCATCCCCGCAATCGGGGTTCGATTCCCCGTCGAGTCACCCATGAAAGTCTTTCTTGTCAGGCACGGGCGGTCCGCAGACCGTGAAGCTAAAGTTCGCCAATCATTAAACACTCCTCTTTCCCAATCCGGGATCAATCAGGCACAAGCCGTAGTCGACAGACTCAAATCTGAGGAAATTGACATCATTTATTCCAGTCCCTATCTCAGAGCCGCGCAAACAGCTGAAATAATATCTAAAGGGCTAAATCTTCCCCTGCAAGTGCATGATCTTACCAGAGAATTAGCCCGGCCCTCTATGGACGGTTTAGATTATCAGGATCCTTTGAATCTCGAGTTTATGAATCAGCTTAAAGAAAACCTTTTTAACATAGATTGGAAGTTTCCTGCAGATAGTGAATCATTCAGAGATGTTGCGGCCAGGGCTAGTAAGTTCAGAGATTTTCTTATATCAAGCCCCTTAGAGCAAAATATATTAGTGATCTCCCACGGTTTTCAAATCACCTGTTTTATTGGTGTGTGTATATTAGGAGATAATTACGATCCACTTACGTTTATGAAACTTGTACGCTCTTTATCTATCGAAAACACTTCCATTTCAGAAATGGAATATTTCCCCGAAGATAAACGTTGGAAAGTAAAGCTCATTAATGATCATTTACACATCCAGGGTATATGAAAATCCTAGGTATAGATCCTGGCACAGCCACTACAGGATTTGGAGTGATTGAAACCACTCCGAACGGCTATCTTCTCCTGGATTACGGACTGGTGTCCACTGACAAAAAACAAGCCCATGGCCTCCGCTTGGACCTCATCTATAAAGGCATTTCCGGGGTTATCACCAAGCACTCGCCAGAAGTTGTAGCCATCGAACGCCTGTTTTTCGCCACCAACGCCTTAACTGCCATTGCCGTAGGTCAGGCCATCGGGGTCATTAAATTAGCCGTCCACCATGCCGGCCTGCCCATTTTTGATTACGCTCCCATGCAAGTCAAAATGATTATTACAGGCTCCGGTAAAGCCGACAAGAAAGAAATCAAATCCACTATCAAAAAAATATTTAAAATCCGGGAAAAAAGGGGGCAAAAAGCCCATTTTGACAATTCCGCCGACGCCTTAGCCATCGCCATTTGCCATGCTAAAAAAACTTCTGCTGTTGCTCGCCCTTAGTGTTGGCGTTGTTAGGGCTTACGATCCCGCTTCAGTTCCCAATAACCGGGTCGGCGTGCATATATTAGATCCCAACGAAATAAACGACGCGGCTAAACTAATCAACTCCTCTGGTGGAGACTGGGGTTATGTCACGATTCCTATCAGAAGCAACGACCGGGATCGGGACAAATGGTTAAAATTTTTCCAGAATGCCCGCCGGCTGCACGTAATTCCCATTATCCGGCTGGCCACCTATCCCAATTCCGATGTTTGGGTCGAGCCTAACTCTGCAGATTTAATCGACTTCGCTAATTTCCTCAATGACATGCCCTGGCCTACTAACAACCGTTACCTTATCCTCTTTAATGAACCAAATCATGCTAATGAATGGGGCGGCAACCTCAACCCCTATAACTACGCTACTCTTTTAATCGATGCTCACCGCATATTCAAGGATCGCTCATCAGATTTTTTTCTCATTTCAGCGGGACTGGACATGTCTTCCCCCAATTCGTCCACATCTATGGATGCCCGCCAGTATTATCACCTTATGGGTGTCTGGCAGCCGCTCTGGAAGTCTGCGCTGGATGGTTTTGCAGTCCATGTCTACCCTAATTCCCGGGCCGGAATCGCTAGCTATAAATACGAACCGCTCGACAAGCGGCCGATTTTTATTACAGAAACAGGTTGGGTTGGCCAGCCGGATTTATACCCTTGGGCTCTTTCCCAAGTTTGGACGGAACCAAACATTGTGGCTGTAACTCCATTCGTTCTTTTCGCCGGAGCAGGGGAGTTCACCAAATTTTCTCTTCTTAACTCCCCCGCCTATTCCGGTCTGGTTGCCCTTCCCAAAATAGCCGGCAGTCCGCTCCTGGCAAACATTACTCTTTCTCCATCCTACTTTACTCCCGCCACACCTCCAGAAACCATGTCGCAAATCTCCAAACTCTCCAAATTACTATCCGATTGGTTCAGCCGAACACACCAGCTTACTATCGGATCTACGACCATCGATATTGAAATTGCTGACAACGAAACCAAGCGGGCCCAAGGCCTCTCAAATCGCGTTAGTCTACCGGACCAGTCCGGAATGTTATTTATCTTCCCCGAACCTGTCCGGCACAGTTTTTGGATGAAAGATATGAACTTCCCTCTGGATTTTATCTGGATTAAGAATGGCACAGCGATTCAACTATCAAAGGACGTTCCCTCCACCCAACCCCCGGTCGTCCTTACTCCCGATGACCCTGTAGATCAAGTTTTAGAAGTCAACGCTGGATTTATAGACAAAAATGGTATAAAAGTAGGTGATGAAGTCCGAAGGAGGTGAGGCGTATATCTAATCTCAAAGTCGGCGTCGTCACTCATTATTACGATAAAATCGGCGTGGCCGTTGTCGATTTGACCTCGACACTCCACACTGGCGATGTCATTAAATTCTCCGGTTCCACCGATTACTCACAGACAGTTTCCTCCCTTCAAGTTGAGCACGAAAAGATCACATCGGCTAAAAAAGGGGACACCGTAGGGCTGAAAGTGGAACAACCTGTTAAACCCGGAGATGCAGTCCTCAAAGCCGCGTAAATATATGCTACTGTCTCTTGCCCCCGATATTAGTCGGCGGATTTTCCGCCTGCTCAAAAGTCTGGACTTGCCGCACATTCGTCCCGCCCACTTGATTTGCTTCAGAAGTACCGGGTCCACCGGCCGGGCCACTGCCCGTATTTGGAGTCTGCCCAAAATTTGGCAAATGGCCCTCTCTGTAGAAGCTCATTACTGCATAGAAGTCATTTCCGAAAAATTTGACAGTCTATCGACCGACGACCAGGATCGGACATTAATTCACGAACTTCTGCACATTCCCCAAAACTTTTCCGGGGCCCTGGTTCCCCACCGCAATCACAAGTACCGCACCTTCCGCCACTATCATGATAAAGTCGAGTCGTTATTTCAAATGCTAAAAAATGATCATCCTTCACGGCGATAACCAAGTTACCTCCCGCCAAGCATTGCTGGCAGCCAAAGAGGGGAGAACCGTTTTAGAATTTACAGGTTCGAATTTGCTTTTAGACCAGTTGGTTAACGCAGTTGAAACAAATTCTCTTTTCGGCCAGGCAAATACTATCGTTATCGAAAGGGCGTTTGCAAAAAAAGAGATAGTTGAATATTTAATAAATAATCAGGACAAAGATATTATTGTTTGGGAGCCGAAAGATCTTTCAGCCAAAGTTAAAAATTTTAAAAACGTTCAAAAGTTTGATCTACCCAAATACATCTTTAGTTTTCTAGATAATCCCACAGTACCAGGATTGCATTTAGTGCTCCAAACAATGCCGGCAGAACAAATTATGGCTAGTCTGGCCACACGAGCTCATAAACGCGCCAACACTAAATGGCTCCAGGAACTACTCACCATCGACTACAAGCTAAAGACCGGCACCCTGCCCTACGATTTGACCGTCGCTCTCGAGCTGTGGTGTGCTAAACTTTAGTCAATGCCAATTCTCTTCGGGACCAACGGCATCCGTGGTCCGGCTGACACACTATTTACTAAGCAATTTTGCCTAAAACTGGGATTAGTTTTCGGCACCTGGCTCAAATCCAAAGGTAAAGAAGGCTATGTCGCCATTGCCTGCGATCCGCGGGAATCCAGCCCCTTCATCAAGCATCATGTAATCCAAGGTCTGGCTTCACAAGGTTGGGAAATTTTGGATGAGGGCGTAGTTCCCACACCCGCCCTCACCTACTTCGTCAAGAAATCTCCGGCGGTCGCCGGAGGAGTCATGGTCACCGGATCTCACATTGCCGAAGGCCTCAACGGTGTCAAGTTATTTATCGATGGTGAGGAGGTCACCAAAGCTCATGAACTGGAAATCGAGCAACTATTCAACTCCCATAATTAAATACGAAAACACTGCTAAAGAATTGTACATAGAAATGCTAAAAAAACTGGCGAACGCACCGTACCCGAAGTGGAAAATCATCACCGACACCGCCAATGGTACCCAAACCCAAATCATTAAAGATTTACTCTTAGACCTAAACTTGGACTATATTTGTACCGGCGATTGCGATATCCAGTCTCCCGAATTCATCCCTCGGGATACCGAAGCCCCCGGAGCTTTCGCCGAACTAGCCCGCCAGGTGCTTCTCCAAAAAGCCGATCTGGGTTTTGGTTTTGACATTGACGGAGACAGAATTATTTTCATTGATAACCTGGGCCGGTATCTTCCCGGCGACTATTCCTGTACTTTAATTGCCCAAAGCGAGAAATACAAAAACATTGTCACCCCCATTAGTACCAGTTCAGTCATTGATTCAATTGGTAAAAAAATTTACCGCACTCCCGTCGGAGCAACTCATGTCATAGCCAAAATGAAAGAGGTTGGAGCTGCCTACGGTTTTGAGCCAAACGGAGGCGGCATTAGCAGTGAGATTTTTTATGGCCGTGACGGCGGATCAACCCTCATTAAGATGCTCAATTTATTAAAAAGGAGCAAGAAATCATTAGCCCAGCTATACGATTCATTACCTAAATACTTCTTATTCAGAGACAAAATTGATTGTCCTTTTGCTAAATATGACCACATTTATAAAGCCGTCCGTGAGAAATATTCACAAATAAACGATCTGGATGGCCTGAAAGTGGATTTAGGTCACGAAGAATGGATTTTATTTAGAGGATCCGGAAACGCACCCGAGTTTCGTGTCTTCGTCCAAAGCTTGAACGAAAAACGTTCTCAAAAACTCGGCCACGACGCCCTGAACTGGGTTAAATCTCTCTTAACGCACAAGGTCTCTCCTTGTGCGCCCGGTATCGACAGCCTAAATATTTTAAAATCAATCCAATCTCTGCCGGACCAATGTGCCCAGGTCATCTCCGAAATTTCCCAAGCCACGGTTCCTCCCAGCTGCAATTTAGTAAACAACATTGTTATCTCCGGAATGGGTGGGTCAGCCCTGGGTGGCCGGGTCATAGCCAGCCTGGAACGCCAAACTCTGGGGATTCCCATCACAGTTTCAACTGAATATCACTTGCCAAATTTTGCTAACGAAAAAACTCTGGTAATTATCTCCAGTTATTCAGGGGAAACGGAGGAAACCTTATCCGCCCTGGCCGAAGCCCGTTCCCGTGGTTGTCAGATTTTCGTGCTTACTACAGGAGGAAAATTAGGCGTATTGGCCGAACAATTTAACCTTCCTCACTATCTTTTGAACCCCCAACACAACCCCTCCCGCCAACCGCGTATGAGTTTAGGATACGAAGTTACGGCCATATTGGCCCTCCTGTCACGTTGCCAGCTCATTCACCCCATAAAAGATTTTTCCCGTCTACCCGACTTTTTACGTAGCCGGCAATCTACTATGAACTGTGAACTCTTAGCTAAGAACTTAGTGGATCGCATCCCCGTCTTTCTAGTGAGTGAACATCTCAAAGGAGCTGCCCACGCCATGAAAAACCAACTCAATGAAAACGCCAAAACTTTTGCAGTGGTTTTCGATTTGCCCGAAGCCAATCACCACCTTATGGAAGGCTTGGCTCATCCTTCCAGCAATCCCGAAAATTTAGCAGTGGTTATGATCGACTCGCCCCACTATCACCCCGAAGTCCGCAAGCGCTATCCTTTAACCCGGCAAATTATCACTAAACAGCACATTCCGGTTTTTGATTTCCCTTTGGCCGGTCCTAATTCGGTATTCGAAGCTTTAGACGTTATTCAGTCAGGCGCGTACTTAGCATATTACTTATCCCAAGAGTACGGCATTGACCCCGGCCCCATTCCTTGGGTAGACTGGTTTAAAGATGAATTACATTAAGTGGTTTAAGGATTTATCCAAAGAGGATATTGCTGTTGCCGGCGGCAAGGGGGCCAATTTAGGCGAACTCACCCGGGCCGGTATTCCCGTCCCTCCCGGATTCGTAGTTCTCTCATCCGCTTATTACAAATTTTTGGAAGATAATAAACTCCGTCCGCAAATTCACCACATTTTAGCTACCTGTGACGTTTTGGATCCGGCTCAACTGGAGACAGCCGCCAAAAAAATTCAAAAGCTCATGTCCGCCGCCTCTATCCCTGCGGAAGTAGCCCAGGAAATATTTACCTCTTACGCCAAAATCGGTTCTAAAACCGCCGTGGCTGTGCGTTCTTCTGCCACCGCCGAAGATTTGCCGGAAGCCTCGTTTGCCGGTCAACAAGAGTCATATTTGAACGTCATCGGTGACGCCAATGTGGTAGCCAAAGTTAAACAATGCTGGATCTCTCTCTTTGGCGCCCGCAGTATTTTTTACCGAGTTCAGCAGAAATTCGATCACTTCAAAGTCGGTATCGCCGTTCCGGTTCAAACCATGATCCAGTCCGAAATTTCCGGCGTCATTTTTACCGTTGATCCCATGTCCGGTGATCGGGACAAAATCATTATTGAAGCCATTTGGGGATTAGGGGACTACATTGTCCAGGGAGTAGTCACTCCCGATCATTTTTCCGTATCCCGCGCCACCAGCAAAATCGTTGACAAAAATATTTCTACCCAAGAAATTATGGAAATCAGAAACCGCCAAGGAGTCAAACAAGTCAAGGTTCCATCCCATCTGCGCTCCGTTCAAAAAATTTCCGACTCTTCGGTTCTTAAGCTGGCAGAATACGGTCAAAAAATTCACCAGCATTATTTCTTCCCCCAGGACATCGAATGGGCCATTGCCAAAGGAAAAGTCTATTTCACCCAATCCCGACCCATCACCACACTCAATAATGAAAATTCAAAATCCGAAACTCTAAATTCGAAAATTCCGCCGATTCTTAAAGGGGCACCTGCATCACCAGGTATTATTTCCGGCCCTGTCAAAATAATTTTAGATATCAAAAATATCGGCCAGGTTAAAAAGGGCGACATTATGGTCACAGACATGACCACCCCAGATTTCGTCCCAGCCATGAAACGGGCTGCTGGTATCATTACCAACCGCGGCGGGCAGACATCCCATGCCGCCATCGTATCCCGTGAGCTAGGCGTTCCCTGTGTGGTAGGCACGTCAGTAGCAACCCACACTCTTAAAGATAGTCAAATAGTTACTCTTAATGGATCCACCGGCGAAGTTTTCAAAGGCGCTCTCCACCTTCCGTCAATCCAACTTCAAAATCCAACTTCTAACCTCCAACCTCTACCTTCTGATATCAAAACCGCCACCAAGCTTTACGTCAATCTCGCCGAAACAGAATTAGCCGATAAAGTCGCTTCCGAAAACGTAGACGGCGTAGGCCTTTTACGGGCCGAATTTATGATCGCCGGAATTGGCACTCATCCCAAGAAACTTATTGCCGACAAAAAAGAAGAAGAATTTGTTTCCAAATTGACCGAAGGCTTGGTTACTTTTTGCCGTGCCTTCCATCCCCGCCCCGTAGTCTACCGGGCTACAGACTTTAAAACCAACGAATACCGTTCCCTCAAAGGTGGTCAACTTTACGAACCCGAAGAGTCCAACCCCATGCTTGGATTTCGCGGTGCTTACCGTTATATCACCCATCCCGAAGTTTTTCAGCTGGAGCTGGAAGCTATTAAGCGGGTGAGAAACCGTCACAAACTCACCAATCTGCATCTCATGATACCCTTCGTGCATACTCCGGCTGAAATGCAGGAGGTAAAAAAACTGGTGTCTGTCAGCGGCCTATCCCGGAGCAACTCATTCAAACTTTGGATGATGGTAGAAATTCCCAGTAACGTTATTCTATTGGATGAATTCATTGATGTGGGGATTGACGGCGTATCTATTGGCAGTAACGATCTCACCATGCTCATTATGGGCGTGGACAGGGACAATTCGGAAGTGGCCCCGGTTTTCGACGAGCGCAACCCTGCGGTTATGTGGGCTCTGGAAAAAATTATCAAAACCTGCCTCAAGCGCGGCATCACCTGCGGTATCTGCGGCCAGGCCCCATCTCAATATCCGGAATTGGTCGAAAAATTGGTTTCCTGGGGCATCACCAGCATCTCCGTCAACCCCGACGCTATTGATCGTACCCGGGAACTTATTTACAATAGTGAATTAAAGCATGTCAACCAAACTTAAAACTTTATACGCCCGGGAAATTATTAATTCCCGGGCCATTCCTACTATCGAGGCCGTAGCTATTTTAGACGACGGCTCCCTAGGTGTCTCATCCGTTCCCTCCGGAGCCTCTGTGGGTACTTACGAAGCCCTGGAACTGGTAGACAACGACCCCAACCGCTACCTGGGTAAGGGGGTCTTGACCGCTGTGGGAAACATCAATAACGAAATCGCTCAAAAACTAATTGGCGTTCCTTTTGGCAGCCTGGCTGAAATTGATGAAACTCTTATCCGCCTGGATGGTGCTCCCAATAAATCCCGCCTGGGAGCCAATGCCATCATTGCCGTCTCCATGAGCATGGCCAAAGCCATTGCTGTCAGTTCCAAAATGCCGCTTTACCGCTATATTGCTGCTATTGCCCAAAACAATCAGCCCCTATTTATCCCTGCTCCGCTTTTTAACATGATTAACGGGGGCAAACATGGCGCCGGCAACCTGGATTTTCAGGAGTTCCACGTTATTCCCAATATGCGCCACTCATATGCTGCGGCATTAGAAACTGGAGCTACTATTTACCAGACAATCAAAAAAATTCTTATCCGCCGCGGAGCCATTCATAGCGTCGGCGACGAAGGGGGATTTGCCCCCAACCTTTTCACCAATTTAGACGCCTTGGAAGTCCTGACCGAAGCCATCACCGAGCAGAACCACAAAGCCGGCTCCGACGTCGAACTGGGTCTGGATATCGCCGCCAACTCCATTTACAAAGACGGCCGCTATGTCATCAAAGACAGGAGCTCACCTCTGGAAACCATGGAATTCATTGATTATCTTAAAGATCTTAACGCCCAATATCACCTGCGCATTCTGGAAGACCCACTGGCCGAAGACGATTGGAAAGGCTGGACCACCATTACCTCCACCTTAGGCACTTCCCTGACTGTAGTCGGAGATGATTTGCTGGTCACCAACCCCGAGCGGCTCAAAAAGGGAATTGCCGAAAAAGCCTGTAATTCCATCCTCATTAAACCCAACCAAATAGGGACGGTCACCGAAACCATCGCCGTCACCAACCAGGCCCGGGCCGCCGGCTGGAAAATTATCGTCTCTCACCGTTCAGGAGACACCAACGACCACTTCATAGCCGACTTTGCCGTGGGCGTCGGATCAGAATACGCCAAGTTCGGTGCCCCCGACCGCGGCGAACGGGTGGCCAAATACAACCGCCTCCTCTCCATCGAAACCGAGCTCAAAACAACATGACGTCTGTCCCCAAACCTGTTGTCTTAGCCATCTTGGACGGCTGGGGACTGGCCCCCGCCGGTCCCGGCAACGCCATTACCGCCGCCCAAACCCCCAACATCACTTCCTTCTGGAATTCCTATATTCACACCCAGCTTATTGCCCACGGAGAATCGGTCGGCCTGCCCAAATCCGAGCCGGGCAATACTGAAACCGGCCATTTAAATTTAGGTGCCGGCCGCATCGTGTACCAAGATCTGCCCCGCATTAATATGAGTATCGCCGACGGCACCTTTTTCCAGAATCCCCAATTTCTGGGAGCCGTTAAACACGTGGCCGCTCATTCTTCCAGCTTGCATTTGCTGGGTTTGGTCGGCGGCGGCGGCGTCCATTCCGATCTCACTCATCTCTTTGCCCTCCTGCGTTTCTGCCACGAGCAGCACGTATCTCAAGTTTATCTGCATCTTTTTACCGACGGTCGGGATTCGCCTCCTTCTGCCGCCATGACCTACATCAATCAAGTACGGGAAGTCATGGATCGCGAAGGTGTAGGGAAAATTGCCTCTATCATGGGCCGCTACTTCGCCATGGACCGGGATTTCCGTTGGGACCGAACGGCCAAAGCTTATTTTTGCCTAACTAAAGGAGAAGGTAAACAGGCCGATTCTGTGGACACGGCCATCAGTCAATCTTATTCAGCAAACAAGACCGACGAATTTATCGAACCCACGCTCATTGACCCACAAGGAATTATAAAATCCGGGGACGCCGTTATTTTTTACAATTTCCGTATTGACCGGCCCCGCCAGTTAACCAAAGCTTTCGTCCTGCCCAATTTTGAAGAAACCGCCAATCATACCGGCTTCGACCCCTACGCTGTTAAATATATGGCCAAGCACGTTGAAGATATTTCCGGTAAGCCTCCCCCATTTACCCGTGGCCCCCAAATTCCCAACCTGTATTTTGTTACCATGACCGAATACGAGCAGCATCTCCCCGTTCAAATAGCTTTCCCTCCCCAAATGGTAGAATCTCCTTTGGGAAGAATAATTTCAAACGCCGGCCTCCGTCAACTTCGTCTATCCGAATCAGAAAAAGAGCGTTTTGTCACTTATTATTTCAATTGTCAATACGATCAGTCCTTCCCCGGCGAAGACCGTCTCATCATTCCTTCGCCCAAAGTTTCCACCTATGACAAAAGACCCGAAATGTCCGCTTTGGAGGTCACACAAACCGCAATTTCTAAAATTCAATCCGACTCCTACGATCTCATTGTTATGAACTATGCCAACCCGGACATGGTCGGCCACACCGGTAACCTCAAAGCCACTATTACAGCCTGCGGAGTAGTGGACACTTGTCTTGGAGATCTTTCCCGGAATATTTTAAGTAAAGGCGGGGTTTTAATTATTACCGCCGATCACGGCAACGCCGAAGAAATGATTAATCCCGCCACCGGCGGTATAGATACCGAACACAACGCCAACCCCGTACCCTTTATTCTCATCGGAAACGACTTCCGCACCGCCACCCAAATTTCCCAGGGGATTCTCGCTGATGTGGCTCCCACAATACTTTCCCTTCTCAAAATCCCGGCTCCCTCTTCGATGACTGGCCGTAATTTATTACGATAGTTATCTCCCCCTTATACACTCCGTCATCCGGCCCAATATACTCATAGATTTTAGTCAATTCTCTGGCCACCACAATATCGGCAGTCGGATATTTTTCTTTAAGTAACTTAAGCGTTTTAGACGCCCTCACCGGCGATTCATAAATTACAGTCGTCGTATTGGGCAGGATTTCATATTTGTCGTTCCAAAACCCTAAAAACATAAACCTATCGGTCGGTAATCCGCAAGCAGACAGGGCCGCCGTCAGCGCGCTCGGTCCGGGAATCGGTACCACTTTAAACCCGGCCGCCCGCACCACGCTTACCACTTTATATCCCGGATCAGATATCAACGGCGTCCCCGCGTCCGAAACTAACGCCACATCACCATGAACTAAATAACCAAGTAACGAACTAACCATTTTTGCCTCATTCCAATCCCGGACAGAAATAAATCTTGGGGACACTCCTTTAAGGATTATCCTTTTCACCAATTGTCCAGTATGGCGGGTATCTTCACAAGCAATGACTGGTACCGTTAGCAATATTCTTTTGGCCCTGACCGTAATATCTTCCAGATTGCCAATCGGAGTCGCTACCACATATAATGTACCCACATGCTCGATTTTATCATTCATATCGACATTCATCTGGGTCAGCTTATTTCCTCTTATGGCGTTTTGACCTACGCTATTCTATTTTTGATTATCTTCGTCGAAACCGGAGTAGTATTCGCCCCATTTTTACCCGGAGACAGTTTGCTGTTCGCAGCCGGGGCATTTTCAGCATTAGGATCTCTTAATCCCTGGTTTGTATTTATTTTGTTGTCTGTTGCCGCAGTTTTAGGAGACACCTGCAATTATTGGATTGGTCATTTTTTTGGCCAAAAAATTATTGATAATCCCGGAATTCCTTTAAACCAGGCGCACATAGAAAAAACTAATCATTTTTTTGCCAAGCACGGCGGTAAAACTATCTTTTTAGCCAGATTTATTCCTATAGTACGGACTTTTGCTCCGTTTGTAGCCGGAATCGGTAAAATGGATTACAAAAAGTTTATTTCATATAATTTGTTCGGAGGCGTGATCTGGGTCGGGTTATTTACTTTCGCCGGTTACTTTTTTGGCAACGTTTCTTTTATCAAACACAATTTTTCCCTGGTCATCATTGCCATTATTCTGGTTTCGGTTCTCCCTATGCTCCTCCACTTCCTCAAATCCCTCAAGAAAAAATCCTAATTCACCACCCCATTATATCTGCGGATTACACCCACACACCGGCCCTGGATGCGAGCGCGAGTTGTAAAAATAGGGGACATCGTAGAATTAGCCGGTTCCAGGCGGATGCGGGTGGCTTCCTTAAAATAGCGTTTTAACGTGGCAAACCCGTTCTCCAAAAGGGCCACCACTACTTCCCCGTTTTTAGCTTCTTCTGTCTGCTCGATAACCACAAAATCCCGGTCCAAAATGCCCGCATCAATCATCGAATCTCCCTTAACCTGCAGTACAAAGGCTCTTCTCTTTGGCGATACCATGGTCGGAGGGATTCCCAGGACCGCGTTGGGATCGGTATACGGCTCAATCGGCGCCCCCGCCGCGATAAATCCCAAGACCGGCAGTTCCACCGAAGCCGGCGTCTGCGACCGCAGGGCCATGTCTTTTTCCGTAATCTCAATCGACCGCACCGCGCCTTCCCGACGCTTAATCACCCCTTTTTTCTCCATGGTTTCCAGATGTTCATGGACCGTAGCCAGGCTGGACACTCCCAAAGCTTGCGCAATCTCTGCTAAAGTCGGAGAATAGCCGTTTCTTTGGATATATTGAGATATGAAATCCAAAATTTGTCTTTGCCTCTTGTATAGCGTCACTGGCATAGTTATAATTTAACCCGAATAAAAACCAAATGTCAAGCACCAACTTTAAAATCAAGGCCCCATACAAACCAACGGGCGATCAACCGCAAGCTATCAAAAAGCTAGTGACTAGCGACCAACAGCACCAAGTATTACTAGGTGTCACCGGTTCCGGCAAGACTTTTACTATTGCTAATGTCATACAAAAAGTTCAGAAACCGACATTAGTTATCTCACACAACAAAACTCTGGCCGCCCAGCTTTACCAGGAATTCCGCGATTATTTTCCCGACAACGCCGTTTCTTATTTCGTCTCCTACTACGATTATTATCAACCCGAAGCTTATATCCCTCAATCAGATACGTATATAGAGAAAGAGACCGATATTAATGACCAGATAGACAAACTTCGTCTGGCGGCCACAACTAATCTCCTCACCCGCAAAGATGTCATCGTTGTGGCTTCAGTGTCCTGTATTTATAACTTAGGTTCCCCGGCCGAATACGGCAAAACCGTACTGGAACTAGCCCCGGGCCTCAAAGTTTCCCGAAATCAGATATTTATGCGCCTCAATGATCTCCAATATTCCCGTTCCAACTTCGGATTTCATAGAGGCACTTACCGCGTCCGCGGCGAAACAATCGATATTTATCTGGCCTACGCAGATTCCGCCATCCGCATTACCCACGACGGAAGCAAAATTACAAAATTAGAGCAATTTGACCCCCTCACCGGCAAAAAGGTTAGTCCTTTTTGCTTCAAAAGGACTAACCTTATTATTTACCCGGCAAAACACTACATCGCCCCCCGTGATAATCAAACAGAAGTTTTTAAGCAAATCCGTCACGATCTTCAATCACAAGTGGCTAAATTTAAATCTGAAGGCAAAATGCTAGAAGCTCACCGCATCAATCAGCGGGTTAATTATGATCTGGAAATGATCCAGGAGCTGGGGTATGTTAATGGAATCGAGAACTATTCCCGGTATTTTGACGGCCGGAAAGTTGGCGACCCGCCTTATTCACTCATGGATTATTTCCCCAAAGATTACCTGTTAATTGTTGATGAGTCGCACATGACTATCCCCCAAATCCGCGGCATGTATAACGGCGACCGTTCTAGGAAACAAACTCTTATCGATTATGGTTTTAGGCTCCCGGCAGCCTTGGATAACCGTCCTCTCAAGTTTGACGAATTTATGCGCCGCACCGGCCGGACCATATACTTATCCGCCACTCCTGACGAATGGGAAATTTCCCAATCAGAAAATCATGTCGTGGAACAGCTCGTCCGCCCCACCGGCCTCGTCGATCCCCAAATTTCAATTCGTCCCACTTCCGGTCAAATCCAAGATCTAATTGCCAATTGCCAATTGCTAATTGCCAAACATCAACGAATATTAGTCACTACTCTCACTAAGCGCATGGCCGAAGACTTGGCCTCCTATCTGCAGGAACAAGGTTACAAGGTTCATTATCTGCATTCCGATGTGGATACTCTGGACCGCCTGGACATCTTAGACGATCTGCGTAAAGGCATCTATGACATCATCGTGGGCATTAATTTACTGCGTGAAGGTCTGGATCTGCCCGAAGTTTCTCTGGTCGCAATTTTAGACGCGGATAAAGAAGGTTTTCTCCGTTCCCGCACCTCTCTTATTCAAACCATGGGCCGGGCGGCCCGGCACGAAGAAGGCCAAGTCATTATGTATGCCGATAAAGTCACCGATTCCATGCGGGCAGCCATAGACGAAGTCGGCCGCCGCCGCCAAGTCCAGCTAGACTACAATATTAAACACGGCATCTCTCCTAAATCCATCACTAAAGCCATCCGCGAGCGGATTGTGGAAAAAGAAGTCGAATCTCCCGTAACTCTTGATCCTCAAGAAATTCTCAAGGGCCGCTCCCTGGACGCTGCCGATATCGACATGTCCAAAGTCAATCAGCTTACCCCCGAAGATCACACCAAACTTATCAAACTCATGACAAAACAGATGAACTCCGCCGCTCGCGCCCTGGAATTCGAAGAAGCCGCCCGCCTCCGCGACCGCATCCGCCAGATCCATTCACTTTAGAGTATAATCACACGTCATGGATTTCATCAAAATTAGGGGGGCCCGGGAACATAATTTAAAAAATATTGATCTGGACATTCCCAAAAATAAACTGGTGGTTTTTACAGGTCTGTCCGGCTCCGGCAAATCCTCACTGGCTTTCGACACCATCTACGCCGAAGGCCAGCGCCGCTATGTGGAAAGTCTTTCCAGTTATGCTCGCCAATTTCTAGGCATCATGGACAAACCCGACGTCGATCAAATCGAGGGTTTATCTCCGGCCATATCCATAGACCAAAAATCCACCTCCCACAACCCCAGGTCAACTGTGGGCACTGTCACGGAAATTTACGATTATTTAAGATTATTATTCGCCCGCATCGGCCATCCCCATTGTCCCAAATGCGGCCGGGAAATCACCCAAATGTCCACCCAAGCCATCGTCGACCACATAATTGCTATGGATAAATACTCCAAAATCCTCATCTTATCCCCCATTGTCCGGGGCCGGAAAGGGGAATACACTGAACTTTTCTCTTCTCTGCGCCAAAAAGGTTACACCAAAATCAGAATCGATGGCAAAATAATTTCTCTTAACGACGATGTTTTACTTTTAAAAAACAATAAACACGATATCGACGTGGTCATCGACAGAGTAATTGTCGACAAAAAAACCCTTGACCGCACCCGGATTTTTGATTCAGTCGAATCCGCCCTCAAACTCTCCGATGGTTTGTGCATCGCCGCTGTTATCAAAGACAAATCTTTTAATATTCCCGACCAGCCCAAGGACATGCAAGACCATTTATATTCAGAACGTTTCGCCTGTCCCGTAGACAACATCTCCCTGCCGGAAATTGAGCCCCGCATTTTTTCCTTTAATTCGCCTCACGGCGCCTGCCCTAACTGTACAGGATTAGGTTATCAGCAAAAAATCAACGCCGACCTGGTTCTCAATCCTCATCTCACTATTTCCGAAGGCGGAATATTACCCTATGCCAGGACCTTTTTATACGATTCCTGGTTTTCCCGCAAAGTCGCATCCTTGGGCTTTCCTATGCGCATCCCTCTCGCAGAATACACCAAATCTCAAAAACAGGAATTATTATACGGCACAAATGAATTTGAAGGCATTCTTCCCAACCTGGAACGCCGCTACAAGGAAACCCAGTCCGACTTTATCAGAACGGAAATCGAACGTTACATGCGCCGAGAGACCTGCCCTATCTGTAACGGACTTCGCCTCAAACCCGGATCTTTAAGTGTCACCATCAACGGTCAATCCATCGCTGACGTCACTCGGCTCTCGGTATCTTTATCTCTAAGTTACGTCAGCAACTTAAGTAGCTTAAATAACAGGGAAAAAACCATCAGTACTCCCATTCTTAAAGAGATAAAAGAGCGGTTAGGTTTTTTGGTGTCCGTCGGTCTGGATTACCTCACTTTAGACAGATCTGCCACCACTCTTGCCGGTGGAGAAGCTCAACGCATCCGGTTAGCTTCGCAAATCGGATCGGGTCTGTCAGGGGTGTTATATGTTCTCGACGAACCATCCATCGGATTGCATCAGCGCGACAACCAGCGCCTCATCGACACCCTCAAACGCCTGCGCGATCTGGGTAACTCCGTAATAGTTGTAGAACACGACGCAGATATAATGCTCCAATCCGACTGGATCGTAGATTTCGGCCCGGGAGCAGGTGAACACGGCGGCCGGGTTATCTCCGCCGGCACTCCCGACCACATCAAATCCGATCCTCACTCCATAACCGGTCAATATTTATCAGGTAAAAAACAAATTATGACTACGAATGACAATCGTATGACTACGAATGACAAAATATTAACTATCAAGGGAGCCTCCGAGCACAACCTCAAAAACATTAATGTTGAATTTCCCCTGGGCAAATTCATCTGCGTTACCGGCGTCTCCGGCTCCGGCAAATCCACCCTCGTCAGCGATATCTTGTATCACGCACTGGCCCGCCACTTCAATCCCGAACACAAAGAAAAAGCCGGCCAATATAAATCTCTAGAGGGCGTAGAACACCTGGACCGGGTCGTCATGGTCGATCAGGCTCCCATTGGCCGCACTCCCCGCAGCAATCCCGCCACTTATACCGGTTTGTTTACCACTATCCGCGATATCTTTGCCCTTACCCCCGAAGCTCGCGTCAGGGGCTATTTCCCCGGCCGATTCTCTTTTAATGTCAAAGGCGGCCGTTGTGAAGCCTGCGAAGGCGATGGCCAAATCAAAATAGAAATGCAGTTTTTACCCGCTGTCTACGTAGACTGCGAAGTTTGCCATGGTCTCCGCTACAATTCCGAAACCTTGGAAGTCCATTACAAAGGCAAAAATATCGCCGAAGTCCTAAATATGACGGTCGAAGAAGCTTTGCAATTTTTCCAGGCCGTACCAGCCGCATTCGACAAATTGCAGACTCTCAAAGATGTTGGCCTAAATTATATTCATTTGGGTCAGCCAGCTCCGACTCTCTCGGGAGGAGAAGCCCAGCGGGTTAAATTATCTGCCGAACTGTCCAAACGGGCCACCGGCAAAACCATATACATTTTGGATGAACCCACCACCGGTTTGCACTTTGCCGACCTGGAAAAACTTCTCCGCGTCCTACGCCAGTTGGTCGCTACCGGGAATACCGTCGTAGTTATTGAACACAATCCCGACGTCATCAAAAACTCCGACTGGATTATTGATCTGGGCCCCGAAGGCGGCGACGCAGGCGGATACCTGGTAGCCGCCGGCACACCCAAGCACATTTCCCATATTAAATCTTCATACACCGGCCGGATTATTTCTTTCCACCCAATCTCTTAAGGGACCGAAATAGAAATCTTTCCAGCCCTTATTAATTTTATCTCTCTCCCGGTCCGGCACATCCTCATGCAGCAAATCAATATATGTCCGTTGGTTTTCGTATGTTAGCGATATTTGCACCCGGGATGGTTTACTTTTCCCCATCACCCATTCCTGAACTATCATTTTCCGGGGTTTGACTTCTATATTTTTTCCGTAAATATCCCCATTCCACAAAGAGAACTTAAACCCCGGCTTATCGCTCATTTTAGCCGGTCCCCCTCCCCACTCATTAATCAGCGCAGGATTTACCAGCGCTTCCCACACCTTCCCCACCCCTGCGTGCACAATATAGCTCTGTCGGATTACGCTCACTATCTATATAATAACACAAAATGCGCAAAATTTTATTGGTATTTTTATTGGTTTCTATTGGTAGAGTTTCCGCTTCCGGAGAGTTTCATATTAAGCAAACCGTTGATTATAAATTCGATTCTTCCGGCAGCTCAACCGTCGTTATGCATGTTTCCCTGACCAACAATAATGCCAATTACTATGCCTCCCGGTATGAATTAGACTTAGTAGGGGAGAATCCCCAAAACATTTCCAGTTGGGACTCTACAGGCCCTCTCAAAATCGTCACTACCCCCACAGCTGCCGATACTACCCATATCACCGCATATTTTAACGACGTAGTCACCGGCCTGGGAAAAAACCTTGATTTTACAATTCAATATCAGGGCAAACCGGCTATTCATAACGGACAGGTCTGGGAAATTAATCTGCCTAAACTTTCTAACCCCGCTTCCGTTGACGAATATTCCCTAAATTTAATTGTCCCTTCATCATTTGGCCAACCCGCCTACTTGTCTCCCCCGCCCATGTCATCCGAAAAAAACGTCTACATTTTTACAAAATCACAGCTGAGCCACATCGGAGTAGTTGCTGCTTTCGGAAATTTTCAAACTTTTTCTTTTCGCCTGAAGTATAAAATCGACAACCCTTCCCAAATTGCCTTACCTTCCGACACAGCTTATCAAAGAATTTTTTTTGATTCAATAACTCCTCCGCCTATTTCAGTTATCGCCGATGCCGACGGCAACTGGTTGGCCAGCTTTAATCCTGGTGAAATCGTCGTCTCCGGACAGGCCCATCTGCTCATAGACCCACTGTCCTCCTTTACGGATTCACCACCGGAAAAATATCTTTCTTCTACTACTTACTGGCCTGCCGATAATCCTCAAATAATTTCTATCGCCAAATCCCTTAAAACTCCTAAGAAAATTTACGACTACGTCGTGACTAACGTTGAATATGATTATGGTTCAGCTGCATCTTCAACCGCCGTCCGCCAGGGCGCTTTAGCCGTTCTTTCTTCAAAGAAAGGGGTCTGCACTGAATTCACCGATCTTTTTATCGCTTTATCCAGAGCTGCCGGCATCCCTGCCCGCGAAGTAAATGGCTATGGTTACACGACCGACCTGCGTTTGCGTACACCCCTCCACTCCTGGCCCCAATACTGGGACGCCTCTCGCCGGGTTTGGGTCAGCGTGGATCCTACCTGGGGCCGCACCACCCAAGGAGTCGATTATTTCTCCAAACTGGATTTTAACCATCTGGCCTTTATCACTCACGGCCTATCCGATTCTCTGCCGGTTCCGAATTTCCAGGACATCCAAGTTAGTTACGGGTCATACCACGATTATCTTACCCGGCCCCTTATCACCAAATGGCAGCCTCCCTTATTTATTCTGCCGTTTATTCCCGGCACTTTCCGTCTACAAATCACCAATCCTAACTCTCAGGCCGTCTATTCCAACCCCGTAACTCTGCCTCCCTATGGATCAAAGGTCCTGACCGTCCAGTACACTCTTACCCATCCTTTTGATTTTAGTCCCAAATCCGTCACCCTCATCAATATGACGTATAATATCCCCACAACTTTATTTCTTCCCTGGCAAATTGGCTTTGCTCTCTTTATCTCACTTACCCTTATCGCCGGGAGTATATATCTTCAAAGACATATCCGGCCACACCCTCTACGTCGGTAAAGCCAACCGGCTGCGTCAGCGCGTCCGCTCATATTTTCAGCCCCCGGTAAAACTGGGGCCAAAAACCGCTCAACTCATATCTCGTATCGCTTCGGTCGAACACATCGAAGTCGGATCAGAAATCGAAGCCCTGCTCCTGGAATCCAACCTCATCAAAAAATTCCGCCCTCATTGTAACATCGCCTCCAAGGACGGAACCTCTCCTTACTATATTCACCTCACGCACGATAAATTTCCTAAACCGCTAGTCAATCACAAGTCCCCGCATGCAATAGCCGGGCCCTTTCTTTCCGGGTTGGTTGCCAGAAAAATTTTGCGCTCCCTTCGCCATATCGCCCCCTTTCATACCGAGAGTCCCTGTTTTTACCGCCATTTTGGACTTTGTCGTCCTTGCCCCGACAATCCTCTGACCACATCCACCGCTTACAAACAAAATATTACCCGCTTAAAAAAACTTTTCCGCGGGCAATTCAAGCAGGTTATGCGTCAGGCAGTTAAAACTTTGGATTTCGAAACTGCCGCTGCTCTGCGCAATCTATTGCAACAACCTACGCCTCCGGAGGAATTCGTTACCAACCCTAACCTGCTATCAGACCGCCGTCAGGAAGCCCTGGAATCTTTGCGCTTGGCTACTGGCTATTGGCCATTAGCCCGAATAGAAATGTACGACGTGGCCCATCTAGCCGGCAGTGCAGCCACGGGGGCCATGACCGTGGCCATTAACGGTCAACTTACTCCACAAAATTATCGCCATTTCACCATCCGTTCCGGCAACGATGACGTGGCCCGACTTACAGAAATGCTCACCCGCCGTCTCAAAACCGACTGGCCAAAACCCGACCTTATCGTTTTGGATGGGGGATTGCCCCAACTTTCCCTAGCGCACAAGGAGAGACCTTGTGCGGTCATCGCCCTGGCCAAACAAGAAGAGATAATTTATACCTCAACTTCTAAAATTAAACTTCCACGTACACATCCCGGCCTCCAATTATTGCAGAGACTGCGCGACGAAGCCCACCGTTTTTCCCGTCGCTTGCATCACAAGCACAGAAGTTTAATAATTAAGTAATGCTTAGGCTTCTTCTCCGCTCCATCGCAATTAATTTAGCCAGCATATACTTGGCCGCTCAAATTCTCTCCGGGGTTATTACTTACATCGGCGGTTATCAGACTCTTCTTTTAGCCTCACTGGCCATCGCTTTAGTCAATCTCTTTGTCCGCCCCGTCATTAATTTACTTCTTTTACCGATTCATTTGGTCACTCTGGGCATTTTTCGCTGGGTCGCCAACTTAGTCACCCTATATTTAGTTACTCTTCTCGTACCTAATTTACAAATTCACGCCTTCACTTTTCCCGGTCTGGACCTCAAATATGTTATCATTCCCTCCATGCATTTCACCGCTTTCGGCGCCTTTGTAGTGGCCACCATCACTCTTACCTTCACTTTCCACCTTATTTACTGGCTTCTTCAAGACTAATGAAAACCTGGCTGACTGTAGCTCAAATCGTCACCGGCATCGCCCTCATCTGCCTGGTGCTCTTACAAGCCAAAGGTACCGGTCTGGGCCGGGCCTTCGGTTCCATCTCCTATCATTCTAAAAGGGGAGTAGAAAACCTAATTTTTCGCGGAACCATTATCATAGCCATCATATTTGTCCTTCTATCCGTACTCAATGTCCTCACCTTTTAAACAGCTCCGCTTTGGCTTACGCTTGCTGGTAGCTTTTCTTAGCAAATACTACCTGGCCACTCTTCTGGGTGCAGTTTTGGGTGCAGCCATTTTAATTCTTTCTCCCCGGCTTCTTCCCTATTTACCCAAAGCCCGACCTACCCTGACCATCGCCGTCGTTGGCCGCTACACATCCACCGAAATTCCCTACAGCATCCAGCAAAAAATCAGTCTCGGTTTGACTACTATTTCACCCTCCGGCCAGCCAGCTCCCGGTCTGGCCACTTCCTGGACCATGGACGCCTCCGGCAAAAGCTACACCTTTAACCTCGCCCCCAACTTACACTGGCAGAATGGCACTCCCATCAAAAGCCGGGATATTAATTACCATTTCAAAGATACCGATTTTATTTATCCTTCGGACTCCCAAATTGTGGTCAATCTCAAGGAACCATTTTCACCTCTGCCTGTAGTTCTCTCCCGACCGGCTTTCAAAACCGGGTTGCTGGGAGCCGGATCATACAGGGCCTCACGTCTCAAAAAAACCGGCCAAAACATTGATTCCCTCACTCTTGTTCCCACAGATAGCTCCTCCCGCCTGCCCCGCCTCCACTATTTCTTTTATCCTTCAGAACAACAAGCCCGCCTGGCTTTTAAGCTGGGAACTGTCAATTTTTTGGAAGATCTCCAGGATCCGGCTGATTTAGCCGAATGGCCCTCAATCCGGGTTTCCACTTTTGTACAAAAAGACCGTTACATAGGTATTTTTTTCAACACACAGACAGTTGAAAAAAGCTTACGCCAGGCTTTAGCATACGCTATCGACAAATCCCGTTGGCCCAATCGGGCGTTTGGCCCGCTGGCCCCCACCTCCTGGGCCTACAATTCCGACGTTAAACCCTACGACCTGGATTTAGGGCGGGCAAAACAGCTCTTGGCCAAAGTAGGCAAAAAGCCCGATAAAATTGTTCTCACCACTCTTTCCGTATATCTCCCGGACGCAGAAGCCGTCAAAAGCGACTGGCAAGCTTTGGGTATCCCTACCGAAATCCAGGTCGTCCCCGAAATTACTACCGACTTCACAGCTCTCATCATTGGCCAAAAAATTCCCATAGATCCGGATCAATATTCTCTTTGGCACTCTACCCAGGAAACCAATATTTCTCATTTCAATCATCCCCGGGCCGATAAACTTCTTGAAGACGGCCGCAAAACCCTCGATCAGCAAACCCGCAAAAACATCTATCTCGAATTTCAAAAATTCATCAGCGAAGAACTGCCCGTCATCTTCCTCTACCACCCCACCACCTACTTCATCTCCCGAATATAACTCTGAACGGTATCTGCCAGTAAGGGATTTTGCCTGTTAAGGCATAATCCATGGTGCTCCTGACCATCTGGCTGGCTAGTGGTATCTGATTATTCGCCAACCAAATCACCGCTTCTTTCGACATCCGGTGATCCAAAACAAGATCAAAGACGCCGAGCATGACTTCAGAAAACGAGTTATCCCAAATATAGGTTCTCCTAATATAACTCTCGAATTTTCTTCGGGCCGTTGCGCCATTCCCATATTCTTCTAATATTTCAACAAACTCAGCTCCGCTTTCCATGGCTGCACCTATACCGTTTTTTCTTGGCCTGGTGTCTCCGGCGTCCCCATACCTGACATAGCCCATTCCTCCATGCTCGTTTTCTGTTGATATCTTGTTCGGGGATCGAACTGTGATTTGACTGACACAAGCACAGTTAGATCTCTGCCTGTTCAAGTCACCCAGAAGATCTATAACTGCTGGCAAAGCCAGAAACTCTCGAAAACCAGATTGATCTGCTCCGTCTCTGCCCATCATCACAATTGTGGCATACTCCCCCTTGGGAATGACTGCCGCATACCAAACCTTATCGGTTGGATTTCCAAACACATGCATGCTCTCTCCCAGTCTTTCTCGTACTTTTGTATCCTTTAAACGATATTCTCTGACGCTGGCCGGTTGTGTTATCGGTTCATCAAACACCTCTTCTCCAGTATCAATTTGCAAATTTCCTCTGTTGTGACCATAAGATCCCACTACCAAATCAGCTGAGATTATCTCACCGTTCGCATACACCACTGTTTTGTCTCGTCCTACTTGAATTTTAGTGACTGGAGATCCTACGACTTTGGCTCCCGCTTTTTTTGCCTCTTCCAACAACCACGCATCAAATCCCCATATTTGTCGGGTTGCTTCTACGGCTGGTCTCACTGGAGCAAATCCTCTGAAAACGGCAAGGGCACGAGTGGGAATTTCCACTTCCCCACCTCCGGGAAGATGTACAACGTTTCTATTTATTCTTGTTTGAATCACGACTTCCGGTATATGAAGACCAACGCTAGCTAATAACGATTCTGTGGTATCTTGCAAAATCCCGGCACAACCCACGCAGGGTTTGATTCTTTCTCCGAAAGTCGGCGTTCTCGTAGGACTTGGTTCAAAATAGTCACACTTTTTGCCAGACGTGCCAAAAGATACCCCGTCAAAGCTCCTGCCGGTCCGCCTCCTACAATCACCACGTCTTGTGACGATAAAGGAAATTCCGGATTTTTTTCTTTAGATGGTCTGGCCTCAATCGACATAGTCAGAGAATTATAGGATATTGTGGCTGTTTTTGCTACTTCATCATCCGAATGTAGATTTTGGCTTAATTTGCGCTTGGTAAACCTACGTGAGATTCAATTACATCCACCCGTTTCTCCAACTTCCACCAATCTCGATCCAAAACTCCCACCACAAACTCCAAATCCTTCCTGTCTTCTTATAAAATCCCAGTGACAATTCCTGGTACTTGGGTTTGAATAGCTTCATTAACAATTGGTGATACCTGAACTTGGATGGCCTTGCTTACTACTACACCAATTTGATTCAAATCACTCTTTCTGTAGTTTTTCCCGCAACAAAAGTCAATCTCGTTTACTGTATCGAAAAGGCCATGCTTTTCAAAGCAATTTCCTTTTTTAATCCCACCTGAAAGGTGGGATTATTCGCACAACCACACTTACTGGCTGAGCTGGCCGGTCTAGGACCTAGACCGATCCCATAACTAACTTTTACTTTCAATAATCGCTATTAGTTCCTTGCCGAATTTTAGAACATGATTTGCCAAAATTATCAGTTTTAAAACTTTTGGTGGCAATCCTTCTATCAATATACCTTCATTGGCAAATTGATATCCAAAATCTATTGTAGGATCAACGTGCGATCCACCGTCTTGTTGAGATGCAATTTTAACAAATTCCTCATTCGTCATACGAATTTTTTCAGTGTTAGAGGCAAAAAATAATTCCTTTAAGAGAGGTCTATTTGTAGAAGTTTCAATTACGAGAATCCTTAAAATTCCGGATAAAGCTTTCGAATATTTCAGATCACCCGAGTTTATTTTCTGAATACTATCATCCAATAAGCTAAGCTGATCCTTTAACTCATTGATTAACTGGGCATGTGTTTTTGCGACCTTTTTCACAATAGTGTCCAATCTTGCTGCGGGACTTGGATTCGGACCAAGATAAACAGATTCAAAGTCTGTTGGCCTACCATTAGCCGATCCCGCAGTATGTGGGCTCGGTGGGAATCGAACCCACAACCGTCTCCTTAAGAGGGAGCTGCTCTACCGTTGAGCTACGAACCCTGAGCTTATCGAATAGGTGCCCTCGGAAGGAATCGAACCTTCATCTTATCCTTAGAAGGGATTTGCTCTGTCCATTGAGCTACGAGGGCGATCCTCTACGCAATTTTACTACACTCACCCCACCACTTCCTCTTTTTTAGTTCCCAAAAACTGCACCCAGCTATCAATAAAGCCCAGAATTACCTTAAATGGGGCCTCAAGTATAAAGTCGAAAGTAAAAGCCAGGAAATTTAATTTGGACAGCCCCTGGTTTAATATACTTCCGGCCGTCAGAATCGGCAGCCACACCATATCCCATAGAGACGACCGCTGTTTGCCCTCCTGCTTCACTCTGTAAATTCCGGCCGTTTGCCGGATTCTATGGGCCAGAAAAGCAATTACCGACAGGAAAAACACAAATACCACCTGAGCCGCAAAATTAAACCGGATTTTAGAAAGTCCGTAAAAAATCAGGCCGAATGTAGCTACAAACACCACCGCATACAATCCGGAAAATATGGTGTACCACACGCTTCTTCTCTGCGCCGGCTTCTCAAGCAATCCATCTTCCTCCTTGGCCAAGGCTTCAAAGTTATTCACTACTAGCCAAGCTCTATTTACAATTTCTTCTTTTTCTCTGCCCTTTGGCAAGCTTATTTGTCTCGTCACCGCCCACATCAAAGCCGGAGGAAATAGCATATTAGCCACCAGCGGCCACTTGGCCACGCTACCAAACAACCATACCTCGGCCGGCATCTCTATCGCCACTGCCACCACCATTTTAGTCAAAAACACATAGATTACGCTTCTGACCGCCGCCGTAGAGATCCTTTCTCCCATTAATCGCAACTGTTTATCCAAAACTTTGCTCGCTGTCTGGCTAAAATTATTCTTGTCTTCAATCATCTGTCTAAACCCGCCTGGATCGGCAAAATACATGTCCCGGAGTAGAAGTAGTGCCCCCATCTGACTGCTCACAAATTTTTGCAACCTGTTTAACAGGGGGCTATTCTTAGCCAGACTAACCAATCTCCAAGTTTCGTTAATATTCCCTCCAGCTAGTTGCAATATATGATATGCCTGCTGCTCGTCATCTGACTGGGAATAAATTCTGTCCACTGCCATAAATACTAATAGGTCCAAGTTTGGATCGGTCACTTTTACTTTCTGTTTAATCACCTGGAAAGTAAAGTAAGTAAATTTTCCGAAATCCCGGTTTAAATTAAACATCTCCTCTATTTCTGCCGAAGCTACCCCCATCAGCCATTCTCGAGGTACTCCGGACTCGAATACTTTGATATAACGCTCCAAAGTTTGCGCCAGTTTCGCTTCACTCACCTGTTCCAATTCCGCAATCGACACATATCTGGCCCATTTCAATTCGATAAGTAGCAGCTTGGCCAATCCACTCGGGTCTTTTTCATACACCATCAGCCTTTTTAGAATTCTTTCAATCGCCGCCCGCCGCACCAAATGATCCGCTCTGTATTCCAGGGCATTTCTGGCTTTCTCATACACCCGGGCCAGCACGCTCACTACGCTTTGATCATCATCCCTGGCTCCGCCATCAACCCTCACTCCATAACTTAATTGATCCAAAAAAATCTTTACCGCCGGATGCATACTCACGGATTATAGCCGTCAAACTTCAAATTGACAAAAGCAGTCTCACTGTAGTACAATGTATTTATAATTTGAAAAGCGTTTGAGAAAGAGTCGCGTCTTTCAAGCTGATTGCACAAATGCAATATGGGTAGGCCCATGATAGCCGTAAATGAGGAGAACTCAAAGATCATCGTCAAGGTTGAAACGGGGTCTTTTTTAGTGCTCTCGAGTTCTCAAAATAGGGTGGTACAGTGATTTGCCTCAAATCGCCCCTGACTAACGGGGCGATTTTATGCAAAATGAACTCATTCCACTACAATCTATGGGGGTATCAGAAGCTCAAATTGGTCTATTGGCTAGTCATCTAGCCAAAGCGGCAGAATTCATGTGGCCAACCGATCTCGGCATCCCAGAAGCCCTGAAATGGATGCATGAATCTTTTGTCAAACACCTTTCTCCCCACGATGCCGATCTTTTGTCGAATGTCATAATCAAAAATTTACCAAGCACA
Source organism: uncultured Gammaproteobacteria bacterium (assembly GCA_964356225.1). Classification (GTDB taxonomy): domain Bacteria; phylum Patescibacteriota; class Microgenomatia; order CAZETR01; family Amesbacteraceae; genus GWC2-45-19. The sequence goes on from CAYHGA010000003.1 coordinate 48,053, forward strand.
GAAGTGGCATATAACGAAGTGGGATATGACTCCTGCCAATCCCACAGAAAACTCTCAAAAGTTGCCGGGGAAGCTATTTTGGTCGGCGGAATGATTTACGAGAGTCAACTTCTAGGTTTACCCATAAACTTAGAAGAAGCAAAAGCCCTAATCAATTCGCAACTGGATCTGAATCAGGATGATGCAGAAAATTTAACACTAATCGCCAAAAAACATGGTGGGGCTCAAGATTTTCTATTTCCCGGAGTCACCCCCTCTAATACAGATACCCCTAGTTTGGCCAGTTATGCAGTGGCCACATTAAGCGGTCAACCCCTGACAAGCGTAAGAACTATAACTGGAGTAGGAGGTCTGCGATACGATCAAGATTGGAATTTCGTCACCGACTTTAAAGCCTTTGTAAAATTAAAAGTCACCGAAGATAAACGGTACTATCCCGGAATAGGTATTTTTTACTTATTTTTGAATAATGACTTATCAGCGTTCCCAACGTTGACCTCAATTGCGTCAGTCGCACAGTTTAAACAAAAGTTGTCAAAAGTAGAAAACATGCAATTCCAGGGGGTATCTGTATTGTGCAATACGTTTCTACCCAGCTGGTATGAAATGAAAAAATATCAAGATTTTACTTCCCCAAAGTCTTTGCCCTTAGCAGAAGCATTTCACTCTCCGGCTTACGAATTCGCCATATTGCTTGAAACCATTAAAAAAATTGCTACCGGTCAAGTGGAAAAAGCCCTGTTAGAACAATTAGAAATTCTTACAGAAAAATTAGACTATCTGTGGAGCTTCAATTCCACAATTCATCTACCTTGGACAGCAAACATGGCAGGCCTATCCAATGATTTAATCGGAAAGATAACCAATTTGGTAGGGGATTATGGAATTAGATATGGAATGGGGTATGCTGGAAAATCTCTGGAAATACGGCAGTTAACGTTTGGTGACAATAGAAAATTCCCTATAGGGTTAGCCGGACAAACCGTTCATATTGTCCGGATATACGAAGAAAATGATTGTTTCCAGGGGAACTACCAAGAAAGCTCGCTTAAACCAGGAGACGACTTATGGAAACAAATCCAAAAACTGGGTTTTATGAAAGCGGGGTTAATTTTATTGGGAAAACATGAATAAAACGCCAAATAAGTTATTTCTATTTGACTGCGATCAAACCTTGTGGTTGACCAACAAGTCCGAATATGTAAGTAGGGTCGCTTCCGATTTTTATCTCAAACAAGGTATTTTGATCCGAAAAGCCGATGGTGTGGCATTTAATCCCAAAAAGGGGATCGAAAAAATATTTAAATCTATAAATGCCAATGGCGGAAGCGTGGGCGTTGTTAGTGACAATCTGCCAGAAGTGGTTGTATCAATATTAAAACTGTTGGGTTGGTGGAAATACATCGACAATGAAGCATTTAACGTCAGACTTTGGGTTGGTCCATGCCCAAAGGAGATCTTGGTGCAGGAAATTATATCTAAATCCAAGTTCAGAAATTTAAACAAGAAAGACGTTTATTGGTTCGATGACAGAGATTATTCAAAAGTCGCCAAAAAAATTGGTGTAAATTTCATCAGATCTACGTTCCTCACCTTAGCCTATTTTAAGCTCCAGGAATTGTCTTAATTACTGTCTGAATAATTCCCGCCAGTTTAGGTCGTTTTGTCTGTAAAAGTGGCATGTCAACTTGGGAGCCGTGCACAGAGTTTTTTAAAACTTCATTAGCCCAAGCATCATAAAAATCGTTTGGCAAAAGTCTAATAGCATGATCGAGCACTGCCAAAGCCGCCTGTGCTGTAACCTCGGCAACGTCCATTACACCACCTTCTCCTGCGTGTGATACTCTTACGGCTCCTGGATAATTAGAGTGGTCTGTACACATTCCTAGTGAAGCGACTGCTATACCCATCTCTCTTAGTAACGGCACTTCTGGAATCATTGTTTGCCCAATAAGTTTGATGCGTGGCACCGTACATCTTAACCACTCTTCTTGAACGACTGTATTAAACCAAGGCGGTTCAGAATTAAAATATGTACCATCATTATGATATCCAACGCTCAACCCAGCGTGTTGGAAATATAAATCAACCACAGCTAGTCTTGCTAAACCCCACGCTTGGTCAAGAGTTTCCCTCATTCCCAAACTAAATGGCGCCGCCAATGGAGTATGTAGAATTAGCGCACCATCCTCAGCGAAAGTACATTCACGCATTCCCGTGCTAGCAAAGGCCAGATCTCCCAAATTAACCAAGTGCCCTGGTAACACTTCCTCAGCCATTCTTCCGGCAGCACTAACCGTATAAACGGCATTAACTCCAAGAAGCTTCAAAGCCTGAACATTAGCCCTGTAATTAACATGGCTGGGTATTTGCAGCTTTTGATGTCTGGCCACAAAAATAACATCCTTGCCGCCGAGATCAAGATGGGCAAACGTTACCGCACCATAGTCGGTTTCTAATACCTCAAAATTTTCAGCTCTGTCACTAAAACCTGTCCCAGCAATAACTGCTTTCCTTTCCACTCCTGTCAACATGATGGCAGATATTACTATACGGTCAGACCTTTGTAAATCTTTTCTTTTTAAGCAAGATCGAAACACATGATAAAATTTAACCGTGGCTGACACTTCAAAACATTCATTTCAAATATTGGTCAATGGAGTTGTTTTTAAGGGCGATAGAGTGTTGATATCCCAGCGTTCTTGGGAGGAAGAACATATGCCCGGGCGCTGGACCATCCCGGGAGGCAAAGTTGACCATGCGGACGATGACATCTTCGATGTATTACAGAAAACACTGCAAAAAGAAGTTTTAGAAGAGACGGGAGTACAAACCACGAAAGAAATGGAGTTTGTGACGAACAATAGCTACACCAAAGAAAATGGCCAGCACGTCGTGGCGATTATCTTTAAATGCCATTACAAATCCGGCCAACCAAAACCTCTGGAAGATACGATTGATTGCAAGTGGTCAACGATTGACGAAGTCAAAACCACCGATTTTCCACCCAATGTTAAAGAATACATCTTAGCCGCATCACAAACTATATCCTCGGCCACTAATTGACCCGCTAATAAAGGAGCACCATTTTCAACAGCCAAATCGTGGGTCAAGCATCGAACGATGTCCGAACCCAACATTATCAAGCTAACTGGTCAATTATACGATTATTTTATTTCTTTAGACAACTCAAAAGAAATTTTGCAACTGAGGCCGATGTTGTTACCAAATTGGAATATTACCTAAAAGTCTCGGACCTACATAATCTGACTGACGGTGCTGACTAAATAAAACTAGAAATACTTTTTATCTCGCAACCTCAAAGAGATTAGTCAAATACTATCTAACCTGAGATTCCTCTCTCATGCCCACACATGACACATCGTAGAGTTTCAGATTTCAAGATATGTTAGAAACTTATATCCAAAACGTGTTATTAAGTAATCCGATGCTCCTCCAATAGATGCGCCTGTCACTTTTAACCTAAATACACCCAGATTAAGAAGCTCACTCGTGGCTTCAGACGCTTTATTCCTTTCATCGCTTTCAAGATTTCTCGCCCTGTTTAATAAATCACTAGGCCAGCCTTCATTTTTGGGGACTCCAAACTTTTCTTTCACCTTCTCTGAATTAGTATCAAAATTTGTTTTAAGCCAGAGATCCAGCGGTTGCCAAACTGATTTGCTATGACGGTAGTAATCCCTCCACCAGTCTATGCTCCTATCCGAATTAGGATTAACCTTTTCTAACTCAAGCTCAATTTCCCCGTCCATCCCAGGAATCACCTCTCTTTTTATGATTGCTAACAGTTCCAGAGCGTCTAATGAAATCTCTGCCAATGCGCTGTTAAGTCGCTCTAGTTCAAAATCTTCTTTATCTGGATGATTTGTGAATCCTAGAAAAATATCTCTTTGAATTTTTCGTTTTTTCTCTAATCTTTGCTTCAGATATTGATCCATAAATATCAAAAACCCACCCTTAAACTCCTCACTTTGTACCATTTCAGATCTAAACTCATTTGGATGATCATGAATAAAAGTAGTTACTTCTGTCACTCTTTCTTGGTTAAGAGCCATAAATACACCGTAAAGCCCAACGGCTGAATAAAAACATAGTTCCCAGTAGGGGTGTAACAGTAAAAATGGTGTGATAGCTGCCGTGAAGTAAGGTATGTTGCCTTGTATTGCTGCGTTTAATCCGGACTTAAATGCCTTAGTAATAGTATTTCTATCCATGGTAAAGATTATATCTTAGTTGTTAAATAATATTGGTATTTTTTCTCCCTTTGAGTCTTTCATCCTTTCCCACTGCTTGGTCTTTTACCCTTTTATACTTTTCGGCTTGCATAATAGCTAATTTTAATCTGTTATTTTCCTTTTCAAAAGATTGTAGATCAGTTACAAAATTTGGAGAGAAAGTTATGCGATTATATTTCAAATTTACTCCGTAAAATAAGTCCAATAAACCCATTATTATATTTGCTAAGGACCACAAATCTCCTTTGAGGATAAATTTATTTTCCAGGTCAAAGAAAGGAGTTTCTAAACGCACAAGATTTCCAACATTCGTATATTTGAAAGTCCTATGAGTATCTACAAGGTTTGAGTGACTAGAAAGTTGCATTTGGTCTTTCATGGCTTTTATTGCTTGGGAACCTTTTGAATAATATTTCTCTAACCAATCATATCTCTTCTTCTTAAGTTTTTCGGGAACGTCCATTAAACCTTCTGATGTGGTTAAAACAAAGTCTTCTGGTTCAGGATTCGCCAATGCATACGAAGCACTTACTCCAGACTCTAAAATCTGCCGTAGATTCATAACAGTTTGTACATGATGACGTCTGATTGTGGAGAGAAGAGCTAACATATGATGTTTTCTAATATGAGCCAGAAAAGAAATAAAAAGCCAGCCTTCATTTTTCACCCCTGAAACGAAAAACTGAAGTAATTTAACTGATTGAAGAGCGTGTGAAAAGAACTCTCCATAATCTTTTGAGGCATCAATTAGAAGTTGGTGTTCACTATTTATTATTTCCATTAAATTTGATTGCTCGATTATCTTCTTCATATCTTATTGACACTGAGAGTCACAGGCCGTTCCATCACCATCAGCATCTCTTCTGGAACAGCCACAAGTATTTAATTGATATTGAGCTTCGTCACAAGACATATTTGCACAGGTCTTGGAGCAGTTACAGGCCCATGATCCATCTGCATTTTGGGCAGGTGGAGCAATAGTCGTTTTAGGTGTGGGGGTAGGAATACTGGCACAAGTTAAACCCCACAGGCCTCTCTGATTGTCTCTAGCATCTTGTTGGGCAACTATAAACCTTTCCTGATACTTAATATCCGGTGGATATGAAGAAGATTGTGCATAACCTTCTTTGACAAGCAATTCGTTTATTAGTACATCACCTTTCCAAACATATCTAAGTAAACGTTTGTATTTATCAGTCTCAGAGACATCCTTTTCTAATCTAACTTTTTGACCTTCTATGAGTTCAGTTGTTTTTGCTGAGGCTTCTTTGCCGTAGCACTGTATTGGTTTACTGGGGTGAACTGTCTCTGGAGTATCCATGCCAATCATGCGAACCACTTTGCCTCCTTCGATAGTAAATGTATCCCCATCAATAACATTAGTGACTACTGTGTCGGTAAATAAAGAATCCAACGATGTGGGTGTAGGTGAAGGGACTTGAATTTCGACTGCTTGTGGCGAAGGCGTGGGTGATATTTGATTATTCTTCTTATTTGAAGAACCACCAAAAATACCAACCAGAACCATTAAGACCATAAAACCAAAAATAAACAAAATAATCTTTTTCATTTGAATCAGATTATACATCTAGGCCTAAAATAAATTACGGCTATAATCAAGACTGATGGCACTCAAAAATCCAATCCTTTGTGGTATTGATATTGGTTCTTCTAAAATTGCTTTAATCGTGTCAGTCATGGAGAATGGCCGGATTAGTGTGTTGGGAGTAGCCACAATGCCTTCTAAAGGCATTAAGAAAGGTCAGATCGTAGATATTGATGGTACTGCAGATGTGGTTAAGGAGTGCTTAAAAGCAGCTGAAAGAATGTCTGGACACACAATAAATTCAGCCTTTGTATCAATCGGGGGATCACACATCGAAAGTACCAACACCCACGCCGTAGTAGCCATATCTCCTGATCACGATATAAACGATAAGGATTTGGAAAGATTAAACGAAATTGCCAAGGCAGTAGCTTTACCCTCCTCAAGGGAAATATTGCACACTTTACCGATAAGCTACACCATAGACGGCCAAACAGGAATAAAGAATCCTCTGGAAATGTCTGGCTCGAGATTGGAAGTTGTCACCCACATCGTTAGCGGATCAAGTGTAGCCATCAGTAATTTGACTAAATGTATGGAAAAGGTAGGAGTAAATATCGAAAGAATAGTTTTTGCAGGTGTTGCTTCTGCCGAGGCCATTTTGACGGAGACCGAAAAAGAGCTAGGCGTGGTGTTGATTGATTTGGGAGCTGAAACTGTAGATATTGTAATAATTTACGAAGGAGCTGTAGTCTATTCTGCAGTAACACCTATAGGCACTAAATATATTACCAATGACATTGCCATTGGACTAAAAATCTCTATGGAATCAGCCGAGTCAATTAAGCGGGAAGCCGTTGATCCCACTCTAAAAAGCGATGAAAACATGATAATCAAAGCCAGAGTAAAAGAAATTTTAGAACTGGTAAATAAAGAGATCAAGAGAAGTAAGTATGGGCTTCAGGTTCCTTTGGGTGTAGTTGTCTGTGGCGGTGGATCTTTGACAGTGGGCTTAATTGACCAAATAAGACGCATATTGGCTTTTCCAGCCAGAATAGGCAAGGTAGAAGGTTGGAGTGGTTTGACTGATGAAATCGGTTCTCCTGCTTTTGCCACGGCTGCAGGTTTGATCTTGTATGGATTAAATACACAAACAGATAATACTAAAGGTTTCTCTGCCAAAACTTGGTTTGATAAGGTTACCAACTTAATAATAAAAACAATTCGCTCGTTATTTTAATAACTTTATACAAGCCGCCGCTCTATTATCACTACCCAATTTCAAACATTCCATTTTTCGTTCTTCTATAGTTCTTGGTTTTAGCTCTTTGTAAATCCTGATGCCAAAATAAGCAACAACTACCAAACAGGTTATAAAGATAATTAAGTTTAACGGTTGTCTAATAAAGTTTTTCATAATTTATAGTCCTTTCTCATGCAAGCATTTCTTATATGCATAATCATAACAGTCTTCACGCCTACAACTTGCTCGTTCTCCCCATTGTACAGCCCAATTACAGTAAGACCTTGTTCTTACCGGACGCCACTGGAACCAATAGAACCAACTAGCCATTAAAAACAGACCAAGTAAAATCAATAATATTTTCTGTTTATTTTCCTTAATCATATTTATTTTTGCCATCTTCCTTCAATTTTTGCTTCAGTACAATTATTAATAAAGCCTTCTCCAAAAGATTGAAGTTCTTTATTTTGCAACATGTTGTTTGTACATAATTCTGTCAAACAAGATCTTACGGCGTCAAAAAAAGATTCTTCATTCTTATTTGCTATTGCTATACACTCAGTACGAGCCCTGTTCCATGTGTCTTGTGTTATTTTTTGGCTTTCTCGAAAATTATCTTCCCGTTCTTTTATTAGTTTATCATTCTTTGCAACAGAATCCTTTTCTTTTTGATATTCAAATATTTGTTTTTCTAGTATTAATTGAGCACTCTCTTTTTTTGGAACGAGTATTACAAAATAGTAAGCAATAGACAGAGATGCAATTAAGATAGAAATTCCTAAAAGGATAAGCAAAATCTTTTTCATATATTATCAAGGGTCTTTACTTTTTCCCATTGGTCAAATCCATTAAAAATCATCTGCCCTCCCCAAAGAAAACCGCCAATCCAGATAATCGGTAAACCAAGATATATTGTTAGCCCTCCTAACCCGATTATTGATGTCCCTATGAAAATTTTGGGCCAAGGATTAAAGGATCTAAAATTCAATTCTTGGCCACATTTATTGCAATTATTTATTACTCCTATATTTTGACGACTAAATACAAGTTTGCAGTTTGTACAATATAGCCGAAGGTATTTATTTCCTTTTAGATTTATCTCTTGCATAATCTTGCTAAATGACGCCACATCATTGTTCTCAACTATATCAATCATCGTTTCAATATCCTCTTCGCTCATATCAGGAGTAACTTTACGTAAGTTTTTTCTGGCCTCTTCTCGTGTGATTCCTATTTTTAATTTATCGACATCCATACAATTTTTGGTTAAAGGAAAACAAAAAGCTCCCCACCAGTGGCGGCCTCTCAGCCACCCACATCTCTTTCGAGACGTGACCTCAGTGAGAAGCTCTGATGAGGAGCTTTTACTCACTGAGGATTTCTGTACCATGCCTAAAAGTTTGCACCTCTAGGTTTAGGCAACTATTGAAAGTTTAGCATATTTCGAAATTTGCCTTGTGATATTTTGCGTTTGTAAAATTGGATCATGGTCAAAGAAGATAAAACAGCTCTACTCAAGAAAAGATTCATTGAATACTTTTGTGAATTGCCGGTGCAGAAACTGGCCGGGGCTTGGATTGGAAAAGATGAGGACACGATTTCCCAATGGAAGAAGAAAGATGCGGATTTTGCGGACCAAATCGGCAAGGCTAAGGCAAACTGGGCAATGAAACACTCAAAAGCGATTAAATCCGATGAATGGCTACTCGAACGAATTATGAAGGATCACTTCGCTTCCCGCAACGAACTTGTCGGAGACATGACAGTTAATATTATCAGACGATCATATCTTGAAAATATAAATGGAGAATGAAATTCCGTATCATTTCAAAGCCAGGGATTATCAAATTCCCTTTTTAAGGGAAGTCGAAAAGGCTGTTGAGGGTAAAAGTGATAAACGATATTTTATGCAGATTTGGCATAGGCGATCTGGTAAAGACAAGGTCAATATAGCCGATATTGTCCCCGGAAGACTCATCAAAGATCCAATCCTCGTTAAATTCGTCTATCCGACTTTAGTAATGGGTCGAGATAACCTCTGGGAAGGCATAGGCAGTGACGGTTTCAAGTTCATTGACCATATTCCGGAATTTATTCGGGCCGGCCAGGCTAATCAGTCCCGCATGACCATTCCCATTATAAAAGGTTCAATCTTTCAAATTGCCGGCACGGACAATCCCGACTCGCTTAGAGGTGGCAATGCAAAGATGTATGTTTTCTCCGAATGGAGTGAGCATGACCCCTACGCTTGGGACGTGGTAGAACCGATTCTTCGGGAAAACGACGGCATTGCCATTTTTAACATGACTCCCAAAGGTGATAATCACGCCCGAGCTCTGTACGAATACGCCAAGAACAACCCTAAATGGTATGTTGAGGTTTTAACGGCCCAAGATACCAGACTATTTAGTCCAGCGCAATTAGATGAGATTCGGCAGGACATTATCAGCCGTTTTACCGCCAATGGCCGGAGCGAATCAGAAGCTTTGGCTTATTTCGATCAGGAGTATATGTGCAGCTTCACTTCTCCGGTTATTGGATCATATTATGGAGCGGCAATTCGCAAAGCCGAAGAAGAAAACCGAATAACCAGCGTTCCCCACAATTCAGGCGTGTCGGTTTCAACCTACTGGGATCTGGGTATTGATGACTCTACGACCATTTGGTTTCTGCAAACAGTTGGTCAAGAACTCCACTTAATTGATTATTACGAAAACTCCGGAGAAGGGTTGCCCCATTATGTCCAGATCATTCACGGTAAAGGTTACACCTATCAAAACCATTATGCTCCCCACGATATTGAAGTCAGAGAGTTGGGAAGCGGAAAATCGAGAATGGAAATTGCTAAGAGTCTGGGTATCAATTTTAAGTTATGCCCCAACCTTTCCGTCGATGACGGAATCGAAGCCGCCCGGACAATTTTCTCTCGTTGCTGGTTCGACCAGACGAAATGTGACCGGGGTATCCAAGCCCTCAAGAACTATAAGAAAGATTGGGACGAGAAGAACAAAATCTTCAGAAACAACCCGAAACATGACTGGTCGAGTCATGGGGCCGACAGCTTCCGCTATCTGGCAATCGGCTACAGGGAACCAAAGCGGTACATTCCCCAAATTGATTTTGGAGGCGTAAAACCGCTCTACCCAGACTGGTTCGCCTAGAGGTAACAATTTAACAGTCTAAACGCTTATAATAGGCTCAATTAACTATTAAGATTAAAATGAAAAAAAGTAAGATCGCGAAATCTCAGACTAGCGTTACGGAAGAAGTATATTATCCCACGGTTATCCCCGATAAAAGTGATGAACTGGACAGAATAAGTCGAGAGATGCAAATCCGTGATAGGGATAAAAGAGAAGCTGAAAAAAAACACAAAGAACTTCTACGCCAACAAAGAATAGTAAATACCACTGAAAATAAATACCTTCACACTATTAATCTTCTCCTGGATAGGGCAGAACAAAAAAAGATAAAAAACACTATTGATAGCAATTCAACTGGGACCGGCTTTTCAGTTAAATGGGAGTTCTTTAATTTCGAGGATAACAATATGTTGAAAAATTTTCTCAATGAATTAAAGAGCAAAGGTTGCTTTGATTGGCAAGTTAACCCCTTTATGCCCGCTCATGTGGCAGAGTTTATATTCACTAATGTAAATTCTGAAGCACTCTCAAAAGAAAAAGTAACCAAAGAAGTCATTCGCTTTGTACCGGGAGAAATCGTACTTTACAACAAGGGAGTTGTTTACTTTAAGCAAGGAGATGGTTTACCAGCCTCCATTGATTTTTCTACAGCCCCATGTGAGCAAAAGACAGTGGACGCCCTTATGGAATTAAGGGCAGAAAAACTGGGACAAACTAGTTTTACGCCTAAAGATATTTTGGACAAATACAGCAAACTACATAAAAAACCTATTACCTTGCGTGACATCGCTATCTCTATTTCAAACATTCAAAAAAGGGTGAGAATAAAAGCTCTTGAGAGCCGATTTAATATAGGCTACGATAAAAAAACAAAGACGAGAGTTTTTCAGCTTTCCTAGGCTCCATCTCTTACATATTACGTGTATTACGCAGATTAGACAGCTTTAGCTTCGAATTTGGTCTATTGACTCGTTCCCGTAATCTAGCGATTGTCGTCTCATGACAAGATTACAAGAAGATAAAATCTTCGCTTCGCAGGAGCTTTCATTAGTAGCCGCTTTGGTTTCTTGGGGGTTCCCAATTTTTTCTGTTGAAAGATCCGACCCCAAACGTATTATCTTTGCGTTTGATAACTCCCCTGAACTCCAAGATGCGGTGCAGGACTTTTGGGATGACTCTGGAGTAGTTTCGCCCAAAAAGTATTTCAGTGCGCTTCGAGAAATTAAATCAAGAATCTATGGAGGTGGCAATGTTGCTTAATAAGGCTTCAGTCATACACCAATGTTCTTCTTGTGGATCAAAGGAGCGAATCTATACTCTGAAACTCATTTCCTCAGGCCGATCTTTCCCATACCCGATGTATATTCCCCAGATCAAAGAGCTTTGTCAGAAGTGTAATAGGTATATCCGCTTTGTCCCCCAATCGCCCGAGTTAGTTAACCGTTTTAACAACAGATTGGAGGAAGAGTGGCTCGTAAACGCATGATCGATCCAAGTATTTGGGCTGATGAGGACTTCGGCAGGCTCTCTTCTGATGCAAAAGTGATGTTTATTGGCATGATTTCTAACGCCGATGACGAAGGAAGACTTCCCGGTGATTCCATTTATTTGAGCGCAACAATCTTTCCCTTCAATGGATTGTCCCCTCAAAAAGCATCAAGAATCTGTAAAGAAATTGAGGAAAAAATGAAATCTGCAACGTTTTTTGTTGAAAAATCGAAAAAATACATTCAGCTCGAAAAATTCCTTATCTATCAATCAATAAACAGACCCACCCCTAGCAAGTATCCCCAGCCTCGAAAAGACGAAAAGACTCATGTAGTACTCACTGAACAATCATTGAGGACTCATGGAGGACTCACTCCTAATAGAATAGAAGAGAATAGAAAGGAATCTCTTTCAAAAGAAAATCCACCGTATGGTGATAATGAGTTTGAGAAAAATGCGTGGGAAGCGGCAAATGAGGTAACAGCTATCCTCAACAGAAGGAGACAAAAATGAATCCCCTAGACCATGCAAAAGTCTATTTGGGCCTTGGTTGGTCGTTGATACCAATTGTTCCGGAGACCAAGAAACCGCCAATATTGTGGGGTGAGTTCCAAACTAGAAGGGCAACTTTATCAGAAATTGAAGAGTGGATAACCAAAGGCTGGTATTTAGCGGTTGTCACAGGAGATATATCCGGAGTGTTGGTGGTTGACGATGACCGGGTTAAGCACGGCCTCAATGAATGGGGTTTTACTTCACCAATGATCGCTAAGTCTCAAAATAGCGGAAAGCATTATTACTACAAGTACGATCGAGAAATCCATAGCCACTCAAATGGTGATTTACACATTGATTTGAAAGCATGGCACTCTTATTGCTTATTACCTCCCTTCAACGGTCGAGAATGGCTATCTAGTCTTTCGGAAAACCTAAACAAACTAACCTTTATTCCCGACGAAATCGTGAGACTGGTAAATTCTGACAAGGTAGAGAGGGAACAACGCCGGGAACCATTGAGAATGGCCGACTTTATAAACATCCCAGAAGGGGCGAGAACTGACAGTTTACATCGTCTAGGTTGTTCAATTTTTAACCACATGAGCAAGGATGACGGAATGAGAATATTAGCCGGAGTTAACCTAACTTACGAACCACCCCTTACTCAGAGTGAATTCGATTACCAAATTTCCAGAGCGTGGGAATTTGTGCAGGCTAATCCGAAGAAGAAACCTCCTGAACCTGAAGTTGCTGTACCTCATCAAGACAGGCTTGTGCTAAAAAGCGGAATACCTTCATTAGACGCCATCCTAGGTGGATTCCATTCAGGGGGAGGATATATTATCGGTGGCGAAGAAAAATGCGGCAAAACGAGTCTGATATTGAACTTTGTTCAGTATTTCGTCGAATCAGATCAACGAGTTTTTTACGCCTCAACCGAACTTAAAGATTATGACGTCCAAAGCTACATGGACTCAATCTCCGGTAAAAAAGGTTGGACAAACCCAAATTTTCACTTTTATGACTTGGGAGAGACAGGTTCCTTAAAAGAACATCTTGAGATTATCGAGTCGGAATTGGCTTCCGGAACTAGAATCGTAGTGATAGACAACTTAACATCCTATCGTGACCACATTAATCTAGCAAAAGACGAGTGGATGCGAATAGCACAGGCCGGAGATAGTTACCGAAAACTGGGCAGAAAATGGGAGGCGGTTGTGCTTATGGTTCTTCACTTAAACCAAGGCACGAAACTCAACGAAATCCCCAAGTCGGTAAGGGTACTTCTAGAAAAGGGTGAGGCTGAGAAAATTTTTACCGAAAGTGTTTCGGTTTACGGACGGCCCTCAAAAGACAACTTAAAGGGTGGATCAGGTTTCAGAAGCCAAACTTTTGGTCAGATATTAGTTTGGCGTCCATTCCAGGGCTTTTATTTACCTCACCTAAATAAATTGTGTGGTTTGATTGTGGAAAACAACCGATACGGTCCCACTGGTGAAGTCCGGCTTAATTTTGATGGGGCTACTAAGAAGTTTGAAGAGGTCGAGCTAACACCTACCGAAAAAGATGATGACAAACCTTATCAATCTGAATTTTCAAATATGGAGCAGATATGAAGACTTTGTTTCTCAAAACTAGTAGCACCTATCTTCTTAAACAGTTTCGGTGTTTCGGCATCCCGGTGATGCGAGAAGGTGACCAAACAATTGGCTTCTTACCCCCCAGCTTTTTTGTGGGAGTAAATAACCAACTGCTGGTGAGCAAAAGATTAAAACAATGGGCAAAAAACATGGATCCAAATGTGATTCTTACTTTAGGAGAATGGCAACCGTTAAATATCTTTTGGGAAAAGGCTATTCCTTCACTCTTGCTGGGTAACTTAATCAAAATATATGACAAACCATGATTAGCCAAATTGCGCTATCGGAGTTAAAGACAATCTTGTTAAAAGATTATGGCTGGTCGGGTGACGATAAAACTACCACCCAGCTTGCAAATTATTTTTTGGTATCTCTTGAAGCGGTACTTTTGAGTCCAAAAGTTGACAAAACACCCAGAAAGGAGGCAAAGTGATAGTCAACGATCTGTCAAAAATGAAAATTATATCCACTGTCCAAAAACGATACTATTTAGTCTACTTGCGAAAAAGTAGCGAGTCAGAAGACCGCCAAGTTCAAAGTATCGAAGACCAAAGAAAAGAAATTAAGCCCCTAATTGAGGATAGAAGTCTCGAAATTTTAGAAGTGTTTCAAGAATCCAGATCGGCAAAAGCTCCAGGTAGAGTTGAATTTGACCGCATGGCCAAACTCATAAGCGAGCGAGAGGATATTAAGGGTATTGTTTGCTGGAAATTAAACCGTCTTAGCCGTAATCCTGTGGACACTGGGGCGCTACAATGGCTGATACAGTCTAAAAAGATCGAAGAGATTGTTACTCCAAGCAAGACTTATACCGATGTTGATAGTGACTTTATTATGGCTGTGGAAGGCGCTCAAGCCAATAGATTCATACGGGATCTAAAAGAAGACACTTGGCGAGGCATGAAATCCAAAATTGAAAAAGGGATGGCTCCGGTATTAGCCGTTCCGGGGTATCTAAACGACAAAACAAAAGATCAAGGTAAGAAAGATATTATTGTGAATCCAGTGCAGTTCCCACTAATGCGTAAACTTTTTGATATGGCTTTGACAGGTAACTATTCGATTACTGATCTTTATGAGCAGGCAGATAAAATGGGCATCAGAACTAATCGAGGGAAAAGAATTAGTCATTCTCGAATGGCAGAATTATTGAAAGATATATTTTATATAGGTAAGTTTGTTTATGGTGGTCAGACATATGATGGCATCCATAAACCAATGTTATCTATGCAGGAATTTGAACTGTTGCAAGAGATATTCTCCAAAGGAGATAGACCAAGATCATCCGTTCACCACAATCCCTATTCTGGGGATCTAATTAAATGTGTCTGCGGAAGATCGCTATCACTTGACCCCAAAGTAAAGACATATAAAAATGGTAAGTCACAAGAGTTTGTTTACTTACGATGCAATCGTCCACACTATCAACCCAATAGTGCTTGTCCAAAATCTTCAATCAACATTAAAGATCTGGAAAAACAGATCCTTGAGCAACTGGGATCAATCCTCATTTCACCTGATCTTATTAAATGGGGAATCGAAAGATTGAATGAAAAGAATATGGACAAACAAAAGTCTCGTGAAGCTGAAAATCTAGCAATCAAACAGGCTTATGATCGAGTGGTAATCCAATTAGATAGTCTTCTTCAATTAAAGCTGTCACCCAATAATATCAATGGAAGTTTATTGTCGGATATGGAATATGCAGAGCAAAGAGTGATCCTTTTGAAGGAAAGAGATAAATACAATGTCCAACACAGTTCGTTGGACAAGAATAGAGAAGATTGGGCACAGATGGCTGTGGCAGTGTTTAACTTCGCCGCAAAAGCTCAAGAGAAGTTTGCTACCGGTAATTTGGAAACCAAACGAGACATTTGTAAGATCTTTGGAACCAGCATGATTTTGAATGGAAAAAAGCTCGAAGTTTTATCCAGAACGCCGTTTATTTTTATAAAAGATGCTTTAAGAGTCACCGAACCTAACAAAATGCCTATTTATAGCTCCGAAGCGACACTTCATGCCTTTGAAGATAACTTTGGGGTGGTGTACGGGAGTTGAACCCGCTAAAACTGCCTCCACAGGGCAGCGCCTAAACCGTTCGGCACACACCACCAAAACTTCTCTATTTTACCATTGACAAGTGTAAAACTTTAGACCATACTCAACACATGGCCAAGAAAGAAACGCCGAAAACCCAAGTCGTCAAAAAAGATAGCCACTCCAGGTTAATCGGCGGGGCCGTTATTGTGACTTTTGGCTTGATCATTATTCTGAACAATTTCGGGCTTCTTCCCTGGGGGATTTTAGACGCCGTCTCCAAACTCTGGCCCCTCATTCTTGTCTTCTGGGGCCTGAAAATGCTTCTGAAATAAAGGAGAAGTGTATACTTCACCCACATGCTCGTTGATGATATAAGTATTATTATCACGGCCGGCCACGGCGGCCCAGGAAGCGTTACCTCCAAGAAACGCACCAAAATCAAGCCCCACGGCGGCAAAGGCGGCCGGGGAGGGGATATCTACGTCACCGTCATCTCTGACTTACTGGCCTTAAACAGATTTTCCAGCATCAAAGAAATCAAAGCCGGAGACGGTCTCCCCGGAGGGCGTAACAAACGTTCGGGCAAAGACGGAAAAGATGTAGAAGTCCAATTCCCCCTCGGCACTTCAATCATTAATCAGGAAACCCTCGAAACTATCGAGTTAACCAGTCTGGACCAAAGAATTTTGCTCTGTAAAGGCGGTTTGGGCGGTCAGGGTGATTCTGAACTCAAGACGTTTGCTCAACCCGGTCTGCCCGGAAAATCCATACGGGCCAGGCTTATTCTCAAATATCTGGCCAAATACGGTCTCATCGGCCTGCCCAACGCCGGCAAAAGCAGTTTACTAAATGAACTCACCAACGCCAACGCCGAAGTAGGCGCTTACCCCTTCACCACCCTTGAGCCAAACCTCGGTGTCATCAACGGCCAAGTGATTGCCGATATTCCGGGGCTGATCGAAGGAGCCTCCAGCGGTAGGGGATTAGGCATCAAATTTTTAAAACACATTGAAAAAGTGAGTCTATTATTTCATTGTATCTCGTGTGAAACTACAGACATTATCAAAGATTATCAAACAGTTATTAAAGAGCTCAAAACTAAAAAGCCTCAAATCGTCGTCCTAACCAAAACCGATCTTGTGGATAACGACACTCTCCAAAAACACCTCAAAAATCTAAAGAAATTCAAGCACCCCATTGTCCCCGTCTCAATTTACGATGTACAAAGCCTAACCAGACTTAAAGAGTATTTTAATAACTAGTGAATGTTTATCGGTCAGCTCGCACTTATTTTAGCAGAAATTAACGGGATTTACCTAGTCATACAGGTAGTCATTCGCCCTACCTCCGAATGACTACCCTGCGTTGCTGAAACCGCCCATCATTCCTAGCTTTTCTGACCTCACTTCCTCCAAATTCCAAACCCGACTTCACTCCGGTTTACCCCTTCACGCACCCCTTCACTCGCTCTGCCTCTGAATGAAGGGGTAGCGAGGACAATTTAGCCAATCACTATGGGGCTTTCCTGACTTTGACGCTCCCAATTTCTTACCCCGACTTCACTCCGCTACGCCCCCATTCCACGCTTGTGCTGTTTCCCACAATATCCGCCTTCGGCGGATTGGCTCGCCGCCCTGCTGGTCGGCTCGCTTAGTCGCCGGAATTCCTCCCCCCAC
>CAYHGA010000004.1:0-62856 GCA_964356225.1 uncultured Gammaproteobacteria bacterium
CTAGCATAAATTATATATGAGGAAAATGTGGGCGGCCCTGGCGGTTTGTTTGTTGATATTGGCCCCGGTAGTCAGCGCGGAGTGGATTGAAGATGAAAATGGCGATGACGATGTTAAATTGGCCACCGGAGAAGGAAAGATGGTGGAAATCCGGCACGGGGAGACCAGGGCCCAGACGGAGCTGCCGATTTCCGTAAATGTGGCGACCAGAGCGCTGACGGTGACTACGCCGGCCGGGATAAAAACAGTGTCGGTGTTGCCGGATGCGGCAGTAACAAACATGAAGGCGGGAAAGTTCGCCGGAAGTGTGGCCAGCGGATCAGGTAGTGTGCAGATTAAGATGGAGGGCGACCGTTTGATATACGAAATTGAGACTGAAAGCCGGCAAAAATTCCTGGGGCTGTTGCCAGTGAAAATTACTGGAAAGGTGAAGGTTTCAGCTGAAAACGGGGCCACCTTGGGACAGACAGAAGATTTTTTCAATAGATTATTAGATTTATTATCATTGTAAAATTATGCTCACGAAAAAAGATGAGGAGCCTAAGCCGATTTTGGAGCCGCAGGTGGAAGACGTGCCGGTAGTGATAGAACCGGTCAAGGAGAATGTGCCTGAGAAAAAAGACAATGGTTGGGTGTGGATGTTGGTGGCGTTTGCATTGGGGGCGGTAGTGGGAACAGTGTCTGGCTACATGGTAGCCCAAGTTCAAGAGTCAAAAGTCAAAACTCAAAACTTAACTACTGTGCAGACTAGTCCGGTGCCGTCTGCCAGCCCGGCAGCAGCCGAGGTTAAAAGAGCTGATTTGAAGGTCCAGGTGTTGAACGGAAGCGGGGTAGCGGGAGCGGCGGCTAAGGCCAAGACTTTTTTGGAGGGTTTGGGCTATCTGGATGTGGCGACAGGGAATGCGGATGGGGATTTTGCAGAGACGGAGGTGGACATAAAGGAGAGCATGAGCGCGGCTTCGGAAATGGTTAAGAAAGATCTTAAAGATGAATATACGTTGTCAGATACGGTTGGGGTGTTGGACAAGACTTCTGACTATGATGTGGTGATTACTCTGGGGAGCGAATAAAACAGTTTTTTAGGGAGCAAATTCCTGCCAGAGCAGGTTTTTTTCGTAGAGGCCGGCGGGCAGAGCGGAGGTGTACTCCGGGTGAAAGACAAACTTTTCCGCGGGGGTGGTGTCGCTGGCGAAAGTCCGGGCCAAAGTTACGCTGCCCAGACCGACAACGGTCCCGTCCACCTGTAAAGCCGTATTGCTGGCACCGGTGTTGAATATATTTTGGGCCAAATATATGCCTTGCAAGGCGCTGACCGTCCCGGCCAGGGTAATGTTGTTTTTGGCCAGGACCACCAGCAGTCCCCCGCCGGACAGGGAGATATTCCCTCCCACTTTTACGTTCCCGCTGTCGCCGTCTATCAGGAGCACGATCTTTTTGGATATTGTTTGGGCGGGAAGAGTGATGTCCACCGGACTGGAACTTATGAAGTAACAGGCCCCGTCGGCTTCCGGAGCGGTACAGGACCCGCTTAAATCACCCAGACCGTTTAAATCTTTGGGGACAATCCGGTTGGTGACCCTGATCTTGAACCTGGCGTAAGAGTTGTTCTGGACCACGGAGGGGGAAAGGGCGGAGTTAACCTGCCAGCCGTCCACCTGGGCGGAGGTAATGCCGGAAGAGTTGCCAGCATATATCATGGCGGCATCGGGAGAAGCCAAGAACTTCTGGCCGACGGGAACGCCGGGACCGGAGACCGAAATGTCTCCCGTGGCGGCCACCACGTCCCCGCCCACCACCTGGAACCAGGAAGAAGAAGGAGCCGTCAGGGTAAAGGAGCGGACGGGGGTTTCTGCACTGGTACCCCAGGCGTCATTGGTGGCGGCCACTTTCCAGTAATATGTGCTACCGGGGGTGCCGGTGGAATAAGTCGTGGAACGGATGTCTGGATTTATTATCGTACTCCATAGTGGGGGAGGGTTGGAACCCAGATACACTTTAAATTGACGATTGGGGCTGGTGTAGCACCGGTTTCCCCAGTTGGTGAGCGACCAGCTTAATATTACCGGAGAGCCGACAGTGCTTCCATTGGCCGGGGAAGAAAGGGCCAGACCGGCAGGGAGGGAGTTGGCGCACGGAGTGGGGGAGGGAGCACACTGAATTACCGTAAAGTCATAGCCGCCTCCGCCAGCCTTCCAAAAAAGAAGTGGATATAGCGAGGTTTCACTACCCAGCCTTGCCAGAGTTACATAATTACCGGGAACGGTAGGAACAAAGTCCATGGGACCTATCTGCCAATTGTAGCAACCAGTACCAGCGGGAGTACCATGCCCCCATTCCCGAACAAGAGTACAATTTGTTTTGTTAAGTTGGTCGTCTATTACGCAACCAGGAAGATATACTCCTATAATAACCTGGCACGCTTTACTGGGATCATAATTAACAGTTCCTGTAATGCTTTGGGGGGATCTGCTACACAATGGGTTACGGTTGGTTAAGGTAACCATGCCTCCGCCGGTACCTGTCCCACTGCCGACACAGGCAGTGCAACCACTATCACGGCAGGCCCATCCTGTAGATGTGCAGGTGGAATTAGGAATACATTCCTTATTAGGATTATTCGCCTGGCAGCTGAAGGTGCAATTGAGACTGCCGCACCCGCCCCCGGAGGGAGGAGTGGGGGCGGGAGTGGGGGCGGGAGTGGCATCCGGTATTATCCAGCAGCCCAAATTCTGGCTGTCAAAAACGTCGCAGGAGCTTTTCCAATCAATTCCATCGGAACAACCTGACACCGGATCGACGGTTTGACACGAAGGGGCGCCGGTGCACGGAGCGTAGCGGTTATAGAGCACTTTACAAAATTGATTGGTTGTTATTGGGCAATCTCCATCGTTCAAGTCAAAACATTTACCTTTATCCGGCGGACACTCATTCCAAAATGGTTTATCGCACATATTAAAGGTGGTGCTCTCACACCCCCACTGGTTAACGACGCGGGTAGGGGAGCATTCTTGAGCGGCCGCGGGCCGGGCTAAAAACAACCCCGCCAGTAAAACAACGGCCGCCAGCAACCAGACAAAAATAAGTTTTGAATTTTTTGATCTCATAGGGTAAGTTTCTTAGACAGACGTCGAAAATCTGTTAGCGACGGGACACGGTCAAACTGCTCGGAAAAGACGACCGCCCGTCCCAGCGTCAGATCAACCGTCAACCCGAGGAAATTTTTTTCTTTGAGATGGGAAAGAAATACCGTTGATTGCGGGTCGTGTCGACGATAGAACTCCAGCCGGGAACGGCAGATCGGAATAGACTGGCAATTATCTTCGGGCCGCTGACTATACTGCTCCGTCAACGCCGCTTCCGACTTGATTTCTTCGGGCCGCAAGGCCAAAAACCGTCCCGGGACGACAAACTGGCGAAACACATGCATATTCTGCTTGACCCAGTGGAATACCGGTTGGCCCCGGTATTGGGCTTCCTCGCCGATGTCAACCAGCCCGGCATTAGCCGGAGTCAGCACTTCGACAGCGGCAGCTCCGGTCAGACCGGAACCGCATAACCTCAACCGGGTCATAATCCAGCCGCCTTGCTCCCGGACGCGCTCCACCCGGCCAAACAGAATAACATTCCGGTCGGGACGATCAAAATTAATGTAGACGCAACTATTGTAAGCCGAGATAACGACGCTTAGGCCCGCCAGTCCGATAAGCAGGAGGGTGGACCCGGCAACGACCGCCGGAAAAAAAATTTGTCTCACGCTAACAATTTAGCATGTATCGAGTGAGAAATGCAAAGCACATCCTAATTGCCGCTGTCGGGGGCAAAAATCCACAACTTGGCAAAGCCGATCCTGACGCCGGATTCTACCGGTGAGTATCCTTGAAGTTGGTCGTCCAGCTCCTTGAGTTCAGGGCGGTCGAGGTTTCCGGAAATAATTGCCCGGGCCAATCCGCGGTGTTCGTCCCAGTATTTTTCTGTCAAAGTTGCTAGACGGTTTAAAGAATCATAGCCGTATTTTAACAAATATACTGGGTCAGAAGCATGGAGATTACTACCGTCCCGTTCAGATTCTTTCCAAAATGACAGTTTCATTTCCACAAAGGCACTTGATTCCACGGCCTGGAGAATATCATCGTTCCGGTAAAACAATGAAGACGGGATAAAACTGCTGCGGTCATTTGATTGTCCGACAATTTGTACATTTTGGTGGACCCAGGGATTAGGATTGTTTGGAAACTCTGTGTCCGTAAAAAGGAGGGTTTCCAACGTTTTTTGCCCGTCTTTGTCGTAAGTAACGCTGGCCCAGGTCAACTCCACAAACCGCTTTTCAGCCGGATACCAGACTTTTTCGGTATAGACCCGCTTGATCCGGCCGGAAACAGTTAATCGGAATTCTTCTAGAGAATCCGCACTAAATGATGTTTCATACTTTTCAAACCCCAGGCTGTTCTCGATCCAGGAAATTTGCGGAAACTCCGGCCATGAATCGTGGACAAACAAAGTTTCGTAGCGCCTGGTCCACTGGCCGCCGGCGGCGTCATACCAAGCCATCTCTCCACCGCTTTGGTCAATAAAGGCAACTTTGAGAGGATACAACTTGACAGTTACTTTTCCTTCTCCCCCGGCAATCGGGATTCCGGCGCCGTCAATTACTTCCGGTCGCGGAATTTCAACCGCGTAGCTTTGACCTTCGACCGTAAAGTGGATCGTTCCGCCGCCCTGTGAGTCAGACTCAAACTCGGCATTTTGACTGTTAAGCGGCGGCAATGGTTGATTCATGTCCCACATTTCGGCGAAGGGGGATGTTGGAGTGGCAGGCATTGAAGTAGCTGTGGCGGGGGGGGTGTCAATTTCGGCGGCTGCCGCAACTCCTCCCGGCTCCAATAACTTCCCTACCAACTCTTCAAAAGGGCCTTTGGCGGCCGGAAATTCAACTGTTCCGCCACCAGGGAAATGCCAGGTAGTTATCTTAGTAGCCGGATCATATGTAAACAGGATGCCTTTTTTGTCTGCCTTTCCATATTCTATATATATCATATCGGTCTTTCCGCTTTGATCCTGATGTTCTCGGGTAATCAAATCTTCATTTACCGTCTGTTGAATACCATCTCTTTCCCCGCGTACAACAACACTCTTAATAACATTATCTTTGGTACAAAAACCTGCAGTTTCTCCTCCGGCTTTACCACCTTCGACCATTATTGTGGCGGGGAAACAACCGGCCCCTTTGCCCGAGAGATTCTGCACTCCCGCCAACTGGCTTACTAAGACCGGATCCCCTTGAATCGTATCTCGGGTAAAATAAGCAATCTGCGGTTGAGCAGCAACAGGAGCTTCTACGGGTCCATCCTGATTTTTAACAACCGTTCCACAGGCAGCAATGGCAATCAAAGCCGCCACCTCTGTCACAATAAGCCCTTTGTGATACAGTTTCCCAAAAGCCTCAAAAGGCTTTCCCCGAGAAATGCACTTCAAAATCTCTTGATCTGATGTCATAGCCCCACTGGCCTTATCACCAAAAAGGAATCCGTAAAAACGCTCAATTCCGGGTCTAGAATTAGTATTTGGGATTGTTGCCATAATGTTTTGTGATTGCCTACCACCACCATAGAGTATACCCTCCCCCGTCAACAATTGCAAACTATAGGATGGAGTATAATAAGAATATGGTTAGTGAAGAGGAGCTTTTTTGCCGAGTGAATAGAAACGATAAACTTATTGGATCTATACCCCGGTATTTAGTCCACTCTCACCCCAAATATATTTACAAGCGGCTAGTTTGTTTCCTAAAATCCCATTACCTCAGATGCTTTACTTGTACTTCGGACTTTAAAGTATCTTTGACGCCATACAACTTCTCTAGAATTATCCTAAACCAAGGTGTGTAAACTTCCGGATTTATTTTTACATCTTTTAGCAAGTTATCAACTTTCATCCACTTCCAATCGGCTGCTTCTTGTGGATCGGCTCTCACTTCACCGTCGTATTTCCCCTTAAATACCACATCATATTCATGTTCGCCCCAAATTTGATTGTATTCAGCTTGATATATAAATTTGAATTTTTCTGTAAGCGGAGTTTTAAAACCCATTTCTCCTTCCAACCTTCTTTTTGCACAAGTTATATATTCTTCATTTAGGAAAGGGTGGGTGCAACATGTATTTGACCAGTACAACGGCCAAGTGGGTTTATTTTTTGCCCTTTTTTGCAACATTATATTTTTACCCGAAGTGTCAAAAATCACTACCGAAACCGCCCTATGCAAAGGCACAGGATGTTTGTGGGTCGCAAACTTCTCTTTGTATCCAACTACTTCGTCTTTTTCGTTTACCAGAGCCAATTTTATATTTTTCATAACTCTTTAAGTATTAGTATTATAATACAACTATGTCTAAAATTAGACCAGAACTTTTGGAACTCGATAGTCTTGTGGTCAACGAGATAGCACAACGAACAACGAGCACTAGTAGGTATTCGGAACAAGAACATCTCTGGTTGCAAATAATGACAATCGATACGGATTCTTTTTAAGATCTTATTATTGTTCTATTTATTTTCAATCCTTTAATCTCCTTAACCAGAGAACCGTTTTTGATTCCACTCATTATTACCACTTCGCACTTGGCTATTCTGGCAACTTTCATGGCCTCCTGAACCTTGTGCAACATTCCTCCAGTGACATCTGTAGCCGTTGATCCGCCTATTTTACCCATTACTTTCTTATAAATCTTCGAATCAATCATCGGTATGGTAGATCCTTCGGGATCATACACACCCTCGGTATTTCCACAATATATTATATTCTCGATTTTAAATTGGGATTGAAGTTTCTTTGCTAGTTCGCTAATTACTTTTTCTGAAGAAAAAATTCCACATCCTTTTTCAATATCCATAACCACATCCCCATATACTACAGGTATCAAGCCTATTTTTAGAGCTTCCATCAGTGGTTGCTCAAGCACTTTTTTCGCCTCATTATTCTTGGCCAAAATAAAACTTTTAGGAGCAAAAGAAATCACAGGCAGTCTGACTTTTAAAAACTCTTCCATGACGATTCTGTTTATTCTGATTGCCGCATCGCTTACTTCACTTATTCCCCATATACTATCTTTATCTTTTATTCCCTCCTGGGTTTTATATTTAACAGCTACACTATGGCCAAATGATCCACTTCCGTGAGCTATTATCAATCCAACATTTCTGCCTTTAATAACTTGTTTAATTTCCAGTGCCAAACGCCGAATAACATCTTTTCTTGCCACAAAAGGTTTATACTTGTCAGTAATCAAACCTCCTCCTAATTTGATAAAAATAACCTTTTTCATTCTGTATCCACTGTGTGTAAACATGCTATTGATAACGGCCACAGATCGTCAGGATTATTCTCCTCCGAAACACTATATTGACACTCGTTCCATACATTTCTTACTCCAGATCTTAAAGAATAACTTGTTAATCTAGCTGGAACTTCCCAACCTACAACTTTTACTTCTCCCAAGTCGGTCTCTGGAACAAATAAATCTGTTTGACCAATAAAATGAATAACTATCACCCTAGCCAGTACCCCTTCTACAAATATAGTCTCTCCTAGGTAACCATCTTTTTTACCAATGCTAAATAAAGTTGGCTGATAAATATAATCAACGCCTAATTCTTCCTTAATACCTCTTACAAGTGTTTCTCCCCAACCTTCTCCGTCTTCTGAAGTCTCACATAACACTGATATATCTCCACTATTTTTCCCAGTTTCTCTTTTAGTTTGCTTTTCTTGCAAGAGTAAAATTTGGCCATCAGGATTTTTAATAAATGCGACAACTCCAATTTTCGCATACCTTTGCCGAACTTCAGAATCAGGGGTTAAAACTTTTTCAATCATTTAGTTACTTCCCCATCCTTCTTTGATAACTCAAGAAATCTTTTATGTTTTCTAACAATACCTCTGGCGTCAAATCTGGAAACAGTTCCGATGTAAATTTCCAACCTGAATATACAGTCTGCAGTGGCATAAAGCCGCTAGTTCTGGGAATCTCGTCTTCTGTCATGCCCGTTCTGATCACCAAATCTGGTGCAGGTTGACTGGTAGTATCCAAAAAACCCAATATTACGCCAGGATTTGTGATGAGGTCAATCTTAGAAAGTTTGCCCACTTTCACCCACTCTAGAATTTTGGCAATACCGCGGGCCGCCTCGTCCAATCCTCCATAATCTAAAGCTAAATTCACATACCACCTATCGAATCCTGACGTTCTCGATTCCAATTTATCTATAGACTCCTTTACTTTAAATGGAATTCTGTCTTTTCTGCCGATATGAGTGAATTTCACCTGATTTTCTACCAATTCCTGCATTGTTCTTTCGTCCTGTAAATATCTAGTTGCCAAATTCATTACAAAATCTACTTGCTCACTTTCTCTTTTCCAATTTTCCGTAGACCATGTCCAAAAAGTCAGATATTTAATTCCCCATTGCCTACCCGCTTCCATAATACCCTTAATAACTTCTACGCCCACTCGATGTCCCATCCAAGGGTCTAATCTTCTCGATTTAGCTCCACGTCTATTGCCGTCACAAATTATTGCCAAATGACTAAAATCCTGCTGATCAACTCGAAAGTTCGGGATTACTTTCCAGGTGTTATCTACCTGCTTTAGCCATTCATGCACTTCAACTGCCATACTTAATACTCCCTGGCTACTAGAAATTCTGATATACCCAGCAAAAATCTTCGTGCTTCATTATCAATCTTCACATCTTTCAATGCGGTAACCGCTTCCTCTGTTAATTTTTCTACTAACTGTTGACAATAGTCCATCACTCCGGTATCTCGCATTAAATTTTGACACCATTTATAATCCTCCACCGTTAAATTTTGGTTTCCAAGGATAAATTTGAACCTTTCTAGGTCTTCTTTCCGATCGTCAGTCAATAATCTTTCAAAAGTTTTGGAAACTAATAAAGTCTTTTTTCCCTCTTTTAGATCAGAATCTATCGGTTTGCCTACTTTTTTTTCGCTCCCAAACATTCCTAAGATATCATCCTTAATTTGAAACGCTATACCTAATTTAATTCCATATTTAGACAAACCTTTTATCACCTCTTCAGAAGCTTCACCTAAAATTGCTCCTACCAGTAAAGGTTTTTCTACTGTATACCCCGCCGTTTTATATCTCATTACCTGCATAATCCATTCTTCACTCACTTCGGGCAACAAATTACCCAATACATCCAGGTGTTGACCATAGTTAATTTCTTCACACATTCTGTCAAAGCATTCTCTGGCTTCTTTATATCTACCTTCAAAACTTGGGTACGCAGACATTGCTTCATCTGCCAACGCCAATATCATATCTCCCGCAACTATGGCCAAAGACCGACCCACTTCCTCTCCCCCCATTTCTTTCTCAAATATTTTATGTACAGTTGGATTACCCCGTCTTAAATCAGAATTGTCCATCACATCATCGTGCACCAAAGCGCCAGCGTGTACCAGCTCCATTGGTATCGCTGCCCGCAAAATAGTGTCTTCGTTTTCGGTTCCTCTAGCCGCTTTCCATCCAAAATACACAAAAGCAGGCCTGAGCCTTTTGCCACCCTCGATTACAAAATCCGAACAGACCTCCAACATCCTAGCCAGCTCTGGTCTAATTTTACCTGCCTCAGTAATCTTATTATCTAAAAAATTTCTTAAAACCAGGTCAAACCTTCCCTTAAAAGATGTTAACTGATCAACCGCCCACTCCGCATCTGTTTCTTTTATTCTGTCATCTTCCTCAATTGCCATATTTTTATAAAATTATTTACCATATAACTTGGCAGGAATGTAAAAAAGGCCTACTTAAGAGTATACCCTCCCCCGTCAACAATTGCAAACTATAGGATGGGAGAAGTGGTTTGATCTTAAGTAAAGAGCATATCCTCGATCTGCTAATTTCTTTACATTGATGATTTTTTGAATAACATCACCATGTACCGGCTGGTTTTGTGGGTTTTGATAATTCTGGCTGGAATTGGAGTTGTGATATTTGACCCGATTGACTACGTTTTCTCATGCACTTTTATATTGCTGGTTTCGTATTTGACTAATCTTCTCTTTGCTAAAATTTTTGAGGTCCCGACTAACGTGGAATCGGTGTGGATAAGCGGTCTAATTTTAGGTCTAATAATAACCCCTCCTAAAACTCTTCAAGAAGCATATTTTTAACCCTGCCGCAATTGCGGTGGCAATAACTGCCTATGTAATTAAGGGCTATGCCAGTTGGTGGGTAGGGACGGCGGCAATGCTTCCATTCGTGGCTGTGGGCGGATTTTTAATCGTGAGAAAAATCAGACGCTGGGATTTGGTTTTGTCATTTTTGATAGCGGCCCTGGCGACAGTGGCCTTGAGAAATTGGGGCAGGTTGGTGATGAGCACGAGTTTAATATTTTTTGCCGCAATTATGATTACCGAGCCGCTGACGGCCCCGCCCACCCGGAGATTAAGAATTATTTATATTGACACTGAAGTGCAGGGGCATGTGGACCAGGTGAGAATGGCCAGAGAAATTCCGGATTACAGGGAAAGAACATTTTATATTTCCGGAAGTCACGGAGTGATAACTGCTTTCGAGGATGTATTAAAGCAGCTGAAAATTCCCAAACGGCAAATAGTGTTGACTAATCGGTACTTGACATACATAAAGGTCTAGACTATTATGTAGAAGTATGCTGACTAGACACTTAGATCGAGCCCTGTCGGAGCATTTGGGAAAGTATAAGGAAGTGTTAGTTTTGTTGGGGGCCCGGCAGGTGGGGAAAACTACCATTATCAAAAGGATTTTTCCAGAAGCGCAGTACTTGATTGCCGATAATGAGCCTATCAAAAACGCACTTGAACGCTATGACCCAGTTATTTATAAGCAGTTATTAAATACCGGCGATAGTTTAGTGGTGATCGACGAAATTCAGAAGTTGAGCGACCCGGGAAGAGCGGCAAAAATATTTTTTGATCAATTGCCCGAATACAGACTAATCATTACCGGTTCTTCCGCCTTTAATATCAAGAATAAAGCATCTGAAAGTTTGGCAGGTAGAAAGGTGGACTATCACCTTTATCCATTGTCGCTTTCTGAATATTTGGTTCAGAAAGGACTTGAGAGCGCGTTATCTTTGATTCCTCTGGAAAGACTAATCAGGGGAGAAAAAGCAAAAGAGGTGATTAGACCTTATGACCATAAGGAAATATTAAATAATGTTTTAGTCTACGGATTATATCCGGCCATGCAGTCTCATCCCAGCGATTCGGCTTATCTGACCAATTTAATTGATAGTGTGGTATTTAAAGATTTGGTTGAGCTGTCGTTATTGGAAAATAAGCCGGCTGCCCTATCACTTTTGAAATTACTAGCGCATCAAATTGGTTCCCTGGTTAATTATGCGGAATTGTCATCTAAATTGGGAGTAGGGGCCAGAACTGTAAAAAGATACATCGAGCTATTTGAGCAGAGTTTTATTATTTTTACCATCAGGCCTTATTCGTCAAGGAAACGGGATGAAATTGCAAAAATGCCAAAGGTCTTTTTCTATGATTTGGGATTAAGAAATGCGTTAATAAATAATTTTGAACACATAAGCGCCCGGGGAGACGCGGGTCAGCTCTTTGAGAATTTTATTGTGACCGAGCTACTTAAATATAATTATTATGGAAATTTTGGCTATAGCCTTAATTACTGGCGAACTAAGGGTGGTTCGGAAGTGGATTTGGTGTTGAGCAAGCCGGGTCACGATACTATAGCAGTAGAGATAAAAAGTAAGCAGCAAAGAATTAATCGGTCTTTCCTTTCCCGATATCCTGGATCTAGAATGGCGATTATTTCCAGAGATAATTATTGGGTTTAATTTAATAAGAATGGAGATAGGAATTGTGGGGTTGCCGAATGTGGGGAAGAGCACGCTGTTTAATGCGCTGTTGAAAAAACAGGTGGCGTATGTGGCTAATTTTCCCTTTGCTACTATTGAACCGAATGTGGGAGTAGTGCCGGTACCGGATGATCGGCTCGACAAGCTCGCCGAAGTACTCAGTACTCAGTACTCAGGAAAAAAAATACCCATAGTTAATGCCACGGTGAAGTTTGTGGATATTGCAGGTTTGGTCAAAGGAGCAAGCGAGGGAGAAGGGTTGGGGAATAAATTTCTGGCCCATATCCGCGAGGTGGACGCGGTGATGTATGTGCTGCGGGATTTTTCCGATGAAAATATAATCCGGGCCGGATCTGTTGACCCTAAAAGCGATCATGAAATTTTGCAGCTGGAACTGGAACTGGCGGGTATAAATAAGCCGGAGATAGTGGTTTTGAATACCGACGAAGATAAACTTAATGGGGAGGGCCTGCGGATTTGTGCCAAACTGGAGGAAGAACTGGCGGGACTTTCTGAAACAGAACAAAAAGAATATTTAAAATCGCTGGGACTGGAAAAATCGGGCCTGGAAAAAGTGATACAGAGGGCGTTTGAGATGCTGGGACTGATGACATTTTTGACGGCGGGGGAGATAGAAGCCCGGGCCTGGACTATTAAAGCAGGGACGAAGGCCCCGCAGGCAGCCGGAGTAATTCACACTGATTTTGAAAAGAATTTCATTAAGGCCGATGTGGTGGGCTGGGAAGATTTTGTGAGAGCCGGAGGGTGGGTAGGGGCCAGGACGCTTGGAAAAGTGCGGCTGGAGGGCCGCGAATATGTGATGCAGGAAGGGGATGTGGTGGAATTTAAGGTGGGAGTATAGTAAAATTGGCGGACGATGAATAAATATGATCTGACGGTTTTGGTGAAAAAGGCCGAGGGGGTGGAGGCCAAAATTGAGAAATTGGTCAAGGCGTTGGAGGGGAAATTGGGGAAATTTACAGAGATGGGCAAGAAACAGCTGGCTTATCCGATAGCCAAAACCCGGGAGGCTGTGTTTTTGAATTGGATGGTTGAATTGCCGGGTGGGGGAGTGGTACAATTGGAGAAGAAGTTAACTATAGATAAGGATATTTTAAGGCACTTGTGTCTGCGCGTTCGCTAAATAAAGTTCAGCTAATTGGAAATTTAACCCGTGACCCGGAGTTACGGTATACGCCCCAAGGGACGGCGGTGTGTACTATCGGGATGGCTACCAACCGGACGTGGGTAACGGAGTCGGGGGAAAAACGGGAAGAGACCGAGTTTCACCGGATTGTAGCTTGGAATAAATTGGCAGAGCTGTGCAGCCAACTATTGTTTAAGGGGCGGAGAGTATATGTGGAGGGAAGATTGCAGACCAGGCAATGGACAGGGCAGGATGGCCAGCCGCGGCAGGCCACAGAAATTGTGATTGAAGATATGCTGGTGTTGGATAACAAAAGGCAGGATGGAGTTGAGGCGGCTACGGAGCAACCAACAGAGCAACCGGCCCCGGTTCCTGCGGCCGAAGTAGCGG
Source organism: uncultured Gammaproteobacteria bacterium (assembly GCA_964356225.1). GTDB lineage: Bacteria > Patescibacteriota > Microgenomatia > CAZETR01 > Amesbacteraceae > GWC2-45-19. The sequence goes on from CAYHGA010000004.1 coordinate 13,430, forward strand.
AGGACATTCCTTTCTAATATGCTGCAGAAGAAGAAAATCATCAGAGTGGCCAGGAATTGCCAGTTTTGTAAAGAGAAAAAGGAGCCGACGTTTAAGGATGTGGCCATGCTGTCCCGGTATATTTCGGAGAGAGGGCGGATCTTGAGTCACGACAGAACCGGGGTATGCTCCAGACATCAACGGGCGATGGCAACCGCTATTAAACAGGCCCGGCATTTGGCTATCTTGCCCTTTGTCTCCGGTTTGTAGTAGAGTGTTTTGATATGCGAAAAAATTTGTGGATTTTGGTGGTAGTGGTGCTGGCAGGCTATAGCGGGTTTTTGGTGGGGGAGCAGAAGCTCAAATTTGAGATCAGAAATTGGAAAGTGGATGTAAGTAGCCGGCAGGTACCGAAAAGTACTACGGTTGATTTTGGATTATTTTGGACGGTGTGGGATAAGCTGAATCAGCAGTACGTAGATAAATCTAAGCTGAACCCGCAAAAGATGGTAGAGGGGGCGATTTCTGGGATGGTGGCAGCAGTCGGAGACCCGTATACGGTGTTTTTACCGGCAGTGCAGAATAAAGAAGCTAAGGACGAATTGGGAGGGGAGTTTGAGGGGGTGGGTATTCAGTTAGGATTTAAAGATTCCCAATTGGCGGTGGTGGCGCCACTGGAGGGAACGCCGGCTAAAAAAGCCGGAGTAAAGGCCGGAGATTTGATCGCGCATATTAAGGACGTTAAAAAAGAAGTGGATCGCTCAACCGACGGTATGACGTTGCCGGAGGCAGTAGATATTATCCGGGGGGCAAAGGGGACACAGGTAGAATTAACTTTGATACGCCAGGGAACGAGCGAGCCGATTATAGTAGACCTGGTTCGGGATACGATTTTGGTTAAAAGCGTGACGCTAGAATTCAAGGATGATGCGGCGGTTTTGAAACTGAACCGCTTTGGAGACCGAACCCAAGATGAATGGAATGACGCTGTGGGACAAATAGTGGCTAAGGAAGCGAGTGGAATTGTATTAGACTTAAGAAACAATCCTGGGGGGTACTTGGACGGAGCGGTGTATGTGGCAGGCGAGTTTTTACCGGCGGGGGAAGTGGTGGTGGTCCAACAGTTTGGAGACGGAACAAAGGAAGACCGGAGAGTAGACCGGAACGGGAGATTGATGCAGACGAAATTGGTGGTGCTTATAAATGAAGGGTCGGCGTCGGCGGCAGAAATTTTGGCCGGAGCGCTGCGGGATTATAACCGGGCCAGGATTGTGGGGGTAAAATCATTCGGCAAGGGCAGTGTGCAGCAGCCGGAGGATTTTGCGGATGGGGCGGGATTGCATGTGACTATTGCCAAGTGGTTACGGCCTTCGGGAGAGTGGATTGATAAAGTGGGTATCAGGCCGGATGTGGAGGTAAAGATAGACGACAAAGACGAATCTGATGACCTGCAGCTGAAAAAAGCAATGGAGTTGCTGTAATAGCGTAAGTTGAGTTGACAAAGTAACGGAAATAGCGTATATTGGGACATATGAAGATCATAAGAGTGCTTGAACAGCAAATTTCTCAACGGCTAGACCAGTCAAACAAGGGAATAGTGATTTATGGTCCACGGCAGGCGGGAAAGACGACTTTGGTGAATGATCTTCTCTTGCAAAAAAGCTGGAGGACGTTGGTCGTAAATGGAGACCGCAGGGGAGAGTGGTGGGACATGCTTGTGAGTCGGGATCTAGCACAGTTTAAGGTTTTATTGGGCGGATATCGGGCTATATTTGTAGATGAAGCACAAAGAATTCCAGAGATAGGATTGATTTTGAAGATAATATTGGATGAATTCCCAAATATGAAAGTAATAGTTACGGGGTCATCGTCTTTGGATTTGGCCAGTAAAGTGAGTGAACCATTAACCGGAAGAGTGACTACCTATAGACTTTACCAGATTTCTATAGCAGAGCTGGCAGGGATTTATACCGGATACGAATTAAGAGAGAGTCTAAATGAGAGGTTGATTTTTGGATCTTATCCGGAAATTTTTTCGTTGCACGGAGCTGAAGCCAAAGCAGATTATTTGCGCAACTTGACAGACTCTTATTTGTATAGGGATTTGCTAGAGTTTGGGGGAATAAGGAATTCCAGTAAAATTAGGGATTTGCTAAAGCTTTTGGCTTTCCAGATAGGGTCTCAGGTGTCTTTGACGGAACTGGCAAATACTTTGGAATTAAGCCGGATGACAGTAGAAAGATATATAGATTTATTGGAGAAATCGTTTGTAGTATTTAGATTGTCGGGATTAAGCCGTAATCTGCGCAAAGAAGTTTCCAAAATGGATAAAATTTATTTTTACGATGTGGGGGTGAGAAATACTGTAATCGGAAATCTGAATTCTTTGCAGAGCCGGGACGACGCGGGCCGGTTGTGGGAGAATTTTTTGATGATAGAGAGGAAAAAACGCTTGGAGTATGAAGGAACGTTGTACGCTCATTATTTTTGGCGGTTAACTACCGGGGCAGAACTTGATTTGGTAGAGGAGACGGGGGGTAAATTAACGGGGTTTGAATTCAAATACTCTCAAAAAATTGTTAAAGCACCTCAGTCTTGGGCAAAGATATATCCAGGGTCAGAGTTCAAAACTATCAACCGCCAAAATTATCTGGATTTTGTACAGTTGGAAAAAGCCATGGATATGTTAAAATAGCTTCATTATGAAAGTAGCTGGACATCCGGTTTATTATCACGAGGCCAAGGTGACTTGTGCGTGCGGGAACACGTTCACTACGGGTTCGACGAAGCCGGAGATCAGGGTAGAAATTTGCGCCAAGTGCCATCCGTTCTTCACGGGAGAGATGCGGTTTGTAGATACTTTGGGACGGGTGGAGAGATTCCAGCAGAAACAAGCGGGGACTTCGAGCAAGGTAGTGTCTAAGAAACAGAAGAAACTGCTCAAAAAACAGCAGGAAGAGGCGGAGGAGGCAGCCAGGCCGAAGACGATTCGGGAGATGCTTGAAAGAGTAAAAATAAAAGCATAGATGGATTATTTTGAGTGGAAAAAATTGCAGGGGGACAAGCAGCCTGTAAACCAGGAATTTAAGGCTGTTATTTTGGAGGTCAGGCCGGGGGTAGGAGGGGATGAAGCCAAAATTTGGGCAGGGGATGTGGTCAGGATGTATTCCAGATATGCGGAAGCCAGAAGTTGGAAGTTAGAGATGTTGGATGACGGAGTGATCAAGATTAGAGGGAAAGGAGCATATGAGCGGATGAAATGGGAAACGGGAGTGCATCGGGTGCAGAGAGTGCCGGAAACAGAGGCCCAGGGGAGGATCCATACCTCGACGGCTTCGGTAGTGGCCCTGCCGGAAGTGACGGAGAAAGAAATAGAAGTGAGAGAAGACGATTTGGGTTGGGAATTTACGCGGGGGGGCGGGCATGGCGGACAGAATGTAAACAAAGTGGCGACTGCCGTGCGTTTGACGCACAAACCGACGGGAATAGTGGTGCAGTCGCGGCAAGAGAGGTTTCAGGAGCAAAATAGGAAAATTGCTTTGGAGCTGCTGCGGGCGCAGTTGTGGGAAAGAGAGGATGAGAGGAAGCGTCTAGAGACCAGTAATCAGCGTTTAGCGATTGGGAGGTCGATGAGATCGGAGAAAATTAGGACTTATAATTACCCGCAGAACCGGGTGACGGACCACAGGCTGAAGAAAAGTTGGTATAAACTGGACAAAATAATAGAGGGAGACCTATTTGATCTCACTGACAATAACACCGGCAGCGATGATGCCGGCGCCGATGACGAAGGGTAGAGTGAGGGGTTCGCGGAGCCAAAAGTAGGCCAGGGGAGTGGCAAAAAGGGGCATCAAATAAGTGAAAACATTGGCTTCAGATGTTTCAATGGATTTTTGCGCCTGCTGGAATAGAAAATAGGCTAAGGCCCCGGAGAAAACGGCCATATAAATTACGCCGAGATGAGCGTAATAGTTATTGGTTATTGGTTCATGGTTCATAGTAAGTAGTGAAATTATGGACATGGAGAGAAAGCCGATGAAGAAATTCGAGGTGGTGATAAGCAGAGGGCTAAGTTCGTGGCGCAACAAATTTTTGGAAAGAATAAGATACACAACCCAAACGATATCGGCCGTTACTATCAGTAAGTTGCCGATTAGTGATCCGGAAAGGGGCTGAAAGACTATAACGACGGAACCGATGAAGGCGATGGCGATACCGATTTTTTCCCGGCGGGTGACGTGGTCTTTGAGAAACCACCAGCCGGCTAAAGTGGAGAGGATAGGGGAGGCGGAGGAAAGAAGGGAAGCGTCGATAGAGGTGGTGAGGCTGAAACCCCAAAAAAGTAACAGCAATTGTAAGCTGGTACCGGTTAATCCGCAGACGACGAGATAAAACCAGTCGCGGGGAGTAAAGCGGGCAAGTTTGAACCAAAACCGGGGTTCGAAGACAAAGAGCAAGGGAATAAGAATTAAGGACGTAAGAAAGAAACGATAGGTGAGAAAAACGATGGGGTCAAAATAGCCGAGGGTAAATTTGATGACCGGGCCGGCAAATCCCCAGATGGCGACGGCGATTAAAAGAAGGATATAAGCTCTGATGCGGGCAGACATACGCAAATTTTCAATTTTCAATTTTTAAATAATTAAGTAATTCTTCAATTTTCAAATCTTCCTGTTCGCCAGTCTTCATGTCTTTAAATTTTATTGTGTCTTTTGCCGCCTCTTCCGGTCCTAAAATCGCTACAAAGGGGATCCCTTTTACGTTGGCATATTTTAATTGCTTTTCGAGTTTTGTTCGGTCGTCGGGGTAGAGCTCGGTGGCAATATTCGCCTGACGAAGTTTTGTACTCAATTCTATTGATTTATTAAGTAGTTCTGGAGAGAATATAGTAACTAAGACGCGGGTGGAAGTGGGGGAAATGTTTGACCAAAGGTTGAGTTCCTCGATAACGTCACAGATGCGGTCGAGGCCTAAAGTTGTACCGACAGCCGGGAGGTCCGGTCCGCCCAGAGACTTGATGAGATTGTCATAACGGCCGCCGCCGGTAATTGAGCCGATTTTGGGTTCGGTGACCACTGTTTCAAAAATGGCGCCAGTATAGTAGTCCAAACCGCGGACGAGACGGGGGTCAAAGACAACGTTTTTGGCCCCCAGTTTTTGGGCTATGCCTATGATTTGTTGTAAGTTTTCGTCGGGTCGGACTGACTTTAAGCCGGTAAAGATGTTTTGAATTTCATTTGCAGATATGCCTTTTTGGGATAACTCTTGTTTAACTTCGTCTATAGATTTTTTATCCAGTTTGTCTATGGTTTGCAGGACTGATAAATCTTTGGTGATGCTAAACAATATCCGGCGGGAATTGATGCGAATCTGGAAGTCTTTAAAGTCGAGAGCGGTGAGAGAATCGGAGATGATGGCCAGAATTTCGGCGTCGACCAATGGCGAGACACTTCCGACGGTGTCAATATCACATTGATAAAATTCGCGATAACGGCTTTTTTGAGTGTTTTCGGCCCGGAAGGCGGACTGAATTTGGTAGCGCTTAAATGGTTTAGGCAGATTGGGATATTGGGCCATGACCCGGGCTAAGGGGACGGTGAGATCATACTTGAGTCCCACATCGCGACCCCCCGGATCTTTAAACAGATACATCAATTTTTCTGCTTCCTGACCGTATTTTCCAGTTAGGACTTCAGTGTATTCGAGGGTGGGGGTTTGCAGCTCGGAAAAGCCATATTTTTCAAATACTCCCTTCAATATGTTTATGACACGCGAACGGATGGCCATAGTCTGCGGCAAAAAATCCCGGAAGCCTTTAAGGGTTTGAATAGTGTTTGACATAATTGTAATTTTAAGGTATTATAAAGCTTGAGAAGTCGGTATATGTGCGGATAGCCATGGCCGGCTTTTCTGCTTTTATACTAGACTCTCCAAATGACTTGGATTTTGTTTATCCAACAGCTTTCTTTTTATAAGTTTGGCCTTTATTTTTTCAATTCTACTCTTTGCGATCACTCCTGAAAAGATCATTCCTGCAATAGGGGCTAGCGCGTCGGCTATTTGAACATCGGGGTCTAAATTAGTTTTTTTGACAAAACTGATAGAAGTAACACTATTTCTGTAATTTTGATTCTGCGACTGTAGACCGGCGTGGGCTTCCATAAGGAAAAGATCTTGAGACGGGTCGGATTCGGCAACAATTTTTCCTTTTGATTGGTCCTTCGTCAAATTGGTTAAGAAAAGTTCTGCGAGTCTAAAATACGATTTTTTAAGAATTGTTTTAGGCAGCCACCCTTGTTTCTTGGCCTTTTGCTTATCAGCAATAACAAAAATCAATGAGATTTCAGTGTTGTTTAAAATGCTTATAAATTCAGACCAAAATAGAGTTTCCTTTTTGGGATCACGTAATAACGAAAACTGTCCCTTTTTCCTGAACATGTCCCTACTGTGAAATACTATATCTTCGTCTTTAAAAAACTTCATTTTTAGTTTTCTAATCTTTATATCAAGCTTAGGTTTAAACTTTTCAGTGATTAAGACAGCCGAAAGGACAAACAGTTTTGAAGCATGATCAAAAGAAGCTTTTCCACTTTCGTCAATTGAAAGAACCTTATATTTATTTAGCATATTAAAGTTTCTGGGGCAAAAAATCCCGAAAGCCCTTGAGAGTCTGAATTTTATTCATATGATATTTAATAAATCACGAATATTAATAAAGTTAATTCCAGCATCCTTAGCCATTCTAGCATCATTTACTGTATCCCCGATATAAACAATTATTTCTTTACAGTTTAAAATTCTGAACAATCTTGGATCAGGTTTCCTCAACCGGGTGTCATCTTTAGTCACAACCATATCTACGGGAAATAATTTTATTACCCCAATCTTTTTGAGTATATTTAACGTTTCTGTTCGTTTAGCTCCGGTAATAATTGCAAAACAATAAACTTTAGATAATTTTAAAAGTATTTTTTTAGACAATAATAGTCTAGCCGGTCTCATGCTAGCTAAAGTTCCGGATAGATCAAAAACTATGTATTTATTATTTTTCATACAGCAATAGGAACACAGTTGTAATCTTTATCACTAATAATTATCTCCTCAGATAGTGAAGCCATTGTTCCTGCGATTTTACCTCCTACAATCCAGACGTTAAATTTACATTTTGGTGATTTGAGTAATTTTGGTTTGTTTGACGAAGTGTCAAAAGCCCATATCGAAGGAAGACCCAATCCGCGGAGTTGGCTAAAGCGACTTTTTTTGATGAAAAACTATCACCCTTGAGAAGAAAATCTTGCGGGGGAGAACCTCTTGTGAATGGGTAGGTTACGGCAAAAAGGTTTGGTTGTTGTGCATAGGCAGAAACTAATAAAGATTTCTCTTCATATTTCGGACACCAAGTAGGGAAAACAGACCCCGGTGATCTTTGTCTTAATAAGGTTATTAAATCTGTTATACCAGGATTTATCATTCGCGGATCTCCGTCAACATATAGAAGCGGAAAAGTTTTTATGTAATCAGGGCGATATTTTTGTGGATCTAAGAGTTCAACATAATTAAACAATTTTCTTTGAACCAGAACTTTAGCCATAAATTCCAAAGAAGCTCTCTCCCCAGTTTCCTTTGAGCCTCTGGCCGAGTTTATGAAGATTATCCCAAGTTTGGAATATTTCCCAGTATCAAAAAATTTAGCTAAAGTTTCAAGCGGTTTGTATGTTCCGCCATTTATTGTATTGAGACTGTCTAGTATTCCAAAGGCGTCGACCCATTGCGTATTTACCTCTATAATTTTTGGTCCATCTCTTCCTATGACGATATCAACTCGTGCGCCATTTGGTTTTTGAATTTCTGAGGTTGGAATATTTTTTAATACTTCAAAACCATCAAGTGCCGTCCTCTCAATTTGTTTTAGTTGTTCTCGCTTTAGTTTTAAAGGATCTAATATAAAGTTGACCGCTTTTTCTCCGTATGTACCCCCGGTTTGTTCAAGTTGCAATTGCATTCTCAGAGATTTTGCAGCCAAGTTGGCTGCTTCTGTTGTCGTTGCTCCAAACTTTTTAAACAGCTGCGATCTTCTTTGAAATTCATTTTTTGTATCAGATCTTATTTCTCTCACCAATGATGTTGATCTTGCTAATCCTCTTTGAGATTTTTCAAGTTCTGAAGGTTTTTTAATAAAGCTAGTTGCTTCGCCTAAAGCAGCACGATAAATCATGCCCAATTGTTGAGCACTCGTAGACTGTTCAATTAGTAAGTCTAATTCTTTCATAGGGTGGGTGAGGGGAGTTGAACCCCCGTTTTCAGCTCCACAAGCTGACGTGCTGCCGTTGCACTACACCCACCATGGGTAAACAAAAAACCTCCCGTTCATTAGCCACGAAATGATCATGACTAAGGAACGAGAGGCGACTAAAAAAGGACCTCCCGCGGTCCCATCCTTTATTTCCCGATAAATTACTTATCGGGACTCTTTGGCTGGCTCGACCTTGCGGTGATTTCAGCTGGCTGATTTTTACAGTTTGCCTTCTGTACAGTATTTGGCTGTCTCCTCTCCAGGCGTGACTTGGATACAAACGGATTTATGAATTGCTTATATGGTAACTTATAGTCTTATGTTTGTCAAATTTCAAAGCGGGTGACGAGATTTGCGTTCAGCGCTAGAGCTATTTTGCGAAGCAAGGAGAGGGAAGGCCTGGAGCTGGCCCATTCCAGGCGGGAAATACTGGCTTGATTAGTTTTGGCTTTTTTGGCCAGTTGGGCTTGGGTTAACCCACTTTTGACACGGGCTGCAATGAGGCTGTTGGCTAGTTGATATTCTGGTTCCAAACGTTTTATCTCCTTGGCTGTCTCAGGATCAGCAAGAAGCTCTTTTCTGAAATTTTTCCAAGTTATATTTTTCATATGTCAAATATGACATAATAAACCATTTTTGTCAACTAACTAATTCTGTTTAGAGCGATCTTAATTTCTTTTTTTTGTAAATCACGAATAAAATCAACAACTGGAGATTTACCAGAAGAAAGAGTATAAAACTCGGTTTGCCACATTGAATTTAGTGTAACAGATTGCCGTCAAGGGGTGGGGGAGGATTGGGGAGAGGAGAGGGGAACGACAAGTTTAGCGGTGAGATTGTTGGCAGAAGGGGACGTGCCGACGACGGCGACAAGGTTACCGACTTTAAGATCTTTGACTTTAGAGTATTTGACGGTCCAGGTTTCCTTTTTAGAATTTTCCAGAGTAAAGGAGGTGGTGGTGGTATCGGTGACGCGGCCGGAGATGACGAGTCTTTTATCCGGAGCGGGTTTGGCAATTACCAGGAGGCGTTTGACGGCCAATGTGCCCTGACTATCCATATCGCCCATGGCAATGACAAAATTGCCCACTTTCAGATCAGCAAAAGTGCCTTCTTTGCCTGCGATAAGTTTGATAGTAGCGTCGCCGGCGACTACGGCAGTCCGGGTCTGATTGCTAAGATTGGTAATAGTAATAGACGCTTCGGATTTGGCGGAAATGGGACCGACGTAGGCTTTTCTGGCGACAGCAGTTTTGATGGCGGCGACCTGGTCTTTGACGGCTTGACGGATAGCGCTATCGGTAGCCGTGGGCGTTTGAGCCAAAAGTGTGGCCGTAAGAAGAAGTGTGAGTATCATATTTTGGCGGTGGAATAAGTAATAGTTAAAGACTTGGAAGATTCTTGGCCATCGGCGGAATATGAGTAGACGGTGATGGAATTAAAACCGGTGATAAGATCTACGTCGAAAGAAAAATTGCCGGAGGCGTCGGCTACGGCTGTCTGTTCACCGTTTTCGGAGATAATTAATAGTTTGGCAGTTGGAGTAGTGGAGCCGGATATAGTGATGCTGTCGGAGGTAACCAGGGCTTCGTCGTCGGGGGTATTAATGGTTAGTTGGTTATTAGTTAGAAGGTTCGTTGGTGTGGGCGAAGGAAGAACGGTGGCTTTGGGAGAGGGTTGAGGGAGATTTTTGAGACTTTGGTTAGCGGTCCAGATACCGAAAGTAATGATTAGGCCGAGGGCAAACCCGATAGAGATGGCGAGGACAACTTCTTTCTTCATGTCTCGGGTGGAGAATATCTTAGAAGTATGGTATTGTCAAGTCGCTGTGGATATTACCTTTAATAAAGGTGTGTTTAAAATAAAAGGCAAAACAGGAGTGGTGGCGGTGGGGGAGAAGATTGTAATTAACGACAATTTTACAATTGACGGTCCGGGAGAATACGAAGTGGGGGGAGTTTCGGTGATCGGGCTGGTGGGGGGAGGGTATGTAGTCGAAATGGATGGCTTGAGATTGTGTACGGCTGGAAAATCGGCCGAAGCCGGGGCAATTGACATACTGTTACTTTTGGAAGAGGATGCGGAAATGGTGAAACAAATAGATCCCTGGGTAGTAGTGGCAACAGGAAAAGAAGGAGTGGCCAAATATTCAATTAGCCGTGATAAACTGCCCACAGAACTTACTACAGTATGGCTGACAAGCTGAGGGTCCCTCCACATTCGATAGAGACGGAAGAATCGGTATTGGGATCGCTCTTAATGGATAGGGATGCGGTGGTGGCGGTAGTGGAATTTTTACGGCCGGAGCATTTTTATGAAGAAAAACACGGGCAAATATTTTCGGCCGTTATGGAGCTGTATCAGGAACGGGATCCGGTAGATATCGTGACGGTGGCCGAAAAACTTAAAAGCGCTAAAACTTTGTCAGAAATTGGGGGGAAGGAATATCTGGCGGAGTTGGTAAATAAAGTGCCGACAGCGGCCCATGCGGAAAGCTATGCCCGGGTGGTGCGGGACATGTTTACCAAAAGACAACTGATTTCGGCGGCCCAGAGAATAATGGAAATGGGTTTTGATGAGGGAATAGATACCCGGGAGATGCTGGATACAGCAGAGCAAAAAGTATTTTCGCTGGCCCAGCAACATCTGAAACAGGTGTTTACGCCAGTAAAAGATATATTGGCCGAGTCGTTTGACCGGCTGGACGAACTGCACAAAACGGCGGGGAGTTTGCGGGGGGCACCCACGGGATTCCAAGATTTGGATGACACGCTGGCGGGGATGCAGGACAGTAACTTGCTGATTTTGGCAGCCAGGCCTGGAGTTGGTAAAACCGCTTTAGCCCTGAATATAGCCCAAAATATGTCGTTTAAACATAAGCTGCCGGTGGGATTTTTCTCACTGGAAATGAGCCGGGAGGAACTGATGGACCGGCTGCTGGTGGCCCAGGCGGAAATTGACGCCTGGAAACTGAAAACCGGGCGGCTGGATGAAGGGGAGTTTACCAAGCTGTCTGACGCTATGGGAGAATTGTATGAAACTCCACTATATATAGACGACACGCCCGGGGCCAGTATTTTGGAAATGCGGACCAAGGCCAGAAGATTGCAGGCGGAACACGGATTGAGACTGATTATTGTAGATTATTTGCAGTTGGCCAGACCGGTGAGAAATCTGGACAACCGGGTACAGGAAGTGAGCGAAATTTCCCAGGGGCTGAAGAATCTGGCCCGGGAACTGAAAATACCGGTGCTGGCATTGTCCCAGCTGTCGAGACAAGTGGAGTCCAGGGGGATTAAGAAGCCGCAGCTGGCGGATTTGCGGGAGTCGGGAGCTATCGAACAAGACGCGGACGTGGTGATGTTTATGTGGCGGGAAAATGATGAAAACCTGGAAGATATGAATTTGGATATTGCCAAGCACAGAAACGGGCCATTAAAAAGCCTGAAGTTGCGCTTTAAAGGCGACCGGCTGAAATTTTATTCGGTAGATACAAAAAGAAAGGCAGGTTAACATATGTGCCGAAGGACGGATTCGAACCGTCACGAGCTTTAAGGCTCACAGGTTTTTGAGACCTGCGTGTCTGCCGTTCCACCACTTCGGCTACAGCTTCCAATTTTAAGCGTTTGGCGGTAAAATTGCCATTGTTATGATGGTGGTGCAGGATTTGAGGAACGGGGTGACGTTTTTGCTGGACGGGGTTCCTTACGTGTGCCTGAAGTATGAACATGTGAAGATGGGGCGGGGATCGGCCACAATTAGGATTAAGGCCAGAAATTTACTGACGGGGGCGACTACCGAAAAGAGTTTTATCAATTCGGCCAGAGTAGAGGAAATTAGCACGGTGCGCAGATCGATGCAATATTTATATAAAGACGGGAAGAATTTTGTGTTTATGGATCCCGGCGATTTCGGACAGGTGGAAGTAGCAGAAGACGTGGCGGCAGAATCCAGGAAATATTTAAAAGAAGGCACAATGGTGAATGTGATGTTTTGGGATGAGCGGCCACTATGGATTGAACTGCCGCCCAAAATGGAATTTACGGTCAAAGAAACGGATCCGGGGGTGAAAGGGAATAGTGTGTCTAATTTATATAAAGACGCGGTTTTGGATAACGGGATAAAAACCCGGGTGCCGCTGTTTATTCAAGAAGGGGATAAAATATTGATTGATAGCAGAGACGGGACTTACGCGGAAAGAGTGAAGTAGAGGGCGATTATGCAAACTATTATTTGGGAGAGAAGGCCCCAGAAGGCGGGGACGTTCCATTGGTGGGCGCGCTGGTAGTCGATGAGTTTTTTGATCCAGGGAATGTCTTTTAGGCCCAGGAAATAATAGGGGATTTCGGCCACATCCGGGGCGACAGCCAGAAAGCAGGCCAGTATGACGACTACAAAATGACCACTGCGGGTAGCCAGATAGGTACCAACCATTAAGGCCAGACCGGCGTCGGCCATGACGATAATTTTGGAACGGGTGGAGACTTTACCGGTGGTTTTGAGCTCGGTATTGAGATGAGGATTCCAGTGAGGAACGTAGTCGGTAATAAAGTGTGAAGCCAGAGCCAGAGGCAGAGAAATACGGGGATCGGGAATGGCGGTAGCGATGGCTGCGCCGACGAGGACGTGGGGAAATTCAAGCATGTGTTATGATTTTAGCATGCTGGGAATAGCATTTCTAATTGCCGGCTTTTGGGTGTGGAGAACAATGCGGGCCGATTATGACGAAGAAGATATTTTGACCCTGTGTCTAGTCTTGGCGGGGGCAGCTTGGGGTTTGAGTTGGGGGATGAAGTGGTGGGGGTTGGGGGGAATACTGGCGGGAGTGGTATTGACGCTGGTTGGGTGGTGCAAATATAAAAAATGGAACGTTTGGGAGTGGGGTGATGTAGTGGCCAGAGCCAGTTTGATGGTGGGGGCGGTGGAGACAGTGATGAAGAGACAGTGGCTGGCGGCGGCGATATTGGCGATGGGGGTGGTGGCGGTGTGGGGGCTGGCTAAAACTTACCGGAGGTTTAGGTGGTATAAAAGCGGGAAAAGTGGATTAGTGGGTCTGGCGGGCTTGGCCTGGTGGATGGGAGCGTGGATGGCTCTTGCGCCCTGGCAGATATACAAGGTATACTTGGCTGCCTGGGTTTTTGTGGGGTTGGCAGTCGCCATTTATTTACGCTCGGGCCACAAATTTTCTGAGATATGGCCAAGAAAACGATAAGTTATCCTAAAGAGGTGATAGAACCAGTGGCTAAACACCTGGAGGAAAAATTATCGGTATTGGAGAAAAAGAAGAAAGAAGTGCATGGGGAAGATCCGTTTTTAGATGAGTCCAGGCTAGATGATAACGCGGCAGCGGACTCGGACGCAGCGGAACAGATCGGACATATGCGGGTATCGGCGGTAAAGAAAACTTACGAGCGGACGATTATCCAGATTAGGAAAGCTTTGTCGAGAATAAAAATCGGCAAGTATGGAATATGCGAAAGATGCGGCAAGTTTATCGATACCGACAGGTTGATAGTTTTACCGGAAACGACGTTGTGCGTGGAGTGCGAGAAGAAGCGTGAGAAGTGAGCCGAGAATAATTTTTGAAGATGAGAGTTTGATGGTTATTGATAAGCCAGCGGGGTGGGTGGTTAACCGGGCGGAAAGCGTAAAGGAACAAACGATACAGGATTGGTTTGGAATAGGCCAAGGACAAGGAGAATTTTATGATAAAGGGGGAGTGGTGCACCGGCTGGATAAAGATACCAGCGGGGTGATGGTGCTGGCCAAGACTCCTGAAGCTTACGAAAAATTGAAACAACAGTTTCTAGAAAGGAAAACGGTGAAGAAATATGCGGCTTTAGTGCATGGGAAATTTAAAGAGAATGAGGGAATAATAAACACTCCGATAGAAAGAATTGGCAAGAAATTTTATGTAGGAAAAGATTTAAGTAGAACTGCGGTGACTGAATGGAAAGTTTTACAAGTACTCAGTGCTCAGAAGCAAGCACTCAGTTTTTTGGAATTGACGCCGCATACGGGGAGGACACACCAATTGCGGGTGCACATGCGGCATTTGGGGCATCCGATCGTGTCTGATCCTATATATGGAGACCGGAAAACCTGGAGGAAGGATTTGCAACTGTGCCCGCGCCTATTTTTGCACGCTAAATCTTTGGAGATAACTCATCCGCTAACCGGGAAAAGAATGGTTTTTGAATCTCAGCTCCCGGAAGAATTGGAAAAAGTGTTACACTAAAATCATGAACCAGTGGGTGGTGGCCTTAGCGGGAGTGATGGGGCTGGCGGCAGTTGCGGGGGTGGTAGCTAAATTGTTGCGCCAGCCGGTAATTTTGGGTTATATCGCGGCGGGGATGGTACTGGCTGCCGTGGGGAGAAATTTAGAGGTAGTTTCGGCGATGGGGCAGGTGGGGGTGACACTTTTGCTGTTTTTGGTGGGATTGGAATTGCCTTTAGCAGACCTAAAAAAAACCGGCAAGACCTCGGTAATTACGGGATTATGGCAAGTGGCGGTGACCAGTATATTAGGGTATTTTTTAGCCAGGGTTTTGGGGTTCGGAGTGGTGCCGGCAGTATATCTGGGAGTGGCCATGACGTTCGGGAGTACAGTAATGGCAGTCAAACTACTGTCTGAAAAACGGGATTTACAGAGTTTATACGGCAAAATTGCTACCGGATATCTGCTGGTTCAGGATTTTGTGGCCATCGGTATACTGACCGTACTTTCGGGATTGGCAGGCGGGACAGCGATCAATTGGCTGAATTTAGGAATAGTAATGGTTAAAGGGGTGGTGATGGTGGGAGTGGCGATTTGGTTGTCTGACCGGATGCTGCCAAAGATACTGGACTGGCTGGGGAGATCGACGGAAGTATTGTTTGTAGTGAGCGTGGGGTGGTGTCTGGTAGTAGCGGCGACCGTGAGTTCCAAATGGGTGGGATTTGGACCGGAGATCGGAGGCTTTTTGGCGGGATTGGCCCTGGCCAACGCAGCCCAGAATTTACAAATAGTGTCCCGGGTGCGGCCCCTGCGGGATTTTTTTCTGACGCTGTTTTTTGTAGGATTAGGAGCCAATATTGGATGGGTAGGTTTGGGCAGAATGTGGCTGCCGGCTATAGTTTTGGCCGTGTTTGTGTTGGTAGGGAATCCCTTAATTGTGATGATAATTTTGGGATTCCAGGGTTACAGCCGGCGGATCGCTTTTCTGGCTAGCACGACAGTGGCCCAAGTATCGGAGTTTTCTTTGATTGTACTGGCGCTGGCAGTGCGGGTAGGACATGTGGATAAAAGTATCTTGGGCCTGGTGGGGCTAGTGGCCATGATCACCATGACGGGATCGACATACCTGATCCTGCATGCCGAAAAGATATATAAATTGATCGGCAGGTGGCTGGTGATATTTGAATTTAAGAAAACAAGAACGCAGGTAATGGGTAAAGGGGATTTGACCAACCATATAATTTTGTTTGGCCATAACCGGACGGGGAGAGTGGTGCGGCCGGTTTTGGAAAAGTTGGGGAGGGAAGTGGTGGTGGTGGATTTTGACCCCCGGATTGTAGAAGAAATAGGCGGGGTGTACGGGGATATCGCCGATTATGAGCTATATGAGGAGATAAATTTGGATCAGGCAGAAATGATAGTGTCTACGGTCACAGACGTGGAAGATAATTTGCAACTATTGTCGGCATTAAAAAAGAAGAGGCCGATTACTATAATTTTGGCTGCTGACTCGGCCGATGCGGCCAGGCTGTACAAGGCGGGGGCGGACTTGGTGCTAGTTCCGCACACTATCGGAGGCGAATATTTGTCTCATCTCATTTCTTCACATGGGTTGGATAAAAAATATTTACAGGAGAAAGGCCGGGAACTAAAAGAGCGGTTGGTTATTTGATTTTTTTGTCTAGGTCGGAGAGGGTGGTGAGGATGGTTTCGATGTCCCGGTGGATAGTTTTGGTGGTTTGATATTCTTCTTCGGCACGCAATTCGGCGTGACGGGACTGGATATTTTGGCTGACCATAATGAGAGGCATGAGAAAGAGCTGGACGATATTGGTGACAAAGATCAGGAAAACAAAAGGGAAGGGATCTATGGGGTGATCGGCTATGGCTTGTAAAAGCATCCAGCCGAAAACAAAAATCATAAAAAAGTAGACAGCGTACATGGACCCGATGGCCCGAGTGACGGTGACGGCGACTTTATCGTGAAGTTTGAGACGGCTTTTGTGCTGGAGATTAACGTCAACGGGGGCGCGGCGGGATTTAAGATATTCGTGTAGATCGTTGGGCATAATCTATACTATAGTAGCTTATGAAATTACTTGCAATATTGGCGATGGTGTTCTCCCTGTTTGGGGGGAGATGGGACGGACAAAGCCGGTTTACGGTGATTTATGTGGATAAGGAAGTGCGGGTAGCAAGTTTTGACCCGCAGACGGGGGAGGGAATTAAGATAAACTTTCCGCAAAACTGGGTGATTGTGGGATCCGGCGGAAGAGGGGAGTGGCTGGCTGAGAAGGCGGGAAGAGCAGACCTGGTGGCGGAAAACTTGGGGATTTTGTATACAGCAGAAGCAACCAAGATGAGCTGGGGAGACAGGTTAGTGTGGTGGTGGTGGGGAAGAAAAATTAAATGGCGGGAGGTGGATGGCGGACAGTGGATGAAAAAGGAACAAACCGTAGATGGGGTAGAGGTTTGGAAATTAGATGAAAGATGGGATATTACAGCAGGGCAAATGCTGGCCAGCTCGGTGGTGCAAAAAGAACGCCTGGAGGTGACTGTGGTGAATATGACATCTACTCTGGGGCTAGCGGCCGAGGTAGCTCGAATGCTGGAAAGTTCGGGGTTGAGGGTAGTGGCAACACAAACTGGTGAGGCGGAGATCAAAGGCTGCCAGGTTAGAAGTAGTAAACAGTCTAAGTCTAAGGTTGGAGTGAGGTTGATGGTGAAGTCGCTGGGATGCAATTGGAGTGAGGCAAAGTTGGGAGAAAACGAAGTGGAGTTATTCTTCGGCCAGAGGTGAGGAGGGCGGTTGGTCTACGAAAGTGTTTTCTTCCTGCTCTTCGGTGGTGGAAATATCCGGTTTTTCATCGTGAATGAGCTCGGGAGGGGTAAAGGCGGCATAGGAGAGTTTTTCGGTGAGGGGAAAAGAGGGGGTGTGGCGGTATTTAGCGGCGCGGCGGGTTTCCCGGACAAAAATCTTTAAGGGGTCGATAGAGCAAATATTGGCTGAGTAGGTGTTGCCGGCCTGGATGAGAGTGCGCAGGCGGGAAGCCAAATCATCAGGGAAACGGGCGAGATATTCTTTGGTGGAGGTGAGAATGACGACGTTGTGCTGACGGACGGCGATGGTGACCGGTTCTCCCGGGTGAAGGCGGGAAACAATTTTGGTGTCTCCGGGACGGATGGGCAGGACTGTTTTGGTAACTCCGGGCTCTTCAAGGAACATAGGCAAGGAATGGCTGAAATTGCTGACTGCCTGGTGATTAACACGGGAAGTTTTGAGTTGGGATAAGTTACGGTGAGCAATGGTATTGAATTTATCCAGGCGGAGGACTTTTTTGTAGGCGTTTTCAGCTTTGGATTTGAGACCGATCTCCATAAAGGCCCGGCCCAGACGGTTGAGGGCTTCGATATCACGGGCGTCCTGTTTTAATATGGAAAGATTGATTTTTATAGCCTCTTTCCAGTTTCCGGAGAGAGCGGCGTCGATGGCCTGTTTGGCCAGTTGGGGAGGGTTCATCGCAAAAAGTATAAGGGATGATAAAATAAAGTCAATGAGCGGACACAGTAAGTGGGCAACCATTCACAGGCAAAAAGGGATAAATGATGCCAAGAAAGGAGCAATTTTTACGAAGCTGGGGAGAGCGATCACAATTGCGGTCAAAGAAGGCCGGGGTTTACAGCTGGCTTTGGAAAAGGCCAAACAATTTAATATGCCTAAAGAGAATATCCAACGGGCCCTTAATCCAACTCAGGGCGAGTTACATGAAGTAATGTTTGAGGGATTTGCTCCTGGAGGAGTGGCGGTGATGATATCTGCAGTCACGGACAATAAATTACGGACGGCAGCTGCGGTGCGGGCGTTATTGGGTAAAGCTGAGGTGAGTTATTTATTTTCCCAAGTGGGCGAGATAATTGCACAACCTCCTAAACCACTGGAAGAGGCGGAGTTGGAAGTGATGGATTTGGGAGTGGAGGATGTGGAGGCAGAGGAGGGGAAGGTTCTTATTTATTGTGACAAGGATAAAACTTTTGAAATCAAGGGCCAACTGGAACAGATGGGATATGTGGTGGAGGTAGCGGAGCTGGCCATGAGGCCGATGGCGCAGGTAGTGGTGGAGGATGCGGCAATAAGAACTAGAATAGAAACAATTTTAGAAAAGTTATCTGATCTGGACGACGTGCAGAAAGTGTGGACGAATTATGCGTAAACGTCAGAAATTTGTACTGACGGCCCTGACTTTGGCGGCGGGGTTGTGGGGGATTCATGCCCTGCCGGTGGCCCTGGAGTGGCGGTATTGGCTGATCGCGCTTTTGGTAGGAGTGGCGGCGGTGGGGTCCGGGTGGGCTTTGCGGGAAGGGTTGTCCGGAATAGAATGGCTGACGGTAGTACTACCGCCGACGCTGTTTACGGCCGGGGTGGGGTTGTTTTATATATTATTGCCGACGCACTGGCTGGCCAGGCTGGCAGTAGTAGTCATGTTTGGAGTGGGACAATATGCTCTGCTACTGACAGCGAATATTTTTTCGGTGGCGGCCATTAGGACGATCGCGTTATTCCGGGCGGCGGGAGCGGTGGGGTTTGTAATGACCATGCTGACGGGATTTTTGCTGTACGATGCTATTCTGTCCTTCCGGGAAGCCTGGTGGTGGTCGGCACCACTAATTATGATTGTTTCAATGTTGCTGTTGTTGCCGGCCTTGTGGTCGGTGGAGGTGGAAGAGAGATTGAGTTTAAAGGTGATTAAATACACGATTTGGCTGGCGGTTTTGCAAGGGTTGATGGCGGTGGCCATTTCTTTTTGGCCGGTGTCATTAATTGTGGCTTCACTTTTTTTGACAACCATGTTATATATTTACTTAGGCATTTCCCAACACCACTTTTCCCAGAGATTATTTAGCCGGACAGTGTGGGAATATTTAACGGTTGGGATGGTGGTTTTAGCAACAATGTTACTTACAGCCGGATTTGCTTAAGAATATGACTTGGATAGATAAGATTACTGGTCGTAATCCGGACACAGGTAAACTATATTTTCGGAGGGTGAGAGTTCCAAAAGCGCCGGCGGTTCCTGAGCCCCCGCCAAGTTTTGAGGAGAGTACGACTTTTACTTTAGAGAGACCGCCAGGAGTGGAACCAAAGACTACATGGATAGGAATAGTGGGTGAGAAAATAGACGAAAAGGAGAGCAAGGGGGAAGGGGAGGCTGAATAGGTTTGTGGACAAGTTTCACGGGGAGGGGGGGGAGTTTTCACAGGGATGATATAGTTTGATACTATAGGATTATACGTCAGGGTTGGACCCCGGCGGGGATGATTGAGAGAAATGAAGCATTGGAGTTGGTAGTTATGAGTTGAAAGTTAGTAATGGGAGGAGAGGCTGCCCCCTTTTGGATGGGGGTTGACAAAGAAATTGTTCAATCTGTATAATCGAGGGTAAGAGATATTATGCTCGCTTATTTAAACCAGAGAAGTGACGCTAGTTTTATCCCTTAAGTTACACTAGACTTTTAATCATGGACCACATCCCTACTTCTCAAAATGCCAGGTTACCCTATTTGGATGATTTCCTGTTGTTTTTGAAGACCCAAAATTATTCCGAAGAAACTATTGAAAGTTATCAGCGGGACCTGCGGCAACTGGAAAATTTTCTAGTAAGTGAAAATGCCGACTTTAAGGGCTTATCCAAACAAATGGTTAACCAGTATAAGGCATATTTGGTCAGCCGGGAGCGGAAACAGCCGTTTACGGGGCTTACAGCGCCGCGCAAACTCGAGGCCAGATCGTTAAACCGGAACCTGTCTGCGCTGAGAAGTTATTTACGGTATTTGATAGATATGGACCGGGAGGTTCCGGTGGCCCCCGATGTGATTAAGATGGTTAAAACTGATAAGAAACATCCGCAAGTGGCGGAATTGACGGAACTTATAAAACTCATCGAGTCTCCGGAAAAATTTGAAAAGGAAGAGTTAGTGGGATTGCGCAACCGGGCCATGTTGGAAGTGTTGTTGGCAACCGGGATGCGCATTTCGGAATTGGTGAGTCTGAACAAATCTCAATTAGACGGGACGGGCCGACTTTTCATACGTGGAAAAGGAAAAAAGGAACGCTTTGCTTATTTAACGGGCCGGGCTACCCGGCAACTGGAATTGTATTTGGGTAAACGTAAAGATGTGGCCCCGGCCATGTTTGTGCCCCGGAGAGGCCGGAATGCCGGAAAGTCGGACCGTCGGATTTCCACTAATTACTTACAGGGAAAAATTAAGGAGTATAGGGAAAAATTGCGGATTAACGTGCCTACGTCTGCGCATTCATTACGGCATGGATTTGCAACATATCTGGCTGAAAACGGGGCGAATCCGGCGGCCATCCAAGTTCTTTTAGGCCATGAATCATTAGATACAACTACGCGTTACGTGCACGCCTCCGATAAATTTGCCGAAGAAACGCATCATAAATACCACCCAGTAAAGTGACTCCCCTCCCCTATCAAATTTTGCGTGAAAACTAAATGGTGGTATACTGTGAGGCTAAATGGCATATTCTGAACACACTGCATGCCGATACTGTTCCTCTACGGACTGTCTTATTCAAAAACCACAATCGTCCAATGGTCGCTATACAGTGTTTTGGGAACTCTGCATAAACAGGGCATGTTTTGATGGGTTAAAAGCCGCAAGAGAGGCAGTCCGTTCCCGACGATTCGAGGACTTATATCTTCCTGACGGAACTACCGTAAAGGCGGCTCGATTTGGAACATCAGACAAGCCAACTCACGAAGGATTTCCTGCCCGGTATTGTGATGTTGGGGGAAACATTTATATAGGAGACCTAGAGTGTGTAAGACCGACAGGACAAGTAGTTAGGGCGCTAAAATTTAAGAAATCGTAAGAAGAAGTGTTTATGAGAGGTCCTCTTGCAAAGGGCGGTACACAGGTCTTTTAACAGTTATTCATCATCCATATCGATTGCGGCTTCATAGATAAATTGGGCGTCTATGGACATCCCCAGAAAATTAAAGTAAGAATTTTGGGGCTTATTTTTTGAAAAATAGCTAAGAATATAATCCTTTTTTATCCAGTCTGTATTTCGGTTTCCTAGATATTCAGGAAGAGAAGAAGGGAAGACAGATTCTTTCCAGCGACCCGGTGAAAGATGGAGAGCCTTAGTGGGATTAAGGTGAATGTAACGAGAGAGATGTAGCAGTTGTTCGTCTGATTCTATTAGAACGGCCTTGTAAACATCTTGGAATAAAACTCCCTTGCGTTTATATTTGCGATTAAAATACATGGCATATCTCGTACCTAGAGAGTTTGTAAAATTATTTATGACAATACCCTTTTGTCTTATGAGAAGATGGAAATGATTTGGTAATAAAGCATAACAAAGTAACTCCAAATCATTGGAATAATTTTTCAATCTTAGCAGTTTGAGGGCTTTATCTTTTGGAGATGACTCATCAGAATTAAGAATTATTTGGAGTGCTTTTTCATCCTTGGGTGTAAGATAGGTTTGTAAGTAAGAAAGAAACACCGAGTAGTCTTGCTCATCTTGAAAAATTATTCTCTTTTCAACTCCACGGTTGTAAATATGGTAGTAAGAATTGGGGACGTATATTTTAGTTGAGTTTTTGGAGGCCATTATTAAACGATATATGGTTTGATGTAACTTTGCAAGAGGTCCTCTTGCAAATGGCGAAGTAGCGAGATCTATTATAAAGTGCCGAGAAAGGTTGTGATTTCGTCGGCGACGGAGGTGGTGAAATGACGGTGGACCTGGGTGGTGGGAATCCACTTAAGTTGTTTGAAATCTCTACCGGGTTTTTGGACACCGTTAAGTAATTTGCAATGATAATAAAGAGCTACAATTCTGATTTTTTTCTCCGGAGAATCCGGGATAAGGCGGGCGTGAATCAGTCGGACAGGCTTAATATTCAGTCCTGTTTCCTCTTTTACTGTTTTCACCAAGGTGTTTTCAAAGTCTAGAGTATCTGCTTTTCCAGAGGGAAACGTCCAATGTAAATCTTCGACGTTTTGATCAGGAGACTTACGTAATCCGATAATTACACTATTTTTTTTGCTAACAATTCCTATTACAACCACGATAGTGGGTTTGGATTTGGTTTGGGATAGAAGAGAATAATAAAGTTTAAGAATTTTATTGGCATCAGAATCATCAATTATTTCAGTCTCCCCCACTTTTTTGGCTGAAGGTTTTTGAGAATTAATAAAAAATTCGATCATTTCTCGGAGCATTTCCGAGCGAGATCGGTGAAACTTGAGTTGCAAGTTATTAAGTATCTTTAGAGTTTCGCTTGGCAGAGAAAAGGCTGTAATCTGGCTTTTTCGTTTTGACATTTATACAAATTATAACAATTTTATAACTTTCGTCAAGTTATTGTTGAAAAATTTAGATTTTTTATTTGATAAGCACGAAATTAGGTAAATGAGGCTCTAACTCGGAATTAAATACTATTGACATGGATTTATATATTCTGCATGCTTTTGTTAGTAATGAAAACAATTTGCGTTTTATTCAATAAACCGGAAAATATTTTTGACGAATCTGACTTGGACACGCAAAAATCTGCGGTGAGCATCGGAAGAGAATTAAGCGGAGTTGGTTATGATGTGCAGATTTTAGGAATTTCTCTTGATGAAATTGAAGAAGTGCGAAAAATTAAAGCGGATATCGTTTTTAATTTGGTGGAATGGACGGGAAAAAATATTGTCCAGGGAGTGAAAGTCATAAAGACGTTGGAAAAAATGCGGATACCTTTTGTGGGATCAGGAAGTTCCGGATTTTTATTGTCGTCAAATAAAGTGCTGATGAAAAAAGAGATGAAGAAAAATAATATCCGCACTCCCGAATTAAAATTCCCGGCAATTGTAAAACCTGCTTATGAACATTGTGGAATTGGCATTACGCAGAAGAGCATTGTTTATGACAGCAAAGAGTTGAGAGTTATGAGTTATGAGTTAAGAAAGAAATATAATCAACCCGTAATAGCTGAAGAGTTTATTGATGGGCGGGAATTGCAGGTGACAATTTTGGAGAAAAACGGCCGGCCGTGGGTGTTGCCGGCGGCGGAAGTGGTTTTCGACAAACCAAGAGCTGTTTTGTCTTATGAAATGAAGTGGGTGGAAAAATCGCCGGAGTATAGTGAGTCTCACATGGAAGCGGCTGACTTAAGTTCAAAACTCAAAACTCAAATTTCAAAACTGGCCCAAAAATGCTATTTAAAATTAGGAGGGAGGGATTATCCCCGACTGGATTTGCGGGTACGGGGCGGGGAAATATATGTGCTGGAGATTAACAATAATCCTGGGTTGGACTGGGATTTGGATTCGGGCATGGGAGTGTCGGCGCGGCTGGCCGGATTTAAAACTTACGGAGAATTGCTCACACATATAGTGGAAAACGCTTATTCCCGATTTGTAAGTAAACATGACGCCAGTTTCCTTTGATTACCCGATCAGCGTTGCCATTTTGTATTATGGAGGCGAAGCCGAGGATTTGAAGGACGCAGAGAATGCGGCCCGGGGGCTGGCGGAAGCTTTGGAAGAGCGGGGGCACATGGTAAGGCTGATGCAGGTAACGAAAAAGAATTGGCGCAAGGCAGTGAGACTGCCCGGACAGGTAGTATTTAATTTCGTGGAGGATGAAACATGGGAACTGTACACCAAAGTGGGATTGCGGCTGGAAGCACTGGGGCGGGCGCAAATGGGCCATGATATGCGCTGTTTTAAATATATAACTAAAAAAGCCCGAGTGAAAAGAAAGATGAGACGCTGGGGAATTGCGACGGCGGATTTCAGAATTTTTAACCGCCGGTCAAAAATTTCTCAGGTGCGGGGATTGGAATATCCGTTGATGGTGAAGCCTTCGGGGCAACATGCCGGAATCGGTATTTCCCAGGATTCGGTGGTAATTGATCAGGACGAGCTCAAAGAGCGAGTCAAATTCTTGTTTAAACATTTTCCGGGCGAAGTGATAGCTGAAGAATTTATAGAGGGTCGGGAGATTCATGTGACGGTTATCGGTAATGGGAGAAAAGCGGTAGTACTCCCCTATTGCGAAATCTTCTTTGGCGGAGAGTTTGCGGATAATTGGGATGTATATACATATGAAGCCAAGTGGGATGAAAAATCATGGGAATATTGGGGGGCGCGGGCGCATGCACCGGCCAAGATGGACCGGAAATTGAACAGGCGGATTGAGAGGCTAACCCTGGCGGCTTACCGGGTTTTTGGCTGCCGGGATGTAGCCCGGATGGATATGCGGGTGGATACGCGGGGACGGGCTTATATTGTGGATATAAATATGAATCCTAGCCTGAATTATTACGACACCCAGGACGCGACTGTAAAGTCGGTGGAAGCACAAGGATGGACGTACGGCGAGTTTATAGAGACACTAGTAGCCATTACTTATAAGAGAGTGTACGGACGATTGCCAGACCGGGTGCGGGAAAGGCAGTTTTTGCTGGCAGCGCCGCAGATTTAAGCTAAGAAGAGCTTAGCGGTGGAGATTTTGAATTGGGGCAGGTGTTTAGGGTCTTTGGCCAAGACAAACATCAGGCGGTTGTTCCAGCTTTTGATGAGTTTACCGCTGCGTCTTTTGAATTCAAAATCACACCAGCGGCAGAGAAAATCTTTCCAGTCATATGATTTTTTAGTGCCGGTAGAGGAGTCAAAGAGAACGATGCGCCGGTTGCTGGCTGAATAGGAGGCTACGGCTGCGTAGTGGCCGGATTCTTCATGGGGACTGAAATCGGCTTTGAGGTCGTAGAGGTAGTCGACGATAACGGCCCGGGGCTTGAGAGATTGGTGTTTGAGGGCGTTTTGGAGGTGAGTGAGAGTGGTCCATTCGACTGCCAAAACTGAAACGCCCAAGCTATTGGCAGCGCGAATTAGTTTTGCGGGAGAGGTGCCGTTGCGGTTGGTTTTGCACAACTTGATCAAATCCCCTAGTGATTTGCGCATACCCAAAATTTCCAGAGCGGTTTTGAGAGAGGTTGGACCACAAGTGCGGTCGTCGGGTTGGAGGTGTGTTTTAGCCTTGCTTCTGCCCATAGGAGGCTATTTTACTCCTAAAACCGGCTTTTATCTAGTTTCGTAGAAGAGGGTGACGGAGGTGGAAATGTCGGTGGAGCCGGGCTGGATATTGGTTTTGGGGGCGCTATCGACGACGGCCATCATACCGATCATGGGTCGGGGAAAATTATTGGCGTTTTCCTGAATATTTACAATTTTACCTAAGGTGATGCCGGCGGCATTGGCCAGTGACTCGGCTTTGGTTTTGGCGTCTTTGACTGCCAGCTCGCGGGCTTGTTGTAACAATTGTTTTTGCTTGGTATCGTCGACTGTTAATTGAATTCCGCCTATGGTGTTGGCACCTTTGGCGGTGGCGATATCGATAACCTGATTTACTTTGTCAAGCTCCCGGACGGTGACGGTGAGACTGGCATTAACTTGGTAACCGGTGATGCGATCGTTGTATTGAGGATATATAGAGTAATTGCTAGTTTGGATGTCTTTGGCGTCAATGCCCAGGGTTTTGAGAGATTTGGTGATTTCGGAGATGACAGAATTGACTTGGTCCTGAGCGGCTTTGACAGTAGGCTTATTCAAAGTAATGCCTAAGGAGACGATGGCGGTATCCGGTACGACGGTAACTTTCCCCTCTCCTGTTACTGTGAAGAAGTCATTTTTTTGGGATACTACGGAAGAAATGGGGATACTGGGGCCCCATTTGGCGAAAGCAAAAACCGCCACAAAAATCAAAAATATTTTAACCCACCACGAATTCATGCATCTATGATACCACAGCCCGGATTGGTTTCTCTAGTCTGGTGACTCTCACATTGAGAGTGTCAAACTTTTTATCTTGCTGATCAAAACGTTTATTGAGAGTCTTGAATTCTACTTTTATGAGTTTGAACTGATCATCATGTGATCGTTGCTTGGATTTAATAACACTGAAATCCCATTCCATTTTATCTACACTATCGCGGAGAAGTTTTAGCTGATCATTTGTTGGAAGTTTGGCAGAATCTTTGTGCGGGGGCATACGGAGATAGTAACATGAAGTTTACAGGGGATGTTCAACATGGGTTACTTGTCAATATTTGTCTCTTTTTCAATACAGGTGACGGAGGCCACGGAGTCGCCTTTGTGGGCAAAGCGCATTAAAATTACGCCTTGAGTGGCCCGGCCTAAACGGGGGATGTTTCGTAGAGGCAGCTTAATAACTTGGGCGGATTTGGAGGTCAAAATAATTTGTTCGACAGATTCGTCGATAGAAATGCAGGAAACGATTTTGCCGGTTTTGATCGTCACTTCGGCGGCTTTGACGCCTTGACCGCCGCGTTTTTGCAGGGGCCACTCTTTGACGCCGGTTCTTTTTCCTAGACCATGTTCCATGACAATTAACACATCTTCAAAAGTTTTGCGGCGTTTGTCGGTGGGGGCGGATTTGGTGGAAGGGAATACTTCCATGCCGACCACATAATCTCCGGATTTAAGCTCGATCCCCCTAACCCCCATAGTGTCGCGGGCAGTGGCGCGGACGTCAACTTCATTGAATCTAATAGATTTACTTTCGTATGAAACGAGAAGAACATGGTCGGATCCGGTAGTGGGTTTGACCCATTTGAGGGAATCGCCCTTGTCTAATTTGATGGCGATTTTGCCGGATTGGCGGATAGATTCAAATTCGGAAATTTTGGTTTTTTTGATGGTGCCTTGATTGGTAACCATGAGCAGGAACTTGGCCCCGTCGTCTTTGCCTAGGGGCAAAACCGTTTCCAACATTTCGTCCTGCTCGATATTGATGAGATTGACGACGGCCTGGCCTTTGGCTTGGCGGGAGCTTTCGGGGATGTCATAGGCTTTAATACGAAAAATCCGGCCGCGGTTGGTAAAGAAATAGACGCTGTCGTGAGTATTGGCAGTGAGAATTTGGGCTACTTCGTCTTCTTCTTTGGTGGTCATGCCGGTAACGCCTTTGCCGCCGCGGTGTTGGGCCCGGAAGGCCGACGGAGCCTGACGTTTGATATATCCGGTAGCAGTAATGGTAATCACTGTGTCTTCGGAAGGGATAAGATCTTCTTCTGAAAATTCCCCTATCCCCTGCTTGTAAACCCGGGTGCGGCGGGCATCCCCGAATTTTTCTTCCAACTCGGAGAGCTCTTTTTTAATGACGGTGAGAATTTTGGCGGGATGAGCCAAGAGATCTTCAAGAAAGGAGATAAGTTCTTTGACGG
The DNA here is from genome assembly GCA_964356225.1 of uncultured Gammaproteobacteria bacterium. GTDB lineage: Bacteria > Patescibacteriota > Microgenomatia > CAZETR01 > Amesbacteraceae > GWC2-45-19. The sequence continues at coordinate 41,186 of CAYHGA010000004.1, forward strand.
CCTTGTATTCATCTTCGATTTTTTTGCGTTCAAGAGCCGCCAGGCGGCGGAGTTGCATATCCAGAATAGCTACCGCCTGGAGTTCGGAGAGCTTAAACCTGTCTATAAGATTTTTCTTGGCCTGGTCGGAATCTTTGGACTCACGGATGGTTTTGATGACGGCATCCAGGTGGTTCAGGGCGATGACTAAGCCTTCTAAAATATGGGCCCGGGCGCGGGCGACCTTGAGATCATATTGGGTGCGGCGGGTAATGACGGTTTGACGGTGGCGGATGTATTCGGCCAAAATTTGCTTGAGGGATAAAGTTTGAGGAGTACCGTCGACTAATGCCACAAAATTAGCGGGGAAAGAAGTTTGCAGAGCGGTGTGTTTGTAGAGATTATTGAGCAGGGATTTGGGCTTGGCATCGCGCTTAAGTTCAATAACCACACGCATACCGGTGCGGTCGGATTCGTCTCTCAGATCAGAAATGCCGTCTATCTTTTTTTGGTGCACCAGATCGGCGATGCGGGCTACCATTTCGGCTTTGTTGACTTGGTAAGGGATTTCGGTAATGACAATCTGGGACTTGCCGGACCTGCTTTCTTCAATTTCGGCTTTACCGCGGACGATAATTTTTCCCCGGCCGGTGGTGTACATTTCGGCAATGGCCCGGGCGTCGTAAATAGCGCCGTAGGTGGGGAAATCCGGGCCTTTGACAAACTGCATCAAGTCGGCGACTTCGGCTTCGGGGTGATCGATAAGATAGGAAATAGCGTCAACGATTTCCGACAAATTATGGGGGGGGATTTTGGTGGCCATACCTACAGCGATCCCGTCCGAACCCATGAGCAATAAATTAGGAAGTTTGGCGGGCAAAAAGTCTGGTTCTTTGAGAGTGGCGTCGAAATTGTCGGTCATGGAGACGGTTTCTTTTTCGATATCGAACATCAGCTCCTCGGAAATTTTGGAAAGTTTGGCTTCGGTATAACGCATGGCAGCCGGAGAGTCGCCGTCGACGGAACCGAAGTTGCCCTGACCGTCGACAAGTGGGTAACGCATGGAGAAATCCTGGGCCAGGCGGACCAGGGCGTCGTAAACCGGCATATCTCCGTGAGGATGATATTTGCCTAAAACTTCTCCGACTATTTTGGCACTCTTGGTGTGTTTGGAAGAGGCCTTGAGGCCCATGTCCCACATGGCGTACAAAATACGTCTGTGGACAGGTTTTAAGCCGTCGCGGACGTCGGGAAGGGCCCGGGCGACGATGACGGACATAGCGTAATCCAGAAAGTTTTTCTGCATTTCCGTGGTGATTTCCACGAGCTGAATTTTGCCAATATTTGCGTCCATTTTAGTGTCCTAATCTTAACCTTTCATAGCCTTGGAAGCAAGGGGAAACGAGGCAATTATCTGCCGAAATATTGGATAACCAGGGGGGCGATGAGAAGGGCCACGATTTGGATGATTTTCATCATGGGGTTTAAGGATGGCCCGGCAGTATCTTTGAGAGGATCGCCGACGGTGTCTCCGACTACGGCGGCTTTGTGGGTATCACTGCCTTTGCCACCAAAATGTCCATCTTCAATATATTTCTTGGCGTTGTCCCAGGCGCCGCCGGCATTACACATAAACAGAGCCAGCATTAGTCCGGATCCTACAATGCCGCCCAAGAATCCACCCAGAGTTTCTGCTCCCAGAATGCTAATCAGAAGCGGAGAAATGACGACGATGGCGGCGGGAATAACCAATTCTTTTTGAGCGGCAATAGTAACGATTTCAATAGCTTTGGAATAATCCGGCAAAGCTGTGCCCTCCATAATGCCTTTGATAGTTTTGAACTGGCGGCGGACTTCCTCCACCACCTGGAAAGCGGCCCGGCCCACAGAGCCGATGAGACGGGAACTAAATAAGAACGGCAGAGCGGCGCCAAAAAGCAGACCGGCAAAAACCTTGGGGTTGGCGATATCGATGGATTTGAGGCCGGTGGCTTCGAAATAAGTAGCAAACAAGGAACAGGCAGCCACGGCGGCAGAACCCACAGCAAATCCTTTGGTCAGAGCCTTGGTGGTATTGCCTACGGCGTCTAAACTTTCGGTAACTTTGGCGGCTTTACCTTTCAGGCCCGCCATTTCCACCATGCCTTGGGCATTATCGGCAATCGGACCAAAAGTATCCAGGGCCATAATAATGCCGGTGGTGGCTAACATACCCATACCGGCCAGAGAAATGCCGTAAAAACCTAAAAGCAGGTAGCCGACCAAAATAGTGGCGATGACAACGATGGCGGAGACGAAAGTAGAAGTCATGCCGACGGAAAAACCGGCGATTAAATTGGTGCCGGCGCCAGTCTGGGAAGCTGTGGCGATGGCTACGACCGGTTTTTCACCCGGGCCGGTGAAGTATTTGGTAATAAACAGTAGGGCAATCATGGAGATAATACCGGCTACGGCTGCCCAACCAGCTCTAGGTTCATGCAGCAAGTAGGTGGCCAAACCCATAAAAGCAATGGCGGCGGTGACGGCAGAAACAATAAACCCGCGGATTAAAGGCAAGAAAGGATTTTCGGTTTCACTTTTGGCTTTGACAAACAAAGTTCCCAGAATGGAAGTAAAAATGGCGGCGGCCCGGGCCAAAAGTGGAAAGACTACTCCGGGAAGACCAAAAGCGGCTCCGCCCAAAATCATGGAAGCCACGACCGTCACTTCATAAGATTCAAAAACATCGGCGGCCATGCCGGCGCAGTCGCCCACGTTGTCCCCTACATTATCGGCGATGGTGGCGGGGTTTCTAGGATCATCTTCGGGAATTCCCTTTTCGATCTTACCTACTAAATCGGCACCCACGTCAGCGGCTTTGGTAAAAATTCCACCACCGACACGCATAAAAAGGGTCAAAAGGGCGGCGCCAAAACCGTAACCGACTAAAACATCGGTGGCGTGCTTGGCAATGGCGGCGGGACCGGCGGACAGAAAGGTGAAATAGGCCCACATGTAAATAGCCGACACTCCCAGAAGTCCCAGGCCTACGACTAGCATGCCGTTTACTGAACCGGCGTCAAAAGCTACGCTCAAGGCTTGCTTTAATCCGGTTTGGGCGGCATTAGCAGTGCGGACATTGGCCCGGACGGCAATCCACATACCACAGAAACCTATAATGGCCGAGCCAATGGCGCCCAGTAAAAAGGCGAGGGCGGTGGGAATACCCAGGGCGTAGCCAACGACCAGTGCCAAAACGGCCATAATGGGGAAAACTACAGAAAATTGGCGTTTGAGATATGACATGGCGCCATCGCGGACGGCTGTGGCGATGGCCATGAGTTTAGGAGATCCCTCGGAGACTTTAAGGACCCGGCGGGTGAGAAAAACTCCATACCCGAGAGCAAAAATAGCGGTGAGGGGAGCAATAAAAAGAGCAATTAATTGAATATCCATAGTAACAAAAAGTTGCCGAGTTTCAAGCAACTGGGCTTATTTTATATCAGCTCCTGCTTAAATGTCCAGAGTTGCTGTCTTGGCGTGGGTGGTGATGAATTTTTTCCGGGGGGGGACTTCGTCGCCCATGAGAGTGGAAAAAACATGATCGGCGGCGGCGGCATCGGCCACCTCGACTTTTTTCAGGATGCGGTTGACCGGATTCATAGTGGTGTCCCAGAGTTGCACGGGATTCATTTCTCCTAAACCCTTGTAGCGTTGAATATTGATTTTTTGGTTGGTGTGTTTGGCTATAAGATTATCTTTTTCAGTATCGGTGTAAACATAGGATTCTTCTTTGCCGAAAGTAATTTTGTAAAGAGGAGGTATAGCTAAGTACAAATGGCCATTTTGAATGATGTAGGGCAGATGGCGGTAGAAGAAGGTCATCAGTAAACATGCGATATGTGAGCCGTCGACGTCAGCGTCAGTCATGATAATAATGCGGTGATATCGCAGCTTTTCCGGATTGACCGTCTCCCCTATTCCCATCCCTAAAGCAATAGTTAGAGCTTTGAGTTCTTCAAAAGCGATAATTTTGTCTAGCTGGGCCCGCTCTGTATTCAGGACCTTTCCGCGCAGGGGTAAGATGGCTTGGAATTTACGGTCCCTTCCCTGCTTGGCCGAGCCTCCAGCCGAATCGCCCTCTACTATATATAGTTCACACAGCGAGGCGTCGCGTTCCTGACAGTCGGCCAGCTTGCCGGGCAGGGTCATGCCCTCTAAAGCGCCTTTACGCAGGACGGCATCTTTGGCAGCCCGGGCGGCCAGGCGGGCGCGGGCGGCCAGCAGAACTTTTTCTACAATGCGGCGGGCGTCAGCGGGATTTTCTTCGAAGTAAGTGTCCAGGCCTTCCTTGACCACGGTGTTGACGTAGCCGGCAACTTCGGGGTTGTTTAACTTAGCTTTGGTTTGAGATTCAAATTGGATGGCTTGGGTGGGAATTTTGACGTAGACAATGGCGGTTAGCCCCTCGCGCATATCCTCGCCGGTTAAAGAATTTTCGCCGTCTTTAGCGGCCCCGATTTTTTTGGCGTAGTCGTTGATTGCCCTGGTGAGGGCGATGCGGAAACCGGTGACATGGGTACCGCCGTCAACGGTATTAACCACGTTGACGAAAGATTCTACGACTTCATTAAAACCGTCGTTATATTGGAGAGCGACTTCGACTTCGGTGTGGTCGGCTGTTTTTTTGATGTATATGGGGGCGGTCAAGGTTTTTTTATCGCGGTTTGTATGAGCAACCAGAGATTTGATTCCGCCTTCGAAATAGAACTGCTTGGAGATGCCAGATCTTTCGTCTGCCAGGTAGAAATGCAGGCTGGCGATGAGATAAGCTCTGTTTCGGACAGAGTCTTCTACGGTTTTGTAATCCCATTCGACAGTGGTGAACATAGATTTGTCTGGTAAAAATTGAGTAAAGGTGCCGGTTTTGACAGCCACTGGCGATTGGCTGTTGGCTGTTGGCTTGACTGGGGCAGTGGATATTCCTCTTTTGTATTCCTGGACGTAGATTTTGCCATCACGGCGGACTTCGACACGCATCCAATCGGAGAGAGCGTTGACGACGGAGGCGCCGACTCCGTGCAGACCGCCGGAGACTTTGTAAGCGGATTCAGAAAATTTGCCGCCGGCGTGAAGCTTGGTCATAGTCAGTTCCAGAGCGGAGACGCCGGATTTATGTTTGTCCACGGGAATGCCCCGGCCATCGTCGGTGACAGAAACGGAACCGTCTTTGTGCAGAGTAACCCAGATGTGTTTGGCGTATCCGGCCAGGGCTTCGTCGATACTGTTGTCGATAATTTCGGTGATGAGGTGATGTAAGCCTTTTTGGTCGGTGGAGCCGATGTACATTCCGGGGCGTTTCCTAACTGGCTCTAATCCTTCCAGAACTTGGATGGAAGATGCGTCGTAATTATCGGTTATTTTTGCAGGCATTGTGGATGTATCTTACCAACTTGTGAGCTTCACATCAAGGCCAAAAACGTACTCCTCTCCTGTATCCCCTCCCCTAAATACAATGGCTACGCTGGAGGGAAGGGGAACGAAAAAAGGTGAAAGACTGCATGATCGTCGAACCTTAACTAATTATATTTAATCAGTACTTTGTGGCTACAGGTTATAATTGATACAAATGCTAGATTTCGATAACATAAGCGTTGTTTTTATAACCCTTGACTCTTGCACTCTTGAGACTGCCCTAAAAGCTCAGACTACTAATCTAAATAAAATATCGCCCACCCTTGAGGGGGAAGCAAACTCTACATTTACTTATCCGGCTCATTATGCATTTTTTGCTGGCCATCTACCTAGACTCGTAAGCGAACGATATTATTTTGAGAGTTACACAAATATCTGGCGATCAACTTTGGCTAGTGAACATAGTAATGAAACAATGTTAACTTTTGATACTAAAAACATAATAGATTATTATACAAATCTTGGTTTTAACGTTCGAGGTTACGGCGGGGTGAGTTTCTTTGATACTTATAAGCGGAACAACAGTTTGCCTACTCTGTTTAGCAACTTTAGGTACTTTGGCTTGGAAAAAAATCCTCCTATTAATGAAAGAGTACCAAGATTAGCATCATCTTTTCCGTTGAACAATATCAATGAAATACTTAATGACATCAACATTAATAAACCATTTTTTATTTTTATTAATTCTATTGCTACTCATATCCCATACGACACACCAGATTCTGTTTTACCAAAAGATTACTCAAACCTTGTTTCACGATTATACAAGGAGCACTATTCAAAACAAAGGCATCAATCGAACAAAATTCCCTTTTCTAAAGTTGAAGTGGAAATTTTTAAGAAACGTCAGGTGGAAGCACTAGAATGGGCGGACACTAAAATTGGACTACTAATAAATGGGCTTCCTAAAAATAGACCAGTGCTTTTTCTGGCGTGTTCAGATCACGGCGAAGAGTTCGGCGAGGGTGGCCGGTTCGGTCATGCACACTACCACCCAACAGTTATGAAAGTTCCACTTTGGTGTGGTTTAGTTAAATAACCTTTCCTTCGAAATATGACTATAGGACTATGTTATAATAATGTACATATATGAACGCACCTATAGCAAAATTGGTTGATCGTACTTTAAGATCGATTATGTTTCAACACTGAACGTGATATAAAACAAGCAATATGAGTACTAAAATTAAATTAATACAAACAATAAAGTCTCCTGATAATGACCCCATTGAGATTGTGGAAAGAAAAGGGTTAGGCCACCCAGATACGTTAGCTGATGGAATTGCAGAATCTATTTCCATAGAATTTTCTAAGTTCACTCTAAAAAAATATGGCGCAATTCTCAATCATTGGGTAGATAAGGTTTTAATTACAGGTGCGCAAGGAGAAATCGATTTTGGTAAGGGAGTCCTAAGGAGTAAAATTCAGATTTACATATTCGGAAAAATGTCTAAGTCGTTCGCTGGAGAAAATATAGATATTAAACCTATTTGCAAAAAAGCAATAATAAATTTCCTTAGCGAAGCATTACCAACTCTAAACCTCGAACGAGACGTTCAAATAAATTTCACACAAAATGACTATTCCAAAAACCCATATTGGATGAATCCGAGAAACCTAGGCGACCTGCCTAATAGAACAGATCCTAGATCAAATGATAGTTCCGTCTCGATCGCATATTGGCCCCTATCAAAAATGGAGCGGTTAGTTCTTGAAATCGAAAAATATTTTTACGATTTTAAACTAAGACCGAGATTTAGATATATAGGACAAGATATAAAAATTCTACTCGTTAGGAATGATTGGAAAGTTGACATCACCTTATGTGTACCGTTTATTGCAAATGACTGTCCGAGTGAAGCCTTTTATTTAAGAAAAATGTCTGAAATAAAATTTGGTTTAATAAATAAAACCGAATCCTTTTTAGGAAGTAAGTACAAAACGCATATTGATATAAACAACGCGGATAAAATGCCTAAATTAAAGAGAACAAAAAGAAAGGGATACTATATGTTAGTGTCGGGAAGTTCTTTAGACGATGGAGAAGTGGGAGTTGTAGGGAGAGGTAATCCTGCAACAGGGGTAATCTCATCATATCGAATCCATAGCGTTGAAGCGCCTTATGGGAAAAATCCCGTGTACCACGCTGGTAAGGTCTATCACTATTTATCACAAAAAATTGCACGAAAAGTATCCAATTTATATAACGCTAATACCACAGTGATAATTGCAAGCAAGATGGGAGACAAAATTATAAACCCTGCAAATATAATAATCGAGATCAACAAGAAGTTTGATAAACAAAAGGTTAAAGAATTGGTCTTAGATGTGTTAAGAGGTTCTGACTGGGCACGCGAGATTATTACAAGTAGATATTTTATTCCTAAACCTGGTGGTGCAGATAATTATGGAGGGACTTGAAAAAGAAGCCAGAATCGCAACAAGAGTCGCTGTGTCGCCAACTAATAAAGACATGAAACTAGGCGCATACAGAACGTGCGCTTACTCTTATTTAATCGCTTTAGCAAGTAAAAATAAAGGAGAAGACTCATTTTGCGTTTTACGTTGTGATGATTCTGACCCAGTAAAACATAAAAAAGAAAACTTTGTGTCTTTACAAAATGTTTTTACTAACGAAATGGGTATGGCTTTTGAAGCCACTCCTCAAGATGAGCAAGTAGGATTGGTTAAATTTATTCAAGCAAAAAAGCTTCCAACGAATGAATTTTTATCGACTTCGCGCGCGACGTCTCTCTACCAATCTGAAAGAACATTAATTTACCAACATTTTGTGGAGAAACTTTTGTCGAATGGGCTTGCATTAAAAGGAGGCGACGGGTCGATCCTTTTCGATGTAAGACAATATATAGAGTTATTTGGATCACAAATTGTCCTATCAGATCTTGTTTGGGGTAAAAGAGCTATAGATTTAATCAAGTTAACAGATTTTGGTTCTATTAGCAGGAAAAATGACAACTCCAAATTTTATTTAATTTTTCCGAATGGACGTGTGCTTTTCCATCTTGCAGCTGTTGTCGATGACCACACGTGGGGAATTACACACATTGTTAGAGGAGTCGATTTAAAGCCTGCACAATTATACCAGGACATGTTAAGAAGGGCGTTAGGTTTTGGTGATGTAGATTATATATATACTCCAATGCTAAAAGGTGACACCTCAACTAGATATTTTGAATTAATTAAACACGGTTTTCCTGCCGGAGCTCTTATTTCATATATGATTTCTTCAGGTTATGATGATCCGGATAGGTTATATTCTGGGCTTGATGAAGCGGCCAATGGTTTTGATCTAACCAAAATCCATCGTTCAAATTCTGATTTTAGTATAGGAAAATTAGAATCAATAACCAAAAAACTCGCAAATAAAGACTCGGTTGATCCAAAGCGCACTCGAAGTTCTTTAGTTAGATACTTCAAGATTTTGGGTGAGGATCAGTTAGCCGAAGAAATATCAAACAATATTCCTTTCTGGAATTTAATACATAATGAAAGAAGAACTCTTGCTGAACTTGCAGATTATGTAAAACGAACGGTGTCGCCTAATTATACAACTGAAAATGGCATTATCTTAGCAAGAATTAGGGAATTGTGTAAAACCCTAGTTATCAAAGCTGAAAACTTGACTACTGACAACCCAGGGAATTTTGTCACCGAGTTAAATTTGCCCAAGGAAGACATTTCTTTTATCAGGTGGATACTTCTTGGCAGAATGAGTGGTATTAATCCAATTTATGCATTACAATACTTGGTTGAGAAGGGGTTGTTGAAGACAAGGGTGGATGCTTGTGTTAATTATATAGATAGTGTAAAATGATATCTAAATTATTTAATAAAAATAAGAATAGGTGTATGGAAAGGGCAAAGTATTTTTTACATGGTGGAGCAACAGGAAAAGATACGGAAAGAAATCACGTTTTTTTTCGTGAGATAATAGATAGTGTTGGAAATAAACCGATAAATATTTTGCTTATCTACTTTGCGAGAGCAGAGGGTGTTTGGAGATCTCTTTTTGAAGAAGACATGAAAAAGTTCACAGAAGCCTCGTTTCGAAGAGGCTTACACAATATCGAGGTAGGCGATATTAACGTCGGTATTCTTTCTGATCAGATTAAAGAGGCAAACATTATTTTTATAAGAGGAGGAGATACTGACAAATTACGTAGAAAAATGGACGAAGTTGCCAATCTTGAAGATCTTTTACAGGGCAAAGTGATAGCAGGTTCATCTGCAGGAGCTTACATATTAAGCAGCTACTATTATGCAAATAGCAAGAACGAAATTAAACAGGGGATGGGGATACTTCCCATTAAAATCTTCGCACATTATTCAGATGATCAAATAGATAATTTCAGAAAGTTGGAAATGTTTGGACCTGACATGCCGGTTTTGAAAATTGAAGAAGCCGACTTTGAAGTTTATACATAAAATGAATTATTTGTGGAAGGGGGCAAGCCAAGGTGGGTAACGGAATTACAGGTTTGTGGCTAAGTGAGAGAGGCAGAGTTTGAGGTTGCAGTTGGCTTTAAGATACCTGCGGGTATCGGTTATGAGTTCATAGTTGATAGTTGGTGGTAGACCGGATGAGATTTGCTGATGCAACAGATATTCCAGATTGTCGAGGAAGGCGAGGGCGGATTCACGGGTGAATTCTTGGTCTTCGAGAATTTTTAACCTGTCCCCTACCCCGGCGGGCTGGAGTTTTTTAAGAAGATTGGTCGCGTGGGACAAATCTTGGGTGCTAGGTGCTAGGTGCTGGGGGCTAGGTACAATTTGGACCCGGGATAAAATGGTGGGGAGGAGAGAGTAAGGAGACGAAGTGACTAAGTAGATTAAGGAGCCCCCGGGCGGTTCTTCGAGAGTTTTGAGGAGGGCGTGCTGGGCAGGTAAAGTAAGTAAGTGGGCCTGGTGAATAATTACGGTGTTGTGGTCAGATTGGATGGGTTTTCTGGAGAGAAAGAATTGGATCTGACGGACTGCGTCGATGCCAATGGAGGGGTCGGGCACGATATGAAGTGTGTCAGGCCCTTCGGCAAGCTCAGGGTTAACTGTTGTTAAGAATGCATGCATGTAATACTATTATAGTATGCCTGCCCAGAATTCCGACGATGCGGGAGTGGTGGATGTCCTGCTAAAAGAAAAAAAAGTAACGGCCGAGGAGGCTAAAAGCGCCCAAATGGCGTTTGTGGCTACCGGGAAAAAAGCTACGGAATGGCTGATGGAGCAAGGCAAAACCACGGAGGAAGACGTGATTGTGGCCCGGGCGGCTTTTTACAATGTGCCGTTTATAAAATTGTCCGAGCAGGCGATTTCCCCGATTGCTTTGTCCTATATCGATCAGCCGGTGGCGCAGAGATTTATGGCTATGCCTTTTGATTACAAACCAGAAGCCCACGAGCTGTGGGTGGCTATGGCCAACCCGGTAGACTTGGCGGCCATTGAATTTCTGGAAAAAAGGTCGAAGCTGCGGGTTAAACCGTATGCGGCGATGCCAGCAGAGGTAGCGAAAGCCATAGATACCCGGTATGAACAGAGCTTGTCCGGCGAAGTGACGGCGGCGTTGAAGGAAGCCGGTGGAAATACGGCGACGGCGGAAGTGAAAACGGTAGATGTGCGGCGGATGGGAGAACTAATCAAGGAGGCTCCGATTGCCAAGATTGTGACTACGATTTTGGAGTTTGCCATGAAATCCAGGTCCAGCGATGTGCACATTGAGCCGATGGAAGGGCGGACGAGAGTAAGATACCGGATTGATGGTATTTTGCACGAAAAATTGGTGCTGCCGCGGCGAATTCACGAGGCGCTGATTTCCCGGATCAAAATTTTGTCGGATATGAAGATTGATGAGAAAAGAATTCCCCAGGATGGCAGATTTAACTTCCGGACTGAAGTCGAAGAGGTGGATTTGCGGGTATCTACACTGCCCACGGCTTTTGGGGAAAAAGTAGTGATGCGGCTTCTGAAAAAATCGGGGGGGGTGCCGACGTTGCAGGAATTGGGTTTACGGGGACGGGCGCTGAAGAACCTGGAAGAAGCGATACTGCGGCCGCATGGAATAATTTTGGTGACCGGGCCGACCGGATCGGGAAAAACTACGACTCTGTATTCGGTGCTGTCACGGATCAGTACCGTAAAAGTGAATGTGGTGACGATTGAAGATCCGGTGGAATACCAGATTCCGGGAGTGAACCAGGTACAAATTAATCCCCAGGCGGGGCTGACTTTTGCCTCGGGACTGCGGGCGTTTTTGCGGCAGGACCCGAACGTAATTATGGTGGGAGAAATCCGGGATCAGGAGACGACGGATTTGGCTACCCAAGCGGCCCTGACCGGGCATCTGGTGTTTTCCACTTTGCATACCAGTTCCGCGGCGGGAGCGTTGCCGAGACTTTTGGACATGAAAGCAGAGCCTTATTTGCTGGCATCGACAATGACCTGCATTGTGGCCCAGCGGGTGGCCAGAAAGATTTGCCAGACGTGCAGAAAACCATATGAACCGGTGCCGGAAGTGGTGAAAGATATCAAGGATATTTTAGGTAAGTTATGGGCGCCTGAAGAGAAAGTAATGTTATACAAAGGCGAGGGCTGTGAGGAGTGCGGGCGGGCCGGATACCGGGGAAGGACGGGCATATTTGAGGTGTTGCCGGTTTCGGAAAAAATCGGGAGGTTAATTTTAGAGCGGGCGCCGGCGGTAGACATTGAGAAACAAGCGGAAGAAGAAGGTATGATTACTATGAAGCAGGACGGTTATTTGAAAGTTGTCGAAGGGCTAACGACAATTGATGAAGTTCTGCGGGTGGCCCAGGAATAATGAGGACAATACAGGAATTATTGCAATATGTAATTGATAATAAGGGGTCGGATTTGCATGTGGTGGTGGGGGCGGCGCCGACGATACGGTTGGATGGAGTACTGGTGCCGGTAGCCGGCGAAGCAGTACTGACCCCCCTGTCGGCGGGACAACTGGTAAGCGGTGTGTTGTCGGTTGAACAAAAGGAGGTGCTGACGGTAAACCGGGAATTGGATTTTTCTTTTACACTGGCGGAAAAAGCCAGATTCCGGGTGAACGCGTATCAGCAAAAAGGATCGATGGCGGCGGCTTTCCGGTTAGTGCCGGCGGTAATTCCGGGAATTGAGGAGTTAGGGTTGCCGAAGATTTGTCATCAGTTTGCGGCCCTGAAACAGGGGTTTATTTTAGTGACAGGGCCAACCGGACACGGGAAATCGACAACCTTGGCTGCCATTTTGCAAGAAATTAACCGGACCCGGCCGGTGCATATCGTGACCATTGAAGACCCGGTGGAATATGTGTATACGCCGGAAAGAGCATTGGTGTCCCAGAGAGAAATCCGCCAGGATACGCATTCCTGGGAAATAGCCTTGCGTTCGGTGTTACGGGAAGACCCGGACGTGGTGCTGATCGGGGAAATGCGGGATTTCGAAACTATCGCGGCGGCGTTGACGATTGCGGAAACGGGGCATTTGGTGTTTGCCACACTGCACACTAATTCGGCGGCCCAAACAGTAGACCGGATTGTGGATGTATTCCCGGAATCTCAACAAGCTCAGGCCAGATTGCAACTGTCGGCGAATTTGGAAGCGGTGTTGTCGCAAAGACTGATCCCTAAAATAACCGGCGGGCGGACAGTGGCCTATGAAATTATGCTGGGGAGCGGGGCGGTAAAGACGGCTATCCGCGAAGGACGGACGCACACTTTGGACAACATTATCACGACTTCGGCGGAAGTGGGGATGGTGAGTCTGGAATCTAACTTGGAGGCGCTGGTGAAAGCGGGAACTATTACTTTGGAAACGGCTCAAGCTTATGGGCTGAAAAGGAACGTATGAGGTTTCGATATAAAGCCCGGGACGCGCATGGAGCAGAAGTGAAGGGAGTATTGGACGCGCAGGATGCCAAGAACGCGGCGGGAATATTGCGGGAGAAAAAACTGACAGTGATTTCCGTTTCCAAGGAACTGGAGAGTTTAAATTGGGGAGGATGGGGACGGGTTAATCCGTCCGAAGTGACTAACTTTACCCGGCAGCTGGCAACAATGATCAATGCCGGATTGCCGATTATAGACGCATTGAATTTGTTGCGACTGCAATCCGGACCCCACATGAGCGGGGCAGTGGGACAAATCATGGCGGATGTACAATCCGGTGTGTCTTTAAGTGAAGCGATGAGCAAGCACCCGGCGCTGTTTTCAAAAGTATATGTGGCCCTTGTTAAGGCTGGAGAAGCGGCGGGGGTAGTGGAAACAATTCTGATTAGGCTGTCAGATACTCTGGAAAAAGGGCGGGTGTTCCGGGGTAAAGTAGTATCTGCCATGATTTATCCGGCCATAATTCTCATCGGAATGGTGGGGGTGATGATTCTGATGATGGTAGTAGTGATACCCAAGCTGACCGAAGTATATAAACAGTTTGATACTCAATTGCCGCTGGCGACCCGGATAGTGGTGGGAACGTCTGACGCCTTCATGAAATATTGGTGGCTGATTGCCATCGGGGTAGTCGGGGTAGCCGGGGTAGTCGGGGGATATATGAAGACGCCGGCGGGACGGAGATGGTGGGATTCTCTGGCATACAAGTTTCCGGTAATGGGAGCGTTGGCCCGGGAGGCGATGCTGGCAGAACTAACGCGCACACTAGCCTTGTTGGTCGGATCCGGAGTGGCGATTGTGGAGGCGATTAATATAGTGGCCGGAGCGGTGGGAAATGTAATAGTGGAGGCAGAAATGAAATTGATTGCCAAGCGGGTGGAGAAAGGGTTTTCTCTGGCAGTGAGCTTTGGGGAATCGCCCAGTTTCCCGCCCATTGTGGGGCAAATGGTGGCCGTAGGGGAAGAGACGGGCAAACTGGATGACGTTTTGTCTAAGCTGTCTACCTTTTTTGAGGAAGAGAGTGAACAGAAAGTGAAAAACTTGACAACAGCCTTGGAACCCATCATATTAATAGTTATGGCATTGGGAGTGGGATTTTTGATGTACGCGATAATTATGCCGATTTACGGAATTACTAATCAGATATGATTATGATTGGGGGTGACAGATAAGTGATTAAAAAAGGTTTTACACTAGTAGAGCTTTTGGTAGTTATGGCGGTGTTGGCAGTTTTGGCTTCCGGGTTAATTGTTGCGATAAACCCAGCCGATAAAATTGCGGCAGCAAATGACACTAAAGTACAAAACGATATTTCGCAGATAGCTGCGGCGCTGGTAGCGTATTCTGCTGCGAATAGCGGAGATTTTCCAACAAATCTAGATGCTTTGAATGCTGCAGGAAGTGGAGATTTAACAGTGGTTCCTTCTGCTCCAACTAACTATACTGCTTACGCTTATTCTTATAATAACACTGCAATTCCGCCAACCGCCCAGGTTGGAGGACAATTAAAGGCGAAGAAGTATACGAACGCAAGCACTCCCGCGTGGGTTTGGTGTTCGAGTGTGGCTAAAGCGGGGCCTACAGCAACAACGGCTACGTGTCCTTGATGTGGTTTGTTTTAGGTTTAATTGCGGGGAGCGTGGCGAATGCGATGGTTGATCGGCTCCCCCGGCGGGAGTCGTGGTTTGCCGGCCGGTCGCATTGTGATAAATGCGGACATGTGTTGGGAGTCGCGGATTTGGTGCCGGTAGTTTCGTATTTGAGTTTGGGGGGGAAGTGCAGGTATTGCCGGTCCCCTATTGGGAGGAGAAACCTGGTTGTTGAGTTGTTTCTTGGCCTGTCATTCATAGTCATAAATGGTCATTCATGGTCATACAATAGTTTGATTTTGAGCGCGATACTGTGGGTGACGGTGATGATTGCGGTGATGGATTGGGAAACACAGTTGGTTAGTGATTGGCTGGTGGGGGTGTGGTTTGTTTTGATAATATTCAATGTTCAATATTCAATATTCAATATATACGGGTTGTTAGTTGGAGCAGGAGTTATTGGGGGTTTGTGGCTGGTGACAAAAAAAAGAGGGATGGGAGAGGGAGATATCGGGATTGCGGCGGTAATGGGGTATTGGCTAGGGTGGCCGAGAATTGCTCCAGCTTTGTGGATTGCGTTTGTAGCTGGAGCGGCTTATGGTCTTTGGCTATTAGTCTTTGGCAAGATGACGATGAAGAGCAAGATAGCTTTTGGGCCGTGGTTGATGTTGGGGGCGTGGGTGGGATTTTATTGGGGACAATCTCTAATTGACCTAATTACCTAATTGGTCTAAATTTATCTAGTGGATGGTTTTTCAATTTTAGATTGGAAGAAGGGCGAGATGGGGTTTGTGGTGGCGGTATTGTTGGTTATTGTGGGCATCTCTGGATTGCAGTTAAGAGTAAGCCAGATGAAGACGCGGGATGCGCAAAGGAAGGCTGATGTGGAGCTGGTGGGGCGGGCGCTCTCCGTTTATCTGGAGGATCATAAGATTTTGCCGGCGGCGGATGAGGGGAAAATTGTGGGTTGTGGATATCTGGGGGGTGAGGTGTGTGAATGGGGAGGAGGGCCGATGATTGATGCCGAAGGAGTTACATATCTCAAAAAATTACCGGGAGATCCTTGGTCCGCTAAAGGTTGGAAGTATATGTACAGCACGAATGCAGAGAGGACCAGATATAAAATATGCATTAGTCTGGAATATAAAGCTGACAAAGAGTTTAAAAAGGATATACAATGTAATTGGTATGCGAAAAACTAGAAAGGCGTTTACATTAGTTGAGCTGATTATTGTGATGTCGATCATCGCGATTTTCGGGGGAATGGTGATGGCTACTTCTGTGACGGGAAATCTGCAAAAAGGTCGGGATGGAAGGCGGCAGACTGATCTGGAGGCGATTAGATCGGCGCTGGAAATATACAGGAGTGATAAGGGAGAGTACCCGGCGACAGGCTCTTTGAATTTATTGGCCCTGGATTACATATCTGTGATACCTAAGGACCCTCAAGATCCGGCTAGAACTTATACATATACTTCCGGGGGGACTACGTACCAACTGTGCGCAGACTTGGAAAAGGTGGCAGGAGTGAACGATTATTGTGTGACCAATCCATGAGGAAAGCGTTTACAATAGTAGAATTGCTGGTGGTGATGGCTTTGATTGCGCTGATGGCCGGTTCGGGGGCGGCGATTTCCTTGTCTGCTGGGCGGAAGAAAGCGGTGGAGGAAGCGGCAGAAAATTTGGCTTCGGCCATGCGGCAGGCTCGGGATTATGTACAGGCCGGGAAGAAAGATGCAGGTTGTGCAGCATCTCTGGACGGATGGCAAGTGAAGGTAGATGTTGATGGCTATACAGTGCAAGGTAAGTGTGGGGGAACATATTTTGGAAGTCCAAAGAAGAACTTCCAAAACGGAGTGACGTCGAATAGCGGAACAGTGTTCTTTTATCCGCTATCTTTGGGAGCAACTTTAACTGGTGCACCCTTTACTTTGACCTCGAATAATCATACAAAAACTGTGACTGTGACTGAGAATGGGGAGGTAAGCGTACCATGAGGAAGGGGCAGATGCTTTTGGAGGTAGTGCTGGCGCTGGCGATAGTGACAGTAGTCATGGTGGCGCTGGTGCAGTTGTCCACGCGGTCGGTTAAAAATTCAGATTATTCCCGAAGTCAGGCGGAAGCGACCTCTTATGCCAGCGAAGCTATGGAATGGATAAGGTCTGATAGGAATACTAAAGGATGGGGAGCTTGGTGGAATGATCATCCATGTGGACCTACTTGTGATGTAGTTATTGGGAATGGGTACACCGTACATGCAGATATTAATCAGGTACCCGGGATGCCGCAGCAGATGACGGTATCAGTTACAGTTAGTTGGGATCAAGGCGGGGTAAGCCACTCTGCCAAACAGGATGCGATATTTACACAGTACTAAGGGATTTACTCTAATTGAAATGCTGATAGCCCTGGCAGTATTCAGCATGCTGGGGGTGATGACGACGGTAATATTGGTAGGAGCATTGCAGGGGGCGAAGAAAGCGGCGGCGGTGGCTTTGGTGAAAAACGAAGGCAGCCGGGTGATAAACACCATGACCCAAATGCTGAAATATTCCCCCAGTGTTACAGCTTGTGCGCTAAATTCAATAACGTTTCAGCCACGGACAGATGCTAGTGATCCGGCTGTTTTTGCCTGTCTGGGGGCAGGGCCATATTATATAGCTTCGAATAGCGCCAGTTTGATAAATAATAATAAGGTGGAGATGACGAGCTGTACTATCAGTTGCGATGTTCCCGACACTCAGGCTAAACAGGTTAATATAGATTTTATATTGCGGATGAAAAATGCGACTTTCGCTACGGAAAATGCGGATACTATGTTTAAAACACAGATAGAGTTGCGAAACCAGGAGCAATAGGTTTTAATAGAGTTGATGAAACCGGGACAAGCATTGATAGCGGTGTTGCTGATTTTGGCGGTGATTATGACGGTGTCGTTGTCGATTGCCTCCAGGTCAGCCACAGAAGTAAGCGTATCAACGGCGCAGGAGGAAGCGGCGCGGGCGCTGGCCGCGGCGGAAGCCGGAGTGGAGGCGAAATTGGGAGGAATAACTACCGGGAGTGGGCAGGTGGGGACCAGTGGTTCGACTTATACGGTGGAGTTGACAGATTTCGGGGCAGTGAGTACCTCGTTTGTCCTGCCCCAACTGTTGGCGTCCGGCGAATCGGTGAGTGTGAATTTGACAGGGTATGGAGCGAATAGTATTGGAGTATGTTGGAACGGGGGAGGAGATTTGGAGACTGCCTTTTATTATGGAAATCCTGTGGCGGTGACGAGAGATTATTTTACTACTCCCGCTGGAAATTGTCTCGGGTATAGTGGTTACAATTTCCGGACGGTAGTCTTGGGTGGATCACCGGAACTGTTTTTAAGGTTAAAATTGTTGAAAAATGCTACAAATGGTCAATTGGTTATTATACCTGCTCCCAATTCTGGTTTACCGAAACAAGGAGATACGATTACGGCTGTGGGGCAGGCGGGAGAATCGGTGCGCAAGGTAGAAGTTAATAAACAGGACGAGATACCGGATATATTTGAAGCGGCTTTATTTTCCGGAGGAAGTTTAAGCAAGTAATTGGCCGAAACGGCGGATTTCGGCAGCCAGTGGATCGTAGGGATTGTCGATATCATTTATTCCGAAGGGGAGGGCTTCGATACGATCATCTACGCGTCGAGATATTTGACGCAATTTAACCATTTCGTCAATTAAGTCTTTTCCGAAGTTAGGAGAAACTACACAAATATCTATGTCGCTATATGATTTAGCCTTTCCTTTGGCGTATGATCCATATAAATAGGCTTTACTAACCGGAATTCCCACAATGACCAATTCGTCAATGAACTTTTTGCCGATAGAAATAGGGTCAGTCATGGTAATAATCCCAGATACTTATCAAATAATTTTTCCCCGGATTCCATCCAGGTTTTGGTGTATTTCGGCGTGGCCTTTTGATGAAGTTTTAATTTAAAGATGTCGTATCTGGCCGCTATATTGAATGTAGAAATTTCATCCAGCTCGAGTTTTTCTGATTCAGATGCCTCAATTCCTGCCTTGGTGGCCAATTTGTACAGATCATGAATAAATAACGAAGGTTCATGCTTAAGATGTTGGTGGACTCCTTTGATAATTTTTTCTATGGCTAAATGGAGAAAAAACAGGGCATGGGCATATTTACCTTGTTTGAATAGATCTTCGCCGAGTTTTATATCTTCAATTGCACTTGATTTCCATGCCTGCACGGCGTCCAGTTCTGTCATAAGTATAGTATACCATTTAGGGAGCAAATTCCTGCCAGCGGCGGTGTTGTTCCCAAAGTGTTGTCGGCAGGGCGGTAATGTACTCCGGATGGTATATGAATTTCTCGGCCGGCTGGGTAGCACTGGCCAAAGTCCGGGCCAGAGTTACGCTGCCCAGACCGACCACGGTCCCGTCCACCTGTAAAGCCGTATTGCTGGCACCGGTGTTGAATATATTTTGGGCCAAATATATGCCTTGCAAGGCGCTGACCGTCCCGGCCAGGGTAATGTTGTTTTTGGCCAGGACCACCAGCAGTCCCCCGCCGGACAGGGAGATATTCCCTCCCACTTTTACGTTCCCGCTGTCGCCGTCTATCAGGAGCACAATCTTTTTGGATATGGTCTGGGTAGGGAGGGTGATTTCTAAGGCACTGGAACTTGTGAAGTAACAGGCCCCGTCGGCTTCTGGAGCCGAACAAGAAAAGTCCAGATTGTCCAGAAAAGAGATGTTTTTGGGTACGACCCTGTTGGTGATGCGGATTTTGAATTTGGCGTAGCTGTTTTTCTGGATCACGGAGGGGGACAGGGCGGAGTTAACCTGCCAGCCGTCCACCTGAGAAGCGGTGATGCCGGAGGAGTTGCCGGCATATATCATGGCGGCGTCGGGAGAAGCCAGGAACTTGCTTCCAGCGGGCACACCCGGGCCGGAGACCGAAATGTCTCCCGTGGCGGCCACCACGTCCCCGCCTACCACCTGGAACCAGGAAGAAGAAGGAGCCGTCAGGGTAAAGGAGCGGACGGGGGTTTCTGCACTGGTACCCCAGGCGTCATTGGTGGCGGCCACTTTCCAGTAATATGTGCTACCGGGGGTGCCGGTGGAATAAGTCGTGGAACGGATGTCTGGATTTATTATCGTACTCCATAGTGGGGGAGGGTTGGAACCCAGATACACTTTAAATTGACGATTGGGGCTGGTGTAGCACCGGTTTCCCCAGTTGGTGAGCGACCAGCTTAATATTACCGGAGAGCCGACAGTGCTTCCATTGGCCGGGGAAGAAAGGGCCAGACCGGCAGGGAGGGAGTTGGCGCAGAGAGTGAAAGTCCGGAAGGGACGGGCCCGGGGTGAAACGACGGTGGCGGATTTTCTGGCCACGACGGTCCAGCAATATGAACCGCCGCTGCCGGTAAAATTGTATGCGGTGCCGGCGGTGTTGGTTTGAACGGTGTTGGGAAACGAGGAAAAGGTACAGGCCCCGGGGTCCACAAAGACCCGGAAACTTTTGAGCGTGCCGGGGCAAGTCCCCCAGTCAGCCAGGGTTTCCCTCCAACTCAGAGAAGCCGTCAGGCCGGAGATGTTGGCATTGTCAGACGGAGTCAACAATGTGGGGGCTGCCGGCAGGGTACATGACGGGGGTGTGGGTGTGGGGCCGGGGCCGCCGCAGTTTTTGGATCCCCAGGCGCAGTCGGCTCCTCCGTTGCTGCATCTGCCGCAGGCCGTCCCGGAACAGGTATTGGTGCAATTATTCGGAGACGCAAACTCATTACACGTCCCGCACCCGGGAGGAGGGGTAGGAGTAGGCGTGGGAGTGGGTGTGGGGCCTAGTATGTTACATGGAGCATTGCTTTGGGAACAACCACAAAAACCCCCGACTGGATTGCAAGTATCGTTCGAGGAACAAAAATTTACCGACTTACATTGTCCTTCTTGAATAGAGCAACTTACCACTTCACCTGCCCCTCCAGGTGCAATATGGGGGGCGCCACAATCTCCATTAATGTCGGGTGGATCGCACATATAGCGGTCAATGCGTATTGAACCACATGATTGGGCAGAAACTTTTGATACTCCCAAGAATCCTCCCAACAAGGTAGCAATCAAAAGAAAAAACCACAACCGACTCATAGAATACATGATAGACGCAACTACCACCAACAATCAACTACTCTAGTTAATTTGGTAGGCAATCACTTCACCATCCAGATCAACGAAATTACCAGAATTGGATACAACCTCTTGTTTTAGTGTCTCTACCTTAATTGGGGTCAACTCAGCATATTGTTGGCATGCCTCACCACCACCAATTGTATCTGCTACCAACGGAGCATCGACTCTATTGGCAGACAACAAAGCCAACGAATATTCTTGGCCTATTTTCAAAGGTAACCTATGAATGTAGGATCCATTAATCTTATCTGGTTTGCAGGCATTATAAGTAACATGCAGAAAATTGGTTTTGCCTGCATAAGAATAAGTGAAGACCAAGTCCATTTTTCCAAGAGGGTCTGCATTTGCATCGTAGTCAATAAGTTTTAATCCTGCAATTGTAGACAAATCAAGATTCAAACCATTGATAATATCTGTCGAATTTTTACCAACTTGCAAATACCCATCTAACCTACCACTCCAGTTTACGGGGATTATTTTGTTAGATTTCAGTATCTGGTTGTACTCAGCTGCAGTTTTTACATGCCAGGGTTCTGGTGTTGGTTCGGACTGTTTGGTTTCAG
>CAYHGA010000005.1:0-52054 GCA_964356225.1 uncultured Gammaproteobacteria bacterium
AATCTTACTCAACTCATGTTTCTCGAGGTGTTGCGATCGTTTATTGAACTTGTGTCCCAAAACTAGCTCCCAAATCTGTTAAAATTAGTCCAGTTTAGGGGTGTCGATCAACGGTAGGTCGGCGGTCTCCAAAACCGCTAATGATGGTCCGATTCCATCCACCCCTGCAAAGTATCTTATAGTTTTGACGTCGAACAAATTTAACTATATAAGTTGGGCGGAAACTATACAAGTCCAAGTAAAATTGAAAACGGCGACCCTTTCCATGTCTTCCGATGGTTTTTTATTGATACCTACGCTCGTCTGACCGCTCTTCATTTATTTCCAAGCTCCCCCCTTGCCCAAGAGCAGGCGAACGCAGATATTGTTGCTGATGCTTATTGTGAAGCCTCGGTAGTTCTTGCTGAACAAAATCCCAATGATTCCGCAGCCCACCAATTAGTTACGTGGTTAGTAGATCGCCAATGGATCCGTACCCATCCAGTTTTTCACCCCAACTTAGTAGCTCGTGCACAACAAATTGCGAAATCAGGTACAACCAGTTCATAATTACCACTAAATCTAGTTCACCAGGGCCTGCTAAATTACTTCAGCAATTCCTCAATTTGACTCTTTAATTTAGGGACTTCATTAGTCACCAAAAGACAATCCCGCACTTTTTGACTTCAAAAGAGCCAAACAAGCCAATCCTATTGGCACCAAATTTGCTATAATGCACTCATCATCATGGTGGCGAATAAAGAGAGGGTCATAATTACCGGAGTCAAGGGAGTTATTGGCCAAATACTTCAAAAGGGATTGAGCGATTACCAAATTACAGGAGTAGATTTACCAGATAAGGACGTAAGAAGATATGAAACTTTAGCAACTATTGCCCGCGGCCACGCTGCCATAATCCACTTAGCCTGGAAAGCCGAAAAAGACAACTTCTTGAGTGAGAGTTTTGACCCCGAAAACGCTCTGATGTTCTCTAATGTATACAGAGCGGCTTTGGCAAATGGTGTCAGGAGAGTAATAATGGCAAGCTCCGTCCACGCGGATAGGTTTTACGAATGGAAAGGCCCGGGATATATGTCACCTTATCAACTACCAAGTCCCGATAGTCCTTATGGATCACACAAGGTTTTTATGGAGTCACTTGGCAGATGGTTTGCTTCAAAAGGTCTGGAGATCGTAGCTATTAGATTCGGAGGAATCACTCCTGTTAATAAAGCAAATAAAGACCATCTGCCCGAAAGGGCTGCCTTCCTGAGCCAGCGTGACGGAGTATCTTTAATTAGAACTATCCTTGAAGCTAAATCGGTCCCTAATAATTTTGCTATAGTTTATGGAGTTTCTAATAGCAACATCCGGATTCATGACCTGACTAATCCCTTCGGCTGGGCTCCTCAAGACAGTGCCGAGGATTTTTAAATTAGCCGACAGAGTGAAATAACTTCTTAATAATCCCCGCTTTGTTTTTTTCTAAAACGTGAGCCCACCAAAAGAAACAAACCCCGATAGAAGGTTTGCTTATTGCCTCCTGGAATTCTGAAGTCATCACCCCTTCAGTAATAGTGTCTTTTAAATCATCAGGCATGGATTTAACTTGTATAATTGGCAGAATCGGTTTTTGGGTTTTGTCGGCTAGCCACTTCACGTATTCAGAAATGTAAGAAGTTGGTTTTTTAATCATTTGTTGATAAAGCATAGGACTAGACATATCGAAAACCTTGCCTATAACTAAATGATTTTGGCCTAATCCCTCAATCATTTCTGGAGCATCTTGGCTTTTCAAAGGAACGGCAAAATAACCTACTCTGGCTTTTCCTGAAACTAAATTCATTACTTCTTTAGCGGCTTCCTCAAGTATCTCGACCCGCGATTTGCCTCCACAAAACTCACAAGGTTGATGCACACCCAATATTTTGCTTCCCTCAATTGCTTCCCAATGACCATCAAAGCGAAAGTGGTCAATCCAAATCTCTTTTGGCTTAAACAGTAAGGCACCTTTTATCTGGTCAAATAGTTTTTCCTTAGCTTGACGGTTAGCTGGACAGCCGTCAGGACCGAAAGAGTTAATACATATTCCCAAATCAACATTTAACATTTTTAACCTGTGCCAAATGTCTTTATCCAAGTTATTATTAGTGACTATAAGATGGTTTGCTCCCGAATCTTCTATACCGTCTAACTGCTGTGCACTGACAAAGATAGACTTAATCATTTTTACGCACTTTCATTATAGCTCTTTTTCCGCTTATCCGAGTCGTCCAATACCCTTTCGGACGCGGAGACATCCCCGAACATCAATACAAATTAAGTGATAATGCCCGTTTGCTTTCTGACCTGATAAATAGAGGTTACCGTGGCCCTGTTGTTAACGAAACTTATCCGGGTTTAAACCCTTTCTCACACTTTCCTAAATTGCGAGGACAGGCTTCTCGTCTCAAACAATTGATCCAATCATTTATATAAAACTAAACCCAAACCAGGTTCCAGCACAGCCCACCAGAGCCTGCCCTACTTCACAAAATCTAGCCAGTTGTTGCGGTCAACCACCTCGAAATCCGACCCCGGATATGCTTCCAGCCAGGACTTAGGTACCCTGGGCGCTTTCTGGGAATATTTAAATTCAAACCCCGAAAGTTTACCCCCCCCTTCCTCTACATAATCCAATTCAGCCCCGGTGTATGTCCGCCAAAAATATATTCCCGGATAATCACCGGAATATGCCTTCTTTTTTATCCGCTCCGCCACCAGGAAATTCTCCCACAATTGTCCCACATCGTTTCTATCTTTCAGGGATTTCAAGTTATCAATCAAAATATTACGTACTCCCAAATCATAAAAATATATCTTGTCCATTTTTCCAACTTCTTTTCGCAAATTCCGGCTCAAACCAGACAATCGAAAAACTACATAAGACTTCTCCAGGAAATCGATGTACTTCGACACTGTATTCTTGCTCATGTCCAACGAAGACCCCAATTCAGACAGCGACACTTCAAATCCAACTTGAAATGCCAGTAATTTGAGCAAATCCCTTATCTTGGAAGAATTCTTTAAGCCCCCTAATTCCAATAAATCCTTATACAAATAAGCATCGGACAGCATTTGCAAATATTCTTTCTTCGGTCCACCTCCCTGTGTGTTAATTATCTCCGGATAGCTTCCGTATATTAGCCTCTCATCCAATTGCGTATTAAGTTCAAAATCATTCTGCCCCCCTGATAGTTCCCCGATAGAAATAGGGTACAATTTATAGGTCCACACCCGCCCGGTCAGCGGCTCACTTATCCGGCTGGCCAAATCTAAGCTTGACGAACCGGTAACCACCAGCTTCAGCTCCGGCATCTCATCTCTGATAATTTTTAAGTTCAGACCAATCTCCGGTATTCTCTGCGCCTCATCTACAAACAGTAACTCATATCCTGCCACCAAATCCTTGATTTTACCCAGGTCCCGGCTGGATAATACATCCACATACCTGCTCCGGTCCCCGTTCACTGTCAGTGTTTTTAACCCCAACTTTCCGATCACTTCATTCACCAATGTCGTTTTCCCAACTTGCCTGGCCCCATAAATGACCACTCCCTTGTCCGAGGAAACAAGTTTCTCCAAAACGATATTCGTCAGCTTCCTTGGAATTTTCATAATAGCGAATATAGCATTAATCAGGCTAACTGTCAAGCGCAACTAACGCTAATCCGTATAATTTATCATATTCTAACGACCGTTAAAATAAATAAATTTGTTTCCAATTCCAAATCAAATCATTCTACTATTTCCCTAGTATCACCAAATACACCCCCAGCAAGGCCAGCAGCATCCCCGCCACCCAGCGCGGCACAGCCCGGCCGGAATAAACACGCAACACTCCCCCAAAGACTCCCGCCGTCAACCCCAACCAAATCATTTCTTTGAGCAATAACGCCTTGGTTCCGGAAAACAGCGTCAACACCCCACCAATCAACAGCAGGTTGTAAATATTGCTCCCCACAATATCCCCCAAAGTTACTTTGCCCTGATGCTCTTTCTGAGCAAAAACAGTTGTCAACAGCTCCGGCAGAGAAGTAACCACAGCTGTCAAAGATAACCCCAGCAAACTGGTGGACCAACCAGTGGCCACAGAAATCTCTTCCACTGCCCTCACCGTCATCACCCCTCCTCCGATTATCCCCGCGGCCATCACCAGCAATCCCCATCCCTCCTTTATCCCCAGAGACACTTGTTTTTGCTGTTTTAGCTTCACTGCGTCCTCGTGTTTGCGCCCCTCCAACCCCCAAATATACTCCTCCACACTCACCCACACCGCCATCCCCAATAAAACCAGTCCCGAAACAACTCCCGGTAACCACCCCATTTGCACTGCCACAAACATCGCCGTAGCCGCCAGCATCAACCCCACGTTTCTCTGGGTTTTAGTCGTCCCTACCCGCAACTTTCCTATCAAAATTCCCACCGGCAGCACCAATAAGACATTGACAATATTAGACCCTACAATATTTCCCCAAGCCAACCCCACATCCCCTCGCAGAAGTGCTGTCGTAGACACGACCAGCTCCGGTAAACTTGTCCCCACAGCCACTAGCGTGGTCCCAATAATCAACGGTGATATCCTCCAAGCCCGGGAAATCCGTATCGCCAGCTTTACAAAAACATGAGTCGCTATCAAAAGCAACCCCACCCCCAGACCAAACTTAAGTATCAGATATTCCATATCGTAAATGCCGTAAAGCTGCCGTATAACAACCCTGCCAACACCACCATTTCCACCCTCCACCAGCTAGGCCGCAGGGCTTTAGGCAAAGACAGGTTTAACCCCAAAATCAAGAATGAATACACACACATCGCCCCGGCGTTTAAAACTGCACCCATTATTACCAAAGCCAATGGCTCAATAAAACCCGCTCCCAAAACTAGTATTCCCGCCAGAATTTGTAACCACAAAAACCCGTAAAAATACCTGGAGATGTGATGGGCTTTTGAAGAAGGAATCAGAAGGGCCAAGTTCTCCGTGGCCATCCGGGCATTGCTTCCATATACTGCAAACTGGGTGCCAAAAAGCATGAGTGATACTGCCACCAAAAATACCACCCCCAGACTCCCTACTGCCTTAGACTCCAAAAGTACAAATTTAATACTTGTGCCTACTTCCGGATACCCATGCACAGTTGAGTAAGCCAATAGCATCAAAAGTAGCATGGTCATCACCCCCGCGGCCCAAAAAATAATTCCATGTTCCAAGTTAATTCTCTCCCACCATGTCTTGAAACGGGAAATGTTCACAGAATTCTGATCAAATACTTCTCCATGTAAATCTACTTCCTCTTCCTGCCCTGCCAAAATATTAGTGATATGCCCGGTATATTTACCCATCCCATATCCCTTCTCCTTGACATACAAGCTCTGTGCTAAATTTAAATTTCCTCCAGCTCCCGAATACACCAAAGCCGCCAAAAAAGTGGCTAGAGAAATTCCTTGAGGCAACCAACCTACGTTTACAACTCCTGCCGCCAAAGCTACCCAATCAGACTTTCCTGCCAACCAAATCGTTAATCCCACCACCAACGGCACTCCCAGTAAAATTATGGCCCTTTGCACCCACTCCTGGGTCCTATACACAACCTTGCCTATACTGTAAATTCCCCCCAACACTATTAGCAACCCAATCCCCCACCACCGGGAATACTCCATTCCCACTGCAGCCGCCGCAGCCGTAGCCGCCGCGGCTATGATTCCTGGCCACATCCAGGGAATTATAGTTGAGACAATAAACCATATTGGCATGACCCGTCCCCATTTCTTCGCCCATCCCGCAAACACCGATTCCCCAGTCACCAGGCTATACCGCTCAATCTCCATATTCAGAAAAAACTGCAAAGTAATCCCCACTACCGCCGCCCAGGCAATCCCCAATCCAAAATTACTGGCCAAATACGGCCATAAAATCAGCTCCCCGCTTCCCAGTCCCACTCCCAGAATAATAAAGCTCGGCCCAATCAGCTTTTTTAGTGGCGGCGCCTCCGGCATCTGCCTCATCGTTTCATCATAGCAAAAGTTCACCTCTGTTCTTCCCTTGTTCGCTTCGCAGCTTTCACCAATCTTCTATACCACTCCAAATCTCTGAAACCAGGGATTGCGCCGTAATCACCAATCATCCTTCTCCCCATCTTCGACTTCGCCCATTCTCCCGCCTTCCCGTATACCTCTCCAGCCTCCCCTGGCAATCCTTTAAGCTGTAATGCCGCCGCACTCGCTGTCAGTTTTACATATCCATCTGAAACTTGAAACATCAATTTCTTTTTCTCCCTAACCTGCACGGGTAATTCCACACTCTTTCTCAAAACCCCTACCACGTCTTCTCCTCGTTCTGACCTGACCAGGTCTCTGAATTTCTCCTCATTACTTGCACTTGCCAAAACACTCCACCCCTGTCCTTTCAACCATTGAATAAATACCCACCTTTTTCCATCTTCTGAATCTTCCAGCAAAACCAAATCTATTCCAACTTTAAACGCATTTTCCCCCATTTTAGCTAACACTGTATCTGCCTTATCCCAATACTTGCCAGCAGAGATATCATGCCGTTTGGCCTCTTGAGGATTCATCTCCGCACACGTAGCCACATATGAAACACTCATCATAAAAGCCACGTCGGACCCATAAACTCTAACTAGCCGATCAGCTTCAACTATTTCGACCATCCCCGCATTTTATACTACAAGCCGCCAAAATTCACCTTTCCACCATTGATTTCTCCCACACATCTGCTATACTTCTTGACAACGGGTCGCAAGACTCGGTTTTTGTATGAACCCTATAACTTATTTACGCGAGACTATAGACGAAATGAAGCGCGTCTCCTGGCCCACCCGCCAGCAAACTACTAAACTGACTGTCATCGTCATTGCCATTTCCGTGATCGTTGCCTTCTACGTCGGCGGCCTGGATTTCACTTTTACCAATTTACTTAAACTCATTATCAAATAATTATGGATGACCTTACATCTGTTACCGAAAAAGGCCTGGGCGGCAAAGCCATTCCTGGTCACATGGTAATCAGCGATAAATCCGGCGAAAACGCCCGCTGGTACGTCGTCCACACCTATTCCGGCCACGAAGCCCGGGTCGCCGAAACCCTGCGTCAGCGGGCTACTACTCTGGGCCAGACCGACAAAATTTTCGAGCTGTTAATCCCCACCCAAGACAAAATCCAAATCAAGCACGGCACCAAATCTACTATTAAAGAGAAAATCTTTCCCGGATACCTGCTGGTCAAAATGGTCGTCGACGACGATTCCTGGCTGGTAGTCCGCACTACTCAAGGCATCACCGGTTTTGTAGGTACGGGCAACAAACCTACTCCTCTGTCTCCGGACGAAGTAGAAGCCATTATGCAATTTGCCCAGATGGGCGCTCCCAAGTACAAAGCCAATTTCAGTCTTGGCGAAGCCGTAAAAATTACCGACGGGCCTTTCGCCGACTTCTTGGGTAGCATCGAATCTATTGACGAAGACCATGGCAAACTGCGCGTCTTAGTTAGCATTTTCGGCCGGGAAACACCGGTTGAGTTAGATTTCCTGCAAGTTAAAAAGATATAAATATGGCCGCCAAAAAAGTCAAAGTAATTCTAAAATTGAATTTGCCTGCCGGAGAAGCCACCCCCGCCCCCCCCGTCGGCCCCGCTTTGGGTCAACACGGAGTCCCCATTATGGATTTTGTCAAACAGTACAACGACAAAACCAAAGATCAAAAAGGCAATATCATCCCCGCCGTTATCACTGTCTACGAAGACCGCTCTTTTACCTTTATCACTAAGCTTCCCCCGGTGTCCGCTATGATCAAAAAGGTCTTAGGTCTATCCCTGGCCTCCCAAAAGCCCGGCCGGGACATCGCCGGCACTTTAACCGCCGATCAGGTCCGTCAAATTGCCGAAGCCAAACTCAAAGACCTCAATACCGACTCCCTGGACGCAGCTATAAATACGGTGTCTGGAACAGCCCGCTCCATGGGCATCAAAGTCCAGTAACATTTTCGTAATGCTTCACCGAAACCGATTCGTTATTAGAATCCAAAACCACCGCCACCATATCAATTCTACAGGCCACTTCCCGACCTTTTAAATATACACTGGCCATACGTTTTACCCGCTTATATTTCCCCCGGGTGAACATTTCCTCCGGACTGCCCCAATTCAGCCCTTTTTTGGTCTTGACCTCCACAAACACCAATCTTTCTTTATCACGCATTATCAAATCAATTTCCCCAAAGCGAGTACTATAGTTAGTCATTATTAGTTCATAGTTCTTGGACAATAAACAATCAAGGGCAATTTTTTCTCCCAACGCTCCGATGTTTCTGTTATTACTATGAACCATAAACCAATAACCAACTAACTAATTTGTCTATACTGCAAGGCTTCAGCCATATGCCCTACAGCAATATCCGCCGAACCGGCTAAATCAGCAATCGTCCTGGCCACTTTGATCAGCCGGAAATACGCCCGGGCGGACAAATCATGTTTTTCCACTGCTAATCTTAATAATCTTTCCGTCTCCCCATCCAACTTACAAAACTGTTTAACTAATTTATTCTTCATCTGAGCGTTGGTGTAAATGCTAAAATTCTTAAGCCTTATTTCTTGAGTCTTCCGCGCCTTAATTACTTGCTCCCTTATCACCTGACTGCTTAACTGGCCAACTGGTGAACTGGCTAACTTCTCTGTCTCCACCGCCGGCACCCGTACATGCAAATCAATTCGATCCAAAATCGGCCCCGATATTCTCCCCCGGTATTTTCTAATCATCTTTTCCGTGCATTTACACTCCCGTCTGGGATGTCCTAAATACCCGCACGGACATGGATTGATAGCCGCCAGCAGCGTAAAGCTGGCCGGGTAACTCACATGCCCCGCCACCCGTACGATACTCACCACTCCATCTTCCATCGGCTGACGCAAACTTTCTAAGACCGACCTGGGAAACTCCGCCATTTCATCTAGAAACAACACTCCCAAATGCGCTAACGACACTTCTCCCGGCAATGGGTTAGTGCCTCCTCCGATAATTCCCGCCGCCGAAATCCCGTGATGCGGACTCCTGAATGGCCGCCGCCGCAACAAAGACTCCCCCGGTTCCAAAAGCCCCACCACCGAATAAATTCTCGTCACCTCCAAAGCTTCCCCTGCCGAAAGCGGGGGCAAAATCCCCGGCATAGCCCGGGCCAACATGGTTTTTCCCGCCCCCGGCGGTCCGCTCATCAGCAGGTTATGCCCACCCGCTGCCGCAATTAAGAGAGCCCTCTTGGCCTGCTCCTGTCCCGCCACCTCTGCTAAATCAAAATCCACCACCGCATCATCCACCAATGCGTCAATGGCTAAATGGTTTAATGATTCAATGGTTTTAATTCCATTCAAATGATCCACCAACTCTTTTAAATTTCTCACCGGATATACTGTCACCTCTTCCACTACCGCCGCTTCGTTCGCAGATTCAACCGGCACAAAAATACTCCCTCCCTTAGCAAATAAACCCACCAGCAAAACCCCCTTCGTAGCCCGCAAGCTTCCGTCCAAACTCAATTCGCCATAGAAGAGGGTGGAACCTTGTCCGTTCATTGGGATTTGCTGCGAAGCAGCCAGTATCCCCACCGCAATCGGCAAATCATAAGCTCCCCCATCTTTAGGTAGATCCGCCGGGGCCAGATTAACGGTTATTTTCTTGGGCGGAAAATCCAAACCTGAATTATTAATAGCCGTCTTTACCCGCTCCCGCGCTTCCTCCACCGCTTTACCTGCCAGCCCCACAATATTGAACCCCGGGAACCCCTGTTCAGCCACATCCACTTCCACTTCTATAGCCACACTCACCAACCCCACATGCGCCACACTTCTAATCCTAGCAAGCATCTTAATCCGATAATATCACACTCTACAATTTACAATATTCAAACGACCGTTAGAAAAAATAAATATTAATTTATCTCAAAAATCTCTTTAAGCTCACTCTCGTTTTCAATCCAATCCAATTCCGCTAATTTCACCCCATGTGGCACATCAAGTACCTCCCGCAAGTATTTTACTTGATCAAACACATCGTATGGGCTCACCCACACACTTTCTTGCATTTGCTCCATACCTAACTGACGCAGATAAATCCGCAGCCTATCCCTCTTCCCCCGCTCCAACTCCGCTATGTCAAAAAACACCATTCTCCACTTCCTGTCCCACCCAGCCCCGGGCCGTCTCATTTCCTTCAGTTTAAATTTTAACGTCTGCACCCTTCCTTTATCCGTAATTTTCACCACAATTCCTTCTGGTGTAACCTTCTTTTCTACCCATCCCCTCCGCTGTAATTTATCTGCCACTTGCTTAACCACTGACGGAAAATAATCTTCGATAGCCGGCAAAGATTTATGCAACACAGTATCCAAACTCTCCCTTTTCATTGGAAAAAACACTTCCGCCATATCACTGGCAAACTCCAGCATCTTCCCCGCCGTAATCCTCCTCCTAATCATTCCCTCTTTTTACCATATTCACACGACCGTTACAATAAATAAAATTTACTAAGTACGAAAATATTTTCCTTCTCTCTCCTCCACTTCCCCACTTAAAGACAGCAAAGACAATTGCGCCCCTACTTCCGAAATCGGCTGTCCTAATTTTCTGGCAATCTCATCCGCCTCCAACCCCTCGTCTCTCAACATCTTCAGTATTGGATTTACCTCACCCCTTGCGTTCCCCTCTCCTCCAGCCAAAGGCTGATTAGATTTAGGAGAGGGGTTAGAGGTGAGGTATATTTTAGCTTTACCTGTAGAAATCAGCATATTTGCCCCCGCAGACACAGAAGACGTAATCGGTCCCGGCACCGCCCATACCGTTTTTTTGCGCTTTATCATCATTCCGGCCGTTAGAAGCGCCCCCGATTTGACCGCCGCTTCCACCACTATTAATTCATGACAGATATCCGCCACCACCTGATTCCTCGCCGGGAACGTCCAATTCGTCCCCATTTGGTCCTTCCACAACGACACCAGCAATCCCCCACTTTCTACTATCCTTCTCTCCAGCTCTTGTTCCCTATCTCCAGCGTTATACTTTATCCCCCACCCCAAAACTCCAATCGTCTTCCCTCCGCATTCAATACATACTTCATGCGCCGCCTGGTCCACTCCATACATCATGCCGGAGACTATAGTCCAACCTCCAGCGACTAGTTCCGGCACGATCTTCTCCACCACCCTCCTTCCGTAACTGGTCATCCTCCTGGACCCTACCACTCCCATGCACTTGGCAAATATCTCCTCACTCCAATTTCCTCGCCGGTATAGATTGTTGGCCACGCTTCTAGTATAATCAGTGCGCTGTGGGAAAAAAAGCTGTTGCCATCATCGGCTCCGCCAACGAAGAGGAGCTCAAAAAAAAGGCCGCTGAAAAGCTGCACCAAAAAAAGCTACGCCAAGGAAAAGGCGAACAGGTAATCGACACCGCCGAAGAATCTTTACGCGAACTGGAGGTCATCGAAAAAAAGCAGCAGGAAGAAGTCGTCGCCAAGAAAGTTAAAGTCGCCCGTGTCCGCTCCAAGCCTTATCAAACTGCCAAAGCCAAAGTCAACGTCACCAAAACATATACCATATCAGAAGCAATCATTCTATTAAAAGATATATCATTAACCAAATTTGACGGCACTGTTGAGCTCCACCTTGTCCTCAAAGAAAAGGGTGTCTCTAAAGAAATTGAACTCCCCCATGCAACCGGCAAAACCCGCCGGTCTGCCATCGCCGACGACGCCACTATCGCTAAAATTGAAGCTGGTAAAATCGACTTCGATATTCTCTATGCTTCTCCCGACCAAATGGGCAAATTGGTTAAATTCGCTAAAGTTCTGGGGCCAAAAGGTCTCATGCCCAACCCCAAAACCGGCACCATCGTTCCTGATCCATCCGCTGCTATCAAAAAGATATCCGCTAAATCTGTCATCTTAAAAACCGAAAAGGACGCTCCTTTAATTCATACCACCGTCGGCAAGTTATCAGCCAAAGACCAAGAGCTATCCGCCAACATCAAAGCCATTCTCAGCACTTTCGAAGGCAAACTCGTCAAAGCCGTCCTCAAATCCACCATGTCCCCCGCCATTAAAATAAGTGTGATATAATACCCTCACTTATTTCCAAAGACCGTAGGCGCCCATAAGACCTACCGAGGAATTATGAAAGACAAAAAATTCAATTCCCGCAAAACCGCTTCTTTAGAGGAACTCAAAGAACTTCTTCAAAAGGCCAAAAGCGTGGCTGTCGTGGATTATACCGGCATGACCGTAGCCGCCGCCACAGAACTACGCAAAGCCGTCAAAGCCTCCGGTGGGCAGATGAAAGTCACCAAAAACACTCTGTTTAAAATAGCTCTCGGCCCGCTAAGTAACCAACTAACCAAAAACCAACTAACCGGTCTCTCGGCTTTTATCTTTTCTCTAACCGACGAAATCGCCTCCCTCAAAGCTGTGGCCGGCAAACTCCCCTTCAAGCTGGGATTGGCCGGTGACCGGGTTCTCACCGCCGCAGAAGTCACTCAACTCGCCGCCACCCCCATTAAAGAAACCTCCGTCGCTAAACTCATGTTCTTGCTGCAATATCACACTAGTAAATTTGTGCGTACAATTGACGCTCTTGCCAAGAAAGGGGTGAATTAATTCGTGTCTGACAAATTACAAAAAATCATTGATTCAGTTTCTGAACTCACTGTTGTCGAATTGGCCGACCTGGTCAAATCTTTAGAAGAAAAATTCGGGGTATCAGCTTCGGTCGCCGTAGCTCCCGCTGCTTCAGCCGCTTCAGCTGATTCGGCGGATTCTGCTGCTCAAGATTCCTTCAACGTTATCTTGACCGCCACCGGTGCCAATAAAATTGGTGTTATCAAAGCCCTTCGTGAAATCAACCCCCAGCTGGGTTTGAAAGAAGCCAAGGACCTGTCTGAAAAACCAGGTGCTGAAATTTTGCTAGGGGCCAACAAAGCCACCGCCGAAGATGCCAAGGCCAAACTCGTCGCCGCCGGTGCTACGGTTGAGCTTAAGTAAAAAATTGCCGCTTGACATCAATGCCACAAAGTAATAACTTGTGTATCAAATGGCAACGCAGACCCTCAACTTAGAAAATCTTCCTGATCTCTTGACAGTTCGTGAAGTGGCCCAAATTCTGCGCGTCTCAACACTGACCATCAAACGCTGGGGCAAACGCGGCAAACTCACCCCTATAAGAATCAACTCCCGCGGCGACCGCCGCTACAAAAAGGAAGCCGTTCAATGGCTTCTCGGCATTACCCCCAAAGCGCAATAATACAATGTCACCGGAAGGAGAACGGACACGGCACTCTATTCCAACCCCAGAAAAACCCTACGTGGTTATAACTAAAGCCGAGTTGTTCTCACCAACTTGCAGCTTGTGGGAAAAACGTGGTAGAGCCAGATACCTGTCAATATTAAGTCTCTCAAAGGTATTCGACACCATCGATTCTAGAAGACCCAAAAACCCCGATAGCAGAGTAGCCGTTATCCATGCGCGTTTCCGAACATGGGCTAGGGAAAGCGGCATAGCTCTCGAAAGCCGAAGGTCAAAAGAAAAATGGGCAGCCGTCTATTCTGAACGGGATATCAAGCGGTTCTTACAGGCCACTTCTCAGACAGAGATTCCTCAAACAAAATACCGCATCGCTACCGGAAAACCGACCGAAACCGACGATGGGTTATCATATCTAGAACTAGCCATTGCCATGCTCCATATCGCTCAAGAACCATCCCCGGGTTTTCCCGAAACTGCCAGTGTAGGAGAAATCACCGACATATACCTCCGGGAACAGGCCGCTACCCCCCTTCTTTCCTCGCGTCAAAAAGAAAAAGGCTTAGCCATTCAAATTGCCCGAGGGGAAAAATCAGCCCAGAGATTAGTTCTTGATAAACACCAACGTCTCCCTCCCCAAACCCGTGAACGTCTCACTCTGGAGGTACAAGTCGCAGTTTCTGCTAGAGACCTCTTTATCAAAAGCAATACTAGGCTGGTTGTAAGTATTGCCAAAAAATATATGGGCCGGGGGGTACCATTCTTAGACTTAATTCAGGAAGGAAATTTAGGGCTAATGAGAGCTGTCAAGAAATTCGATTATAAACGAGGGGCTTTTAGCACTTACGCCACCTGGTGGATCAGACAGGCAGTCTCCCGGGCTATTGATGACTTAGGAGGAACAATTAGAGTTCCCGTTCACATGGCGGACGAATTGAGAAAATTTACTAATGCCCAGCAGAATTTACACCAAAAATTAGGCCGCAAGCCCGACGTTAAGGAATTGGCCATCTACCTTGAAATAAAGCCCAAAAGAATTACGGAGACACTTCTCCCCGCTCTTCGTGTCCAGCCCACGTCTCTTGATGAACCTCTCGACCCGAACGACCCCAAATCAGGCTACAAAGGCGACTTTGCCCCCGACAATTCACCTCTTCCTCCTCAAGTCGCCGAAAAAGATGCTCTCCGGCAAGCAGTTCGGAAAGCAGTTGATTCTCTCACAGACACTCCCCGGAATATTGCAATGCTTGAATACAAATATGGCCTCTCAGATGGTGAGGAGCATACTCTCGAAGAAACCGGAGCCAAGTTCGGAGTATCTAGAGAAAGAGCCCGCCAAATTGAAGCCAGATTGCTCGACCAGCTCCGCCATCCCCACCGCGCCCAACCCCTGCGGGACTTTCTCTAAACTTCCCTCTCCACCATATATTCTGCAATGCCTTGAATATAGTCAACCGCTTCGGAATCCAAATTCAGTTTCCGCAATTTGCCCGCCGTAACTGCCGCTTTAGTTGCAAATTCTTTGGCCAATTTACGGTTGTATTCCAGTGACCCGCAATTAATTATAGCCTGTTTGGCTGCGTCCAGATCAACTCGCGTCGCCTTCACATCACCCCACACTTTTTGCACAGCCGGTTGCTCAAAAGCTTTCAATACCAAAAGCGTGCATTTGCCTTGCTTGAGATCAGAATCTGCCGATTTGCCGGTCTCTTTTGGGTCGCCAAATACTCCCAACACGTCATCCTGCAATTGAAACGCCACTCCCCCATCCATGGCATACTCATGCAAAATATCTAAGGCTTTTTGCGAAAGCCCTGCAAGATGCGCCCCAATAAACAACGGATTCTCGTAAGTATAAATCGCCGTTTTAGCTTTATGCATCGTTAACACATCATCTTCCGTCCATTTGCCAAATTTTTCTAGACTCACGTCATACGCCTGCCCATAGGCCGTATTCACAATCGCCCGCAAAATTTCCTTATCCTCTACTAACTCGAATCCCAGACACAACAACGCATCCCCAATATCCACCGCCATTGAGTCTCCGTAATGTCCTCCCCCAAAATACATATGCGTCGTCGGTCCACCTCTCCTGGTTTGATCTTCATCCATAAAATCATCGTGCATCAATAGAGCTGCATGCACCAACTCCACCCCCACCGCCGCCCGCCACACCCGCCTGCCGGCAGGCAGGCCCGATAATTTGTATCCATAATGCACAAACGAAGCTCGTAAGCGTTTAGTCGGCCGCAAAATATATTCCCGGGCGTGCTCCAGCATTTGTTTTACTAATTTCTTCTGCCGGCCGTTAAATCCAAATCCCCTTTTTATCTCTTCATCAAAATATTCAGCAATTCTGGCGTCAATTTCCGGCACGAAATCTTTTAACTTCTGTCTTGAAAATACGGCTAAATTACTATGAACCATGAACTATCAACTAATAACTAATTACGCCACTCTCTCCTTCAATGCTTGATAAAACCGTTCCATGTACCACTTGGCCTTCTCCCAATTCTTCTTAGTCACTTCCGCATTCGCCAAATACGCCAAATGCGCAGATTTCGCCGCCTGAAATGTCGAGAATCTGAATTTCTCCGCCAAATACTCCCGCAAACTTTCCTCACTCCCCTTCTTCCACAAATCAATTTCTATTCTAGCTACTACTTCCGGCTCAAACGCCAGCTTCAAAGTCTTTTGTAAAATCCCATACAGCCCCTCCAAGGCAATTTTGGCTTTGTCCCAATCCTTCTCTTGCCCATGCAGAAGCGCCTTAGCCATAGCCACACCCGCTTCTTTGGCCAGAGCTTTTGATAATCCATAATGCTCTTTGACATACCTAATTACCAAATCCCTAAACTTTTCTTTCTCCCCAATCGACAACTGATGTCTCCACCGCACTTCCAGATCCGCCACCGCCACCGGATCAAACTTCAAATGTTCTTCCTTATCGTTGGCTCCGAACCGTCTCCGTCTCCGGCTGAAGTCCAAAACCGCTTCTCTAAGCATCTCCGGCGTAAAATCCGGCAGATGATCCTGCACGAAATAATACTCCGCGTAATCCATTTGCCACGGCAACAACCCACTGGTCCTCTGCTCTCCGCTCGTCCTAATAAACAAATCCACATATGGATATGTCTGATCAGCCGT
Source organism: uncultured Gammaproteobacteria bacterium (assembly GCA_964356225.1). Lineage (GTDB taxonomy): Bacteria > Patescibacteriota > Microgenomatia > CAZETR01 > Amesbacteraceae > GWC2-45-19. The sequence goes on from CAYHGA010000005.1 coordinate 16,465, forward strand.
ATCTAAATATCTCTCGAAACTTTTCGAGTCTATCTCCTTAATATCTTCGTCTCTTAATTTCTTAATCGCTCTAATTATTTCATCATGCCCTCCGTAATCCAAAGCAATATTAAACACGTGTTCATCCCCATATTTCTTGGTTTCTTTCTCCAATCTGGCAATATGCTCCATCGCATCCTTCGGTAACCTGTCTTTTCTCCCCAGATGCACCAACTTCACATGTTCTTTGTGTAAATCCGGCTCTATCTCATCCAATCCGTACCGCAACAACTTCATAATCTCCTTAATTTCTATCTCCGATCTCTCCCAATTCTCCGTAGAAAACGCCCATACCGTAAACGTATGCACTCCCAAATCCCTAGACGCCCGGGCCAGCTTTTTAACAGCTTCATAGCCTGCCGCATGCCCTTTCCATGGCTCAAGTCCCCGAGCCCGCGCCCACCTGCGATTACCATCCAAAATCATGGCAATATGGTTAGGCACCTTTGTCCCTTTAGGCAACTCAATCATACTGATATTATACATTAGACATGGCCCTTGACAAAATCCCACGTGTGTAATACAGTATATACACATGGTATGGAGTTTGAGTGGGATACCGGAAACAGCGATAAGAACCTGAAAGAACATCAAGTTTCCGATGAAGAAACTGAAGAAGTTTTTTCAGACAGCCGCAAGGTTCAAAAATCTGACCCGCTCCATTCTGCCAAGGAAAAAAGATTTGTTCTCCTTGGTAAAACAAAAAAAGGTAGATTATTATTTATCGTTTATACCATTAGGAAAACAAAAATCAGAGTTATTTCAGCCAGAGACGCAAACCAAAAAGAAAGGCCACTATATGAAAAAGCCACTTAAATTACCCCAGTTTAAAAACGAGAACGAGGAACGCAAGTTCTGGTCTAAAATCAGCCTTTCCGACTACTACGAACCTTCCGATTTTCAACCAGTTTATTTTCCAGACTTAAAACCCACCAGTCGCTCTATTTCCATTCGCCTTCCCCTCCACCTTCTTAACCGCCTCAAGGAAAGAGCCAACTCTATCAATGTTCCCTACCAGTCCCTTATCAAAAACTTCATCAGTGAGAAATTAGCCGCTTAATACGCCAGAGCAAATAGCCACTTGTGCCTCGCCGTCTTTCCACAGTACACACAACTCCCTTTTTCCTCACCAGCATCCAACGGCAGACAGCGCGTTGAAGCCTTTGTCTCCTCTTTTATCCTAGATTCACATTCCGCATTTTCGCACCAAAAAGCTTTAATAAAACCCCTCTGGTTCTCCATAATTCTTTTAAATTGCTCATAATCAGCCGCCTCATGAATATTCTCCTGCAAAAACTTCTCCTGCTTGGCTAGCATATCTGCCTGAATCTGATCCAAAATCTTTTGCACCTTCCCGTCAACCACCTCTCCAGTGTCCCTTCTCACCATCTTAAACTTGCCACTGACCATTTCTTTCTGGCCTACTTCAATTCGCAGTGGTACTCCTCTCAATTCCCATTTATTAATCTTGAAACCCAGGCTCTCCCCATCCCGGACATCTACCTTCACTCGCACATCTCCTAATTCCCCAACTAATTTCTGCGCCGCTGCCAGCACTTCGTCCTCTTGAGTTACCGGAATAATCACTACCTGTATCGAGGCAACTTTTGGCGGCAAAACTAGTCCTGCATCGTCTCCGTGGGCCATCAACATTGACCCTATAGAACGTGTAGAAAATCCCCAGCTATTCTGCCACACAAACTGGTTTTTCCCTTCTTTGTCTTGAAATTTAATATCCTGGGCTTTAGAAAAATTTTGCCCTAAATCATGGCTTGTGCATCCCTGCAATGCTTTTCCCTCCGGCATCAACATCTCATATGTCAAAGTGGCATCTCCGCCCGCAAATTTCTCCGACTCTGATTTTCTACCAATAATCCCCGGCAGGGCCAAAAAATCCCGGTAAATTTTGGCGTACATCTCTATCCCCCACTGCACCCTCTCTTGAGATTCCTCATGCGAGGCATGAGCGCAATGTCCTTCCTGCCACAAAAATTCAGTTGTTCTTAAAAATAAATACGTTCGCTTTTCCCATCTGACTACGTTATTCCACTGATTAATTAACATCGGTAAATCCCGCCAAGATTGAATCCATTTAGCATAGGCCTGATACATGATCGTTTCGCTAGTCGGCCGCACCACCAATTTCTCTTTCAGCTCTTCTCCTCCCCCAATCGTTACTACAGCCAACTGCGGCGCAAATCCCTCTACATGCTCCCTCTCTTTGTGCATCAATGATTCCGGAATAAACAACGGGAAATAAGCATTCTCTACCCCACTCTTCTTAATTTCCCTATCCATCGCCTGTTGAATTAACTCCCAAATCCTGTATCCCGCCGGCCTAAAAATCATCGTCCCTTTAGCCGGTCCATAATCGGCCAGTTCCGCCAACATTACCACCGCGTTATACCACGCCGACAAATTCTGACTCTTTTTTAGTAATTGCTTTTTTTCGTAAGACATAGCTACATCTAAAACATTCTACCCCCAACTGGGACATCTTTGGTAGGTACCAATAACACTACGTCTCCGCTCTCATCCGGCACGCCCAAGGTCAACGATTCTGACATAAATGGTCCAATTTGTTTCACCGGAAAGTTTACCACTCCTATTACTAACTTCCCTACCAATTCCTCTTTCTTATAATGCTCAGTAATTTGCACCGACGATTTCTTGACACCAATTTCCGGCCCGAAATCGATCGTTAGTTTATAAGCCGGTTTCCGCGCTTCCGGAAAATCAACCACCCCAATTATCCGCCCCACGCGGATATCAACTTTGGCAAAATCATCATATGTGATTTGATCCATAAAAAATCCTCGTCTCACCCGCCTAAACCCCTAGCGGATAAGTACGAGGTCCTCGTGGTACCAACTTACCTGACTTCTCAATTTCGGCCTAACGGCGCCTACCGGCTTAGCTCATCGCTAGCGGCTCCAGGGCGGGAAACCCCTTCACAGCCTTTCAAACTAATCCAATTATAACCTCCCCCATCTCGCCGTCAACCACCAACTTTTATCAATTCCACGCTTTAATTTTGAACTCGCCCATGATAATCTAACCTTAGAAATTTAATATGGACAAGATTGACGAACTCCTCACCCGCGGAGTGGCCAATGTTAATCAATAATTAATTCCTCCAGATCCTCCTTCTTCAAGAGAGTTGATTCGCTGCAAAAACTGACCATGGCCACGCTGGGCTTATGGGAAAACCCCACATACTCCACAATTTTTCCCTGTTCCCTCACCTTTCTAATAGCAGGTTCCAAATCCGTATCAGATGAAACCAAAATTATCCTGTCACACAAATCCTTATATGCTGCCTCCATCATGTCCACTGCCATTTGCACATCCACTCCCTTTTCGTGATATTTTCCGTTAGATTTCAACAAATACCCTAACACGTAAGTAAACCCGGATTTTTTAAGATTTTCAAAAATCCGTTGCTGGTTAGCCACCATTTTATCAGCCTTTTCACTCCCATCCTGACGCACCCGTCCCACATGATACCTAGCTGTCACTAATTTGTTTTTTCCCATCAATCTTCTTATTAACTTTGTGAAATCAAAAGACTCATACCTGCCTAGCCTCAACTCTTTAAATTTAAAGAAAAAGTTACTCCCATCGACCAACAAAAACACTCTCTTCATACTGTCAATTTACCACAAAAAAAGCTCCGCAAACATCTTTCGATCTCACGGAGCGGTTTATAGAATCATTATAACTTAAGATTTGACAAAAGCAAGTTTACAACTTACAATATCCCCACAATTTATAACGCGCTGAAGCAGTGCACTAAGCAATAAGGGTGACACAAGAGATCCCGCGGAAGCTGAAAGCGGGACGCACCTTAAAGCCGAAATTACCCTGCAGAGCGGTCCCGATAAAATCGGGAACGGGAAAAGCCCGAAACAGCTTACAGAATGTGTCGGAAACGGAGCATTCGATGAGACTTTTGTCTTTTTGAATTATCCCCGATTTGGGGATTTTTTGTGAGATAAAGGTAAAACAAGGTGGTACCGCCCTTTATAAAGAGCCCTTGTGAGTATTGGAGAAATCCAATGTTCACGAGGGCTTTTTTATTTGCCAAGATAGTCAAGCGGTCAACGACAGCGCTCTGTAAAAGCGCCGGTTTTAACCTGCGCAGGTTCGAACCCTGCTCTTGGCACTATGTCTAATGATATTTCAAACATATTGAAAAATGAGCCCTTGTTTTTGGGAGAATTTGGAGTGCAATCCAAGTCTCCTGCATCAATATTTTTTGGCTTAGGATTGTGCACCAGCAAGAAGCCTGCCATAGCTGTGCCTTTTGATATTTTGTCTTTCTTTTTGACTGCGGAATCACTGATTCGCCAAATCCCCCACCTGAAAACTTTGGTCTTGATCGCTGATACCCATGCCTTGTCAAACTCTTTTATGAATACAGAATCTGTCGCAAAAGCAAAACAAAAACTAACAACTGTTTGCCAAAAAATAATTGAAAAGCTTAATTTAAACAACTTCTCTATCATCTTTGCATCAGAAATTTCTCAATTGCCATCGTTTAAAAATGTTCTTTCCGCACATTCCGTGATAGATAATCCATACTTGAGACTAGAGATAGCCGATGTTGTGTGGCTATCTCAGCACGAAAATCTGATTGCAAAACTTGGCTGGAGTCTGGACACTAAACCAAATTCCAAAGGTCATGACGAGCGCTTCTTTGATCTGGAAATTCAAAAATTCTTAGACAAACCAGTTCAGTTTATTCATCTCGAAGCGGGTCGGACTTTTGACGTGCTCAAGCCAAAGGCCTCTCCATATATCTCAGTCGAGGGAGAAAACAGAATCTTACTCGAATCAGACGAAAAAGTATCTGAAAAAATTGGTGTGGCAAATAAAGATGCGCGTATTCATTTAGCAAAAATTGTATCTTTGTTTGAAAAATTATTTGGGACAATTAAAGTGGATAGTTTAGAATCAAAAATCCAGTTTATTATCGACAAAATAATGATATGATTAAAGCCGATATGGACAAAATTGACGAACTCTTAACCCGCGGGGTGGCAAATATTATTCCCGGTCGGGCTGAGCTGGAAAAAGTCTTGCGTTCGGACAAAAAACTCAATATTTACTGCGGCTTCGACGTCACCGCTCCTCATTTACACATCGGCAACACCGTCCCCATGCGTAAGCTCCAGCAATTCGTAGAATTAGGTCACAATGTAACCTTTTTAATCGGAGATTTTACAACCCTAATTGGCGACACATCAGACAAAGAAACCGAAAGACCTATCATTCCCGAAGATCAAATCGAAGTAAATTGGCAAAATTTCGCCAAACAGGCCGGAAAAATTCTCGATTTATCCAAAGTGTCTGTCCACCGTAATTCCGAATGGCTGGACAAATTATCTCCCAGAGAACTTATTCGTATTATCCGCCGTTTCTCTCTCAATGATTTTATCTCCCGCGAACTAATTAAAAAAAGACTTACCTCGGGCGGGTCAATCAATTTATCCGAAGTTATTTATCCAGTTCTCCAGGGCTACGATAGCTATTTTATGGACACGGATCTCCAGATAGGCGCTACCGATCAAACATTTAACATGCAAGCTGGTAGAACTTTATTAAAACAGCTCAGAAATAAAGATTCGTTTGTGATGTCTTTTGGCTTTCTGACCGGCACTGATGGCCGCAAAATGAGTAAATCCTGGGGCAACGCCATCTGGCTGGACGACTCCCCCAACGACATGTATGGCAAGGTCATGTCTATTAAAGACGAATTAATTTCAGAGTATTTCTTACTGGCTACAAACCTGTCAAAAATACCTTCAGGTGCTAATCCGATGGAACTAAAAAAACAACTAGCTTATCAAATTGTTTCTGAACTTCACGGAAAAGATGCCGCCAATCATGCGCAATCATATTTTGAATCTACTTTTCAGCAAAAACACGCTCCCCAGGACATTTCCACAATGAGCGTGGCCAGTAAAAATATCATAGACGTTCTGGTCGAAACCCACCTCGCCTCCTCCAAATCCGAAGCCAAACGCCTTATCGACCAAAAAGGCATCAGAGTAAACGGAGAAATCGTAACTTCTATGAACTATGAACTATCAACTAATAATTCCATTATTAGTGTTGGATCAAGAAAGTTTGTAAGAATAAATTTTTAACAGACAGCCTCCGTACTCCGAAATTCCCCATTTCTGGTCAATTTTAGTCTTCCTGTCGCAGCCAGTGCTTTAATCAACCACGATGTCTCTCGTCTTTTCTCGGCTTTTAATCCCAACTCTTTCTCTAAACGGTTCTTCATCGCATTTATTCTGGTTCTTAAACGGGCATATGGAACATTTGCGTCTTTTGCCGCCTGTTCCAGAGTTTTTTCTCCGGTTAAATATTCATCAAGAGCACTTGGCAACCATTCCCCCCATTTGTCCGATTTTCTGGATCTAAAGTGAATATCATATTGATATTCAGAAGAATATCCTTCGTCATAGCATTCCTCTGGTACGACAAACAACCCCTTTTTAATTCCTGTAATCAATGACTTATCCCACCCTTTCCTAAATCCCAAAAGCGCCTGACTGGCAAGCAATAATTGGTTTCGTATAGTAGAGTTTTCCCCTTCACCACTCGACCCCACGTTGGAAATTTCTAAAGACTGTTCAACCGCTTTTCTCTGCCCATGAGTAAAAGAAACAGTGCCTACCCAATCCGCTATTCTTATATCTTTCATCCCCCACATTATATATCAAAAGGCATCAATGAGCACCTTCCACCCAAATCTAATCAAACTTAGTTGTCTTCTCCACCTCCACGGCTCATGAACCAGCCTCCACAGCCACTCCAAACCTAGTTTATTTATCCATTCCGACGGAACAGCAGCATGCCCAGTCAGATAGTCAAAAGCGCCCCCTACCCCTATTCCAACCTTGGCTTTTAGCCGATGGCGATTAGTCCACAGCCACTTCTCCTGCCACGGCGCGCCATATGCAACCAACAAGATATCCGGTTTGTATTTATTTACCTTTGCCACAATCTCGTAATTTCGTTGCGGATTTTTAATATCTATCTCTCCATCGTCATACTGGCCTCCAAATTTTTTGGCCATTTCTGCCGCCACCAAGCTACCCAAATAGAACACTTTATATCTCTTCTGCAATAGCTGTCCAACTACTACCCGTCCAGGCGCGGTCTCCTTCACCCCGGCCAATTTCAATCCCACGCCGTCTGCAATCGCCAAATCAGCGCTGTTTAATATTTTTTTAAACTCTGAATCGTCTTGAGCCAACATCACAAATTCCGGATTCACCGTCACTATTAGCTTCATTTTGCCTTTTTTTAACAAAAAATCGTCAATTTTTTCTAGCACTGAGCTTGTCGAAGTGCTACTGACCCCCACCCCCAATACATTTACCATATCATCGCCCTGTTTTACTTGCTGATTGGTCATTTTAGCCTCGACAATCTCTATTATACCTCACCCCTTGCGTTCCTCTCTTCTTAATTAAGGAGAGGAGCTAGAAGTGAGATAATATTCTCCAGGATATCTATTAACTATGAACTAATAACTATGAACTCATCATTGTTCACATTTTATCCCCAATCTTCAGCCTCAAATTTTGACTTTGTGGATTATTTTTGACTTTTGATTTTTGACTTTTGAATTAATATCTTATAGGTCTCTCTCGCCGCCTTATCCCAGCTAAACTTCATTTTCAATCCCCACCCAATCATCTCTTTTCTTAACTCCTTATCTTCAATTACTAACCTTATCTTCTTAATCATATCCTCTACGTCAAACGGATCAAACAATATTTTATCGGACATCGGATATTGAATACTGATTATTTCTTTTAATGCTCCCCCACTACTCGACACCACCGGCACCCCTGCCCCCATCGCTTCCAGTACCGGCAAGCCGAATCCCTCGGTAATACTCGGCTGAACATAGACCAGAGCATTCCCTAGCAAACTATATCTCTCTGCTTCGTCAATATATCCAGTAACAATCACTCCATGCTTTCTAGCCATCTCCAACACTTCCTCATAATTCCACCCCAATTTACCAGCTATAACTAATTTAAGTGCTGGGTGCTTAGTGCTAAGTGCTAAGTATGCCCGAATTAACCGTTCGAGATTTTTTCTTGGTTGAATCGTACCCACAAACAAAATGTATTTGTGTTTTTGAATTTTGAGTTTATTTAGGATTTCGGATTTAGGATTTAGAGTTTGGGAGTTAACTCCTTCATATATCACTTGCATTTTACCGGCATCAGCTCCCAGCCTCTCTACTAACTGTCTTTTAGTAAACTTGCTCACGGCAATGATTCGGCTGGCACTTTTTACCGCGTATTGAGTACTCAAAGGCAAATACCACCTCTGCAACAAGTTTTCGTATGCCGGCAGCCATTCGTATTCAATTCCATGAATCGTCACTACCGTCCGCAAAAACCGGCCTAGCCCTCCGAAGCCTCGGCGAAGGAGGGGCAATGTGTGTGCCGGCACCCACAAAACGTCTAAACCATCTCTCCATGTCCTCCAGGCTAACCCTATTTGAGTCCAAAGATACCTTAATCCAATAGGCTTAACTTTTAATTTTAAAATTTTAGTTTTTAATGAATTGATTAAAAATTGGTAATTAAAAATTGGTAATTTTGTGTAGAGTACCCACTCGTGTTTTTTAGCCTCCGGCAATTTAAGCAACCTGGTAATTACTTCATAGCTATACCTTTCCGTTCCCGTCGGATTTTCCACAAATGCGCGGCTGGCGTCAATCCCTATTCTCATCTCCTAACTATAGATCTTTTGTACAAATCAATGTTCTCCAACGCCACTCCCGTCCCCCGAACTACACACAACAGCGCATCTTCTGCCACATGGCAAGGAACTCCCATTAGTTCCGTCATCAGCCGATCCAAATTCCGTAACATGCTCGTTCCTCCACTCATCACTATCCCCTTGTCAATAATATCAGATGCCAATTCCGGAGGCGTCTCTTCCAACACTCCCTTGGCCGCTCCGATAATGGCCAGTAGGGTCGGCCGGATAGCCTCAGTAATTTCCGTCGAAGTAATCGCCACCGCCCTTGGTAAGCCTGTTACGTTATCCCGTCCCTTAACTTCCATTTCCTCAACCTTTTCCAGAACTATCGCCGAACCTAATCTAAGTTTTACTTCCTCTGCCGTCGTTTCCCCCACCAGCAAGTTATATTTGCGTTTCAAATACGTCGCAATCGCCTCGTCTATTTTATTTCCCGCCACTCTCACGCTCTTGTGTATCACCACCCCACCCAAAGAAATTACCGCCGCTTCTGCTGATCCACCCCCGATATCCATAATCATATTCCCCGAAGCCGCCGCAATAGGAATCTTAGCTCCGATAGCTGCAGCCAGCGGTTCATCAATCAAATATGCCACCTTGGCCCCGGCCGAAAGCGACGCGTCCAATACCGCTCTCCGTTCCACCTGAGTCACTCCCGCCGGTACACAAATCATCACCTCTGGCTTGAAAACAAACATCCGTCCGCACACCTTTTGGATAAAATACCGCAGCATCGCCTCTGTCACCGCATAATCCGCGATCACTCCATCCCGCATCGGCCGGCTGGCTACTATATTTCCTGGTGTCCGCCCCAGCATTTCCTTTGCCTCCAGTCCTACCGCCACTACCCGTCCGTCCTCAGCCCCCATCGCCACCACCGTCGGCTCGTTCATCACAATTCCCTTTCCGGCTACCCATACCAGAGTATTGGCAGTTCCCAGGTCAATAGCAATTCGTTTAGAGAACATTTATAATTCGCCCTATGCAGCGCACCCGAATTCTACTCTTCTTGTCCAGTATCATTCTAGTACCACTTTGTACATATTTTGTTATTCTTTTTGCCCGCGGCTACCGTCTCAACTGGCGCCGTATTCAACTATCTCCTACAGGATTACTCGTGGCTACATCACTGCCGGACGGAGCCCAAATCCATCTCAATGGTCAACTCTCCTCCGCTACCAACACTACCCTCAATTTGCCTCCCGCTACCTACCGGGTAGAAATTAAAAAAGACGGTTTTTCTCCCTGGACCAAAACTCTCAAAGTCGAAGCTGAAATCGTCACCCGTGCCGCCGCCACTCTTTTTCCCTCTGTTCCTTCTCTCAAGGCCATTACCAATGCAGGAGCCGCCAATCCTCTTCTTTCTCCGGACGGGACTAAAGTTGTCTTTACGAGTGGCAAGAAAGCCTACTTACTAGATCTAAACGAATCCCCTTTAGGACTAATCAATAGAGACGCCAAAGAAATTGCCTCTACCGCCTCCGCCTGGAAAACCCCCACCAAAATTGACCCCACCCCCACCCTTCCCCAAACCATGCAAGACATCTTAGCCACTGCCGCCGCCGATCTAGTCTGGGCCCCCAAAGAAAACAAACTTTTATATACCGCCACCGCATCCGCCTCCATTCCTGAAGATCTTATCAAACCTCTCCCCGGCTCCTCTTTTCAACCCCAGTCCCGAACGTTAGTTGAGGGAGAAACTTATGTTTATGACCTGGAAGAAGACCGTAACTTCAAAGTTCCTTCCGGCGTTTCCTGGTTCCCCGACTCCGCCCACTTGATTCTCACTGAAAAAGGCAAAATTATTATTCTGGAATATGACGGCCAAAATGCCACTGTTGTTTACGCCGGCCCCATGGAAAACACCTTCGCTTTCCCCTATCCATCCGGTAAACAACTCTTAATTTTGGCCAATCTTTCCTCCAACTCCAAAACCTCCGTCCCCAATCTCTACGCCGTCTCTCTCCGATAGCTTCGCAAGGAAGTGCCTTGTAAAGAACTGAGTTATGGTAAACTAAACTGACAAGTCCCCGTAGCTCAACGGATAGAGTAGAGGTTTCCTAAACCTCCGATGCAGGTTCGATTCCCGCCGGGGACACCCATGCCAGCCAAAAATTCAATAAAGGAATTTATATCAGACTCTTACTACCATCTCTATAATCGTGGAGTAGAAAAAAGACTAATCTTTCAAGACGAACAAGACTACTCCGTATTCATCTCCTATCTAAAAACCTACCTCGTCCCAAAAGATTTAGAACTTATAAATCAAACTTTTTCCAATCCCAATTCTAGCCCGAAAGATAAGGACAAAGCTCTCAAACTTCTCCGCCTAAATAACTTTTCAAAGGAAATCGACCTCCTCGTCTATTGTCTAATGCCTAACCATTTCCACCTTCTTGTTCATCAAAAGTCTGAGAATTCTATCGATAGATTCACCAATTCTATCTTCACTCGCTATTCCATGTATTTCAACAAAAAATACAAGCGTGTCGGTCCCCTTTTCCAAGGACTCTACAAAGCTGTCCGGGTGGGTTCTGAAGAGCAACTCCTTTGGCTCTCGCGTTACATCCACCTAAACCCTAAAGAACTTTTAACTTCGCAAGGAAGTGCCTTACAAAGCTATAACTACTCATCATATAAGGAATATCTGAAATTGAGAGAAACGGAGTGGATTAAACCAGACACTATTCTCGGTTACTTTAAATCTCCTTACCAAAATTTCGTGGAAGGTGATCATTTAGAACCCGAGTCACTCTACCCTCTATTTTTAGAGTAAAATATACATACTCGGGGTGTAGTTCATCGGTAGAACGCTCGGTTCGGGACCGAGAGGCAAAGGGTCCAATTCCCTTCACCCCGACTTAAAAACTAAACCAAGTCTCCACCCACCAACACAAAACTCTTAAACACTCCCCAGAAGTTAAATTTCTCGTTTTTTACTACAGGCTTGAATGTAATTTTTAATTTTCTTTTTGGGGTTTTTCGAAGCGTCATACTTTATTAAAGACGCTTCTCCCCTCCTCTGTCAATAGCCAAAAAACAAATTGTGCTCAATACTCTCCCCCAAACTACAGGTCCTCTCCAACTTTCTTGTAGTCGTATATCTCCTTTTCCTTAAACCACAACTTCATTTCAAATTCCGCCTCTTCCAAATTTCCCGAAGAGTGAATAATAGTTCTAATCGGTCTCTTCTGCAATGTTGCCAAAACCGGAGTATCCGCAGAATAATCCCCCCGAATAGTCCCCGGAACCGCTTGGGTAGTATTTGTCGAGCCAGTCATCTTTCGTACAATTTCCACCGCATTTACTCCCTCCAACAACATCGCCACTAACGGGCCCACCGTCAGCGCGTCCATGTTCCACTCTCTCACTTTCTTGCCAATTTCGTATGGATCATCAGTCTCTAAAGTCTCCTTGGGGTCAAAACCATATTTTTTATAATCCTCCAAAGTTCGACTCCCAATCGCAGTCAAATATTCCCGCTCGTCTTTATAGTGTTTTGCCACCACTTCCCTGCTTATCCAAATCATCTTCATGGCTACTATCTTCATACCAACCCGTTCAAACCGACTCATAATATCCCCTACCAGACCACGCCGCACTCCATCAGGTTTAACAAGTACTACCGTCTTCTGCACAAAATTCATACTTTAAGTATACCCAAAAGTTTGTCTTTTCGCGAGGGGGAAATTGGTCCAACCACAGCCAGGTTTAATTTCTCTGTTTTAAACAAATCCCGGGCCACAGCTTGTATTTCTTCCGCTGTTACCTTCATCAATCTAGATATCATCATATCATAATCCATCATTTCTTCCGGCCGGTCCAGTGCCTGTTTTGCATACCATTCCATTTGCCTGACCGGGTTTTCCATTGAGTAAATTATCGGCCCCCGCACCTTCTCCTTTGTCTGGGCCAACTCATCTTTAGTCAACTTCATCTCTTTCGTCCTTTTCAACTCTCCCAATATTCCCTCCAACGCTCCTTCCAATTTATCAATATTCACTCCGGCGTACACATCCCATCCTCCCGTATCTCTCCACCGGCTCTCGCTAGCCTGCACCGCATAACACAACCCCCGTTTTTCCCGTAGTTCCATAAATAATCTCGAAGATAGCCCTTGCCCCAAATAGGACGTCAATAAAGTTAAAGCAAACCTCCTCGGATCGGCCACACTCACTCCCGGCAACCCCACCTCTAAATGAGCCTGATTAGCCAATTTCTTATTATCTATCTTCATTCTCGGCCCCTTTTTACTCTCAACTTTTTCAAATCCCTGAGCTTGCCCCTCCGGCAATCCCCCAAACCAATTTTTTATCTGAGCACTGAGTGCTGTGCGCTGAGTAATGTTGCCAGCCGCGGCAACGACTATATTAGCACTCTTATACTGGGACTGATGATATTGTAAAAAAGCTGCCCTAGACAGGCTTTTTATTATTTCCGGTCTCCCCAAAATCGGCCAACCCAAAGTACTACCGGAAAACATTAATTCCTGCAAAGCCTCAGCTACTAATTCATCCGGCCGGTCATTCCTTCTCTGTATTTCTTCCAAGATCACTCCCCGTTCTATCTCCAGATCGCGGACGGGAATCGTCGGGCACAGCGCCAATTCTTTAACCATCTCTAACCCTTCCTTCCACTTATCACTTGGCAGTTTACACCAATATGCAGTAGCGTCTACGTCCGTCCAGGCATTCTGTATCGCCCCCAGCCCTTCCAAATAGCTAGTATCCTTGGGAGTGGGAAACTTTTTAGTTCCCTTAAACACCATGTGTTCCAAAAAATGCGAAATTCCATTGTTTTTTGCTTCTTCATATCTGCTTCCCGTTCCCACGTACACTCCCACCGCCACTGATTTCACTCCATTCATCGGTACCAACACTACCCGCACCCCGTTACCCAGCCTGTAGAAATCAAACGCAGGCTGGGAATTTTTAATTTTAAGTTTTAAATTTTTAATCATTTGACCCCTAAATATACCATAACTTTGTTCTCCCGTACCTGCAAAATTCCTGACTCCACATTAAATTCTCTGTTCTTTTTATCCGCAGTTTTAATTACCAGCTTTTTAGAAATAATCGAAATAAAATTGGCATGTTGAGGTAAGACATCAAACGGCCCCGCTATGTTCCGTCCCGTCACCGCCGTGGCCTCCCCCTCCCACACCACCCCCTTCCTGTCCCGCACAATCACATTTAAATTTGTCATTTAATCTCAGAAGCCGATCCAATATACAAGAATTTATCTTCCCCTACCTGGTCATACTTGCCCGTCAAAATATCGTGCGCATCCTGCACGGTAGTTGTCAATGGCACATATTTACCAGCTCTGCCTGTCTGCTCTTCCGCCACAAAGAAGGTCTGAGTCATAAAGTTTTTTAGCTTTTTTACCCGCCGGTACAACAATTGGTTTTCCGGTGATAACTCCGCCTCCCCTACAAGCGAGACCATTCGTTCCAAACTTTCCGCTTTTTTAAGCATGCTCTGGGCCATAATCACCGTTTCATAATGCAACTTCCCCACCGTCTCCATATTGATAATCGTCGAACCGGAAGCCAGAATATCAATAGCCGGCAATCTCCCCTCCTGATACACCGCCCGCGACAACGTCACCACTGAATCTAAATACGGGAATATCGACTGAATCCCATGATCCAAAAAATCATCCGATGGAATATAAATTGCCTCAATAGCCGAAATTCCAGCGCTTTTAGTGGATACCAACCGTTCATGGAAAGCCGCCATCTCCGAGGCCAGAGTAGCTTGGTATCCATCCTCGGAAGGGATTGTGTTCATCAGCATCGACAACTCGTTCCCTGCCTGGACAAATCTAAACACGTTGTCAATAAAAAACAGTACGTCTTTTTTCAAAGTATCCCGGAAATGCTCCGCCACCGTTACCCCAGCCAAACCCGTCAAATATCTGACCGCCGCATTTTCGCCCATCGGACCAAATACCAACGACACGGCCGGCAAAATACCTCTGGCCTCCAATTCCTCATGTAACTCCTGACCTTCCCGTGTCCGTTCCCCCACCCCCGCAAATACCGACACCTTATTATCTTTCTTTCCCAAGGTCACCACATTGTGCAAAATTTCAGTCAACAGCAGTGTCTTACCCACCCCCGCTCCTCCAAATAGTCCCACCTTTCCCCCCCGCACCAGCGGAGCAAACAAATCTATAACCTTAATTCCCGTCTCCCACACCGTTGCCTCGGCTACCAATTCCGAGTAAGATACTGCCTCCCGAAAAATAGGAGCCTCTCCACTTTTTTTCAAATCTCCCAAACCATCCACAGCTGCTCCAAAAATATCCATCACCCGTCCCAAAACCGCTTCCCCCACCGGCACCCGCAGCACTTCTCCTGTAGCCACAACTTTTACCCCCCTGGCTAGCTTTTCCGCCCCCCGCAACACTAGACAGTAAAACGTTCCCGCTTTTGAAGATGAGTATACTTGCAAAACGACTCCATCGGTTACTAATATCTCCCGCATCCCAGGTCTTTCACCACCAAATTCCACCTCCGCCACCTGGCCTCTGACCGAAATAATTTTCCCTTGATTTTTAGTTACTACCATAAGCTCATCCCCGCAATCCTATTTAACTGCTTTCTCCCATCTAACCTATGTTTCAAACGCATCCCTTCCTGATTTAATTGTCCCACTTTCCTGTCTATATTTTCTACAGCGGAATCCAGCGAAATCAACCGGGAGGCAAACTTTGCCAGCTGCGACTCGTGCACGGTCTGCTCAAACATGGTAGTCAGCATCTGCCCCTCAAAAAATTCTAATACGTCACCTATCTTTGGTTCAAACAGATACTGATGCTGATTCTGCTGATTCTGCTGATACAGCTGATCTCCGGATACTGATGTGGCCACCGGCACTTGATTCACCAGACTTTTAAACTGCCCATAAAACACTATTATTTTTTGATATTGCAACAAATATCGCATAATCAGCACTAAATCCTCTACTTCCACCCGGTCATCTTCTAAATCATAGTAATTATACAGTATTTTTGGACTCCGGTCCGCCATCATCTTGGTCCCCAGCCTACCCACCACCACCGTCTCCACCTCCTGATTTTTAGCCAAAAAATCAGCAAACAGATCAAAACTGCGCTCCACAATATCTCCATACAGTCCCGCGTTGGCTGAAATCCACACCGCCACAGTCTTCCCTTTTTTTTCAAGCCGGGTTTTCTGCGGGTAATTAAACTTCACCTCCCCAAATATTTCAGATAGACCACTCAAAAAATCCCGGGCAGTCAAGACGGCTGAACGCACTTTCTGCATCTTTCCAGCCGCAATCTCTTCATATGCTTCTACCAGGCTTTTTATTTCTATTAAGCCCTTTTTTTCTATTTCTAGTTGTCTTTTGGAAGCCATTGTTTCTCCCGCCCAATTGCAATTAATTGTTCTGTCGTCGTCGCCTTATCTATCGCTTCTTTCATTTCCCGGCGTAGCGTTTCGTCTTTGTCATATTTTTCTTGCAAAACCTCAACTTCCGAACCATCCCACAGGCCAGACAGCACCATAGCCGCAGCCACTATTTGCACGTCTTGAGCTACTGTAATCTGCATCGGCTGGTTAAATAATCTCAACAAGTGTCTCCCCATTGTCAATACTAGCCTGGCCGCTTCACCCAACTCCGCTCCAAACCGCACAAAACTTTGAGTTTTCTCGAAATCGTTTAATCTTTTCACTACCTCCCGCCCCAGCTCCCGCCGTAAATGAGACTGAGTCTGATACCCCACCCTGGTTACGGATACAAATGGATTTATAGCTGGCCGCCGGCCGGCAAAATACAAATCAGAGTCAAAAAAGATATGTCCGTCTGTCATAGACATTAAATTGGTTTGGATATACCCTGTCATGTCCCCCTGCACCGTGTCCACCACCGGCAGACAGGTAATCGCCGCCTCACCCGCAGTAGTGTTGAAACATCCAGCTCTTTCCAATAATTTCGAATGTATATAAAAAATATCCCCTGGGTAAGACTCCCGCCCCGGAAATCTCCGCGCCGTAAGAGACAATTCCCGATAAAACTTGGCGTGGGCCGTCATATCATCTAAAACTAAAAGCACATCGCGCCCTAAATCCCGGAAATATTCAGCCACCGTCATTGCTGTATACGGCGTCAGCCAAATTTCTCCCACCGTATCATGCGAACTGGAAGCTACAATTACCAGATTCTTAACCGCCCCGGTTTTAGCAAAGAAACTTTCCGCCTGCATAATTTCTGTATTATTCTTGCCGATGGCCGCATACACACATACTGTCCCCAAACGTGACTGGGTTAAAATCGTCTGCATGACAAAATTGGTTTTACCGGTCTTCCTGTCTCCCATCACCAGCTCCCTCTGCCCCCGCCCCAGAGGAATAAGCAGGTCGACTAAGGAGACTCCCGTTTCCAACGGCCGGCTAATCTTTTTTCTAGCCGCAATCCCCGACGGGACCACATCTATCGGCCGCCATTGATCTTGAGGAATTTTTTCCTGTCCTCCCCCCACCCAATTACCCAATGCATCCATAATTCTTCCCATCACGGCTTCTCCAACCGCCACCTTTAAGGGCCCCCCCGTTCTTACCACTCGAGCCCCTACCTTCACTCCTAGACGAGCCAACACCAATACCTCTACCCTACCTACTCCCAAACCTACTACCTGGCCCTTTTCTCCCTCCTCAAATATTACTATTTCTGATAATTTCGCCCCCGGCAACCCCGATACTTGAGCGATAGATTGGCTCATTTCCTCCACATATCCCGTCTCCCCGGTTTGTTCCAGATATTTATTAAAATCTTCCATAAAAACATTCCTCCAACTTCCTCTTAAGCGAAAAATCTCCATATCTGCCTTCCCAATACACCGTAGCTCCCCCGATCAATTCCGGTTTCAGCTTAAACTCTATCACCACATCCTCCCCCAAGTTTTTACGTACCCAATTGGAAATATCCTCCATCGCCCTCTGTGGCAGCTCTCTTGCCACTTCCAGCTTTATCTCTCGCATCCGGCTCACGGCTTCTCGTACTATCGGCAGTTTGTCTTTATATTTGCCTAGCACCTCAACTGTACTGCCTCTGACCTCTGATGATATTATATCTGTCTTATACAAATTACTAATTAATATATCAATCTCCTGCATCAGCAGCTCTCTATCCCCGGTAGTCAGCACCAATCCGTAAATATCAGAGTACGTGGGCAATCTTAGCCTCCTCCAGAGCCGCTGCCACCAAAGCAGAATGTTTAGTCGTGTCCAAAGCTTTCCCCAAAACTTGACGGGTTACGTCTTTAATAATTTCAGAAGCTTTATCATCAATTTCTTTCAGTTTTTGTGTTTTATATCCATCAATTTCGAGTTTGGCCCGGGCAAATTCTTCGTCAATCTTTCTCCCCATAATCACCGGCGTAGCCTGTCCCGCGGCCTTTTTAAAATCGGCTATCTCTTTTTCCTCTGCTTTATCCAATCTAATTTCTAATTTCTCATTTCTATTTTCTACATCCAAGCGTGCTTTTTCTAAAATCTCCAGTGCCTTATCCTGGGCTTGTCGTAGCAATCTTTCCGCTCTCTCTTTCGCTTCTCTCTCAATTTTTTTAGCTTCCCCCTGCTCTTCTCTCCTCCTTCTCCCCAGATCTAGATACCCTATGATTGTTCCCCCAGCCGCCACTCCAATTGCGACTAATGAAATGAGTTGGTAATCCATAAGTTTATAGTACCAAAATTAGATAAGCAATTAATAGCCCCGATCCCATAATTAAAGCCGTCAAGATCAGGTTCAAAATCACACTGAATTGAATCAGCCGTCCCGCCAGCGGATTTCTGCCCACCGCTTCCACCCCGCTTTTGGCCACCCGGCCAAAATACCAAAATCCCAAAATAAACGCCGCCGAGGCCATTATCGCCGCCAAAATATACCGCAAACTGGCCAAGGGCGTCAGTGTGGGTGACAAAATAGCATCTTTAATCGTCTCCAGTAAATTTCCTTTCGTCGACAAAGTTACAAACGCTTGTTTGGCCGCAATGGCTACTAGAACCTTACTCTCCCCTACTTCCGCATCTTCCAAAGCCGTCCCCATCACGTACCCCGATTTGGTCGCCTTCTGTCCCACCCCTTCTTTATCCGAACTGGTCACATAATCTCCTTTTTTAACTTGCCCGTTAGCATCACTTACCCGCACGTAAGCCTTGCCGGAAGTAGCCACCGTTTTAGCATCCGTCAGGCTCAAATTCTCCAACGCCAAAGCCGGTTCCGCCACATATACTCCATAAATATTTCCGTCGTAGGCCATATTGCACCGCTTGATTTCTCCGGTGTAATTGCACACCACATCCCCATCCACGACTTCCCCCGTCACCGATATCGCTACTGCCACTCCCTGACCCACTGTCTGTGCCCTTACTGGAGTAACCACCACCAGAAAGAAAATGAGCAGGAGAAACATATTTTTATTTTACAACTTTCAAAAATGAAAGTGTTTCCTGTTTCAAAGTCCTACGGATCTTTTTAAACTGCTCCGGCGGCACCAAAGTATTCAAATCTTCATCTATCAACTTTTCCGTTATCTGTTTCCCAATAAAACCTCTCAACCACGCCAGGTATTTTTCAACCGGCATTCCGGTTCTCTCCTCGATTATTTCAGGTAAATATCTGAAATTTTGTAAGTAAAAATGATGAATATCGTAAATATCCCTAGCCGCAATGCTTTTGGATCTGCGCCATCTGTCCCATACGGCCACCAATTTATTTGCGAACATGGTTTCAATCGTTTGACAAATCATAAATCTGTCTATCTCGGGCAAGTATTGCGGCCTATACTTGTTGGCTTTGACCTGCCAGTTCAAGGCGTCAATTTTGATTGTATTTCGCAAATTTGCCGGTGCCTCATATTTAACCCAAAATTCCAATGCTTTTTTACTCTCCTGTTTAATCTCCAAGTCGAATTTTTTAAAAATTGCGTGGAATTTTTGCCGTAATAATTTTTCATTGGCACCCGCTGTCACATCAAAGTCCAAATCAACACTAAACCGGTCCAGCCAACCCAACATCGCCGCACACGTTCCCCCCTTAAACCGTAAATTACCAGACATCTCCGGATCGTCAGCTATCTCGGTCAAAACCCTGATCAACCAAGCCTTATGAACGGGCATCATAGTGATATTTGGGAGCAAAATAACGCATATCTGCCATGGCCCTTTCGGACGTAGCCTCAAAAACATTGCCCACACGGATAATCCCGAAGGGATCGTAAAGCAAATTATCTGCCATTTTACGGACTAACACTGAAATACTTCCGGCTTTAAATTTGGCTGACTTCCGGGACACTAAAGTCAGAGCATTCACCTCCTGGGCAATAACACCCTCCCTAGCCAAAATTGTCTCACAACTCACGTAAGCAAAATCATGGATCATAGCCACAGCCAATTCGACTGGATTTAATTTAGAAATTTCCAGTGTCGAATATAATCCTTTATGTACCGCAACCAAAATTCCCTTAGCCACGTATCTTTTGATACTCGTATACAAGGTATTGCGGTCAGATACCCCCCACAACAAAGCCAGATCTTGTGTATGAAAGAGCTTTCTGTCGTTTTTAAGGAGAGTGTCTAATCTGTACATATATGTACAGGATAATGTATCAACGCCGGTCTGTCAACTACATCTTTTCTATCGCCTTAATTCCCAAAAGTTCCAATCCCATCTTCAGTACCTGGCCCACCCCCTTAGTTAGAGCTAGTCTAAAATCATTCTCTAAAATCTGATGCTTAGCATAAAAACTGTTGAACCTCTGGGCTAACTCATAAATAAAATTACAAATTAGATTCGGCGCTAACCGCTCTCCCGCTTCCTCTACCACCTCCGGCCACCTATCCAGCCAACGCAACACCCGCAGTTCCTCCTTATTCAAGGCACGAAGTGCCTTATGTCTCTCCGCTTTCCGCAACACACTTTGCGTCCTCGCAAAAGTATACTGAATATAAGGTCCCGAACTGCCTTCGAAGCTTACCGACTTATCCAAATCAAACTCAATATCCTTCCCTATCCCGCTTTTGAGCAAGGCGTATTTAACTGCCGCCACCCCAACTGCGTCTGCATCTATCGCTTCGGAAGCAATTTCCAACACTTTTTTCTTGGCTTCGTCCAATAACCATTCAGCCGTCAACACATTCCCCTTCCGGCTGGACATCTTTACCGCTCCCGGCAACTTTACAAATCCATGCCCAATATGCCTGGTTCTCTTTGCCAAATCTGGATACAATAGATCTAAACATTTCAAAAGCACTCTAAAGTAATCATTTATCTCGTTCGCTGTAACAATTATCGACAGATCGTAAGGAAAATCCGCAAACTTGGCCGGAGCTAAACCTAATTCTTTAGCTTCGTAAGTAGGCAATCCTTGGGAATTCACAAACACCCGTGTGTGTAGACCATATCTCTCCCCCTTAAATACAACCGCACCCTCACTTTTTTCAAATACTCCCTTTTTCAATCCTTCCTCTACCACCTTCAGTCCACCTCTTGCCGCTTCTGACTCAAAATAAAAATAGTCGAATTTCGTTCCTAATCTTTTATATATACTATCAAAGTATAACAGACTCCATCGCCTACCCAGTTTATATAATTTCATAATTTCCGCAGATTTAGCTTCATATAATTTTATATTCAGCTCTTTAATTTCCGCAGCAGCCTCGGGATTATCTTCATACGCCGCCGTCCCAAAAACGTACGCTTCCCCCATAAATTTTAACTTTTGAGTTAAAGTTTTGAGTTTTGACTTTTGAGTTTTGAGTTTTTTTAGCATTCCCCAAATCGCCTTTGCCACATGCATTCCTACATCCCCCTGATAACAAGCCCGCATAACTTCGGCTCCATTAGCTTCAAACAGGCGGGATATTGCCTCACCTACCGCGTTGCTATACAAATGCCCTATATGCAGCTCCTTAAACGGGTTGGGATCCGTAAACTCCACCATTATCTTTTTATCCCCTAAAGCAGAGCTTTTCCCCCAATCAGGATCCGTTATCACTTCAGTCAATAGAGTGACAAAATACTGGTCTTTAAGCTTAATATTCATAAACCCTCCCACTCTGGTCACACTGTCCACAAAATCGAGTTTTAATAGTTTTTCCGACAACTGATCTGTCCGATCATCTGATCCGGCAAACGCCGCATAATCTCCCCACTCTTCCCTCTCCGGATGCTCCAGCTTCATACCCGCTATTTTCTCCAACTTATCCCTAATCTGCATAATTGGTCTTGACTCTGCTAAACTTTGTGATATCATAAATCCATCACGACGAGAGGAGGTCTGTAAGGTTCGTCCTTACACGATTGCCTCTCATTTTTTATTCAAATTAACTTTAGCTTCCAATTTAGCTTTCAGATGAGAAACGAAATCAATTTTGTTCGGTGCAAACGGCTTTAACAAACCAGAATATTTCCTCTCGTTCGGCACGAGCAATCTCAAAAGCTTGCCAGATTTATTTAAGTGTTCTACCAGGCAATAAAAATCACCATCGCCTGTAACCACCACAGCTTGGCCATAGTTAGGAAGCTCGATCATAGTGTGCAGTACTAGCTCAGCATCTACGTTCCCCTTTACTACCGTCTTCCGGCCTTTCTTGATTTCCAAAGTAGGTTTAAAAATAATGATATACCCATCTTTCTGCAACTGGGTATATAGCAACTGGTTTTTCGCCACATAACCAATAAATAAAAACGCCTTGTCAACTTTGTATTTATCCTTCAGATACACCCGAAACCGACCAAAATCCAGTCTCCACCCCTGATCCCTAACCCCCAAATTCAAATTTTGGCTGTCAATAAAAGCATAAACCGAAAGAGTTTTAGTCATATCCCAATTGTAACACAGCCCGGTTATCGGTTATCGGAAATCAGAATGCGGTGTACCCGTTTACCGGAATCCGAAAAACCGCTATCCGATCCCCGATTTTCCGATAACCGAACACTAAATGGCCATTGACAGACATATTAATATATACCATAAATGATTAAGCTGATAAAACCTGATCAAACTTGATAAATCAGCTTCGCCATGTATACCATTGCCCAAGCTGCCCAAATCCTCGGAGTTGCCGCCGTCACTCTCCGCCTCTGGGAACGCCAGGGAAAAATTTCCTCATCCCGCACCATCGGTGGCCAGCGCCGCTACTCCGGGGAAGATATAACTGCCATCCGAAACTTGATAAATCAGCCTCGACTACAGACACCCACCACCCCTCCCATCCCTCATCCCAAGTTTCATCTCACTTTCCCCCAAAAACGCGTCTTGTTCGCCACTTTAGTCACCCTGATTATCTCCGCAGCTAGCTTCACTCTCATAAAAGCCTCGCCAAAGGGTGAGGTATTAAAACTCCTGTCATTTTTCCAACGTCCGCCTGCCGCATCTACTATGAACCATGAACTAACTAACCAACTAACCAGTCAAGTATTGGCTTCCCAAACTGCTCTCGAAGATTTGCGCTTCACTGTCAACATTCCTGCCCTCTTCAACAAAGATATTACTGCTCCCAATGTTATTTACAGCCTCACCGCCGGCGACAACATCACCATTACCCCCGGCCAGCGCCCCACTATCTCTGCCACCGACCAAACCACCGATCTAAAAATATTCGGCAATGTCAAAGTTGGATCAAATACTATCTCCGCAGGCTCTAAAACCGATACTTTGGAACTGGCCGCCGGAGACAATATCACCCTCTCTACCTCCGATAAAAAAGTCACCATCGCGGCCAGTAAAACAGACGTCACCACTTCCGGCTGGACCGACGATGGCACTATTCTGCGTTTGACTACCGCCGGCGACATAGTTTCCATCGGCACCGCCACCGGTGCCGCCAAATTAGCTATCGACAGCGATACCAGCCGCGATTTGTTTACGGCCTCCAAGTCTGGAAATTTGGTGGCTAAATTAGCTTCTACTGGTAATTTTACTTTGAGCGGAAATATTCTTCCCGGAGTAACCAGTACTTATGATCTGGGATCTATTTCCTCGTATTACAACACCATCTATGTCAACAATTTCATTACCGGCAGTTCCGGAATTTCAGGCTATTTACAGAGAAATGCCAATGCCTTGTCTCCAACTAATATTACTGATGATTTTTTGATTGGAGGCATTGCCACCTCCTCTGCTAAATTTCGCGTTCTTGGCTCCACTGGAGCTGTCAATGCCGGAGGGTTGACCGGAGTCGCCTACAACACCTTTGCCTTATCTTCCGATTCTGCCGACGAAGCCGCCATTACCGCTGCCAATGACGTCTATATCGGCGGCGATCTGGAAGTCGACGGCACCATCTATGGAGGTATTAGTGGCACTATCACTCCCGGTTTTACTGAAGGTTCAGTCGTTTTTACTAACTCTTCTGGAGCTCTGGCTCAAGACAACGCCAATTTTTTCTGGGACGACACTGCCAACAGTTTAAAACTGGGCGGAGCAGCTACAGTCTCTGGATCATTAGTGCTGTATGGCACCCCCACGATATCTACGACCGCTATGCAATCCTTGACTCTGGGCAATACCAATACCGGCAACATTGTTTTGGCTCCCGGCGGCATCACCGCCTTAACCGCCATCGGCAATGACGTTACCATTGTCGACGGACTCACGGTGGGAGGCGATGTCGCAGTGAATGGCGGTGATATCACTTCGTCTGCCACCTCATTTAATTTATTGCAATCCAACGTAAACACTCTCTATCTGGGGGGTGCTTCGACTACGCTCAGCATTGGAGCCAGCACCGGCACCACCACCATCAACAATGCCAACACTGTCGTCTCCGGCGACCTAGCTGTCAATGGTGGGGATTTAACTACCAGTGCCACCACTTTCAATTTTGTCACCGGCGCCACCACCCTAAATATTGGCGCCACCACCGGCACAACCACGATTAATAATGATCTCACCATCGGCAACGCCACGACCGACGCTATGACATTTACCGGCCGGGTAGCTGCAGACAGTGATCTTATTCCCATCGGCACCTCCGGCACCAATGATTTAGGCTCCTCTACTCTACCTTGGGATAATTTGTATGTCACCAATGTATTTCCCAACGGCACCTCCGGCACCATCGGCTGGTGGCAAAGAAACGCAGGAATTCTTTCGCCTCTAAATACCACTGACGATTTAACTATCGGGGCTATCGCCACCGCCAGTGCCAAATTTCAAATCTTTGCTGACACGGGGAATGCTACTACAGCAGGTAATTTAACTTTTGATTCTGCCGGAACCATTCAAACCACCAAAAATCAAACTCTGACTATTGGCGGTACTTCCACCGGCAATATTAATTTGCCAGGTCTAACAGCATCTAAAGTTGTCTTTACCGATGCCAATAAAAACCTTACCTCCAGCGGTACCGTCGCCGCCATCCAAGGAGGGACTGGTTTTTCTTCATACGTGGCGGGGCAACTGCTCTACGCTGACACCACCACCACCCTGGCTCAACGCACTATCGGTAGTACTGGCCAAGTTTTGATAGTTTCCGGCGGACTCCCCACTTGGGGTAGTATCTCCGGAGGCTCTGGGTGTACCGACTGTGTCCTCACCGATCCCACCTCTACCCAAACCATTCTGCCCACCGGAGTCGCTACCACTGGCCTGCGCATTGCCCAAGCTTCCGGAGGTACGGCCGATGTCTTCTCGGTCACCAATTTTGGTTCCACTTCCAAATACTTTGCCATTCAATCCGATGGTACCGCCACTGCCGCTGGATCCTTAACTCTTTTTACTACTCCCACCGTTGCCGCCACGGCCAAACAATCTCTCACCCTGGGTGACGCCAATACGGGCAACATCCAAATCGGCAGCACCAATACTCTGGTCACTCCGGCCTTCAAACTCACCACCAGTCCCGGTTCCGGTTATGCTCTCATTTCTGATGCCACCGGCGTAGGTTCTTGGACCGACGTTACTACCACCGGCAATTTAGGCCCCTGGACTTTGTCCGGTTCTTCTCTTTTTCCTGATTCTGCCACTTATAATTTACTCATCGGCTCGGCTACTGTGACCGATGATATCGGTAAATTTACGGTTTCAGGCACTAAGACCGGCAAAGCCCTGGCTGTCTTCAACGACACCGGCACTGACCAAAATCTGCTTACCGCCTCTGCTTCTGGTGTGACTAAATTTACAGTTGATCACGCTGGCTTAATTTCCACCGCCAGCGTCGATAGCACTTCTATTGTCAACGGCAGTGTCGCCAATGCTGATTTAGCCAATTCCAGTATCACCATTAATTCCAGTGGCATCTTAACTGGTGGTGGTGCTGTATCTCTGGGGGGAACCCTAACTTTGACTGCCACCGAAGCTGACACTTTGGCCACTGTAACTGGCCGCGGCGCCACCACTTCCACTCTTACCACTTTCACGGGAGGACTAACTTCATCAGGTGCTGTTACCGGAAAAGCCCTTAATATTTTTAACGAAACCGGCGACCAAAATATATTGGTAGCTTCGGCTTCGGGAACTACAGTCATGACTTTGGGACGCACGGGAAATCTATCTCTCACGGTTTCCAGTTCCAGTAACGCCGATGTTAATTTATCAAGTACCGGTGATTTCACTATTTCTGATGCAGGCACTCCCTATGCCACCTTTACCGACACCGGAGTATTTACTTTGGACTCTCTCAATTTGGATGGCACCACTATCGGTTTAACAACAGACACTGATTTATTGTCTTTGGCCGCCAACGCCCTGACCGTCAACGGCGATCTCACCACCACCGCCGATATTGCCATTAATGGCGGTGATCTGACTTCTACCGCCACTACTTTCAATCTCTTGAATGCTACTGTTACTACTCTCAATCTAGGTGGTGCTTCGACTACGCTTAGCATTGGAGCCGGTACCGGCACCACCACTGTCAACAATGCTCTGACCAGTACCGGCACTCTCACTGCCAACGGTACTCTGACCGTCAATTCCGACACTGTCACTTTGGGTAATGCCATTACTGATGCCATGACCTTTACCGCCCGCGTGGCTCAAGACGCCGATTTAATTCCCATTACTACGACCGGCACCAATGACCTGGGAGCTTCCGCTCTCCCCTGGGACAACCTCTACGTCAATAACGTCGTTGTCCCCACCACCGGCACCGGCCAAGTCGGTTACTGGACGCGTGCCGCCGGGGCTCTCTCCCCCGCCATCACCAACGACGTCCTGGCAGCTACCACCTCGGCCACAGTAGCCATGACCATTACCCAAACCGGCGCGTTTAACGCGCTGCTGGTCGAAGATGCCGCCTCCGACACCACCCCCTTCGTCATCGACCAATCCGGCAACGTCGGCATCGGGACGACGGCGCCAGATGCAGCTCTGGAAATTAATCATGCCACCGGCGATTCTCTACGCCTGACTTACAACGATTCCAATGGCTCGGCCACAAATTTCACCGACTTCTCTTTGGATTCGACAGGTGGACTGACATTAACCGGTTCAGCAGCCTCGGTAGCTTCGGGAGTTTCGGCTGAAAAGACCTTTTTAACTCTGACTCCGGCCACAATTACTTTGACAGGAACTACTCAAGTCACATCTTTGATGGATTCCTACTTAATGAACCGGGCTACCATCGCCGGAGACACTGCTACGGTTACGGTCGATGATGCCGCTACCCTGACAATTGGAGGGCCACCGGCAGAAGGAACAAATGTCTCTTTAACTGAAGCCTACGGATTAAAAATCAACACTGCCGCCACTACCGCTACCACCGCTTACGGCTTGTATGTAGATGCCCCCACCGGCGCAGGAAGTAACTATGGAGCCATTTTTAACACCGGCAACATCGGCATCGGGACGACGGCGCCGGATGCAAAATTGGACTCATTGGCCACAACAGAACAATTAAGACTGACATATACCGACGGAACCGTTTATTCCAGCCACACAGTTGACTCTGCCGGAGACCTGACAATTGACAATACCGGCACGCAGACAATAATTGCAGATGATTTGGCCGTTAACGGTGGAGATATTACAACTTCCCAAACTACAGCTACCCTTTTTAACACTACAGCCACAACTCTCTCTCTGGGCGGTGCAGCCACCACCCAATTAAATCTGGGCAACGGTTCCGGTAACTACACCGCTATCAACTTAGGTTCCGGTGCCGGCACTCATACTATTAATATCGCCGGCACTGGCGCTACCGCCGCCGATACTATCAATATCGGCACCGGAGGAACTGGTGCAGATACTATCAATCTAGGAAGTAGTGCATCAACAACCGCCTTAAACTTTACATCCGGCACCGGCGCCCAAACCTTCGCCTCATCCATGGCCACCGGCAACGCTTTTGCCTTTACCGCCAATTCCCTCTCCACCGGCCTGGGACTATATTTATCTTCCACTTCCACCGCCCTCTCTTCCGGAAGCCTGGCCAGCTTGGACTGGTCCCCCGGATCAGCCACCACCGCCACCGGTGATTTGTTAAAATTAAACATTGGGGCCAACGGCCTGATCGGCAATATCTTTAACGTCCTGGACAACGGCAGCTCGGTATTTTCGGTTTCCCAAACCGCCATCACCAATGGCCTGCCCGCCAACTTTACCGCAGCCGGTGATGTCTCCGTGGCCTACGATCTAGTATTTACCAATCAAACCGCATCATATATCAAATCAAACGCACCATTATATATCGTAGCTGGCGAAGCCTTTGAAAATAACGACCTGACTTTGCAAACCTATGGCACTGGTGCGATCAACATTCCCCAGTCTGTGGCTACCACCGGCTCGCCTACGGCTCTGCGGGTCACCGGTGGCGCGCACACTGCTCTTACCGCTTCAACTGAAGCAGTCGATGTCAACTTTAATCTGGCCCGGACCGTGCAATTTTCCACCGGCGCTCTTGCCACTCAGCGGGCTGCCCTGTTTCAAGCCCCAACTTACGGTTTTGTGGATGCATCTACGCTGACCGACGCTGCCACTGTGGCTATTTCCGGAGCTCCAGTCAAAGGCACTAATGCCACTATTACTAATACACATGGATTATTGATTCAAGCTGGAGCCGTTTCCACCGCGGGATCGGCTTATGGACTCACTGTCAACGCCCCTACCGGAGCCACCAACATTTACGCGGCAGCATTTTTGGGTGGCAATGTGGGAATTGGCACAGCCACTCCGCTAGCTACCCTGCATGTATCCGATTCGCAAACTGCCACCGCATCTGCCTATATCACCAATACCAATACCGCCGCCGGCATCGTGGGTCTGGGTATCAAATTAAGCTCCACCACTCTGGACACTACTTCCAGATTTATCAATTTTCTGGACAAAAGCGGCATTGTCATCGGCAAAATCAATGCCGCCAATACCACGACAGTCGCCTACTCCGCCAACGGCACCGATATGGCCGAATATTTTATCAAAAACAACGAAACGTTTAGTTCTGGAGACATAGTCTCGGCCTCAAATAATGATCTCACCAAAACTTCAGCCCCGTATGACTCCAAAATGATCGGCATTGTTTCCACCGCCCCGTCATTTGTCGGCGGTGAGGATGGCATCAATAAAGTTTTAGTGGCTATTGCTGGCCAAGTCCCGGTCAAAATTGCTACCGATTCTGCTGCCATAGCCAAAGGCGATTTTGTCACTTCAAGTATTACCGCGGGCCGTGCTACTAAAGCCACCAAACCCGGCTTTGTTATTGGTAAAGCTTTAGAAGATTGGAATCCAGTCACCGGCGAGGATCAAATTCTCGTCTATGTCAACAACACTTGGGCCGATCCCGATAATAGTTTTGCTTCTGACATTGCCAGTATTTCCGCAGAATTGGCCCAACTGAAATTAACCTCACCCCTAACCCCTCTCCTAAGCTTAGGAGAGGGGGCGGGAGGAGAGGTATGGTCCTATGCTACCGCTTCCGGCAAACTCATGACCACTCTGCCGGTCCAAGTCCCGGAATTAACCGTCACCGGCAAATTAGCGGTTGGTCTTTTGACCATCGACGATCTGGAAGCCTCTATCTCCTCTCTCACCGGCGTCATTACTGTCAAAGGCGACCTGGCTGTGAGCGGGTCCATTAAAGTCCTCGGTACTTCTGCCGGAAAAGCCATCATCCCAGCCGGAAGTCTGGATCTTAGTATCGACAACTCTCTTGCCTCCACCACCTCTGCCATTTTCGTGACACCAGAAGATCCCATAGCAATATCCGGCCAGTCCACCCAATCCGGTCAATTCACAGTTCGCATCCCCCAAGCGTTACCTGTCGATCTCAAATTCCAGTGGTGGATAGTTAATTAATAATATGACCACCGATAAAAATTATAAAACTTATAATAATTATAACGATTATAAAGGTTATAAAGATCTGCCGTTTTTTCAGCAAGCAACCATTATTCACGACTTCACCGTGGAATTTACTCAAAAATACATTGATTACAAATCCCGTACTCGCGACCAAATGAACCAAGCCGCCAGATCCGGAAAACAGAATATTGCTGAAGGCTATTTGCAAAAAAGTATCGAAGGAAAGCTCAAACTCTTAGGCGTTGCCCGCGGATCTCTGGAAGAACTGCTCAATGATTATTTAGATTACTTGCGGCAGCATCAACTAGCAATCTGGGACAAAAACGACCCCAGATCTCTTACTATCCGCCGAATCGTGTATAAAGTTTATAAAAATTATAATGATTATAAAGATTATATTTCGCCGCCCGAAACAGCGGCGAACACGATGGTCATCCTCATCAACCAAACCAACCAGCTCCTGGATCAAAAACTCCGCTGGACCGAAGACCAATTTATTAAAGAGGGCGGTTTTCGCGAAAATCTACTCAAAAAGCGTTTGCAATACAAAAATGAAAACTAAAAAAACCAAAAACCATATAAAAATTATAAAGATTATAACTTTTATAATCATTATGGCGGCCATATTTATGGCCGCAGGGGCCTGGCTCTCCCGTCCCGCCCTGGCCGGCTGGTGGCCGGATGGTGGCACGGCTTGGCTCAATAGAAAACAGTTGACCCTCACCAATAATTCCGGCGGAAATCTCAATGCTAACGCTGTGGTTACCGTTACTATCGACACCCAATCTTTGTATACGTTGGGCAAACTCAAAAGCGATTGTTCGGATTTGCGCATCGTCTACAATCCCAATTCCACCACATACAAAGACTTAAATAGATACGTCGGTTTTCCAAGCGGGACTACCTGCTCCACCAGCACCACTTCCAAAGTCAGTTTTGCCCTCCAAGCCGCGGTAAACAACGCCGCCAGTTCTACCGATTATTATCTTTATTACAACAATCCCGACGCTTCCACTGCCACCAATGACCGGACGGCTTTCAGTATCGGTTCTGCCAACGCCACGTTTGTGTGTTCGTATGACAACACCACCACTTGTCTGGCCGCCGGCACTGCCACACCTACCCTCACCAGCGGAACGGCCCGCTACGCAGGAAGTAAATCAGCTTTGAGATTTGATGGCGCCGGCGATTATATTACTACCGGTAACATCGGCTCGGATATCAAAACCGTCGAGTTTTGGGTCTATCCTACTTCCACTACCAATTATTTTGTTGATCTCAATGGCTCGGCTTACATTTCCGCCTCTGCAGGGACGATTAGTGCTACCGGTTTTACTTCCCCTGTTTATTATGTCAATGGCGCTGTATCCAGCACTATTACCGCCAATACTTGGCAGCATATCGCCGTCACCACCGCGACGGCTATCAACGCCAGCAGTACCAATATTGGTAAAATTTCCACCAATTATCTGGCCGGCTATATGGATGAGCTGCGGATTTCCAATTCCGTCCGTTATTCTGCCGCTTTTACCACTACTACTATCCCCTTTGTACGTGATTCAAACACCAAACTTCTCTATCATTTTGATGAAATAGCCGACGATATCCGCGTGACCGGCAAGACCATCGACGACTCCGGCAATGGCAACAATGGCACAATAACCGGTGCTAAATTTGTGGGAGGTTTGGTGGGTGTTGACACGACGACAAGCGACACCGGCAATGTTCCCCGCCAATCCTACGCCGGACACGAAGGTATGTTTTTTGAAGCCGGCGTCACCAACAAAATCACCAATCCCGGTTTTGAAAATGCTACATATAACCTAAATTGGACCGCGGGGGCCAATCTCACCGCTACCCAAAATACCACCGCCCCGTATTATAAATTCGGCAGTAATTCTGCCAACTTGGTCGCTTCCGCCACCGCCATCTCCGGTACATCAAACATGTTCTATATCAATATTAACGCCGGTTCTACCTCCACCCACGCTCTTTCGGCGTATGTGTATAACGGCACTTCGGGGGCAGTAGGCGGAACGGTTGACGCCACGGTTGCCAAGCTGGTATACAACGGCGCCGCTGTTACCACAACATATGTTGATCAGGGCGGTGGTTGGTGGCAGCTCATCTATACGGCGGCCGGCATCAACGCCGCGGCGGATTACGGGGTGGAAGTCCAGGTCAGCAAAACGGTGTATGTCGATGCTTTTCAGCTTGAGCTTCCCTCATACGCGTACGCGACGACCTACGCAGACGGCTCGCTGGGTACAGGCTACGCTTGGACGGGTACGGCTAATAACAGTACAAGTACCAGAGATATTGATGGGTTGAAGTACTCCAACACGAGCAACATTTCCGGTACCGCCGGCACGATGAGCCTTTGGCTCGATGCGAGTAAAACCAATGCCTTTACCGCTGGTTTAAAAGTTTTTGTTTCTTCCGGAGATACTACAGCCGGATATAAATGGATTTTATACAAGCAAAACGCCGTCAGCAATCTCACCTATTACACCACGGACAGTTGCGGCACATTCAGCAATGACGTCACCTACAATAACGGTTGGAACCACATTGTCATGACCTGGAGTTCGGGAACGTTTAAAATGTACTTCAACGGTACGCTTCAG
Organism: uncultured Gammaproteobacteria bacterium; assembly: GCA_964356225.1. Classification (GTDB taxonomy): domain Bacteria; phylum Patescibacteriota; class Microgenomatia; order CAZETR01; family Amesbacteraceae; genus GWC2-45-19. The sequence goes on from CAYHGA010000005.1 coordinate 49,206, forward strand.
GCAAACACTTTGACCGGCGGGTGTATGAACTTTGGGAATAATGGACTGGAGGTTGGTCCGCTCTACTCAACTGGTTTTAATTATGCTCCAAACGCGACAATCTCGGATTTTCGTATCTACGACGCCGCCATTACCGCCAACGACATTTCTGATCTCTATTATTCCGGTCTGGTTGGCCACTCGGAAAATATTGTTCTGGACCGCTTTGGCGGCGGCGACACCAAAGGCCAGGATCCGTTAGCTGTCTGGCACATGGATGAGGGGTATGGCACCACTATCAATGATTCTTCCCGCAACAACAAACCCCTCACCGCCTCCGGCACCACCTGGGAGTCTGGCGTTGGCAACACTCGATCCTCCCGGGCGCGTTTCCTTAAGTTTGACGGTTCCACCAGCTATTTGTCCCGTGCCCAAGACTCGGACTTTGATTTTGGCACCGGCAGTTTTAGTGCCTCCGGCTGGTTCCGTCACACCTCCACCGCTCCCGCTTCCGGCACACATACGATTTTGGCGAGATATGGCACCGCCGGATTCAAAGTCTATATGAATACTTCAGGCTATGTCTGTTTTGGCATTGATGCCGACTCCACTTGGTCGCCGACCGATACTGCCTGCAGTGGCGCTGGTGATGGCTCACTGGCCGATTCTAAATGGCATCATCTGGAAGCCGTCAAAAACGGTGCCACATCTATATCTTTATATATCGACGGCCATTTGGCCCAAACCACGACTGTCACGGCAACAGGTACCATGAATACTTCCAGTATTTTATATTTAGGCGTCGATTCCACCGGCAATTCCAATTACTGGAACGGCTGGCTGGATGAATTTATGATCTATCCGTATGCCCGTTCGGCCGCCCAAATCAAAACCGATCTCCTCGACCCCGTCGCCGTCCTCATCGGCTCCTCCGCCAACGATCCCTTGACACAGGGCTTAGTGGGGTATTGGAAAATGGAAGATGTTAACGACTCTTCTGGAAACAGCGTCACTCTTACCAACAACGGCACGACTACATTTGTCGGTGGAAAATATGGCAATGCTTCAAATTACAACGGATCTAGCCAATATTTAAGTACCGCAACGACTATTTCCGGAGTGCAAACGGTTTCTTTTTGGGCCAATCCGGCTTCAACGACAGACAATTATATAAATCTTGCCAGTGGCGTGTACATAAATTCTTCCAGTGGAACTATTTCGGCAACGGGCGTCACCTCGCCAACTATCTATGTCAATGGTGCCATTTCCAGCACTATTGCCGCCAGCACCTGGTCCCTGGTTACGGTTACTACCAATACGGCCATTTCTGCCAGCAGCTTTGAAACTGGACGGGCTAATGGATCGTATTATGGCAACGGCAGTAAGCTTGACGATGTCCGCATCTACAACCGCGCCCTGTCCCCCCGCGAAGTCCGCGATTTGTATAATTGGGCCCCGGGGCCGGTGGGGTATTGGAATTTTGACGAACATTCCGGTCAAACCATAAACGACACCTCCGGTAATTCTTTTGCGGCCACATTAGGTGCCAATTCTACGGCCAGTACCGACGATCCCGTTTGGACCACCGGTAAATATGGAGGCGGGCTCAATTTTGACGGTGTAAACGATTATGTGAATGTTGGAAATATGGGTACTTTTCCATCGACTGGTTCTATTTCTTTTTGGATGAATCCAAACGTCATTGCAAATTACAATAATGTGTTTGACACCGATAATAATCTCAATGCGGGTATTCGGTTTGAAGAAGATAGCACGGGGAAGTTTTCTGTTGTAATTGCATATGTTGGAAGCCCCGATATTCATACATATCTCGCTAGCGGACTGGTTACAAATGTGTGGCGGCATGTCACTCTTGTGTGGAATACGGGCAGTAATACCGTAGTTGGTTATCTTGATGGTATACAGGTATTTTCTGAGGCACAAACAAATTGGCCGTCCACTCTTCCCGCTGTTCGCATGGGTACTGGATACAGTAGTGCTCGTTTTTGGAACGGCAAACTCGATGATGTCAGAATTTACAACTACGCCCGTACCCAAAAGCAAATCGTTGAGGATATGAATGCTGGTCATCCATCGGTCGGCTCGCCGGTGGGTAGCGCAGTGGGATATTGGAAATTTGATGAAGGGGCGGACAACACCTGCCCCGGCGGCACCAACGACGCCTGCAATTCCGGATCGGTCGGGTCAGCACTCGATGGTCCCCAGACCGGCATGGCCACTCCGGCAACATCCACCTCCGGCTGGACTAATTCGGGAAAATTCGGCAAGGCATTACTTTTTGACGGGACGGATGATAAAATCGCTATTCCCGATCACGCCGACTTTACTCTGCCCGGCGACTTTACTATCCAAGCTTGGATACAAACAACCTCCAGCGGCGGCACAATTTTGGGCAGCTATACAAATACCGGTGATATTTATTGGCAATTTGAGAACTCCGGCGGTCACCCTCAATTATTGTACAAAGTCACCCAAGATGGAGCCACCCAATCAATTCTCGGAACCGGTAAACTTATCAATGACGGAGCATGGCATCACGTTGCGGGAATAAGAGATGGTTCCACGCTTTACGCCTATGTTGACGGAGTCCTTGATAACACCGCCACCGACAAACTTACCACTTCAATAAACCCCGTCAATCCGACGAACATCGGAAACAGCACCACTCCGGCGAACTACTTTACCGGTACCATTGATGAAGTCAAACTCTACCATTACGCCCTCACCGCCGACGAAATCAGGCTGGATTACAACCGCGGGTCGGTGTTGGTGATGGGATCGCTTGGAGATAATAGCAGTTATCAAAAACAAGCCGCCAATCAGGAATACTGCGTCCCCGGCGACGCCAC
>CAYHGA010000006.1:0-49264 GCA_964356225.1 uncultured Gammaproteobacteria bacterium
AGGTGGAACGTGGGCAGGCCTTAGGGCTTTCTAAAAGGGGTTGTTTTTGGTAAAATGAGTGTATGTACAACTGGTCTGTTGATACCAAGAAACTTGCAAGCCATTCTCGAAAGCACTCTATCTGGAAGCTGGAACAGCTAATTAACTTTGGTCTGGGTCGGGAAAAATTAAACGTAAATTTTACCAAGAGGCACTTGGGTGTTTTACACTTAGATCCGGCCAAAAAAAGGTATCTCAAATTTCTGCTAAAGTAAATTTATTGTGGTTAAATCCATCCTGACTCCCCGGCAAAAATTAGTCCTAGATATTTTGTCGGCTCCAGATACCCCGCTTAAAGAATTTTATTTCACTGGTGGCACTGCCCTTTGCGAATTTTACATTCCCTACCGGCTTTCGGAAGATCTGGATTTTTTCTCAGAAACAGAATTTGACTCTCAAACATTATTTGTGTACCTGGCTTCCCTAAAAGACACCCTTAAATACCGCAAACTAGATTTTAATACCAGCTTCAACCGAAATATTTTCCAGATGATTTTTCCAGATTCCATCTTAAAAGTGGAATTTACATATTTTCCTTTTCCCAGAATTGCCAAAGGTAGGGTTTATGGTTCCCTATCTGTAGACAGCCCCGTCGACATTGCTGTCAACAAATTATTCACCATTTACCAAAAGCCTCGGGCCAGAGATTATCTGGACCTGTATATGCTCAACAAAAAATTCGGGTATCGCGTGTCAGACTTGGTCAAAAAAGCCAAAGTCAAGTTTGACTGGCACGTGGATCCTATCAAGCTCGGCACCCAATTTCTCCTAGCAGACCAAGTCAAAGATTACCCGATCTTAACCAAAAAAATCCCAGACCACACTTGGCACCACTACTTCTTCCAAGAAGCTAAGCGTTTGAAAAGCGACATCTTTACTTCTTAACCACCTTATTCCAGATATTGGCAAATACCCAACCTACCAGGTAGCCGACTACAAACGTCACTACGATTAAGGTTAGGGATCTGACCAAATCAAATTGCAGGACGATAAAGGGATTATCCAGCGAATGCAGCGTAAATATCCAGTCCAGATACCCTTGTCCCACTCCCAACCACACCATAGTTGTCCACACTGCATGCACTAGGGCCACCATCACCCCCAGTACCATCCCTGTTTCGTGTACTTTCAATTTCACTTACTCTCACCCTCTTTCTTATTTAATTAAAGCCTCTTTTTTCGCTCTCGTCAATTTTTTCAATTGCCATTCTCTTTTCATGGCTTCCGATCTGGTGGCAAATGTTTCTTGACACACTAATTTAAACGAATCAAAATATTTAATATACTTTGCTGACCTATTTGATTTGTCCCGGTGTTCTCTCAATCGTCTTTCTAAATTATTTGTTTGTCCAATATATAAGGTATTTGCAGAAGTACGGAGAATGTATACAAAATACATATCTTTTTTTAGCCATGGCACTGAGCAAACAAAATAAATCGAATGGCTGAGCTTGCGGGTCTAGTACCACTTAGACCCATAACTTTATTCTTTTGAAATACCAACAATTGCACCACAGTTGGCACAATAAACCAGCAGAAATACTATTCCGTTGATAGTTTTTCTGGAAAGTTTCAATCCACTGTGGTATTCATTTGGATGGAGCGTTGTTTCGCCACATTTAGGGCAAGCAGGATCTTTATCGTTTGGCATCTTGTACACCTCCTTGCTCGAATTCGTTAAAAGTTTTTAGTAGCTTCATTGTCGCTTCATAATCTAGTTTCTGGCCTTCATATTCACATTTATATAATCCTTGCAAATTAGATGGCAATTGTGCACCTTTCTCGACTAATAAAATTATATTTTTACCATATAAGGCCTGTGCGACCCCAATTTCAATAAGAACATTCTGATTTAAGATCTGGTGTTCTTTTCCTTCCGGGTCAATCATTTTTTGTTCTCCTTGAACATGAATAATACCCGCGAAACAGCCTTTCATTTCGTCCAGAACCTTTTCTGGCACAGGTATCGAAGGTGTCTCTCGTTCCTCGGCTACTACGGGGATAAATTTACCAAAAGTCAATAATTCTTTGAGTTGATCGACAATTTCTTTGTTGTGGCCATGACTAATAAAAACTTTTTGGGGAGAGATCTCTTTTTGCGATAGCCCTGTTTCTAATATCGGAGAGTCGGCGTCATCGGGTGTGGGTATTTCTGCTTCATCATTTAATCCTTCAATATCCCTGGGTTTGGAGTGTTCGGGTAAAGAGGATGAATCTGTGCCACTTGCAAACCAAGGACCGGTTGTTGTCGTTTTAATCAATCCTAAATATTCTATATTTTTCATAAAGATATCAACAAAAACATCTGCTTGTTTCTTTGGAATTCCAAAGTCCCTAACCAAGGTGTTTGCGAAGAAACTTTTTTCCGGAACTTTTTTGCCCTTATAGTAATTAAAAACTTTCAAAAACGAATCGGGTTTGAAAATAGAGTCCATAACTGCAGATTTGCGTGATTCTTCATCCTTAGGTTCGACAATATCCTTTCCTAAATCGGTTATGGCAATTCTTGGAGTATTAAAGCTACCTGTTGTAAGCCCATACTTATTTGAAGATGAAAGCAAGATTCTAAAAGCAGAGCTTCCTGGGCTTCTACTAAGAGCAATTGCCACTTCTTGAGGTGGGAGCGGATTTCCACTATTTTTGTCTTCAATCGACTGAGCGACCCTTACAGCTTCCTCAAAACTATCTTTGGGAAATTCACTACGAATTGAAAGTTCCTTTTGTTTTTCTTCAGGCTTTTGTTCCATGAGTAGAATGTAACAGAAGTCCAGTAGCTCGTCAAGAGTCAATTTATCTAAATTGGACTTGTCGTAACACATCACTCGTTTTCTATGGGCTTAGAAAACATTTGTACCAGGAGTACCAATTCAACCATTTCAACTAATATTGAGCAATTTGACAAGGTGTGTCAAATTAAACGAGAACACGGGCGGATGAGGACGCCTGTTTTGGCAACAGAGTAGAGATTCGAACGGAGGATTTTTGAGGGTAAACGACGGTTATAATCCCCACTTTTTAAAATAGCACTTTTGAAGGAAAACACGGGCTATTCGAGGGAGTCGGGTCACTAGGGGTGCATATGCTGGCTGCGGGGCTTGGATTCGGACCAAGATAAACGGATTCAGAGTCCGTTGTGCTACCATTACACTACCCCGCAATACCCTGTATTTTACACCTCGTGGCTATTCGTTTCTCGGGCCTGCGCTTCAGTGCAGAAATAGATACCCCCTTGACTTCGGGTATTCTTTGGCATAAATTTAAGTTATGGAAGAGACAAAAATTGCCATCTTCAAAGGCAAAAACATCCGCAAGATTATCTACAAGAACGAATGGTGGTTTGCAATTATTGACGTAGTTGCTGCCCTGACAGACTCTACTCAGCCTGATGGTTACATTAAAGACATGCGCCGTAGAGACGATGAACTTTCCAAAGGGTGGTGGCAAATTGCCACCCCCCTTTCAATCAAAACTGCCGGTGGTGCTCAAAAGGTTAATTGTGCCAGGACCGAAGGGATTTTTAGAATTATTCAATCCATTCCTTCCCCCAAAGCCGAGCCTTTCAAACGCTGGTTAGCTAGGGTGGGATATGAACGAGTACAGGAAATTGAGGATCCGGAATTGGCTACCAAAAGAACTCGCATGCTTTACAAATTAAAAGGATATTCGGATGATTGGATCGAAAAACGCATGCGGGGCATTGTTATTCGTGAGGAACTGACAGATGAATGGCAAAAACGCGGAGCCCAGGAAAAACGAGATTATCAGATTCTCACAGCAGAAATTTCCAAAGCCACATTCGACGTTACCCCCAGTCAATACAAAAAGATAAAAGGGTTAAAGCGGGAAAATCTGCGCGATCACATGGACGATTTCGAACTGATTTTTACCATGCTTGGAGAGCGATCTACCAGAGAGATTCATCTAGAAAAACGTATTGGCCGGTCCCTGATTTTCCAAACCAATTATTTGCGCCAGTCCCAAAAGAAACTCGTATGAAGAAATTTGTTCTCCTGATTGTTCTGTTGATTTCCGCCCTGGTTGCTTCCAGATATGTGTATATCTATCCCTGCGCCCAACCGATTTTGTATAGACTCGGCAGCATAGACCCCAAGTTTAGAGTTAGAGAGGACCAACTGCTCAAAGATTTAAAATCCGCCGAAGCCATTTGGGAACAACCCGCGGGAAAAAATATTTTTGACTACGATCCTCAAGGACCGTTAACTGTTAATTTTGTTTATGACACTCGTCAAGCTCTCAAAATCGAAATTGATAAACAAGAAAAGAGTTTGACTTCCCAAAGTGGCAATTTAGATTCTCAAATAGCCAGTTATGAGAAACAAGTCGCCGATTTTAATATTCGAAATAAACAATTGAAAGACGATATTGATTATTGGAACTCCCAAGGTGGAGCCCCTCTCGAGGAATACGACAAATTGATTGCCCGGCAAAAAGATTTACAGCAGGAAGCAAACCGGTTAAATCAGTTAGCTAAATCACTAAATCAAAAAGCTGACAACTATAATTCCGGGGTAGTCAAGATAAACTCCACCATTGGAACTTTTAATCAGGTCTTGGCTGTTAAACCCGAAGAGGGATTGTATACCAGTAGCACTAATACTATCGATATCTTTTTTATTACCGACAAAAACGAACTTGTACACACCCTGGCCCACGAACTTGGCCACGCCCGGGGAATTGGCCATCTGGATGACCCCAAAGCCGTCATGTATCCCCAATCCTCCATCGTTATTTCCGCCTCCTCCGGCGATATTCAGGCTTTAGAAACCACCTGCTCCCGCCGCAGTTACTGGAACCAGGTTGCAAAGTTTATGGGGATTGCCTTAAAAAAGACTTGATTGTTTAGCCGGGGCCGTTTCTGCCGGATGCGAAAAATCCACTTCCACTTGCCGGGCATTATTCCATTTGTCAGTAAATTTCAAATATTTATTTTTCGCTCCGAAATCATAAATATCCCGGGTGATGGCCACATCCATCTCACAATATTTTTGTAAAAGAGCCAGGCTTATTGGATCGCCCTTTTTAAAATATTCGATCGCATTCGCTCCCGAATCGATTTTTTCCGTGCCCAAAGTATCTTTGGCGATAGCGTTTAAAGACGTACCCCTCCCAAAATTAACCTGCTTTATCTTGTCCAGAATGTCAAAATGAGGGAGAGCCGCAAAATCCGCCGGCGCATATGGTTTCATGGCCGGGATATCAAATCCCAGAGTATTAAATCCGATTATCCGGTCCGCATCCCGGAACAATTTCCACATCTGATCAAAATCTTTTTCCCAAAAGCTCTGCATTCTTTCTCCGTTCTCGCCCCGGACATACACTGATACCAGGGACACCCCCAAATCTGCCGGATCGTAAGATCCCGCTTCGTCAAAAAACATCTTCGTCTCCACGTCCCAGAAAACTTCCACCTTGACATCCCCCTGGGGGGGATATAGGATAGTACTTATGTTAGTCATTAAGGACTCCATTTTACACCGCCTGAAAATTGCCAAGGGGCATCTGGCTAAAGTGATTGCCTTAGTTGAAGAAGACGCTTATTGTCCGGAGGTCATTCATCAGTCCCAAGCAGTTCAAGCTGCGTTGTCAGAAGTGGACAAAATTGTTTTGGAAAACCACCTCAAAACTTGTGTCGCCGACCAAATCCGCCAGGGAAAAACTAACGAAGTTATTAACGAAGTAATGAAAGTTTTAGATAAACACCATGGATAAAACCCTGGTTATCATCAGCAGTTTGGGTCTAATAGGTTTTATTTATTGGTTCTTTCTGGGTAAAAAAGAAAAGCCAACGGAAACTTCCACTGATATCAAAATCACCGTTTCCGGTGGTTACTCTCCGGATTCGCTGACAGTCCCCGTCGGCAAACCGGTAATGCTCACTCTTATCCGTACCGACCCTACAGATTGCCTGGAAGAATTCGTCATCCCCGATCTCAAAATCAAAAAAACACTGCCGCTAAATACCCCTGTTACTTTTACTGTCACTATTACTAAACCTGGCCGCTACGAATTTCACTGCGGCATGAATATGTATCATGGCCAAATCATCGCTAACTAGCTGTTCCCTAAACATTTCCGGTATGCATTGTGCCAGCTGTGCCGCCACTATCGGTAAAGTCTTGCGCCGTACTCCCGGCGTAACTTTTGCCGACGTTAACTATGCTACCGAAAAAGCCCAAATTAGATTTGATCCTACACAAATCACCTTGCAAAAAATTTCCCAAATAATCACCAATCTTGGTTACTCCACCACCTCTGACGACAAAACCCGTCAGACCAACGTTTTGCTCATAAAATTTATTATTTCTGCTGTTTTTGCCGCCATTTCTTTTTTTGGGCCTCCGCCTCTTTTTCAGCTAGTTTTGGCAACTATAGTCCAGTTCTGGATCGCTTGGGATTTTTACCTCAGCACCTGGAACAGTCTCAAACACCGGGCTGCGAATATGGACACTCTCATAGTTCTTGGCACTACTGTAGCTTACATTTACTCCGTGGCTGTCACTTTTGGAAAAATTTCGGGAATGCCTTATTTTGACACCAGTATGACCATTATTGCCCTGATTATTTTGGGTAAATGGCTGGAAGCCCGGGCCAAAGGCAAAACTTCCGAGGCCATTAAAAAGCTTATCCAACTCCAGCCCAAAACCGCCCGGGTTGTCAGAGATGGCCAGGAGGTTGATTTAGCCATCTCCGAGGTTCAGATTGGGGATCAAATCCGCCTTCGTCCTGGGGAAAAAGTACCGGTCGACGGAAAAGTTATTTCCGGAGAGACCAGTATAGATGAATCCATGGTTACGGGAGAAAGCATCCCTGTTTACAAACATACGGGCGATTCTGTAATTGGCGGGACGCTCAACACCAGCGGCGCCATTCTCCTTTCAGCCACCAAAGTTGGTTCTGCCACAATGCTTGCCCAGATAATCCGGCTAGTCGAACAGGCCCAAGCTTCACGGGCCCCTATTCAGAAACTGGCCGATGTCATTTCCAGTTATTTTGTTCCCACCGTTCTTATGATTGCCGTAGCTACTTTTGCTGGCTGGTATGTCACCACCGGTTATTTGCCGGCCATGCTCAATGCCATTGCTGTCCTCATTATTGCCTGTCCTTGTGCTTTAGGTCTGGCCACCCCCACGGCCCTGGTAGTCGGTACCGGTCTGGCCGCTCAAAAAGGGATTCTTATCAAAGACGCCGAAAATTTAGAGATCGCTTATAAAATTAGCCACGTAGTTTTTGATAAAACCGGCACTCTTACAGAAGGGAAGCCAGTCGTTACTGATATTATCGGCGGGGCCAAAGTTTTACAATTAGCTGCCAGTTTAGATGCTAATTCCGAGCACCCTCTTGCCGCCGCCATTGTCGCCGCTGCTTCTAAAACCGCCCTCAAGCTATCGCCTGTTACAACTTTCAAAAACCTGGCCGGCCGGGGAGTGGAGGGCATAATTTCTAAAAAGAAATATCTTTTAGGGACTCCTTCTCTTTTCTCAAATGTTTCTGCAGACGTAGCCAGGCTCGAAAAACAGGGGAAAACCGTAGTGGTCTTAGCCGTCGCTGGAAAAATACTAGGGGTTATCGCTATCGCCGACACTCTCCGTCCCACCGCCGCGGAAGCTATTTCCCGGCTCCACCATCAAAAAATCGGCACCTCTCTTATTACCGGAGATAATCCCACCACCGCCGCCGCTATCGCCAAACTCGCAGGAGTTGACCGTTTTTTTGCCCAAGTCCGGCCGGAAGACAAAGCCGCCGCAATTCATAGGCTTCAGGCCGAAAACCAAACCGTAGCCATGGTCGGGGACGGCATTAATGACGCTCCGGCATTATCCGCGGCCAACATTGGCATAGCCATATCTACAGGCACGGATGTGGCCATCGAAGCCGCCGGCATCACTCTGGTCAATAAAGATCTGGGCTCCATTCCTCTGGCACTTCATCTTTCCCGGGCTACTCTGAGAACTATCAAAACTAATCTCTTCTGGGCCTTTATCTATAATGTAATTCTTATCCCCGCTGCGGCTTTTGGCCTTCTAAATCCTATTCTGGCTGCCGGGGCTATGGCCTTTTCTTCTGTGTCTGTGGTGGGCAATTCTCTGTTACTTAAGCGCGTCCGCTTAACATGAGCCCCAAAATTATCATCATCGGAGCCATCGCCACTTTTGCCCTGCTCTTCGGCGGGTTGTTTTTCCTGTCTCGCCCCCAACCCAAAGTTACCGTCAACCCTCAAGCCATAGGCCAATTATCTGCCGGGGAGACATTTTACGACTTCGGCACAGTTTCCATGGCCAAAGGTCTGGTTACCCACAAGTTTACCCTTAGTAATTCCAGTCCTATCCCTGCCACTGTTACCAAAATGTTCACCTCATGCATGTGTACCAAAGCCAAACTGACCATTGCGGATAAAACCTGGGGTCCCATTGGTATGCCCGGCCACACTGCGATCCCCAATCTGGCTATCCAGATCGAACCGGGCCAAGAAGCCGTTGTAGAGACCATTTTTGACCCCGCCGCTCATGGCCCGGCCGGCGTGGGCAACATTGAACGCCAAGTGACTATTGAACAGAACGGTCAACCTCCGCTACAGTTATCTTTTAAAGCCCTTGTTACACCATGAACTCCAAACTCAAGATTTTAATCACCACCTCTTTAGTTTTACTTGTGGTATTTCTCTTCTTCCGATTTGCGCCTGTCGGCATCCAGCTTCTCTGGACTATGAGCCGGGGCGGTCAGTGGCTCTTGCCCCTGGTCATAATCTCATCTCTTATAGATAGTATAAATCCTTGCGCTTTTTCTATTCTGCTTCTGACCATCGCCTTTCTTTTTAGTCTGGGCCGGTCCCGCGCCGAAATCTTCAAAATAGGCGGTGTGTATATTTTTGGCATTTTTGTTGTTTATATTTCTATTGGTTTGGGATTGCTTCAAGTCATGCACTTATTTAATACTCCCCACTTTATGGCTAAAGTCGGCGCTGCCGTCCTTCTGGCTTGGGGCGGTCTAAACCTAATCAATCAGTTTTTCCCCAAATTCCCCATCAAGCTCAAGATTCCGTCATTTGCGCATTCCCGTATTGCCTCCCTTATGCACCAAGCCACTCTCCCGGCCGCTTTTGCTCTGGGAGTGGTGGTGGGATTGTGTGAATTTCCCTGCACTGGTGGTCCGTACCTTATGATTTTAGGCCTGCTTCATGATCGGGGAACATACACATCAGGACTAGGATATCTTCTTCTTTACAATCTCATCTTTATTTCTCCTCTCGTTATTATCTTGGGCCTGGCTTCCCAACCCGAATTGCACTCCGTCGTCAAATCCTGGCGCCGGGCTAATTCATCCCGTTTGGAACTGGTCGGCAACTTATTGTTAATTGCTATAGGTCTGGTAATTTTTCTGTTATGAAAAACTGGTACATCCCCCTGCTTCTGATCATCGCCGTCGGTGCGTTTGTCATGGGGGCGTCCTCTAGAAAGCCTCTTGTCTCTCAACTTTTTGCCCCCAAACCTACTCCTGCCCCGGTAGTTGACGAAAACCGGGTCCTGCCCAAGGCCGGGGTAATTTTACCAGTGGTTTGGAAAGATCTGGGAATTCAATTAATTAAATCGGGAGTTATCGACCGGGTCAAATTTGACCAGCTCTATGCTCAACGGGGCGGCTTGGGAGAAGATGCCAAACTTCTTGATTCTGCGGACAATACTTCCATCCGCATCACTCCCCAAAACTCAAATCTCATTCTCAACTTACTCTGGGCATTTGGTTTGGCTAACAAAAATTCTGCGTTGGCCGCGGGACCCATGGTGGACAAACAATACGGCGGCGCCGGCAATTTCGCTTCCACAGGCGGCTGGACCCTGTCCAAAGGCAGCGCCATGTCCCATTATTCCAAATACCGTTTAGTGCCATTGACACTCGAGCAAGACGAACTGGTAGCCAAAGTCGCCAAAAACATCTACCGGCCTTGCTGCGACAATTCCACCTATTTTCCCGACTGCAATCATGGCATGGCCATGCTGGGGCTGCTCCAGCTTTTGGCGGCCAACAACGTATCCGAGTCGGATATGTACAAAATTGCTCTCCAGATCAACTCCTATTGGTTCCCGGACACCTATCTAACTCTGGCTAAATATTTCGCCACCCAAAATATTTCTTGGGACAAGGTCAATCCCAAAGAAGTTTTAGGAGCCGTCTATTCCAGCGCCTCCGGCTACAGGCAAATATTAGCCAAAATTGAACCAATTCAAAATCAGGAGGGGGGTGGATGTGGAGTATGAAACTTGATCCCGCCCGTTTAGCTCACGCCAGCGCTATCGTAACTGGCAGTCTCTACTTTGCAGCCATTTACAACGCGCTTGACAAAAAGTAAACTAGTAGCCGGTATGGATGAAAATAAATTCCAGAAACTTCTGGCTAAGATCAAGCAACTTCAGGCCGATGGTGATTACGACTTGTCACTGGAGGAGGACTTGAGTATTGCGGTCATGAATTTAATCAGCTTGGAGGAACATTTTTTCTTCACTTCTCAGAAAACCGGCAAGTCAGATTATTTGGATTTACTCCAGCAAACCCGGGAAGTTAGAAAACAGCTCTTGGCTAAAATGATTCCCGCCAACGAAGGTGAGACCTGGTGTATCTCCAAGCATTTATTGGCCGCCACCATGCGCCTCATTGAAGTGGGCACTAAGTATCAATCAGACGGTAAAAAAGCCGAAGCGAATACAAGTTTTACCCAGGCATACAAAATTTACTCACTTTTCTGGGCAGTACGCCTGAAACTCCTAGATCTCAAAGGTGTTAAAAAAATCGAAAAGGCCATGACCATAGAAGATCTCACCACCCAATTAATTGATTGCTGTAAAGAATGAAGTATTTAATAATCACCATAATTCTAATTTTGGGTGTCTATTTTTTAGTTTCTCGCAAACCACAAGAATCTAAAAACTATGACGTTTTTGCGAAATGCCTGGCAGAAAAAAAATTGACCATGTATGGAGCCTACTGGTGTTCTCACTGTCAGGCTGAAAAGAAACTCTTTGGCGATTCGTTTAAATATGTGCCGTATGTGGAATGCACTCAGGAGACAAAAAAGTGCCTGGACGCTGGTATCAGCGGTTATCCTATTTGGATCGATGCGGACGGAAAAAAATACGAAGGCGGGCAAGGACTTTTGGGATTATCTAAGATAAGTGGTTGTCAGCTGCCATGAACTACTGGATAATTTTCCTTACAGGTCTCACTACAGGTGGATTATCCTGTTTGGCGGTCCAGGGAGGGCTGCTGGCCGCCACTCTGGCCACCACGGCCGAAAAAAAGGACAAACTTCACGACGCTATCCCTACAGTTGTATTTCTGGCCAGTAAACTTGTGGCTTACACCTTGCTGGGAGCTCTTTTAGGTTACTTTGGTTCTCTTTTCCAGCTCACCACTGCCATGCGTATCTGGTTTCAGATTATCGCCGCCGTTTTTATGTTGGGACTGGCTGGCAGCATGCTCGACCTGCATCCTATTTTCCGCTACTTCGTCATCCAACCGCCCAAATGGGTAGGTAAACTTTTGCGGGGCCAGACCCAGAACCCGTCTGTTTTTGCTCCGGCAATTTTAGGCATCTTCACCGTTCTTATTCCCTGCGGCGTCACCCAGGCTATGGAAGTCCTAGCCATTTCCACAGGTAACCCCTGGGCTGGCGCCTTGACCATGTTTGCTTTTGTTTTAGGCACCTCACCGCTTTTTTTGGCCGTCGGTTGGTTAACGACCAAACTTTCCGAAAGTTTCAAAGTTAAATTCTTTAAACTAGCCGCACTGTTGGTCGCTTTCATTGCCTTCACCTCAATTAACGGAGCCTTGGTTTTGTCTGGATCCAAATATGCTTTCCACAACTGGGTTTGGGCTTTCCGGACCACGTTTTTTCCTTCAGCTGCTGCCTCAGCCCCCACCAATGACGTGACCATCAACGTTTTTAATAACGGCTATTCTCCTCACAACTTTTCCGTCAAGGTTAATCAGTCGGTTAATTTAAGTCTGGTTACTACCGGCACTTATTCTTGTGCATCAGTGTTTACCATTCCCTCCTTAAATATTACTAAAGTTCTTCCTCCTACCGGTACCACCAATGTCACTTTCACCCCCACCCGCACCGGCCTGCTCACTTTCGCCTGCGGCATGGGCATGTATACGGGTACTATTAATGTCATTAACTAAACAAACTCTCAATATCTCTGGGATGCACTGCGTCGCGTGCGCTTTGAATATCGACCTGGATCTCGAAGAAATTCCCGGAGTTAAGAAATCCCAAACCAATTACGCCAAACAAGAAACCGTTGTAGAATTTGATAATTCTAAAATCACTCCCGAAATCATAAAATCCACTATTGCCAAAACCGGGTACAAGGTAGTAGATTGAATCATGCAATTGACTAGGCCCATGATACTTCTTATTGTGGGCACCGCAGTGGCCGTCGGCGTTATCCGCCTCACCTTCCTCTCTGTTTCCAAGGCCCAAAGTTTCGCCGGCTGTCCCGCCGACCTCTCCCAAACCGGCATATATCCCACCCAGACAATCGCTATTTGGAATAACTTACCCATTACTCCCATGACAACTCTAGCCGAAACTCTCTCTGAGTCCCAAAAGCAGGTTCTGGGTACTTCTACCGACGAAAAATGGATCGAAGTCGACCTCTCAGACCAGAAACTTATCGCCCACCAGGGCAACTCCATCTTTTTGGAAAGTTTAATCTCTTCCGGAGTGTGGGGTAAAACCCCGCCCGGAGAATATAATATTTGGTACAAAATCCGGGCTACCAAAATGGAAGGCGGTAACCGGGCCACCAACACTTATTACTATCTGCCCAATGTCCCTTACACCATGTTTTTTAAGGGCGACTTTGGTATTCATGGCACTTATTGGCATCAAAATTTTGGTAAACCTATGAGTCATGGCTGTGTCAACGCCCCCACTCCGATTGCTGAAAAGTTATTTTATTGGTCAGACCCCCAGCTCCCCGAAGGCCAATGGGCTGCCCGGGCTACAGACGCCAACCCCGGCACCCGCGTCGTTGTTCATGAATAGCATTATAATTTTTTTTGCCGACTACGCCATATTTTTGCTTTTCGCCCTGCTTCCGGTTCTCTGGGTTCAAAAAAAACGGGAAATGGTCCTCCACGCCGTTATCAGCGCCTTTATCGCCTGGCTAATTGGTAAATTCTTGAAAGATTTTTTCGCCGTTCCCCGTCCATATCTCGTCAACGGCACCAATCCCTTGGCCGGCCATTTTTCCGGCGGTTCATTTCCCAGCAATCACACCGCCGCCGCGTTCGCAGTTTCAGTCTCTATTTTTCTTCACAAGCACAAATGGGGGATTCCTCTGATTATTCTGAGTTTAATTATCGGGATCAGTCGTATTTTAGGGGGAGTGCATTACCCTCTGGATATTATCGGGGGCATCATTATCGGCACGGCAGTTGCCTGGACTGCCCACCGTCTGCACGTCCACAAACTCCTTGACAGATTATCACTCTAAATGTTAGACTGCTAAGAAATGGATACTCATCCTTCAAAGATCTACCCCGTTATCGCCCTCCGTGAAGGCGTAGTTTTTCCCCACACTGATGCTGTTCTTACTTTTGGCCGGCCCAAAAGCAGCGCTGGCATTCAAGCCGCTTTTGCGGCCGATAAACAAGCCGTATTTGTAGCCCAGCGCCAGCCGGTAGCCAACCCCGAATCTCAGGATCTCTACGATGTGGGCACATTGTGCGTTATCGAACAGGTAATTTCTTCAGGTAATGAATTGTTCGCTGTCGTCCGCGGTGTCAGCCGGGTTAAACTAGGGCCGGTTATCTCCACCGGACCCTTTTTTGTAGCTACCGCTGAACCCCTTCCCGAGCCCCAAATTCAATCCGACACTCAAATAGCCGTAGTCAAACAAATCGTTTCTGAATTTAAAAAAGCTTTTGATCTGGGGAAATCCATGGATTTTCTGGTTTTTATGCGTCTTATGGCCGGCGTATCCGCGGCCGAGTTGGCCGACCAGGTTGCCAATTCCTTGGATCTCATTACCGCAGTCAAGCAGGAGCTGCTGCAAACGTTATCGGTCAACGAGCGTTTGGAAAAAGTTCTCCAGCACTTATCTCACGAAGTCAAAGTCATGGATCTGGAACATTCCATTGCTTCCAAGACTCAAGCCAAATTTGAACGCAACATGCGCGAGCAAATTCTCCGGGAGCGCAAGCGCACAATTCAGGATGAATTAAAGAAATTAGGTTCTGACGAGACGGGGGAAGACGAAGACAGCGATTTGGGGGATTTAAAACGCCGCGTCAAAGCCGCCAAGATGCCCTCGGAAACCCGTAAAAAAGCCGAGAAAGAACTCTCCCGCCTGTCCCAGATGAACCCCAACAACCCGGAAAGCAATTACATTAGAACTTATCTGGACTGGTTGGCAGATATGCCCTGGGCCAAGCTTTCTCCAAACCATGTTTCCATTTCTTCCGCCGCCAAAGTTTTGGACACTGATCATTACGGCTTAAAAAAAGTCAAAGAAAGAATTGTGGAATACTTAGCCGTCATGAAATTACGCCAAAAACAAAAAACCACCAACGGCTCTCAATCTCCCACCATTCTCTGTTTTGCCGGTCCTCCGGGTGTGGGTAAAACCTCTATCGGTAAATCCATAGCCCGGGCCTTGGGCCGCAAATTTATCCGCATTTCTTTAGGCGGCATCCGTGATGAGGCCGAA
Source organism: uncultured Gammaproteobacteria bacterium (assembly GCA_964356225.1). Taxonomy (GTDB): domain Bacteria; phylum Patescibacteriota; class Microgenomatia; order CAZETR01; family Amesbacteraceae; genus GWC2-45-19. The sequence goes on from CAYHGA010000006.1 coordinate 14,772, forward strand.
ATCCGCGGTCACAGGCGGACTTACGTTGGGGCCATGCCGGGCAGAATTATTCAGGGCATCAAAAATGCCGGCACCAGAAACCCGGTTTTTATGTTGGACGAAATTGATAAATTAGGCAATGATTTTCATGGTGATCCCTCTTCAGCCCTCCTCGAAGCCCTAGACCCGGAACAAAACAAAGAGTTTTCCGACCATTATCTGGAGGTTCCCTTTGATCTCTCCCAAGTCATGTTTATCACTACTGCCAACATGTTGGATACCATCCCCCCGGCCTTACGTGACCGCCTGGAAGTCATCACTTTTCCCGGCTACACCTTGGATGAAAAGCACCACATCGCCGCCGATTACCTGTGGCCCAAGCAAGTCGTCAACGGCGGTCTCTCCAAAAATCTGAAGATCGAAACTGCGGCCATCAAAGAAATTACCCGCCGCTACACCCGGGAGGCCGGCGTCCGCGATCTGGAAAGAAATTTGGCTAAGATAGTCAGGAAACTTGCCCGTCAGGTGGCCGACCGCAAACATATTCCCCCCATTATTTCCTCGGCCGACGTCCAGAAATACCTGGGGGCTCACCGTTTCCCTGAAACTCTGGCCGAGAAACAGGACGAAGTCGGCATGTCCACCGGTTTAGCCTATACCGAGGCTGGCGGGGACATTCTTTTTATCGAAGTGGCCCTTATGCCCGGCAAAGGCGAACTCAAGCTCACTGGTCAGTTAGGAGACGTTATGAAAGAATCGGCCCAAGCCGCTTATTCTTATATCCGTTCTCGCTGGTCCAAATTGGGATTAAAAGAAGATTTTTATAAAAAAACCGATGTCCACATTCATGTTCCCGAAGGAGCTACTCCTAAAGACGGTCCGTCGGCTGGCATTGCTCTGGCCACCGCTCTCATTTCCGCTTTCACTAAAATTCCCGTCCGCAGGGATTCGGCTATGACCGGAGAGATTACCCTTCGCGGTCGGGTCCTGGAAATCGGCGGGGTCAAAGAAAAAGTCATCAGCGCCCATCGCGCCGGCATCACCCGGGTTATACTCCCTAAAGAAAACAAAAAAGATTTATTGGAGGACGTCCCGGCTAGTGTTAGAAACGACATGCAGTTTTTCTTTGTTTCCCATCTCGATGAAGTTCTTAAATTAGCTCTCCGCCTCTCCTCCACCAAACCCGCCCCCTCCACCCGCCCCTATCTTCCCCTCACCGCCATCGCCTAAAATGCAGTGACCTCACGGAGAATCGGACTCCGATTATCAGGATGAGAACCTGACGTCCTAACCGTTAGACGATGAGGCCAAGTACAGCCATTTTACCTCAATTGACAAATAAAATCAGTAAGGGTATGATACCCCGGTACCTGTAATTTACACCTCGATTGCCGAGCTAAAACTCGGTTCTTTTTTTCAAAAACATGAATAATAAAATGCTCATTACCCAAACCGGCTTGGATCAGCTCAAAGCTGAACTGGACCAGTTGATAAACACCCGCCGACCCGGTCTGGTCGAACGGTTGGCTTTGGCCCGGTCCATGGGAGACTTGTCGGAGAATTCCGATTACCAAAGTGCCAAAGAAGACCTGACTTTTGTCGACGGCAGCATTTCCGAGCTGGAAGAATTAATTAAGTCCGCCCAAATCGCTGCGCCTTTCGGAAACGACGCCGTAGACATCGGCCACTCTGTCACCGTCAAAGTCAATTCTCACGATACCGTTTTCCATATCGTCGGTGAATGGGAAGCCGACCCCAAGCAAAGCAAAATATCCCACTCCTCGCCTTTGGGTCAGGCCCTTATGGGTAAAAAGATCGGGGACAAGGTAGAAGTCACCGCTCCGGCCGGCAAATTGGTTTACACCGTGGTTGCCATCAGTTAAACTTGGATCATGAGCAACTCCCGTCTTGAAGAAATCAGATCCATCCGTATCGCCAAGTTTGAAAAATTAAAACAGTTAGGTGTCAACCCCTACCCTTCTAAATATTCGAAAGTTTCTACGCCAATTTCCCAAAGTTTACAACAACTTGGAGATTCTGTTTCTGTAGTCGGCCGTCTCATGCGCCTGCGGGAGCATGGAAACATCTTTTTTGCCGATCTTAGGGATCAATCCGGACAAATCCAGCTTCTGTTTCAAAAAAGTAATTTAGAAAAAGAATTTTCTTTAATCAAATTATTAGATGCCGGAGATTTTGTGGGGGCGGCGGGTAAAGTTATCAAAACTCAAGCCGGAGAAACTACTATTGACGTTGAAAGCCTTGAATTGCTGTCCAAATCCATCCGTCCTTTACCGGACGATTGGACAGGTCTTAAAGACGAAGAAACCCGCTACCGCCAGAGATATGTGGATTTACTAATAAATCCTGATTCGAGAAAAGTTTTTGATATTCGATCTAAATTAATCAAAAACTTAAGAAAGTTTTTAGACGACAGAGGATTTCAGGAAGTTGAAACCCCAATACTGCAACCCATTTACGGAGGAGCCAGTGCCCAACCATTTACTACTCACCACAATGCCCTAGATAACGATTTTTATTTGAGAATTTCCGACGAACTCTATTTAAAAAGACTTGTAGTCGGGGGCATGGACAAAGTCTACGAAATAGGTCATGATTTTAGAAACGAGGGCGTAGACCGGGAACATAATCCCGAATTTACCCAACTTGAGTTTTATTGGGGATACGCAGACTATGAGATGGGCATGGATTTAACACAAGAATTAATAAAAAATGTCCTACAGGAGACTCTAGGAACAACTGAGATCAACTGTCAGGGACACAAATTAGATTTTTCCAAAATTGGTCGGATTACCTTTAGAGATGTAATCAAAAAATATGTGGATTTTGATATCGACGAAGTAGACAACGAAGAAAAATTGCTGAAATTAATTAAACAAAAAAAGTTAGATGTAGATCTCAAAGGAGTTGTAGGATATGGAAATTTGATCGATAAAGTTTACAAAAGATATGCCAGGGCAAATTTGATTGACCCGGTTTTTTTGACTGATTATCCTGTAGAAATTATTGCTCTAGCCAAACGCCACCCAACGGATCCCAAGAAAATCTCTTCATTTCAGTTATTAGCGGTCGGTTTTGAATTAATCAAGGCCTACAGTGAATTAAACGACCCCGTAGATCAAAAAAATCGATGGATCGAAGAAGAAAAATTGGGAGAAAAAGGCTTAACAGATCATATGGTGATTGATGAGGACTATATTCGCGCTCTCGAATATGGTATGCCCCCAACGTTTGGTTGGGGTATGGGTATAGATAGGTTTATATCGGTGATAACTGATCAGCCCAGTCTCAAAGATACAATTCTGTTTCCCACCTTAAGGCCTGAAACAAAGTGAACACCCCGCCCTACAAGAAACTCTTTACTTATTGGTATTCATGTAACTTAAGTATCTTATGAAACTCAACAGAGATCAGGCTTGGGATTTACTCACCAGCAAAATGCAAAGTCAAAATTTGCGCCGGCACTGCCTGTCTGTGGAAGTAGTGATGCGGGTGTTGGCCCGGCATTTTAAGGCAGATGAGGAGAAGTGGGGTATCGTTGGTCTGTTGCACGATGGTGATTACGAATTTACCAAAGAAGACCCGGCCAATCACGCCAAGCTCATGGCCGATTGGGTCCGGCAGTTGGGAGAAACAGACACGGAATTATTAGAAGGTATAGAATCTCATGGCTGGTTTCACCAAGGAAAGCAGGCCCAAACTCAAATGCAGTGGGCTCTTTTTTGCTGCGACGAGCTCACCGGTCTTATAGTCGCTTGCGCTCTAGTTCTTCCTTCGAAACACTTATCTGACCTATCTGTCTCATCAGTCTTAAAAAAATTCCCCCAGAAATCTTTCGCCGCCGGTGTCAAACGCGAAGATATTCAACAATGTGAAGAGTATCTGGGCATTAAACTGGAAGATTTTATCTCTCTCGCCCTCTCCGCCATGCAATCCATTGCCCCCGAAATTGGGTTGTAGTAGAATCTCAGGCATGACAGTACCGGATCGAGAACGAGGGTGGTACACCATGCTCGATTGGGTATCCTAATCCGGATACCCTTAAATGGTTTTCAATGTTTAGTCTTATTAGGGAAATTGCGGTTACTTTCTTTACCATACGGGGGATAGAAGTATTGTATGGTCCGGGGCCACTTGATGACGCCGCCCAAGCTCATGCTGACCATGGCTGCCGCCCAACAGAAGATGGACAAGGAGAATTTACAGCCAGAGTTGAACACCATCAGTTAGGTTGAAGTAACGACTGGTGTGGTTTGGCTCCAAAACAGCGCGTGGATCAGGGAACCAAAGATCCCTTTGGGACAAATACTAATTAGTTTTCTCCATCCACTGCCCTCACCAGCCAGCATGAATTTGGCTTCTAATTGTTCTTGCTCTCCGCCGGATCGTTTTTCCACTACCAAAAGCCTTTTATCCAATTGTTCGGTTGTTCCTGGAATTAACTCCCGATGAACCAGCTCAATTACTCCCGGCTTGTATAGTAACACCACGTCACTAGCAGTAAAACCTAATTCGATGCTTGTTGCCAACCTTTGGGCTTTGGGATCTGCTTCCAAAAGTGAGTAATCTCTAGTTTGCCCATTCACCCTACAAGATAAACCCTCTCGTTGGCCAAACATGACTGTTTCTGTTGCTGCTGCGAAGTCTCCCGTTTGTTTCTGCGTGGCGTGCCACCGTTGCCACGAAGGGTTGATTCTTTGCGGTTTGCCTTTTCCGTATTTACTTTGATCGCCTGTGATATATTTGGTCGGTTGCTTAGCGGTCAGCACTTCTTGATACTGGGAGCAGATTCCGGTAAACATCTTTTCTATGGTCTGTCTTCTCTCATCTTCCGGGTCAGCTTCTGTTAGTCTGCCCATCCTTCTAGGAATGGATCGAAGGCTAACCTCCCACCGTTCCTTATTGACATTGGGCAGTTTTTCACTGGCTAATAGAGACATAAAGATTGTTCTGGTTTACTAATCATTACTGCTTATGATATACTACCCGCAAACTAAAAGCGCCAGAGGCAGAATTCCATCTGCCGATGCTGTCCGGGGTTGCAACCGGACCGGGCAAGCCCGTTAAAGCTTCTAAATTGAGTATTTATTGAGGTGGCACCTGAAACCGCAACTCGCCGGAAATGGCGAGTTTTTTATTTCTAACAATAAATTTATGACCAAAATATATTTAGTGAGACACGCTGAATCACTTGCTAACGCTCAAGGGATTTATCAAGGGCAAACATATGACACTCCATTATCAAATCTTGGTAAGAAGCAAGCAGCGGCCCTTGCTAAGAGTCTCAAAGGAGTTCACTTTGATCGGGTAATATCGAGTCCGCTGTTGCGCACTCGGGAAACCGCCGGATATGTAACCAAAAAAATTGAACTTGAGCCTCGGTTACTGGAGACTAATCATGGAGACTGGGAGGGCAAACACAAAAGTAAAATAGAAGCCACCTGGCCCCAAATATACACCCAGTGGTTTACTGCACCCAAACACGTAGTATTTCCCAGAGGCGAACCTTTCTTAAAGACTCAGAGCCGAGTCTTGGATTGGTGGTCGGAGATCATAAGTAATCCAATTAATCTATTGGTAGTTTCTCACGACAATATTATTCGCATAATTGTAGCCGAGGTTCTTAATATAGACCTTGGCAATATTTGGCAATTTCATCTTCAAACTGCCGCAATTACAGTTATTGAAATTCAAAACAACAAACCCAAGGTTATTTGTCTAAATGACACCAGTCATTTAACTGATTTACAAGCGGATTTATCTCTGCATGCTTTATAGAGTTATAATAGTAATATGCTAGATATTAAGTTTATTCGTGACAATGCTGAAGCCGTAAAAAAATCCACCCGGGATAAAGGTTTTGATGAGGGTGTAGTTGATGAAGTTATCAAAGCGGACGAAATACACAGGGAATTATTGGTCAAGGTGGAGACGTTACGGGCGGAAAGGAATAAATTAGGCAAAGATGATATTGCTAAAGGCAAGAAGCTCAAACTGGAGTTGAAAGGACAGGAAGGAAAGCTTAAACAGGTTGAGAGTGAATTTGCGGCTTTGCAGCTTCTAGTCCCTAATCCCGCCGCAGAAGATGTCAAAGTTGGGACTGCCGAGAATAATGAAGTCACAAAAACTGTGGGTAAACAACCAGAATTTGATTTTAAAGTTAGAGATCATGTGGAAATAGGGCAATTGACCGATACTATTGATGTCGAACGGGGCACAAAAGTTGCCCAGTCTGGTTTTTACTACATGAAAGGCGATGGAGCCTTATTAGAAATGGCCCTGACCAATTATGCGATAAAAAAGCTCACCGACAAAGGCTTTACTTTTGTGATTACCCCCAATGTTGCCAAAGAGAGAAATATTGTCGGTTGTGGATTCCAATCCCGGTCTGATAAAGAACGCCAAATCTACCGGGTGGAAGACGAAGATCTGGACTTGATTGCCACGGCAGAAATTACTTTGGTGGGTTTGCATACCGATGAGGTGTTGGATTTAACAAGGTTACCCCTAAAGTATGGAGGTTATTCGTATTGCTATCGCCAAGAAATTGGTAGCTATGGAAAAGATGTACGCGGAATTTTGCGGGTGCATGAATTTAGAAAAGTAGAAATGGTAGTTTTTTGCTTGCCCGGTGATTCAGGAAAAATTCATGAGCAACTATTGGAAATTGAAGAAGAAATCTGGCAAGGGTTAAAAATTTCTTATCAAGTTATTAAAATGGCTTCTGGAGATTTGGGCAATGCCGCTGCTCGCAAATATGACATTGAGGCTTGGATGCCTAGCCAAGACAAATACCGTGAGGTGACCAGTACCTCCAACACTACAGATTTCCAAGCTAGAAGACTCAATATTAAAACTAAAATTGATGGACAAAATCAATATGTCCACACTTTAAATGGCACTGTGGTAGCTACTGGTCGAGCCGTAATTGCTATTTACGAAAACTACCAAAATCCCGACGGGTCGGTTACTGTTCCCGAAATCCTCCGCCCCTATATGGGCAAAGACAAAATAACTGCCCATGGCCCTCAAATTTAAACTTCCCAAAATTGAATTTTCTCCCCTGCGCCAGGTCTGGTTCGTTCTAAAAAAAACCGGGGGATTGCTGTGGCAGACAGATTCGAGTGCCCTCATTTGGACGACGGTTCTAAACATTCTCAACAGCGCCACTATTTTGCCCACGCTTTATTTAGACAAAGTATTTATTGACACCCTGGTCAAGTCTATCGGTACGTCAAATCTTCGTCCGGCCGTGCAAACAATCATTTTCATAGTCATAGGCAGATTTGTTATAGGGACTTTTAAAGGTATCGCCGGAAGAATAATTGGCACATACGACGATTCTCTGGGCCGTGGATTAAACGCCAAGCTCGATGAGCTTATGGGGCTCAAATATTCCCAGATCGACGTGTCCGTTATTGAGGATCCCAAGTTTAAAGACAGATACGGAAAGATTGAAAGGGAAAGCGGGGACAGAGCCTGGAGACTCGTCTCGTCATTTGCTGATTTTCCCCGTTACTTAAGCGGGATAATTTCTTCTTTGTCTATTTTCATCTTTTTTCAGCCCATCATTGTTTTGTTTTCAGTGGCTTTTCTGGTACCCCAATTTATCGTAGACGCTAAGCTAATAAAGAAGAGATACAAAATCAGCGACGACTTAAAAACAAAATATAGAATTTGGGGCATGTTGAGCTACTATCTGGTCCGGACCAAAAGTTATCTCGAATTACGTCTCTTAAATATCTCTAAATATCTCACCCGTAAAATGACTGCAGTTCAAAAAGAAATAATCGACTCCTGGGTAAATTTAGGCAAAGAAAGGCTCGTCGCCAGAACTTTAGTAGTTATTCCTCAAGACATATTTTCATACGCCCTCGACGTGTATTTTGCCTTTATGGCCATCGTTCAAAAAATCACTATTGGTTCCGCCCAGGCCTACATCAGAGCTGTTTCTAATTTCAGGGAAAATCTTAGTGGTTTAGTTGGAGCCATTTTGCAGTTTTACGAGAACTATCTTTACATGGTAGATTTAGCCTGGTTTCTGGATCTCAAACCCAAGCAGGATCCGGCTCGCGGTAAACTGTTTCCCAAAAAAATTAAACAGGGATTAAAGTTCGAGGACGTGTGGTTTAAATATCCGGAGTCAGACAACTGGATTCTTAAAGGTCTTAACTTTTCTGTCGCCGCTACGGAAAATATCGCTCTGATTGGAGAAAACGGAGCAGGCAAAACCACTTTAGTGAAACTGTTGGCCGGTTTTTATGAACCCAGCAAAGGGAACATTGTCATCGATGGGTTAAAAGTAAATAAATACAAAAGACATGACTACTGGAAAAATATCAGCATTCTTTTTCAGGATTTTGAAGATTACGATCTCACAGCTCAGGAAAGTATCGGCTACGGTAATGTTGAAAAGGTGAATAATCTTGTAGAGGTTCGTAAGTACGCCAAAATGACAGATATTGATCAGTGGATCGAGTCGCTACCGCTCAAATATAAAAATCCTCTCTCCCGCCATTACGAAAAAGGCGTTTCTCCCTCCTTCGGCCAATGGCAGCGGATTGGATTGGCCCGGACTCTTATTAAGGAATCTCAAATCCTGGTGTTGGACGAACCCACCAGCAACGTAGATCCCCAGGCAGAAGAAGATATTTTTAATCAAGTTTTAAAACTTGGCAAAGAAAAGATTTTGGTTTTCATTTCCCATCGTTTTAGTACCGTCCGCCGGGCAGACAAAATATTATTGCTTAAGGATGGGAAAATTACCGAACAGGGAACCCATGAACACTTAATGAAGTTAGATAAAAAGTATGCCCATCTCTTCCATCTTCAGGCCAAAAGTTATCAGTGAATTTAAATCCCGGTACAGCGGGCAAATTTTGGTCAAGCAGGACTGGACGCACGAATATGTGACCACCGGCAACCTCACCCAAAGCGGAGGATTAGTCAAAGATGTGTGGCAGCCGGTGATTAAAAAATATGGCCAGAAAAATAAATCCTGGCTTATTTTAGGTCTGGCTACAGGAACCGCCGCCAAACTTATTCCCCAGCCCGCTCAAATAACCGGCGTGGAAATCGATCCCGTCATGCTCCGCATTGGCCGCCAGTATTTCGACTTGGATAAAATCCCCAATTTAAAAATATTGAATCTCGACGCTAAAAGCTATTTGCTAAAGACCAAAGACAAATTTAATGTCATTCTCATTGATCTTTATCTTGGTGATCAGGTTCCCGAATTCGTATACTCTCCAAAATTTTTAGAAAAATTAGGTCAATTAGGTCAATTAGTAATTTTTAACCACTTATTTTACGATGACGCAAAACGCCAAAAAGCAGAAGAGCTGATAAAAAAACTCAAGAGGATTTTTAAAAAGATAGAACTCGTGCGGGTTCTGACCAATTTAGTTATAATAGCCAGGCATGTTTAAATTTCTCACTAAATTTTTGGATCTTAATCAAAAAGAAGTCGACGGACTTAAAACCAAAGTTGCCCGGGTTAATTCTTTTACCGACAACTACAAGAAATTAAAAAAAGCCGAGGATCTTGCCGCCAAAACCGCCGACTTCAAGAACCGCTTAGCAGACGGCGCTACTCTGGACGAATTATTACCCGAAGCCTTTGCGGCTGCCCGTGAAGCTTCAGACCGGGCTATAGGCCTGCGCCCCTTCGACGTTCAGCTCATGGCTGCCACCGCTTTTCACCAAGGTCAAATTGCCGAACAGAGAACCGGAGAAGGCAAAACTCTTTCTGCTGTCCCCGCTCTGTATTTAAATGCTCTCACCGGCAAGGGCACTCACTTGGTCACCGTCAACGATTATCTAGCCCGCCGCGATGCCGGCTGGAACGGCCCCACTTTTAATCTTCTGGGCCTGTCCGTGGGCATTATTGTTCACGAACAATCTTTTATTTATGACCCTAAATATTCCGACCCCACTCACGGAGATGACCGCCTAGCCCATCTTCGCCCTGTTACCAGACAGGAAGCTTACGCAGCCGATATCATATACGGCACAAATAACGAATTCGGTTTTGATTATTTGCGGGACAACATGGTGGGCCAACTGGCAGACATGGTTCAGCGGGGTCATCATTTCGCTATCGTCGACGAAGTCGACTCAATTTTAATTGACGAAGCCCGCACTCCGCTTATTATTTCCGCTCCCGATACCGAGCCCACCCAGAAATATTACGAGTTTGCCAAACTGGTAGATAAACTTTCATCCGACACTGATTATGTCATCGACGAAAAGCACCGTACGGCGAATCTCACCGAACATGGCCTGAAAAAAGTGGAAAAAATGCTCAACATTGAAAATTTGTACGAAAAAGATTTTGAGACCGTCCATCATTTGGAAAACGCCCTCAAAGCCCGCACCCTCTTTTTGCGCGACCGCCATTATGTAGTCCGCGAAAATCAGGTAGTTATCGTCGACGAATTTACCGGCCGTCTCATGCCCGGCCGCCGCTGGTCGGAAGGCATCCATCAGGCGGTAGAGGCCAAAGAAAACGTTGTCATCCAACAGGAATCCAAAACTCTGGCCACTATTTCTTTTCAGAATTATTTCCGTCTCTACAATAAATTATCCGGCATGACTGGGACAGCCGCTACCGAAGCCGAAGAATTCAGAAAAATTTATAAATTGGATGTCATCATTATTCCCACCAACCGCCCCATGGTTCGGGCAGATCAGGCAGATATTGTTTATAAAACTACCCGGGCCAAATACTCCGCTTTATCAGAAGAAATCAGCCGTCTGCACGCCAAAGGCCAGCCGGTTTTAGTGGGCACCACTTCTATCGAGAAAAATGAAATTGTAGCCGAACTTCTGAAGAGAAAAGGCGTTCCCCACGAAGTTCTCAATGCCAAAAATCATGAACGGGAAGCCCAAATTATTGCTGAAGCCGGTCGCAAACAAGCAGTTGTCATTGCCACCAATATTGCCGGCCGGGGAGTAGACGTAGTTCTGGGCGGCACTCCTCCTCCCAACCCCAAATTTGTCCTGGGTAAAGACCGTTTGACCGAAGCCCAATATAAAAAAGCCTTGGCCAAATGGCAAAAAGACCACGACGAAGTGGTTAGATTAGGAGGGCTGCACGTCATTGGTACCGAGCGCCACGAATCCCGGCGTATCGACAATCAGTTGCGCGGCCGTTCCGGTCGTCAGGGCGACCCCGGCTCCACCCGTTTCTATTTGGCTTTAGATGACGACATTATGCGCATTTTTGGTGGCGAACAGGTAGCCAAAGTTATGACCATGCTCAAAATTCCCGAGGACGAACCAATTGAACACAGCATGGTCAGCCGCTCCATCGAGCAAGCCCAGATTAAAGTGGAGGGTTTCAACTTCGACGCCAGAAAACACGTTGTGGAATACGACGACGTTATGAACAAGCAGCGTGAAATAGTTTATGGTTTGAGAAAACGCGTCCTCTCCGGCGAAATCACCGAATCCGAAGTTGTCACCAATGTCCAAACCTTGTTATCCAATGTCGTTAAATCTTACGCTCCCCGGGGTATCGTGGAATCAGAAGTCCTCCCGATTGTTACCGCTCTGGTAGAAATTGTTCCTTTTGATGACGATTCGCAATCAGCCATTTCCCAGCAGTTTAAACAATCTGCCGTAGCCGAAGAAATTATTACTTCAATTAATCAAATTATTGCTGACGCCGTCACCCAGCGCAAATCCCAAGTGGGAGAGCAGGTCTGGCAGGAAATTATTAAATACGCATATTTGTCGTCAATCGATAATTTGTGGATCGACCACTTGGACGCAGTTGACGACATGCGTGAAGGCATTGGTCTGCGCGGTTACGGCCAGCGCGATCCCTTGGTAGAATACAAAGCCGAAGCTTACACCATGTTCGAGCGCCTTATGGCCCAAATTGATTCCGAATTCGCCAAAAGATTATTCAGAATCCAGATTGGTCAACAACCCGTAGCCCCAGTCGCTCAAGCTATTGAGATTAAGCCGGATGCCGTTAAACCTACATCTACAAACAACGATTTTCTCACCGCCATGCAAACTCTGCAAAAGACCAGCGTCGAAAACGAGCACAAAAAACTCGGCCGCAACGACCCCTGCTGGTGTGGGAGCAAAAAGAAATACAAGAAGTGTCACTTTCCAAACTGACACTTCGCAGTCCTGAGCGAAGTCGAAGGACAAACACTGCCACTATCCAAATTAAAATGATTAAATTTGTGTACTTTGATCTGGGCGGGGTGGTGATTAGAGATTTTAGTGGTACGAATAACTGGGAGATTGTAAAAAAGGAGTGGAATTTAACAGATGAGTACTGGGACAAATTTGAGCCAAAGCTGTGTGCCGGTAAACAAAAAATAGATCCCGATTTACTAAACGCTTTCGTTAGTCGTTTTGAGACCAATCCATCTATCTGGCCAGTTATTGCCGAAATTCACAAATCTTGCCGGATCGGTTTGTTGACTAACATGTACCCTGGCATGTTCAAAGCCATTCAGGACGCCAAAATTATGCCGGACGTAGCCTGGGACGTGATTATTGATTCTAGCGTCGTGGGATTGGCCAAGCCCGACCCGCAAATTTTCAAATTAGCCCAAACCCGGGCCGGCGCCAGCGGTCAGGACATACTGTTTGTTGAGAACTCTCCCCGCAATACTCAAGCCGCAACCGATTTCGGCTGGCAAATTTTTCTTTATGACTCTGCCCACCCCGAAGAATCCAGTCAAAAATTCAGTCTGCTTCTTGAAACCGAATAAATACCAAAGTATACTAAAAGATATGGATGAGCCGCTGGCGTCCCGCATCCGTCCAAAGAAATTAGCCGATTTCATTGGCCAGTCGCACCTGGTCGGTCCCGATAAGCCCCTACGCATAGCCATCGAACACAAACACCGTTTCAGTTTTGTTCTCTGGGGCCCGCCCGGAGTCGGAAAAACCACACTGGCCCGCATTTATGCTTCCGCTCTCAAAGCCCCTCTGGTAGAAATTTCTGCTGTTTCCGCCGGCAAAGACGATATGCGCCAAGCGGTAGCCCGCCCCGGCACAGTTCTTTTAATCGACGAAATTCACCGCTTCAATAAAGCCCAGCAGGATTATTTATTGCCCTTTGTGGAGAACGGAACAATTTTACTCATCGGTGCCACCACCGAAAATCCCAGTTTCGAAATCATTTCTCCGCTCCTTTCCCGCTGCCGGGTCTTTGTCCTCAACGAACTTTCAGATTCTGAAATGCAGCAGATTATCTCCCGTGCTGACGTGCCGATTCCGGCTGAAGCAGCCGATTGGCTAATTAGTATGGCCAATGGTGATGCCCGCCAAGCTCTGACTATGATTGAAAACACTCTGGGGCTGTATAAAAAAATTACCCTCGCCAATCTCAAAAACACCCTTCAATCTAAGCATCTGCGTTACGATAAACTTGGCGAAGAACACTACAACATTATTTCCGCCTTTATAAAAAGTATGCGCGGTAGCAACCCGGACGCCGCCTTGTATTATTTGGCCCGCATGGTAGACGCTGGTGAAGATCCGTTATTTATTGCCCGCCGCATGGTGGTTTTTGCCTCTGAAGACGTAGCTTCGCCCACAGCCCTGGTGGTGGCCAACGCCGTTTTTCGGGCTTGCGAGACCGTGGGCTATCCGGAGTGCCAGGAAAACTTGGCCGCCGGAGTCGTTTATCTGGCTCTGGCTAAAAAAGATCGCTCCGCCTACGACGCCTACATGAAAGCTCTGGCCGACGTCAAACAATACGGCAATCTTCCCATACCTTTAAAACTCAGAAACGCACCAACAAAATTAATGAAAGACCTAAACTACGGCAAAGATTATCAGATGTATAATGATCAGGATTTATTACCTGAAGAATTAAAAGGGAAAAAATATTTTACGGTCAAAAAACTTGTTTAAGATGTTAAAGAATGGTAAAAAATAGACGATGGATCGAAAGGTTGTGGATTTTTTGAACAACGAGCGGGTGGCTGTATTGGCAACAATGTTAGCGGATGGCACTCCCCATACTTCGGCCATGCACTTTATTTATCACGATGGCGCACTGTATTTTTCCACTCAACCAACTAGTCGTAAGGCCAAAGATTTGAGCGGGATTACTAAAGCCTCAGTCACCGTCGGTTTTAGCGAAAAAGATTGGATTACAATTCAATTGGATGGAACGTTAGAAAAAACAGAATTTGCAGAAGAATTACATGTAGCAAAATATCCGGAGGATGCCGAACACATCGGCGAAGAGGCTTTTTTTCTCAAATTTACTCCCACATGGTGGCGGTACACCGACTTCAAAACAAATCCTCCTACTTTTATAGAAACAAATAATGGATTTTGACGATTACCAAAAACTATCAAGAAAAACAGCCATCTATCCAAACATGGGCGATAATTTTATCTACCCCACCCTTGGACTTACAGGGGAAGCGGGAGAGGTTGCCAATAAAGTGAAAAAGATTCAAAGAGATAAAGATGGAGTATTAGGCGATGAAGACAAAAAAGAACTATCGAAAGAAATTGGGGATGTCCTTTGGTATATCGCAAACCTATGTTCAGAACTCAAGCTTAATCTTTCAACTGTAGCCAAAGAAAATATCAAAAAATTATCTTCTCGAGTAAAGTACAACAAACTTTCCGGTTCTGGTGACAACCGCTAAGAAACAGGTATAATAAACACACAAATGTTTATCCTGCCGGAGTTGCTATATCCCACAAACGCTCTGGAGCCGTTTATTGACACCCAGACCATGGAGATTCATCACGGCAAACACCACGCCGCCTACGTCAAAAATTTAAACGACGCCCTCCCGGATAAAACAGAAGCTGATCTGGAGCAAATTCTGCGTACTACCGACAATCCGAAAATCCGGAATAACGGTGGAGGCCATTTTAACCACTCTCTATTCTGGAAAATCATGTGCCCTCCGGACAAGTCCGGCCAACCCGAAGGTGAATTACTCGAACTCCTCAATTCCACTTTTGGCGACCTGTCTACTTTCAAAGAAAAGCTTGGCAGTGCCGCTCTCGGCCGTTTCGGTAGCGGTTGGGCGTGGTTGACCGTTAAGGGTGGCCAACTGACTCTGGAAGATACGTCCAACCAAGATTTGTCGGCAGGCACGCCCATTTTGGGCTTAGACGTATGGGAGCACGCCTATTACCTCAAATATCAAAACCGCCGTGCAGACTATATTGCTGCTTGGTGGAATGTTGTAAATTGGTCCGAAGTTTCCCGTCGCTTTCTCTCCTCCCTTCAATAATTCTTCGCTTATTGCAACATCTATCAACATATCTTAATATCTATCAAGATCTACTAAAGTATGAGCATGCACGACTATAAATGGGAAGAAACCGACAAAATAAAACAGCTTCAGATTGAGCTGGAAGCTCTAAAACTTAGCTTTGAAATGCTAAAACTATCTCCCAAAATTGAAGAAAATTTTCGTCGGATAGCTCTGCTTAAAAGTTCTGTCTTTTCCGTACGGATCGAAGGGTTTTCTGACACCCTCGCTTCACCAAAAGCCGAAAGCCAAAGACTGGTTCAAGGTTATAAATTAGTCCACTTTTCCAAGTCCCCTCAAAATCTTACCTTAAAGTTTATCCGGCAGCTGCATCAAATAACGCTCGATAAGCTCTCATATAATGCTGGTCACTGGAGAAGAGAGGCCTGGGGCATATTTAACCCGGCTGGCGTCGCCGTATACTTAGCTCCTGCCTATTTCAATGTACCCGAATTGATGTCCAACTATGTTTCTTTCATCAATAAAATTAGAGACCACACAGCAGTAAAGGCATCCGTTGCCCAATTTATATTTGAGAAAATTCACCCATTTGCTGACGGAAACGGTCGAGTTGGCCGGCTTATTTCTGCTCACATATTGGCCAAATCCGGCTATAACTTTCGTGGATTGGCCCCCTTTGAAGAATATATCGACAAATATCGTCTGGACTATTACGCGGCTCTTGAATCCAGTCACGACATCACAAACTTTGTTGAGTTTTTTCTTGAAGCTCTAGTGTTTCAGTCCAAGGAAATATTAGCCAAGCTAATCCAGCCCCCCGCAGAACTGGCCGAGGACGATTTGCCCCCTCGTCAACTAGAAATTCTGCAGATAGTGAAAGACCATCCATATTGTTCTTTCGACAGTATTCACCGTCGGTTTATTGGTATAAGCCCAAGCACTCTGCGATACGACGTGACTCAACTGACCAAAAGTGGGTTTATAAAGAAAATTCGTAAAACGCGCGGGGCTATGTACGTCTCGCAGCTCTCACCCGGTCCAAGTGCGTAAGCAGTTTTTTGCGCAGGCGCAAAGACTGCGGAGTAATTTCCAGTAGTTCATCGTCTTCAATAAAATCCAGAGCCTGTTCGATGCTCATTTCTACCGGAGGAGTCAGCGGCGGCCGGATATTTTTAAACGATTGCCGCATATTCGTCAGCGCCATCCCGCGGACAACGTTAATATCAATATCGTTTTCCCGGGTATTTTGCCCCACAATCATCCCCGTATACACTTCTACTCCCGGCCCCACAAACAAAGTCCCCCGGTCTTGGGCGGTGTTTAATGAATATGTGGTAGTTTTCCCCGGTTCAAAGGCCACCAACACCCCGTTCCGCATTCTGGGCAGCGTTTCTCCCATCGGCCGGTATCCCAGGCCCATTGAGTTAAACAGGATTGTTCCCTTGCTTTGGGTCAATAAAATATTTCTGGCCCCCATCAAATTTCTCTGGGAAATTTCATACACCATTCGGGTATTTCCCCGCTCGTCTGCTACCATATCCGTCAAAGTCGCTCGTCTTTTCCCCATTTCGTTGGTGACCGCCCCCACATATTCGTCAGGTAAATCAATCGTTACTTCTTCAAAAGGTTCTTCATGGTTTTTCAAGATAACTTCCGGCTTAGACACCTGCAATTCATATCCCTCCCGGCGCATGGTCTCCAGAAGCACTGCCAAGTGCAGCTCCCCCCGGCCCACCACCGCGTACGCCCCTCCGCTAGCTTCAGAAATTCTCAGGCCCAGATTAATTTCTTTCTCCCGGGCCAGCCTTTCTCCTACCTGCCTGCCTGTCACAAACTTTCCTTCCCGTCCGGCGAATGGTGAAGTGTTGGGGCCGATCGTTATTTTCAAAGTCGGTTCCTCAATTTTTGTTTGGGCCAAAGCCTCCGGATTCCCGGGATCGGTAATCGTCTGCCCGATTTCGATATTATCCACTCCGGCAATCCCCACAATATCTCCGCACGGCGCCTCTTTCACTTCTTCCCTTTTAATTCCGCGACTGGTGAACAATTTTTCAATTCTGAATGTTCCCAGGTTGGCTTCTGGAGTAACTTGAGCTACCGTCTGCCCGATCTTTATAGTTCCCCGCCTCACCCGGCCGATTCCAATCTTACCCATGTGATTATCGTAATCCAGAGTAGACACCAGCATTTGCAGCGGCTCGTCCGTATTTTTGACAGCATTGGGCACTTCTTTAAGTATCAGTTCAAACAGGGGAGTCAAATCAGAAGCCAGTTGATCAACTTTTTCTCCGGCCCGCCCCTCCCGCCCCACAGCGTAAATGACCGGGAAATCCAAGTGTTCGTGGGAAGTAGCCAGTTTCAAAAATAATTCTTCTGTCTGATTTAATACTTCGGCTGGTCTGGCGTCCTTGCGGTCGATTTTGTTAATGACCACAATAATTTTTAAGCCCGACTCTAAGGCTTTTTTCAGTACAAATCTGGTTTGGGGCAATGGTCCTTCGGCCGCGTCCACTATTAATAGGGCCGCGTCCGCCATATTTAGCACTCGTTCCACTTCTCCGCCAAAATCCGCATGTCCCGGAGTGTCGATGATATTAATTTTTACGTCCCTATAAAAAACTGAAGTGTTCTTAGACAGAATAGTAATCCCTTTTTCTCTTTCCAGTTCATTACTGTCCAAAATCGTTG
Source organism: uncultured Gammaproteobacteria bacterium (assembly GCA_964356225.1). Taxonomy (GTDB): domain Bacteria; phylum Patescibacteriota; class Microgenomatia; order CAZETR01; family Amesbacteraceae; genus GWC2-45-19. Next base: position 32,678 of record CAYHGA010000006.1, read on the forward strand.
TCTGGCTCATTTCCGCCTCATTGGCCCGAAAAGTATGGGTCTGTTTTAGCATTCCGTCCACCAGAGTTGTCTTCCCGTGGTCCACGTGTGCGATAATAGCGATATTGCGTATGTCTGACATAAATACAGCGCCCGCAAGCGCTGACCTCATTTTACGCCTTTTCCGCTTCCTTCTCAAGCGCTCAGGCGGGGATTACGAAGCCGCCGCCGAGGCTGTGCAAGAATCGCTCGTATCCGCTCTCAAGTCTTATCATACATTTCGCCACAAAAGCAGCTATTTTACCTGGTTGTGCAAAATCGCTCTCAACAAGCTTTCCGACTATTATCGGGCCCAGATTCGCCACCAATCTCATTTTGTGGTTCCGGCGGTAGAGAAATTCAACTCGATTTTCGACCCCACAATCTCACTCGAAGAAAAGTTAACTTTAGATGAGCTGCGGGACAAGGTTAACGCCTGTCTCAATCTTCTTCCACCTGAATATCGCCAGTTATTACAGTTACGCTATTACGAACAATTATCCAACCGCCAGATCAGTCTCCGCCTTCATCTATCCGTCCGCAGCCTGGAGGGTAAACTTTATCGGGCCAAAAAACTCTTGGCCAAAATCTATGCGGGATCTGCATAAAGCTCTCTGCCATCTCAAGAAGGACCCGGCATTAAAAGTCCTGATAAATCGTTTCGGTGTCATAAATTACCCACCTCCCGCAGATCGTTTCACCAATTTAGTCAGCGAAATCATCGGTCAGCAGCTTTCAGGCAAAGCCGCGGATACTATTTACGGACGTTTTTTGACTCTCTTTCTCCATAAAAAGTTTACCCCCGATCTTATCCTCGCCCAGCCACTTGAAAAACTGCGTGGCATTGGCACTTCCTGGGCCAAGGCTAGATCTTTGCACGACCTATCCCGAAAAGTTCTTTCAAAGACGGTTCAATTAAATAAACTGGATCAAATGACTGACGAAGAAGTAATAACCCATCTCACTGCCGTCAAGGGCATTGGCCGCTGGACTGCCGAAATGAAACTGATGTTTACCTTACACCGCCCGGATATACTTCCTCTCGACGATGTAGGCATCCAAAACGCCATGATTCGTTTTTATGGTCTGAAAAAGGGCAAACGGCTAAAGACCAATATGCTAAAGACAGCGGAAAATTGGCGTCCTTACCGCACAGTTGCTTGTTGGTATTTGTGGAAATCCCTTGATAATGAGTAAAATCAAGTCTATGTCTGGCAAAATTAAACAATTAGCACCACAAATTTGGTCCGAACTTCAAAAAGCAAATCATATTCTACTTCACTGCCATCCCGGTCCTGATGGGGATAGTATGGGAGGAGCATTAGGGATGATGCATATATTTCGGAAAATTGGAAAAGAAGTAACCGTCATTATGGGAGATTCGGCTCCTCCGCCCGCTCTGGCTTGCTTACCTGGGTTTGATCAAATAGTTATTAACAACTGGTCACAACTAGATTTATCCCAATTTGACCTTTTTATAAGTCAAGATTCATCTGCCTTAAACCAAATTTCCAAGAAAGAAGTTAAATTTCCGGAAAGTCTTAGAGTGGTTGTCATAGACCATCATGGAACCAACAAAGGATATGGGCACGTTAATCTTATAGACTCTTCATACCCCGCAGTTTCCCAGATAGATTACGAATTATGTAAAGAATGGGACATCAAAATACCCGCTGAAGGGGCTGCGTGCTTTTTTGTAGGTATATATACAGATACAGGGGGATTCAAATATCCGGCCACCTCCTCCAGTACATTCAATGCGGCGGCAGACTTGGTATCTATATATCCTGATTTCCATAAACTTATTTTCAATCTTGAAAATAACTACGAACCCGAACAAATTAAGTTTATTGGCTTAGCCTTATCAAAAATAGAACTTTATTTTGGTGAAAAAGTAGCAATTTCGGCGGTACCTTACAAAGAATTAAAAAAAGCAGATATACAGGAGATTCATACAGAAAAAGCTCAAGTTTCAGAGATGCTTAGATCAGTTAAGGGTTGGGAAATTGGGGTAAGGTTTACCGAAGCCAAGCCAGAAGTCGTCACGGTAAGCATTCGCACCAGAGATGCAAATAAATACGATGTAAGTAAAATTGCAGTGGCAACAGGATTTGGGGGAGGCCACCTTTATGCAGCAGGAGCTACTATACCCCTACCTTTTGACCAAGCTAAAAAACTTCTTCTTGAAACCATCCAAGAAATCTACCCCGACCTTGGCCAACCGTGATAAGATAGAAATTGATGTTTGGATTTTTGTTTAAAGTAGCCTTTATTGCCATACTGGTGGTCGGGGTGTACGGCTACGTGTCTGTCAAAAGGGGATCGCCGCCCAAAATCCCTACTTCTCTGGCCGAAATTAAGTCTCAAATTAAAATTCCCGCCATACCCGCCATCAACCCTTCTCTGGCCGGAAAAGTAATCAGCGACACTCTGGACGCCTTCGTCACCCACCCCGGTAAGAACTTAGGTCCGGTAATTTTGGGAGTCCAGGTGACCAACGAAAGTTTAGGAGTCATCACCGATACACTTCTCAAGCTCAAACCCGACCAACTCCAGCAAATTAGAAACGTCGTTTGTGAACCTCCCTCCTCTCCTTCTGCCGAGTGAAGTATAATTAGCTTCATGTCTGATATTATTCCTCAAATTGAAGATCTTGTTTCCCGACTGGGAAAAATTAAGATCAAGTTAAACCCCGATCAGCGGGCTAGACAGATTGCCGAGCTGGAAAGCAAAACCCAGGAACCGGATTTTTGGTCGGACCAGGAATCTGCCCAGGCTTCTATGAAACGCCTGGCTGCTCTGCAAACCGAAGGCAAAGAAATTGCCGATCTGGAAAAAGATTTAGACGATGCCCAATCCGTAGCCGAAATTTTAGAGGAAAAGGACCTTAAGAGGTTAACCAAAAAATTAGGTCAATTAGAAATTAGAACTTTCTTAAACGGACCTTATGATAATCACAACGCCATCCTTTCTGTTCATGCCGGCCAGGGTGGAACAGAAGCCATGGATTGGGCCTCTATGCTCCTGCGCATGTACTTAAGATTTTGCCAAAACCGGGGTTGGGATGTAGAAATTGTGGATCAGGCCCCCGGGGAAGAAGCCGGTTTAAAATCCGTCACCGTCACCGTCACCGGTCCATACGCATATGGCTATTTAATCGGAGAACGGGGAACGCACCGCCTGGTGCGCCAATCTCCTTTCAACGCCGACAATCTTCGCCAAACTTCTTTTGCCTTGGTCGAAGTCTTACCGGAATTGGAAGAATCCGACGCTGGCGACATTGTCATTAAGCCCGATGACGTTCAGTTCGAAGCTTACCGGGCCACCGGCCACGGCGGCCAAAACGTGAACAAAGTTTCTACAGCCGTCAGGCTTACCCACAAACCCACCGGCATCACCGTGTCTTGCCAGACTCAGCGTTTTCAAGAGCAGAATAGAAAAATTGCTATGTCTCTGCTTACGGCCAAACTCTGGCAATTGGAGCAGGAAAGGCAGACTGCCGAAACCAAAAACTTAAAAGGCACTTACAAGGCCGCTTCCTGGGGTAATCAAATCCGTTCTTATGTTCTCCATCCCTATAAATTAGTCAAAGATTTGCGTACCAGTGTGGAAACGTCCCAAGCCGAAGCCGTGCTGGATGGCGAGCTGGACGAATTTATCGATGCCGAGGTTCGGGCTGTGGTATACTAAAAACTATGACCTTCTCTCCTAAAGTTTGGGTTACCGGATTAGCCATTCTGATCGTTCTTTCAGGCATGGGAGTGGGGTATTTGCTGTTTCGCGTTTCTCCTCCCCAAGTCGCCGGCATATCTACTCCGGCCATGATCAAAACTGCCACCGAAGTCGGTTCCACCGACACCAAAACTTTTCGCGATACGGCTACCGGTGTCCTCAAGAAAGACGGCTTGAACGGCGAGGGCACTCATCAGTTAATCCGCGACGGCGGGCCCAGCCAAACTGTGTATCTGATCTCCTCGGTTGTCGACCTGGAGCAGTTTGAAGGCAAGAAAGTTGAAGTCTGGGGAGAAACTATTAAGGCCCAAAAAGTCCCTTGGCTGATGGACGTCGGCCGGGTCAAGCTACTGGAATAATATTCATGATTTCTGCCCAAAAACTCACCAAAAAATTTGGCGATATCCTGGCCTTGGAAGAAGTCAGCTTCGATATTTCTCCCGGGGAATTTGTTTTTCTTACCGGTCCTTCCGGTTCCGGGAAAACCACTGTTTTACGCCTGATTATGCGCGATCTCAAGCCCGATGCCGGAAAACTAGTCCTCGACGGTCCGGCTAAAATTCATGAGTATCGCCGTACCATTGGTACTGTTTTTCAGGATTTTAAGCTCCTCCCCGACAGAAGTGTTTTTGAGAATGTAGCCTTGCCCCTGGAAGTCGTGGGAATCAAGCCGGCCGATTTGCAAAAAGCTGTCAAAAAAGCCCTGGAATTAGTGGAACTTGCCGCCCGCACGGACCTTTTTCCGGCCCAGCTCTCCGGCGGTGAATTACAGCGGGTAGCTCTGGCCCGGGCCATTGTTACCCGCCCCAAACTCATTTTGGCCGACGAGCCCACCGGTAATCTGGATCCCAAAACCGCCCGGGCCATTGTCAATCTTCTCTCAGCTATTCACTCCGAACTCAAAACGACAGTCCTAATGGCCACTCACAACGCGGACATTGTCAATCACTTCGCCCGCCGGGTCATTGCCCTGGAAGCAGGAAAAGTTATTAAGGATTCTCCCAAAGGCAAATATGACTAGCCATTTATTACTGGCCTGGCAGCGTATCCGCCGTTCTCCATATCAGGCACTGGCTGCCGTTTCCATTATGACCATGACCCTGTTTTTAGGCAGCGTTTTTTTCTTAGTCGCCGCCGGTTCTCAAGCGGTTCTCACCTATTTTGAAACCCGGCCCCAGGTTAACGCTTTTTTCAAATCTGATCTGGTTCCTACTCCCCAAGCCGTAGACTTGATTAAAGCCAATTTGCAGGCGACCAACCTGGTCTCAGAAGTCAAATACATTTCCAAAGAAGAGGCCCTTAAACTCTACAAAGATCTCAATAAATCAGATCCTCTTCTCTTAGAGGCCGTCACTGCCAACATGCTCCCCGCCTCCATCGAGGTTTCAGCCAAAAATCCGGCCGACCTCAAACCCATTGCCGATCTTCTCAAAACCCAGCCCGATATTGAAGACGTCCGCTTTGCCGAGGATATCGTTTCCCGACTGGCAGTCTGGACCAGATCCATGCGCCTCATCGGTTTTTCCCTAGTCGGCTCTCACCTGGTCATCACTTTTATTATTATTCTCTTGATCATCGGCATCAAAGTGGCCAACCGCCGGGACGAGATCACCCTCTTTGAATTGCTGGGAGCCACCCGGAGTTATATCAGCGCTCCTTTCGTTTGGGAAGGCATAATTTATGGGGCCGCCGGAGCTTTCATCGCATGGGGAGCCTCTTATCTCATTTTGCTTTACAGTACTCCTTTTTTAGCGGGCTTCTTAGCCGGAATTCCCATTTTGCCCGCCCCCCTTTGGTTCATGTTCGCTCTCTTGGGTGGGGAATTGCTTTTAGGCGCCGTCATTGGTGCAGTTGGAGGATTTCTGGCTGTCCGGCGGTTCTTGAAAGTATGAAGAAATTTTTTCTCGCTCTTCTTCTCTTCGTTTCTCCTGCTTTAATTTTTGCTAGTCGAGAAGACGATTTAATTAAACTTGAGGCTGATCTGAAGCAAAAAATTGCCATCTCCCAAGATCAGATAAAAACTCTCTCTGGGCAGATTGCCTACTATGATAACCAAATTAAATTAACTCTCCTCAAAATTTCCCAAACCGAGGATCAAATTGCTTCCATTTCCGCGAAGATCAATCTTTTAGAAGATAAACTTCAGGAAAAATCCCGCCTTCTGGAAAAACAAATAAGGCTATCTTACAAGCAAGGTCAACTCGATCCCCTGCAAATCTTTTTTTCCTCCGACGACGTATCCCAGCTCATCTCCCGTTTTAAATATTTACAAATTGTCCAGTCTTCCAACCGTCGTTTCTTGGCCGAAACCCAAGTTGTGCAAAACAATTACGGCCAGCAGAAAACTTTAGTCCAAGATTCTCAAAAACGCCTCCAAACCCAGAAAACGGCCCTGGCCAATTTGCGTGCCGACCGCGACAACCTTCTACGCCAAACCAAAAATAACGAGGCCCTGTACCAAAAACAACTCGAACAAGCCCATCTGGAATTGGAAGCCATCCAAAAGGCCCTGGCCAATGCCGTCAAGCAAGGCCCGGTCAACGCCGGTGATCCTATTGGCCTGGTAGGCAATTCTGGTTATCCTTCCTGTTCCACCGGCAAGCACTTGCACTTTGAAGTCCGGGTCAATGACTCCTGGGTTAACGCCGAAACTTATCTCAAAAACACTACCGACAAATGGGGTCTGAATATTGGCTCCGGGAATTGGGATTGGCCCATTAAAGGCACAATTGGAGTTACTCAACGCTACGGTAAAACCAATTACTCTTACGTGTATAAATATAGTGGAGGGATTCATACAGGCATAGATATGGTTTCCAATCAAGATATAATCTACGCCGTAGCCGACGGAACTTTATATTCTTATACCGGCAAATGCGGTTCGGCCAATCTGAACATCAAATTCATCGATCATGGCTCTGGTCTCAAAACTCTCTACTTGCACGTCCAATAACTTCCGGATTTTAAAGAAAGATATTTTTACCAAATCCACACGGTCGTGTGAGTTCTGTAAAAATTTTATGTATAGCTGGCAAAGTAAGTAGCAATAGTGATATAGTTTACTCAAATGAAGTGGTGGCTGCCCGCACTACTTTTTCTTCTCCTAGCCCCTGAAGTTAAGGCGCAGGTAGTGATAAATGAGTTTAGTTCCTCAGATAGTTCTGATTGGGTTGAAATATACAATGTTTCCCCAAATGAAGTTAATCTTTCTGGTTGGTCTATAAAAGACACAGCCGCAACACCCATTCATGAGTTTTCAGAAGAAAAAATTTCAGCAGGGGGGTCTTGTTATTTGTCGGCGTCTAACCGGTTAAATAATGGCGGAGACAGAATACAACTATTCAATAGTACAACTGAGGCAGACTGTGTCTCATACGGAAATGGAAATGGAAGTTTTTGTGGCAGTGCTAATAGTGCTGATGTGAATGCACCGCCTTCCGAACAGAGCGCAGCAAGAGTCCCAGACGGCACTGGCAATTGGACCATCGGTTCTCCGACTAAGTCGGATACATCATGTGAATCCTTAATCCCCACACCTACTCCGACTCCGACCCCTACCCCTACTCCTACCCCAACACCAACCCCAACTCCCACACCCACACCCACCCCTACTCCAAAACCCAGCCCGACTCCCACCCCTACGCCCCGGCCAACGCCCACCCCGACACTTCGTCCCGCGTCCACTCCAACATCTACCGTCCAGCCTCAAGTTCCAACTTCCAGTGTCGAGCCTCTATCTTCAAATACGCCCTCTCCCCAAGTTCTTTCCTCTTCCGCAGAACGCCACATCAATTTTCCAGCCGTCGCTCTTACTATTATTGGTGGAATTGTCTTTATCGCCTCTGTAGGCCTTATAATCAGAGAGTATGTCCATCCGCCGCCGGATTAAGCACTGGTTGCCCACTCTGGCCTGGGCCATTCTTATTTTTTCTTTCTCTTCTCAATCCACCCTTACTACCAGCAAAGTTTATTGGCAGGACTTCGTCATCAAAAAAGCCGCCCACCTTTTCGTCTACGCCGTCCTATCCGTATTAATTTATCGCTCTCTTAAACTCACGACTCATTATTCAAGACCATATCTATTACTACTTACCATCACTATTACTCTCTTATACGCCGTGACTGATGAATTTCATCAAACATTTACCCTGGGCCGCGAGCCCACCCTGCGCGACGTGTTTATTGACATTCTCGGAAGCTTTTTGGGCCTGGGCTTGACAAGGAATTTTCTTTCGCCTAACATCAACTAAATTAATGAAAATCTTGTCCCGGTGGTTAGCTTTCTTCTTTGGAACTCTTCTTTTCCTCCCTTCTCTGGTCCTAGCCCGGGACTCCGTTTCTTTTGCCCCCGATGACATTTTGGTCAAGTTCAAGAGCGAAGTCACCCCTGACTCCCGCCGTGAGCTGTATCGCCAAATGGGCACAAGCCTCCGTAGCCGCATAGACCAGCTCGATATCGAAGATGTCCAGATACCCACAGGTAGAGTAGAGGAGCTGGTTGCCAAATTCCGGGCCGACCCCCGCGTTGAATATGCCGAGCCCAACTACATCGCCCAAGCCCTGATCGAAACCAACGATCCATATCTTCTACCCAACCAGTGGAATATATACAAAATTCAAGCTGCCGGTACCGGTGATTCTGCCTGGAATCACAGCACCAGCAGTGCCGCTATCAAAATTGCCGTTATCGACACCGGTATCGATCAGAATCACGAAGACATTTCTTCAAAAGTTGTTGATAGTCACAATTGCACTTCCAGTCCTACTCTTGACGATCTTTATGGTCACGGCACACACGTGGCTGGCATTGCCGCGGCCTCCACAAATAATAGTATAGGGGTAGCCGGTGTTGGTTATACCGCTTCTCTCATAAATGCCAAGGCTTTAGGTGACAACGGCTCCGGCTATTATTCCTGGATCGCGGATTGCATTACATGGGCTGCTAATAATGGAGCCAAGGTTATTAATATGAGCTTAGGCGCCCCCCGCAAATCCCGCGCTTTAGAGGACGCCGTCAATTACGCCTGGAACCATGGAGTAGTTTTAGTCGCCGCTGCCGGCAATTCTGGCAATTCTTCTCCCACTTATCCTGCTTACTATACTAATGTCATCGCCGTAGCTGCTACCGACAATAACGACGCTAAACCCTCTTGGTCCTCTTACGGCAGATGGGTCGACGTAGCTGCTCCCGGTGTTAACGTTTGGTCCACTTTCCCCAATCACTCCAATGTTCTAGGCAAGACCAATTATGGTTATGGCTCTGGCACTTCTATGGCCACCCCTCACGTCGCCGGTCTGTCTGCACTGATCTGGACCTCGCCCTATAACTCCACTAATACTCAAGTCCGTCGCCAGATTGAGGGCACAGCCGACAAAATTCGCGGCACCGGTTCTTACTGGACTTTCGGTCGCATCAACGCTCTCCGGGCCGTTAGCGTCTCCGCCCCTGTTTCAACAATACGGATCCATTGACAAGAGCTATTTTTGGGCCTAAAATTGGCCTTGGTCTTGCCCTAAACATGGGCCACAAATTTTTCAGGAAACTTTTTAGCTTTTTTCTGTCCTTCCTTCTCCTTTTTCAAGGGAGCACTCCTTACCTGGTAGCTTTCGCCCAAGAAACCGGCGATTCCACCCCCTCCGCCGAAATCGTCGTCGAACCCACCTCAACTCCGACTCCCGAGCCCACTCCAGAACCCACGCCAGAGCCAACCTTGACACCGACAGAAACTCCAACTCCTACGCCGACACTTGAGCCCACGCCTACCGCTACCCCGTCAGCCACGCCTGAACCGACACTCGAACCTACGCCGGAGGCGACACCCTCTGCGGCACCGGCTCCGGAGCAAGGCCAAATTCTTGATGGCATAGCAACCGAATCTGCCAGTCTTTCTGAAGCCAAGATTCCGCTCCGAATGGCCGGAGACTTTCTAAAAAAGTCCAAGACACAAACAAAGAAAAATTACGTTGAGGGCGAAGTAATCGTAAAGTTTAAGAAAGAAAAACTCGATATCAAAGGGGTATTCGGCAGAGCCCAGGCGTTTGTATTTGAAAAAAAGTTTGCCTTAGAGAAAAGAGACGAGATTAAAGCCTCAAATATACAGGTCTTCAAGTCAAAAAAATCCACAGAAGAAATGGTTAAGGAACTGAAATCAGATTCGAATGTCGAGTATGCCCAGCCTAATTATATTTATGAACCAACATCTATAGGTACAAATGATACATACAAAGATTTATTGTGGGGACTAGAAAATACAAGGCAGCCAGTAAACGGAACAAGTGGCGCTAACGACGCTGACATTGATGGCCCCGAAGCTTGGGCAACTTCAGAGGGAAATGGAACAATTGTTGCGGTGATTGATAGCGGTGTTGCCTATAACCATCCTGATCTCATAAACAGCATGTGGAATGGTTCAAATTGTAAAGACGAAAATGGTGCGGCGCTTGGTGGTTGCAACTCTGGGTTTGACTATGAAGATGGCGACAAAATTCCATTGCCGTCCACGAGCTCCCACGGAACACATATTGCAGGAACGATTGCAGCTGTAAAAAATAACAGCAAGGGCATAATTGGGGTAGCGCCACTAACTAAAATAATGGCGATAAAATCATCATTAACGACAACTGATAATGTTAAAAGTATTAACTTTGCGCAACAAAATGGCGCAAAAATTATTAATGCGAGCTGGGCTGGAACCTATGATGACACTTCCTTAAAAAATGCGATAAATGGCTTTAATGGTTTATTTATTACAGCTTCGGGAAATGGAACTATTGTAAGTGGTGATTGGGATGGAGTTGGTAAAAATAATGACAGTGTAAGTCACTTGTACCCCTGCGATTTTGATTCTATAAATATTGTTTGTGTCGCCGCTACCGATCAAAATGACGGTCTGGCGACCTTTTCTGATTATGGCGCTTCCTCTGTTGATGTCGGTGCACCAGGTACAAATATTTATAGTACGGGATTTTTGACTGAAGATTTTACAAATGCATCGCTTCCAGGATTCACTAATACAATCTTTACTAAAACATTGGGAGGTTGGAAAACAGGAACATGGGGAGATGTTGGTGGTAATGCTAACGATAAAAACGCACAAGCTAATAGTTCTTATATTGATAATGACACAAGCAGATTAACCTTAACATCTCCGATGGAAGAAAGTGTTATCGGGACAAATGTTTTATTAACTTTCTACTTATACTTAGATGCAGAACCTCCTAGCGGTGGTTTTTGTAATGATTATTTAGCAGTAGAAACCGATAATAATGATAATATTTGGGAAACGAGACCGGGCGTATATTGTGGGGGTGGAGCAGGTTGGGTAACTTTCGATCTTGGGCCAGCTACATCAGACATGCGAACACGATTTGTCTGGCACACAAATGGAAGTGTCACAGGCACTCAAGTACCAGTAATTGACGATATTCAGTTTACAAACACGCTTTCTTACCAATACATGAACGGCACTTCGATGGCCGCGCCTCATGTAGCCGGTCTTGCGGCGCTCATTGAAGGATATAATCCGATTCTTAACGTAGCACAAGTAAAGGATAAAATTCTTACTACTGGTGACAGCATTTCTGCTTTAGCAGGTAAAACGGTTTCCGGTAAAAGAATTAACGCGTACAATGCGCTTTCAGCATCCGCTCCACTAAGTTCTGAAAAAGCAATTACTTCATTTTTAATTCTAGGCAACGGCATTGTTGATGAAGCCAATCATACAATTGCTGTAACCGTGCCATTTGAAACTGATGTAACTTCTCTTGTCCCGATTATTGTCATTTCCGGATCATCAGTGAACCCGGCTTCTGGTGTCGCTCAAAATTTTACAAATCCCGTATTCTATACCGTTACTGCGGAGGACGGGACAACACAGAATTATGTTGTTACCGTGACGGTTGCTCAAGATCCAATCACCACGATATTTGAAGAGATTTCCAGTAGTTTGGACGATAACGGTATTGCTAATAATTTAAATCTGGTTACCTCAGATAATGTGAACGATTTCCCCAATCTCTATTTTGAAAAATATGATGAGGATGGAATGGCTTTAGGGAGATTAACTTTTGCAAGTGAACTTGATTTGGCGGATCCGGAAACCCAAACATTCCTGCAGAATCTTGGCGACTACCTTGATCAAGGTAACGGTAGAATTGCGCTCGATGTAAGTACGGCGACTGCATTAGCCGGGAAAGGAGCAACTCTTGAAATGTATGACATTACTTCCGCTTCAGAATCAAATTTAATTGTTCGTGATGATGATGGAAATATAATTAGTCCATCAGGAATTGTCAGTAATTTTACATATGATCCAGTTACCGACACTGTTTCGTTTGATGCAGCCCATTTTACTCAATTTGACATTGATACAATACCGCCTGAAATAGAATTTCATAACAATGTCACTGCTGAAGCAACATCCGAATCCGGTGCTGTCGTAACGTACACAGTACCCACAGCTACAGATAATATTGACGCAACTGCGGATGCAAGTTGTACGCCGGTCTCCGGTTCAACTTTTTCCATAGGAACTACGACCGTTACCTGTACTAAAACGGATACTGCCGGAAATGACGCAACCCCAACCACTTTTACAGTTACGGTGACAGCCAATACCCCGCCCTCGTTTGACCCAATCGCCGATCAAGCGGTAAACGAAGATTCCTCGTCACAAGATGTAAGTATCACAAACGTATCGCCGGGTCCCTCGGAGGAATCGGGTCAGACGGTAACTCTGTCGGCAACATCGAGTGATCCGGCGATCGTTCCGAATCCGTCGGTTTCCGGAAGCGGCTCTACGAGAACGCTAGCCTATACGCCAGCTGCCAACAAACATGGATCCGCTACGATTACCGTGACTGCCGACGATGGACAACCGTTGAATAATGCTTATACTCAAACATTCACTATCACTGTCAATCCGGTCAATGATAATCCTACAGCAGTAGATGATAACTATTCAACGGACGAGGACACAGCTCTCAATGTTGGAGCACCTGGTGTTCTTGACAATGATAGTGATGTAGACAATTCCAATCTTTCGGCTGTACTGGTAACTTCCGTCGCACACGGCATACTTACGTTTAATGCCGACGGTTCATTCTTATATACTCCTGCATCCAATTACAGCGGACAGGACTCTTTTACCTACACAGCAAACGATGGAACCATTGACGGCAATACGGCTACGGTGAATATTACTGTCATAGACACGACTGCTCCATCTGCACCCGGAACACCTGCAACCGCCACACCAACGAAGGACACGACCCCGACGTGGACGTGGACCGCGGCCACTGATAATGTCGGAGTAGACCACTATATATTTTACTGGGACACCGTTTCCGGTGGGGAAGCTAATTCTTCAGGTTCATTATCGTCAGCGACATTAAGCTTCACGCATAGTTCTGCACTTACATCAGGCACGTGGTACGGGAAAGTTCGTGCGTATGACGCAGACGGTAATTCCGGCGTAAGCGCGGTAGGCTCTGTCGTTATCGATGCCGAGGCACCAGTAGGAAACATTGCGATAAACAGCGGCGCTGCGTATACAAAAAACAATGACGTCACCCTGAACTTTTCCGGAGTTTCTGTGGATGTGGTATCAATGGAATTGGAATTGGGTAATGGCGTATCCGGAAGTTATCAAGCCTCAATTGCTTACGAAAATCCTCACGCGTACACATTGCCAAATAATGGAGACGGTACGTATACCGTGCGCGTCCGATTTACCGATGCTGTAGGAAATATCAGCGTTGGTCCAATTTCTGATAGTATCGTGCTTGACAAAACTAACCCGACGGACCCAACAGACGTTGCCTCAACAAGCCATGAAGTGAACACGCCGTCAAACGAAACCACGATCGACATCGCCTGGACCGCGGCCGGTGCTGCTCTGGGAGCAACGGACGGGGGATCCGGAGTAGACGGATATTCGTATGACTTTACTGAAGGCACGACCGATGTACCCGATGCAATCAAAGACGCAGAAGAAACTTCAACGGGGACCATAAGCACGTCTCTTGATGATGGCAGTTGGTATTTCCATTTGCGTACACAAGATAACGCAGGAAACTGGACATCAACAGTCCATAAAGGCCCATTTGTGATCGACGCTACCACCCCCGACACTTTATCCCTTAACCCTACAATCGACCCCATGAGTTCAAACTATGTAAGAAAAACAGTTACTGTCGCCGCAACAGCTACTGATGACTCAGGCGTTGACAGTGTTGTTTTTACCATGTTTGATGACGATAATAATAATGAGAAGTCGTGTTCAGGAATACAGGATGGAGATAATCAAGATCTTTGGTCTTGCCAAATAGACACAACAACCCTCTCTGACACCAATGAAGAAACAGACATGACGATAAAGGTTACAGATTTAGCGGGAAATACGACAACCGAATATTATAGCGACTGGAACGACTATTTTGGTGTTGACAACACCGTTCCAACTGATCCTACACCAGAATCAACAAGCCACACGGAATCCACATGGTCTTCAAATCCAACCGTTGATGTTTCCTGGGAGGGTGCCGATGACGATTCCTCCGGCGTTGACGGGTATTACACCGAATGGAATACATCGCCGGACACCTTAACTCATCAGCCGTCCAATGAATATACTGATGGCGACGGCGGACTGGAAGAAACAAGTCCTTCTTTGGCTGACGGCAACAATCATTACTTCCACGTAGCGACCGTTGATCAGGCCGGTAACTGGACATCGACCGCGCACCTGGGACCGTTTTGGATCGACACAACCAATCCGACCGATCCGACGCCTTCTTCAGCCAGTCACACAACGTCTACGTGGTCAAAAGACAATACGGTTGATGTTACATGGACCGGGGCATCGGATGCTACCAGCGGTATTGATGGGTTTTATACAGAGTGGAATACATCTGCAACGACCATAACTGGACCTGCTGACAAAGAGTACGAAAAAACAGTAGATAGTGAAACCAGCCCGGCTCTGTCTGACGGGAACGATCACTACTTCCATATAGCAACACTCGACAATGCCGGGAACTGGACGTCAACTGCTCACTTTGGCCCCTTCTGGATCGACGCAACTGCTCCAACCGTCACCAAGCTTGGGGATAATTCTGCAGATATCACTTTAAGCACAGGGAATACAGACTTAGTTTTCAGCGAAGTTCTGTCGGGCAGTTCAAAAACAGTCGTGCAGAATGCTTTAAGTGCAGGAGCTGACAAAACCCTAACGTATTCTTGGACAGGAGCGACGTTGACAATTACCGCTACAGAAACTACTACTTTTACTAATGATGTCGTAGTAAATGTTTCGGATCTCGCGGGTAACACGACAAATAGTTTATTACTCGTAGATTCCAGTCTGACCGCTACCCAAACCACTCCGGACGGTAGTGGGAGCGCGACCGCTGATTCCGCTACCCCGGAAGTCGTCATCACCGATCCGGATCAGGAAGTGACCGTCACCGTTGACGGAACAACCGATGCCACGATTGACGTCAGCTCATTTGTGGATGGCGGGACGGGAGACATTCCTCAAATTTCCATTACCTCTGATGCTGCTGATATAACTATTCCGGCAACCACCGTGACCGGTCCGGCTGATTGGAATGGGGTAATTGCAGCCCCAACGGTGACCACTGTAACGTTGCCTGTAACCGCAGGAGAAACCACGACCCTCGGCACTGCTATCGAAATAGGATTTGCAAGCGCAAAATTATCTTTTGACAATGCAGTGAGAATCCTGCTTCCGGGTCAAGCGGGTAAAAGAGCAGGATATTCGAGACCGGGGACAGACTTCACTGAAATTACCAGCACGTGTGCGGCCGACAGCCAAGCTGCAGGTGATGCCTTGGCGACTGACGGAGAATGTAAAATAGATGTTGGTGGCGACTTAGTTATCTGGACCAAACACTTTACCAAATTTGCAAGTTACACCCAAACGACGAGCGGTGGGAGCGGTGGAACTTCCGGCGGTGGTGGGGGAGGCGGTACGTCACCCGCCAGCGCTCCTACTTGCAATGATACCCAGCCAGGCAGCGCCCCGGTTCTTCTGTCCGCCGTCTCTGCCGGAGCCAATAGTGTCATTCTCACTTGGTCCAAGGCCGCCGGTCCCGTGACCTATTATCTGATAACCTTTGGCTTGGGACCAGGTTTGCAACAGTACGGAAATCCGAATGTAGGGGGACCCGATACTACATCTTATACCGTCTCCGGTCTTTCCGGAGGAACCACCTATTACTTCAAAGTCAGGGCCGGCAACGGCTGCGCTCCCGGAGCATTCTCAAATGAACTTTCAGCCACATCTGCCGGCGGCGTTCTTACCACTGTCCCGGGAGGATTTGAGGCCGGAGTTTTGGCAGAAACCACTGAAGTCAAAACCACCCCCGAACCTGCTCCTACTCCGGAAGTTAAAAGCGCCACCGCCTCCAATTTCAATTGGTGGCTGCTCACCATCCCCGGCGCATTGCTTGCCTTGTTCATCTCTGGACTTCTGCTCCGGCGTCGCCCATAATAATCCTTAATGTGGAAATTCCTGCGCCATCTGTTTTTTCCTCACGAATCTAATAATCAGCGGGCCAAGTTCCTTCACCCCTCATCATTGGTAGCAATAATAGTTCTCTTCTTGGGTCTCCAACTAACTATCAACCAACTAACCAATAACTATCCACAAATATTAGGTTATGCCTCCCAAATTTCCCCTGAAGAAATAATTGGCCTGACTAATATTCAACGCACATCCGCCGGCCTACCAGAAGTCAAATTGGATCCCCAGCTCTCTGCCGCCGCCGCCCAAAAAGCCGCCGATATGTTTGCCCGCGATTATTGGGCTCACA
>CAYHGA010000007.1:0-4873 GCA_964356225.1 uncultured Gammaproteobacteria bacterium
GTAATTTTAGCAAAGCTTCTATTCCCATATACTCACCTCTCTTCCTACTTTCTCAATATACCCTTTATTCCTTAAATTTTCCAAAAAACCAGCTACTTCATTCACAGAAATTCTTAAACCAATTGCTACTTCTTCTATGAAGAAAGAGCTCAAGTCTTGGAGTGACAACGCGACACTAAAAGCATCCTTGTTCAAAAAAATTGGCGGTTTCCCGTAGGCCATTAATACTCCCCCAAACTCTTCTTCTCTAAAACGTAAGTTTTTGGTCATTCTTATTTTCTGTTTTGTAAACTTTGCACTGTCAAATCTGTCTACGGAAATCGGTTGTTGCATCACTTCTTCTGGATCTGTTGCCATCGGATCCATTCCTTTAATGTCACCACAATATTTGGCATCTGTTCGGCAACCTGCTGTACATTCCTGTAGAAAAGCGCATTCCCAACAACGATTGGGTATAAGACTACCATCTCGCCACTCACCCATTCTCTTCCACCCAGGTTGCAGTCCCTCCTCTAATACATTTCCGTACACGTTATCCGAATGAGAACAGGGTCTTAAACTCCCATCAGCTCCCACTGTCACAGTGGCAACTCCCGCACCGCAATTGCGCCTAGCAAACCATTTATAACGAGAAATGTCTCCTATCAAACACATTGGATAACACCTTAAAATATCTACTTTTAACCCAAACTCTTCTCTTAGTCTAACTAAAATTTCCAGAGACTCCCTCACCGTTTTTTGGGAAACGTCCAAGTTTGAAAAATGTTCCCTCATGCTTAGTGATGGCGACACCTTAGTGGCCGAAAAGTTTTTTACCCCGAGTGAAGCGACGAATTTGCCGGTTTCATAAATTTGATGCTGGTTCAATCTGGTAATTACCATATTCACGCCCACAGGAACCCCTGCTTGTTGCAGAACCGCTATTCCCGCTAAGGTCTTTTTAT
Source organism: uncultured Gammaproteobacteria bacterium (assembly GCA_964356225.1). Classification (GTDB taxonomy): domain Bacteria; phylum Patescibacteriota; class Microgenomatia; order CAZETR01; family Amesbacteraceae; genus GWC2-45-19. Next base: position 945 of record CAYHGA010000007.1, read on the forward strand.
GGGATCCCGGCCGTTCGGTAATTACATCATGAATACTTTCCTCATGAGATAATAGTGACGTTAATACAAAAGATACACCTGCTTCTTTCAGGGCTATGGCGTCTTCTCTTTTTACAGTTGTTAGATTGCTGTTTAGAGAGCAAGACATCCCTGCTGTAGTGCACATTTTAACTGCTTCATAAACAGCCGTTTTAAACAACATGGGTTCGCCCCCGGTTAAAGTCACACCAAAAACCCTATTTTTTATCAGCTCCCGCACTACATAAGACAATTGACTTTCGTTCAAGGTGGAAAAGGGGGATGGGTTGTCCCTTTTACGCCAGTGATTGTAACAGTGTAAGCAAGACTCATTACACCGTTGAGTAACTTCCACCTGGGCAGTCAGTGGCGCAGACAGCGTCTTATAAAAAGATCCTCTTTCTTCTGGAAAGACTGTTTCTTTTCCCATAAAAAAACCCGCTCGCGCGGGTTCAAGATATCAGCCTCAACTTGAAGCTAAAAACAGATTTCTTTAACCAAACCTGTTTGATCATCCGGATCAAGTATATCATCCCCTGGCAAGGTGTCAATACTATAGGACTGGCTTGAAATGAAGTATAATTGAATCGTGATCAAAAATTATCTGGCTACTAAAACTGACCTAGAGACAATAGAAGAAGGCTTAAAAGCCGTTTGGAGTCCGGAGCTCAATTTCATTTTTAACAAAAAGGAATTTATTGCCTCCACCGTAGTTGTTTCGTATGACAGCAAATACATTTATCTCTGGATGCCTGTTCGTAATAAATTGGGCAAATATTTTCTTCGCAAAATTCCCCATAGTTTATCTATCCCCTCGAAGTATCACTATGCTTGGTATGCAGGGTTATGGGAAAAAATAGAGGAATCTCTCCCCTCCTCAATCAGAAAAGCTTCCCGATTTGTTATTCCCCGTATCGGTGGAGGATTGTTGACGTTGTTTATCGGTTTACAGAAGTCCTACAGAGTAAAAATCAATCCCTACACAACCAGAGAATCGTATTTAGCTACCGTCATTCACGAGTTCGGACACATTTACTGGTCTCAACATAAACTTTGGTGGTATTCGAACAAAGAGGAAAATTTGAGTTATCTCCAACTTGCAAGTCAACTCTTTCTAAAGAAAACAACAATGACATCGCAAATGCCTGTTAATTTGCCATCATCTGCAAATTTAGGAGAATTGTATGCTTTCTGCGCTGAATACTCAGCCAGCCATATCTTGTGGTCAGATCATCAAAAAATTCTGGACGGCTATATTCAAAATAGACTTAAAAGTCTAACCATGCTGGAAAAGAAAAAGGACCTTAATCAGGAAGATTCAGTCATAGAACCCAATAAAAGTCCTCACGACTTCGCGTCCGTGATTGGCAAGATCATTCTTACTCGCTATCCTAAACTTTGGCCCAAGATATTGACTGGTCGCCCATCATTAATTGGCTAGTTTGGTCCGGGTGGCGGTTTGGGTATCAATACTGGCATGCAGGGTAGCGGAGGCAACGGCGGAATTCCAGGGCCGCAAAGAGGCAAACAAATAGGTGGTATGGGTAGACCATCCTTGTGGACTAAGCTCGCAGTCACTTCTACAATCTCAGTTTCTTTTAGTGCCATTAATAATCACCTCCTTTTGTTAACATTGCTTGAATAATTGGCTGAAGTGATTCGTCATAATAAGGTTTTTCTTTCTCATCCACCCTCCACACCCCCTTGGCCCATTCCCCAGTATAGGGATTATAAGTACACCGCGGATAAGGCGCGGAAAGATATTCTCCTCTTCCCTGATTCACTCCCTCAGACATGGGTCGACAGTCAAAGCATACATATCTGTATTCACAATCTCTACAGACCAATACATTATCCTTGGTACTTTTCCATACAACTTCCAGTTTCTGGCCAGCTACAATTTTCTGTAGCAAACTATCTTGTACATTTCCTATCCTACTACTAGGTTTCTGGAAAAGATGCAAGGAAGAACATCGCCAGTATCGGTAATAGTAATTTTCCCTAGCAAACAGCTATGCCCAGAAAGATATCGTGACAATGTTTCTTTGTCCACCGTAAAACTAGGTGCGGTCATTAATCCATACCGCACTACTGCTTCCTTGGAGGGTACCAGGGCCAGGTTATCTCCCCTCCCTTTTGATCTCAACACGTCCGGCGGTCGGTGACTAAAGCCCATTTCTTTCACAAAAGCCTGAGTTTCATCCACACTTTTCTCGTTAGGTCTCATCAAAACTATCTCTACCCGAGTGGGAACCCCCGTCGCTTTGAGCATCTGTAATGCCGCCATGGTTTTTTTGTGGCTACCGGGTGTATGGGTTATCTTGTCATGGACATCCGGATCCCTCGAATATAAGGACACGGCAATGTTTATTCCCAAGCTTTTAATTCTGGCCACCTTGGCTGGTGTGAGTAAAGTTCCATTAGTAAAAATCTCAATAAATTCAAATCCTGTTTCTTTTGCGTATTCAGCTAAATCGAGTACGCCCTCTCCATGATCACCCTTGAACAGAAAAGGCTCCCCACCAATAAATTGTCCCCTTTTGCAATTTAAAGAATAAGTATCATTTATAAGCTTCTTCCACTCATTTGTCGTTAATTTTTTTCTCTTATTCAACTGTTTTGAGTCATCTTCCAGTGGGCGCACCCCGGTTCTCCTGCGTGTTGGTGGTAGACTATCGGCGTAGCAATGCACACAACTTTCATTGCAGTCGTCGGAAACGATTTCAAACCACACAAACTGCAACTCTGGTTTTTGGAGTAACTCTGGCAACGTACTTTTTTGCGGCAACTTATCCCGTGTCGCCAGACCCAGATCTTCCAACTTAGTCCAAAAACCGTCCTTATCTTCCGTCAGCCCAGTTAGGACCTGGCGTGCTGTTTCGTTTATGGAGAAAACCTTGTTGGTGTTCAGATCGTAGATCGCTCCCCTTAAAGCTCCTCCGACAAATAGTACTCCGCTAGCCAGACAATAATCACCATCAGAAAGACCCTCTTTTATTCCCGGTGCTACATTTTCAACCATAAAAAAAGCGACCGAGGCCGCTTGTTTTCCTGCAGCAGAGAAATAACCGAGGTTACTCTCATATATTTTTAAACTATACCACCATTGTCAAACCAATAAAAAAGCCCTTACGGGCTCAAGTTCATTTAACCAAACCTGTTTGATCATCTGGGTTAAGTATACTCTTTCCAGTCAAATTGTCAAACTATAAGATATTCAGTTTATGCACTAAGTTTGGGAATCAGCAGGTCAAGGGCGGTGATAAAAGAAGGAATTTGAGAATAAACTTCGTTAGCTGATTGCTCGCTGTAGATGTGAGCAGCGGCGTTTCTGTTTTTGAGAAAATCGAACCATATTTGAGGATTGTCTATCAAACCTAAATCAGCAGCGACTCTAAAAGCATCTTTTGGACTTGAGGCATCAAGACGGCCTTTGTCTTCTGCATAGTCTTTGAGAGTTTTCCAAAGTAGTTCAAACACAAATTCAAATCGCTGGATAGTGCCATCCTTATCAAGTTGATTCTGAACTTGCGGGAGAGCCTCTTTAAGTCTAGCAAGAGCGGTGTTAAGTTCTGATAAGCGATCTATGTAGGTCATAGAGAGATTGTGTTAGACATGGCACGCTTTTTAAAATTTTCGTGGACCGTTGAAAAATCTACCACATCGGTTAAATATGGGATGTTAGAATCGCCAAGATCTGTTTTTATTCGTACCAGCGTCTCCCCGGAAATTTTAGATGGGCCCAATATACCAATATCGAGGTCACTAAATTTACGGTGCTGCGGGTGAACGCGTGATCCAAACACGAAGATTTTGTAGTCAGAATCTGGCAAATACTTTTTAATAATTGTGCGGATTGTTGAAGTTGTTTGTGTGTCAATCATAACTTATTATAACATTCCGTCCTGTTT
>CAYHGA010000007.1:4973-45822 GCA_964356225.1 uncultured Gammaproteobacteria bacterium
TTGTTGAAGTTGTTTGTGTGTCAATCATAACTTATTATAACATTCCGTCCTGTTTGATCATCTGGGTTGAGTATACCATCTCCTGGCAATAGGCTGGGGAGATTAAGGACACTCCTTTAAGGAGACTCCTTTTGAGGCACTGTGAACTCCCAGCTTTTTGCTGTGGGCCGTATTTGCTGCTTCACTTGGCTCTTGCCTATTTATTCCTCCTTTGGGTGTAATAGGCCATACCTAACCGCACCATCTGGGCGCTTACACTGTCTCTGTATATGACTTTTAGATAAATTCTTTTGCTTGAGATTAATTTTTCTAGGGCTTTTTTAGCTTCCGGTCCCGCGCAGTTTTCCAACTCCGGTGCGTTGATACTGGCGAGTCTGATCATTTGGTTCTCGGTAGTGACAAAGGTGTCTCCGTCGACTACCCTTTCAACTTTATAACTGGTTTTGTTTAACAGCGTTTGAGCGATTAAGGCTGTGGCCACGGCCGTTGCACCCAGTACTCCCACTTTAATTACCCTTTTGGTCATTTTTGTAAGTTGAGGCGGGAAACAGAAGACTTTATGAAATCTTTGACTTTGTTCCAAGTGAGATCGGGGTCGAACACGTTTACCCTATTGGTTTCGGGATCTTTGTCAGCGTCGGTAAAATAAGTGAGGGAAGTAAATACGACTACGTTATTTTCTTCGTACCAGGGGAATTTTTGGTAAGTGGCACTGATAATTTTTTCCAAGCCTAATTTCTTAATTAAATAGTAAATGTCATAAAAATCCCTTTGTCTGGCTCTTTGGACCACTGCTGCGGTTTTCATGGCTGCGATATCTGTGAGGCTGGCAAGGAAGACCGGTCCGTAATCGACCAACTGATCAAGAAGGGGGTAGGGATAGTAAAAAGCTGAAACCTCTGTCCCCATAACATCTAAACGGAGGGTGTTTTCCGGTTGTTTTGAGGAAGTATCGGTGTCGGGAAAGAGTTGATTTATGGTTTGCACCATTTGTTGATTGTCGAATTTGCGGGGTGCGTAAAAATCAAAATCTACCGAAGTGCGGTGCCCCAACTGTAAAGTAAGAGCGGTTCCACCTCCGAGGTAAAATTGGGGTTTAGTAAACGTGAGCTGAGGTAAAATTTTGTTTTGGGTGGGGTTGAGAGTATGAGAATAAAAAGTCATTTTAGATGAGTCCTTGTTGGCGAAAGAAAGCAGTAACTAATTTAGGTCGGGGGTTAAGATCTCTAATACCACTTTCATATTCCAGAGGGTCAATCATGATTCCGAAATGATTGAGCCATTTATATAGAGATTGTCTTAACCACATCCCGCGCTGGGGGTGAGAAACAACACTTCGAATTTGATCTGGAGAATAATGAGACAACACCCACTCAATCTGTTGTTGACTGCCAAAACTTAGGGTTTGGGTAATAATAAGATTTTGGTCTTTTTGGGGATCAATTTTGGAGATATCGTAACTCCAAAGACAGGATTGCATAAGCGCAGGGAGTTTGGCGGACATAGCACATTGATTTTAACATTTTTAGCAGTCATAATAAAATCATGATTGGAGTTGACATCGGGAGCTCCTCGATAAAATTGGTGGAATTGGTGCCGGCCGGGAAACGGTGGAGACTGGTATCGGCGGCTTCGGCTCCTGTAGGAACCGCGATTGCGGCTATATTGAAGGAGGCGGGAATGAAGAGCCGGCGGGCGGTGGTGGCTCTGCCGGAAGAGCAAGTATCAACGCATATCGTGGAATTGCCGATGATGAAAGACGGAGAAATTGAACAGGCACTGGAGTGGCAAGTGGAACAGTATATTCCCATCCCTAAAGACGAGGCGGTGTGGAGCTGGGAGACGATACGCCGGGATGAAACAGGCGGAGGAGTGGAGATATTACTGGTGGCGGCGGCCAAAACTTTGGTGGAATCGTACCGCAAGACGGTGGAAGCTGCGGGGTTGGAGCTGGTGGCGGTGGAAACGGAGCTGAACGCTACGGCCAGAGCGGAAGTTAAACCCGGGTCTCCCCTATCGGTGGTGGTGGATATTGGAGCGAAAAGCACGGACATGGGAATTGTCCGCGAGGGGCAATTAATATTTGCCCAGACGATTCCCACAGCCGGAGATGCGTTTACCCGGGCTATTGAAACCGGACTGGGGCTGGATCACGCTCAGGCAGAGCAATACAAAAATACTTACGGCATGAACGACAAACAATTGGAGGGAAAACTGGTAGAAGTGATGAAGCCGGTATTGACAGTCGTGGCCGGGGAGATAAGGAAAACCATTGATTTTTATGTGACTAAACATCAGGGGGAAGCGGTAAAAATGGTAGTGCTGTCCGGAGGGGCGGCGGGTATGCCGGAGATGGTAGGACAATTGTCGGCGATCTTGGGGCTGGAAGTAGTGATGGGCGATCCGTTTATGGGGCTGGTAATGGATGAGGCACAGAAAAAAGCTTTTGCCAACGCTGGACCGTATTACGCGGTGGCCATTGGGCTGGCTGAAAAACCGATATGATTAATCTGTTGGTGCGGGATAAGGGGTTAACAGAGGCGGGCCAGAAATACAGGGGCCGGATAATGGCAGTGACGGTGGTGGTGGCGATTGTATATTTATTGGCGGTGGCCACGTCTGTGGGTTGGTGGATACGGGTAACCAGCAGGAATTCCTCCGCGATAAAGGAGAGAGACAACCTGATACAACAGCTGGAAAGACTGGCAGCTACGGAAGCGGTAGTGCGGCAGGTGGCGGCCCGGGCGGAGATAGTAGAGGCTGCCCTGGCTAATCCAAAATTGGGACCAACTATGGCCCAAGCTCAAACAGCGGCGCAGAGCGGAGGATTGGAAGTGGTGGGCTGGAAAGAAGGGGCAGTAACTGTAAGGGGGACAGACTTGACCGCATTGGAGAATTTTGCCCAAAACCGGGAAGTTAAATCGGTGACTAAAAAATCAGAAGGGACGTGGGAAGAGGAGGTAGTATGGAAATAAAAAAGTGGAGCTGGTTGGCGTTTCCGGCGTTGGTGGTGGTGATGATAATGTTTTCCTTTGGCAGGCTGGTAGCCGGGTCGGACCAGATATGGCGGAAGTTATGGTTGAATGAGGAGAAGGTGAAAGCGGCGGAGATTGAGGTGGCAAAATTAAAGAATAAACTGGAGAGACTGAAGCAGGTGGATGTGGTTGGACAACAGAAATTATTGGCCCAACTGGGAAAGGCAGTGCCTAGCCAGATGCAGCCGATGTTGCTGATTGGGGAGATGAACCAAGCTGCGTCCGAATCCGGGGTGGTGATTGAAAAATATAGTATTGATAACGGCGAAAAACAACAAGAGTTAAAAATTTCTATTGCGACGGGCGATGCGGGAAAATTAACTGCCTGGGTAAATGATATGGAGGGGTGGTTGCCCTTCGTGAAGATCGTGAGCATCAGCTATAAAGATGGCCGGGCGGAGGTAGTGGTCGAGCAGGAATGGAAGGAGTTGGCGGTAACCGGGGCCAAACCCGGAGATGAATTGCCGGATACGGGGGAGAAAATGAAAACGGTAACGGATAAGATGGCCGGATACAGGGAATTGACGGCGGGGGCTACTGGCTTGCCGGCTGACGATGGGGCGGTAAATCCGAATCCGTTTTGAGAATGAGATTGGCGTGGGGTAGATGATTGAGAGTGCAGTAGGTGCGGAGAAGCGTGCGGATGGCGGAGATGATAGTTCCGTGTTTGCCAATGACCCGGCCGGTGTCGATATCGGATACGGTTAGATAGACGGCGGATTTTGAATCGGATATGGATAATTCTTCGGGTTTGGTAAGGAGGGGGGAAATGAGAAACTTCAGGAAATCTTGCATAGCTGTCTCACTTTGAGTGAAGGTTGGGCGCCTTTTTTGATCCAATCTTTGATGGCAGCGAGGTCAAATTTTTCGGGGGTGCCTAAATATGCGACGGGGGTACCCGTAAGCTTAGAACGGGTGGGCATGACTACAATGCGATAATAGCGCTGGTGTTTTTTGCCGATGGGAGTAAGTTTTATGGCTAACATAAGTCTGGACAATTATACCACGTCCAGAGCGGCGGCGGCGGCGGCGGATTCGGCGCGCTGTTTACTGTTGCCTTGGCCTGTGGCCAACTGCTTAGAACCAATAAAGACGGCGACGGTAAATTCCCGGGCGTGATCGGGACCATGGATGGCCACAGTTTTGTACTGGGGAGTGCCCAGACCAGAGGACTGGGCTTTTTCCTGGAGCAGGGATTTGGGGTCTTTAACCTGGGAGGGAGACATATTAATGAGTTCGGAGTCAGGAAAGATTTGAGTAAGATATTTTTCGCAAGCCAGTATCCCCTTCTCCAGATACATGGCGCCAAGGACGGCCTCAAAAGTATTGGCCAGGAGACTGGTGTTGGTCCGGCCGCCGGATTGTTCTTCGCCGGCGCTTAATAATAACTTTTCGTCCAATTTAAGTTGCTTGGCTTTGACGGCAAGAGTGGAAGTCTGAACAAGAAATGAACGGCGGGCGGTAAGCTGGCCTTCGGGCAGATCCGGCAGGAGGCGGTAAAGCCGGGAAGAAATGATTAGAGATAGAACCGAGTCGCCTAAAAATTCCAGGCGTTCGTTGGAGGCGGTGCCAGGATGTTCGTTGACGTAAGAACGGTGCACTAAGGCTTGATCAGAGGGGGGCATCATCTTCTTCGAAAAGCTCTAATAAACTGCCAATGGTGGTGAGACCTTGGATTTTGTCTTCAGGAAGAATGACACCCAGAGATTCCTGGAGGCGTTGCAGAAGATCGGTCAATGCTTCGGGAGATAGCCCCAGATCAGCGGTAAAGCTGGTATCGGGGTTGAGGTGCTCCGGATTGAGCTGAAATTCATTGGCTAAGAATTGGATGATAGCGGGAGCGACTTGCATATAGTGCCGAGGACACCGTTGACAAAGCTGGAGCTAGTTGAGCCTCCGAACTGTTTAGCCAATTCCACGGCTTCGTCTATAATAACCTTGACAGGCTCGGTCTTGTCAATGACGAGTTCGAAAACGGCTAAACGCAGGATTGCCAAATCGATGGGGTTGAGTTTGTCTAAGGGCCACTCGGGGGCGGCGATAGCAATAAGATGATCTTGTTTTTTGAATTTAGCGGGAACTTTGTTTTGGAAGGAGTCGGCGAAAAGCAGCTGGACCAGCTCTTCTCTCTTACGATGCCGGGGATCATAGGCGGTTTTCATTCCTCTATTTTACTTTTTTGCCTTTATAGAAGCCACAGTGGGGACAGGTGACGTGGGGGCGGGTAGGCTGGTGGCAATTGGAACAAGAGATCAGCTGGGGAAGGACTATCCGCTGGGTGGATCGGCGTTTGCCCTGGCGGCGGGTAGATTGGCGGCGTTTTTGGAGTGGTGTCATGCAAGGATGATTTTATCTGTTTTGAACAGGTCCCGCAAGAGAGGATATTTATCCAGATAGGGGACAATTTTTTCGGCGGCTGCCCGGGCGGCGGGAATGAGAGTAAAGTCCCCGTATCTGGCGATTTTGAAATTGGGAATGCCATGCTGGGAAGTGCCGTAGATATTTCCGCTCCCGCGCAACTGGAGATCGATTTCGGCTAGTTCGAACCCGGAATGGTGGGTTTCTAGGGCTTTGAGACGGGGGGAGGGAGTGTCTGAAAAGAGCAAACAATATGACTGGACGTCGCTGCGGCCGACTCTGCCCCGGAGTTGATGCAATTGGGCCAGGCCGAAACGCCCGGCTCCTTCGATGACCATGATGGTGGCGGAGGGAATGTCGATGCCGACTTCGACCACTGGAGTTGAAACTAAAATGTCGTACTCCCCTGCCCTAAATTTGGCTATGATTTGCTCTTTGTCTTTAGCTTTTAGCTTGCCGTGGAGAAGCCCAAGTTTGAAACTGGTAAAAATCTCTTTTAATTTTTCAAATTCGGCTTTGGTGGATTTAACAGTTGCCAGTGTTTCACTTTCTTCTATGAACGGACAAACTATAAAGGCTTGTTGGCCGTTGGTCTTTAGCTGTTGGCCAATCCAGGAATAGGCCGCCGCGCGCTTGGATTCGGGGACGACCCAGGTTTTGATGGGAATGCGGCCGGGGACGGAGTCTAAGATGGACAAGTCTAAGTCGCCGTAGAGAGTGAGGGCGACGGTGCGGGGAATTGGGGTGGCGGTCATGGTTAAGATATGGGGAGAGTTGCCTTTGGCGGCAGCCAGAGCGCGTTGGGCCACACCGAAGCGGTGCTGTTCATCGATGACGACCAAACCTACTTTGGTCAATTTTAGTTTGTTTGATAACAGGGCATGAGTACCGACAAGGACAGTGCTCAGTGCTAAGTGCTCAGTGCTCAATTTAGAATTTGCGGTGACTAACCCTGTTTTCAGGCCGAGTGTTGTGAGAGTTTGAAAATGTTGGGAGGCCAAGATTTGGGTGGGGGCCAGAAGCAGAGTTTGGAAGCCGTTGAGATGGGCGACGTAGGCTGCAATGGCGGCGACGACGGTTTTGCCGCTGCCGACGTCACCCTCCAACAAACGGTTCATCGGATGTGTTTCAGACAAGTCGGATAGAATGTCTTTAACGGCATGATTTTGGGAAGGAGTGAGGGCGAAAGGCAGACTGGAAATAAATTGCAAAACTTTTTCTTGATCTACGGTGAAAGGATGTGATAAGTGGGTAGACTGCCATTGTTTACGGTGAGCTAAGGCCCGGGTTTGCAAGAGAAATAGCTCATCGAAAGCCAACCGCTGTCTGGCTGGAGGGATTTGGTCCAACGATTTAGGGAAATGAATGTTTTTAATGGCTATTGGCCAGGCGCACAAGGAGAGACCTTGTGCGTCAAGCGGCGCGAAAGGAGAGACCTTGTGCGTTTGATCCAAGATGGAGAGGATTTTGGCGCGCAGCCACTTGGAGGATAGGCCGGCGGTTTCGGGATAAACGGGAATGATTTTGGCCTGTGTGGTGAAATCGTATTCCGGGGAGATTAATGTGGGTTTACGATTAAAAAAATCGACTTTGCCATAAAGAGAGACGGTGTCTCCTTCTTTAAATACCCGGGCCAGATATGTTTGGTTGAACCAGATGACAGGGAGAGTTCCGGAATCATCAGTGATGGTGGCGGTTTGCAGGCGCTTGCCGTTTTTGGTGAAAAGATTGGTGACGCGGGTGATGCGGCCGATAACCGTAAGCGTCTCCCCCACCTGGACGTGAGCTGCGAGACTAACTAAACGGCGGTCTTCGTAACGAAAAGGCAGGTGGTACAGCAGATCAAAAATATTGTAAATTTCCAGCTTGGCCAATTTTTTGGCCATGATGGTACCCACTCCAGAGATATTTGTTACTGGGTCTGTGAGTTTCATATTCATCATTTGATTATACAAGTGGCAGAAAATCCCACCTTTCAGGTGGGATTTGTGATAATATAATAAATTGAATATGGCAGGGAGACAAACACTTTTGGTTTCTGGAGGGTACTATCACGTTTTTAATAGAGGAGTGGCAAAACAGGCAACATTTGTGAACAAGTCTGATTATGAAAGAGCGATGTTGGCATTGGAATATTATAGATTTACAAATCCCCCACTTAAACTTTCAAAATTCAAGGGTTTGTCTACTGAGGATAAATCTAAAATAGAGTTAGAATTGCGTAACAGAAACGATCAATTGGTGGACATCTTGAGTTTTGTAATAATGCCAAATCATTTCCACTTCTTGTTGAAACAAAATGTGGATGGAGGAATTTCAAAATATGTTGGGCAGTTTACAAATAGTTATACTCGTTACTTCAATACTAAAAACAATCGAGTTGGGCCGATGTTTCAGGGTGTATTTAAATCAGTCCAAGTAGAATCTTCAGAACAGTTGATTCACTTGTCCCGCTATATTCATCTAAACCCATATGTTTCATCAATAGTTAAAAAATCCGAGTTGGAAAATTATCCTTGGTCATCACTCTCTTTTTACTTAGGAAAGCCAAACAGTATTATTGATCTTGGTCCTGTGTTGTCACAATTTCGGGGTAAATTTAATTATAAAGATTTTGTTTTTAATCATTCAGATTATGCTCGTGAATTAGAAATTGTAAAACACCTAACAATCGATATAGATTAGCCTTATCCCACCTGAAAGGTGGGATTTAATAGAGATTTGTTCCTTGAATCTGTTAGATATACAATCAGGTGTGTTATGAAACAGGGAAAAGTATTTTTTGTTAGACACGGAGAAAGTGAAGCTAACACGAAAGGGATGTTTGCTGGTCAAAGAGAAAATTCTCCATTAACCAAAAAAGGAAGAGAACAGGCAAAACAAGTAGCATTTGATCTATTAAGCAAAGAAATTAAACCACAAAGAGTGATAGTGTCTCCCCTTATCAGGGCTTACGAAACAGCTCAGATAATTATCCATCACGCAAAACTTAAAGATGCCAAAATCATGGTTGAAAAACGTATTGCTGAATACGATATGGGTTCTCTCACTGGGACTCCATACCGAAAGATTACTTCTAAAGAACTTGTTGCTGCAGAAAATGCCGAGGATCCACAGAAATTTATGGATCGTGTGCATAGTCTACTAGAAGAAATTATAAATACAAACGAAATAATACTGATTGTCAGCCATGCGGGCGTAGGGAGGATTATCGAAACGAATAAAAAAGGTTTACCGGCTTCTACTTTTTATGATCTCGATCCATTTCCCAACGCACAGGTAATAGAATTGTAATTGAATCCCACCTTTCAGGTGGGATTTAGTTTATCGGATGATATAAGGCAATATTGTTCCTAATATGAGAGCTAGGGAGGAGATGATGACCAGGAAGGTCCAGACTTTCTTTTGTTTGCGGTTTAGGATCATGCTTGCTATTATTATATAGCATGGAAGAATATAAAGATTTCAGCAAGAGATTAAGGATACTGCTAGTTAAACGCAAAGATTTGATCGTGAATACTTTATCCAACATATTTACCATGAGGTTGATTGGTAATAAAACACACGGTGATTTGGCTGAAATTGGAATGGCTGAATTCATTAACCAATTCATGTATGATTTCAAAAGTATTCATGTTGGAAAAGACCTCTTTCGGGCAAAGGAACGAGAAGAAGATATTGTGATTATTAACGAAGTTACAAAATCGCAATTTCCACTTAGTTTAAAAGCATATGGGGACGGTCCTTTGCAACTTTCCACAGACTCCGATCAAAAGATGTTTCCATACCTTGAAGCACAAGGTAGAGACATAGTAGATAGAGACCAAATTGCGGCGATATTTGCTTCCCGAGAATTTGCGGATTTTAACAATATAAATGTTATGCCACTTATCTACAACGAAAAAAATAAGCAATGTAATATTATGGTTTTTGATCATTCAAAAGCAATCAAAAATACGGCGCGCATTTTATATATTGGAAGAGGAGAGAGCCGTGGAGATAAGAAGACGGGTAAGTTAAGAAAGCACCCAATTTATATGTTCTTGGATGGTAAGAATAATTATATTTGTGAAGTCCGTTATGGTGGTGCGTCAGCAAACGCACTTCAGAGAGGGCTTTGGACAAATACAAGAAATGCCATTGCCTATTTTGACAGCATTACGAATGGTTGGATTGATTATTCGCATAATTTAACTTTAGTCAAGTTGTTTAGTCTAGCATTGAATAGTACAGAAAAAAGTCACAAAGATGCAAATGAAATTTTGCAGAAAGATATCGACAGATTAAAAACCTTATGATTGTTCAGCAACTGAATATATACGGCAAATCTATTTTAACAACACCTAAAACAGAAGGAATAAAATATGCAGGTTCAAAGCTAAAAATTTTACCATACATTGTTGAGATACTAAGTGATTTATACGATGTTAAAAAAGTGCTGGATGGTTTTACAGGAACGACGCGTGTTGCGCAGGCGTTGGCACAACTTGATTACGATGTAACTGCAAGTGATATTTCTGTCTGGTCTGAGGTTTTTGCAAATTGTTATTTAAAATCAAATAAGCCAGATAAATTTTATCAGGACATTATTAGCCATCTGAATAGTTTGCAGGGATACAATGGCTGGTATACAAAGTATTATGGAGGTGAATTAATGGGAGATAATAAAAGACCATTTCAAGCAAAAAATACTCGTAAATTAGATGTAATAAGAGATGAGATTGAGAAATTGAATTTGGAGTGGGTAGATAAATGTGTAATTTTAGCTAGTTTAATTTACGCATTAGATTCGGTTGATAGCACTCTCGGACATTATGTTGCATATCTTTCGAGATGGTCGCCCCGTTCATACAATGATTTAATTTTAAAATTGCCGAAAAGATTTCAAAGTATTGGCAAACACAAAGTAATTCAGGGTGATATTTTTGAAACAATCGCGGATAATACGTATGATTTAGCATATTTTGATCCACCTTATGGTTCTAATAATGAAAAAATGCCACCAAGCAGAGTTCGTTATGCATCTTATTATCATGTTTGGACAACTATTATAAAACACGACAAACCTGTTGTTTTTGGAAAAGTAAATCGCAGGGAAGACAGTCGGGATTCAATAGCTGGTTCAGTGTTTGAAGAATTTAGGAAGGATGAGAGTGGTTCTTTTGTTGCTATGCAAGCATTGCGTAGATTAATAAAAGAAACTAAAGCACGCTATATCTTGCTGTCGTACAGTTCGGGTGGTAGAGCTACCAAGCAAGAATTAAATAACATAGTCAACGAATCTGGTAAATTGTTGAAAGCTGTTGAAATTGATTACAAAAAAAATGTAATGGGAAACATGCGCTGGACAAATGAATGGATAAATAGCGATGGAAAATATCATGAGTATTTATTTTTAATGGAAAAAAACTATAAACAGAGTTTGCCTAAATACGCTTCAAAACTGGTTTTGCCGCCTGTAAACTATCCTTCACAGGAAATATATCCCGTCTCCGTGTTTTAGTAACAACTTTTACTAGTCGTTTTTTGCTATTATATATCAATGCGGATCAGACGAGCGTGGAAATCCAGGTTGGGGGTGACGTTGGCGGGATGGGCTTTTGGGGCGGTGATTGTGGGGATGGTTGCGACCTTGGGGCTGTTTGCTTATTACGCAAAGGATTTACCCAGTCCAGATAAAGTGCAGCGGCGGGAAGGGTTTGCCACCAAGATTTATGACCGGAACGGGAAGCTGTTGTATGACGTGTTTTCCGGGAAAAGACGGAACCCGGTAGATATTAACCAAGTACCGCTGGTAGTCAAACAGGCCACAATTTCAATCGAGGATAAAAACTTTTATAAGCACGGAGGGTTCGACGTGGGAGGGATTTTACGGGGGGCGTTTAGGAGCATATTTTTAGGTCGGTTGCAGGGAGGGTCGACGCTGACGCAACAGCTGGTAAAAAATGCGCTGTTGACCCAGCAAAGGACAATTACCAGAAAACTTAAAGAATTTATTTTGACGGTGCAGGTGGAAAGAAAATACACTAAGGATCAGATTTTGCAGATGTATTTAAATGAAACTCCGTATGGAGGTACTGCCTGGGGAATAGCGTCGGCGACGGATATGTATTTCGGAAAAACAGTGGATCAATTAAGTTTACCGGAGGCGGCAATTTTAGCCGGGTTGCCCCAATCTCCCAGTCGGTATGCGCCGGATGCGGGGACGTTATATGTGGATCGGGCCAAGGAAGTGCTGCGAAGAATGCGTGAGGATGGATATTTGACCAGAAATCAGGAATTAGAAGCCAGTAACCAGCTGGCAAAAGTGCAATTTTCTACCCAGTCGGGGCTCTTAAAAGCTCCGCATTTCGTGTTTTATGTAAAAAACCAATTAATTGCCAGGTATGGGGAAAAACAGGTAGAAGAGGGAGGCTTGCGGGTGACTACGACTCTGGATTTAGATTTGCAGGAAGCGGCGCAAAAGGCGGTGACGGAAGAAGTGGAGAAAGTAAAGAATTTAAAAATTACTAATGGGGCGGCAGTAGCGATGGATCCAAAGACCGGGCAGATTTTGGCCATGGTGGGGAGCAAAGGGTGGAGTGATCCGAACTATGACGGTAAATATAATGTAACTCTGGCTTCCCGGCAACCGGGATCGGCGATTAAACCGGTAGTGTATTTGACGGGGTTGCGGAAAGGATACACGGCGTCGACATTGTTGATGGATACCAAGACATCTTTTCCCGGAGGCGACAAACCGGAATATGTGCCGGAGAATTACGACGGAAAATTCAGAGGACCGATATTGGTTCGGGAAGCTTTGGGAAATTCGATTAATGTGCCCGCGGTAAAGATGGTGTCGATGGTGGGTATAAAAGATATGTTGAACGTGGCCTATGATATGGGATTATTGACGCTTAAACCTACTGCGGAAACGTTGGCCCGGGTGGGATTGTCCGTAGCTTTGGGTGGGGGCGAGGTGAAACCGTTGGAATTGGTAAGCGCCTATAGCGTGTTTGCCAATGGCGGCAAAAGAGTGGAGCCGGTGGCAATTTTGAAAGTAGCAGATGAACAGGGTCGGGTATTAGAAGAATGGAATCCTTCGACAGGCTCAGGACGGCGAGTGCTCTCGCCGGAAGAGGCCTTTATCATATCCTCGATTTTGTCTGACCCGAAGGCCCGGGATATCACGTTTGGTCCCAGATCTCTGATCAATATTCCCGGGAAGACGATTGCGGTCAAAACCGGGACGACTAACGATAAGCGAGACAACTGGACAATTGGCTGGACTCCGACGATTACTGTCGGAGTGTGGGTGGGCAACAACGATAACTCGCCTATGAAAGAGGTGGCCAGCGGGGTGACGGGGGCTGCGCCAATCTGGCGAAGGATAATTTTGGAAACATTAAAAAACAAAGGGGATGAACCTCTGGTAGTGCCGGGGGGAGTGGTGGCATTAGACGTAGATAAGATTTCCGGTTACCGGGCGCATGATGGTTTTGAGGCCAAGCAGGAATATTTTATTAAAGGCACAGAGCCGACGGCTGATGATCCGGTGCACAAAAAAGTGAAAGTGTGTAAAGGAGAAGGCAAATTGGCGACTCCGGCAGATATAGCAAACGGCAATTATGACGAGAAAGAGTTTTATTACTTTAAAGAAGAAGACCCCTTCGGAGTAAATGGCCAGAATAAATGGCAAGAGGGAATTTTGGATTGGCTGAAGGATCAAGGTGACTCCAAATATCACCCGCCGGCAGATTATTGCGGTTCGGTTAATCAAATCGTAGTTAATGTTCAGGAGCCGGGAGATAAAAGTCGGGTAAACGGGCCTGATGTAAAGATTAGAGCGGAAATAGCTGGCAGTAACAAAATTACTAAAGTGGAATTTAAAGTGGATGGAAATACGCGGGATACGAGATCAAACGATCCGTGGGAAGTGACGGTGCATGTAGACAACGGAATTCACAAAATTGAGGTGCGGGCCGAAGATGAAAAAGGAAATTCCGGATCGAAGAGTGTAGAGATTGGAGTAGGTCAGCCGTGGAGTGAGCCATCCCCTACTCCATCACCGACGCCGTAAGTTTCTCTCTGATGGGAATAATGTCTCGAGATGAAAGCTGTTTGGAATTAGAGTGATATGTTAAACGCAGAGTGAGTTTGTTTTCGTATTTATCTATTAATTCGATATTTTTAATTAACGGACTATTTTTTTTAATCCTGGCAATAATAGCGGCGTAATTTCCTGTATAAAGGACATTAATGTCTTCGATGATGGGAGAGTATTTAGAAATAGGAATGTATGTTTTGACAGAGGTGGCTTGAACAAGAAGAGGTTCCAGGTTAATTTCGCAGGTCAGGGCGGTGGAATGTGTTTGAATTTCGGCGGGAATATGCACGCCTATTTCCTGAATAAGCGTTTCTACATAGCCTTTGAGCCGGGGAATATCTAAATTGGTAGAGGTGAGAATAAGGTGCAATTCTTGGTGAGGCAGACTGCCTTTTTTAGGTAGATAAACATTGGCGATTTCAAAAAGTTGTAACTCCCCGACCCGGCCTGTATTTTCGGAAATGACTTTGAGGTGAGATGGGGAGAGCGAGGTGCGCAGGTAGGTCCATTCTGACGACAAAGGGTTCTTTAGTTTCAGGCCTGAATCGTGGTCAACAAGAGAATAAGTGTAGGTTTCGGTAAAACCCCAGCGGGACAGGGCTGATTTAATTTTGGCTTCCCAGTAAAATGTCTTGTCGTTCAAAGGAGTGGGGAGATGACCTGACATAAGTTGGGTGGGCAAATTGTGATAGCCGTAAATCCGGGCAACTTCTTCGACCAGATCTTCCGGGATGGTAATGTCGGTCTTGCGAATCCAGGGAACCTCTATTTCGAATTCGGATTTAACTTTAAACTCAAGTGATTTCAGAATGTCTGTTATCTCCGATAATTTCAGATTTATTCCCAGGCGTTGGTTGATAAATTCGGATATAGGAGTTTTAAGTTTTATGTTGGTCAATTTATCACTGACGTTTAAGACATCCAACGTAACTTCTTTGGTCCCACCAAACATCTTTATCCCTCTTTCCAAAGTGGGCAAAACATTTTCAACCGGTAGTCCCTTTTCAAATAAAACGGCAGCTTCGGTGCGGTGGGCCAAGCCCATTGAGGTTTTACGAATGCGGGTGGGTTCATAGACTTGGACGAATAACAACACGTTCCTGGTGTGGGTATCTACGGCTGAATTTAGTCCACCCATAATCCCGCACAAATCTATGAGTTTGCCTGATCCGTCTTCAATAACAATGTCTCCACCAGAAAGAGTGTGAGATTTATCGTCTAGCGTAACCAGTTTTTCGCCTTTGCGGCTTTCGCGAAGTTTCATAACGTGACCGGTAATTTTGTCGTAATCGAAAGTATGCACCGGCTGGCCCATCTCCAGCATTAAATAATTACTGATATCAACTACGTTGTTTAAGCTTCTTAAGCCGCATAGTTCTAGCCGGTCCTTAATTATTTTTGGAGACTCCCCTATCTTGACATCTTTAATCAAGACTGCTGAAAATCGAGGACACAATTTTGGATCAATTTTTACGGTTAGGTAATTTACGGTTTTTGAAGTTTTAATTTCAAAGCTCGAATTTTGAATTTTAAATTTTGTCTTATATCCAAACCTTGGCAATATGGCCAAACACTCTCTGGCAATTCCAACCACAGACATGATATCGACTCTGTTGGTGGTGACTTCAATATCGTAAACATAGTCGTCACCCTTTTTGTGTAGTCTTTCAACGGATGGACCGCATAAAGACAAACATTCTTGAATTTGTTTGGGAGTGGCGTTGGTTTCTATAAATTCCCGAAGCCATAAATCCGGAATTAATATTTGCATAATTTTAAGCGCTTTTTAATTTAGATAGACCTAACGCAATTTGTTTAACCATATCAATTGGGCTATTGAGAATTTCGGATAGCGGGACTTGAATGATGGGATTATTAGTGTCCAGAATGTTTTTGGGTATTTGGCCAGTGAATTCTAGTATGAGAAACGGATGAAGTTGCTTACCCGAGGGAGAAAATAGAAGGTGATCAGTAGGAATTGGAATAGCTCTGATGACAGTTATATCCATTTCTTCAAGCACCTCTCTGCTTAGGGCCACTAGCAGGTCCTCATTTTCAACAGTTCCTCCAGGAAAGATGACTTGATCGTGGTATGCCTTTGACTGATTGAGTCGGTGCTCAAGAATGAGATTTCCGGTTTCAGGGTGGATGAGAGTATAAACAATGGCGGGGCGAGGCATATTAAAATTGATTTAAGAAACGGATGTCGTTGCTATATAACAAACGTAAGTCGTCAATTTTGACACCGGATTTCATCATATAAGTCCGTTCGACTCCCCAGCCAAAAGCAAAACCCGTGTATTTATCCGCATCTATTTTGCCGGCTTTCAAAACATTTGGATGAACCATGCCGGCGCCGCCCAGTTCCAGCCAGCCTTCTTTGCAGAGTTTGCAGCCTTTGCCCAGACAGATATCACAAGTCACATCTACTTCGAAGGATGGTTCGGTAAATTGAAAGTGATTTGGGCGAAGTCGAGATTTTCGGTTTGGCCCAAAAAATTGTTTGGTGAAATAATCAATAGTCCCCTTAAGGTGGGTAATATTTATCCCTTCATCTATAACTAATCCCTCAAATTGATGAAACATGACAGTGTGAGATATATCTGACTGACGGCGGTAGCATTTGCCGATATTTATCATGCGGATGGGTGGGGCCTTGACCCGTTCCATTTCTCTGACTTGGCCGTTGGAGGTGTGAGGAGTGAGAACGATTCTTCCCATTTTCTTGTCTTCGGGCGCATCTACGAAAAACGTTTCCCAATCATCACGGGCGGGGTGGTCCTTTTGCATATTAAGAGCTTCAAAGGCATACCAATCCCAGTCTACTTCGGGATAACGGACGCGGACGAAACCGATTTTTTCGAAGATGCTGCTTATTTCTTCGATGGCATGGGTAACGGGGTGCAGGTGGCCCAGCGGAGGGCGGATGCCGGGAAGAGAATAATCGATATTCGATATTCGATGCTCAATGTTCGGTTTAGATGAGAGGGCTTCGGAGATGATGGTTTTAGTTTCGTTAAAAAG
Organism: uncultured Gammaproteobacteria bacterium; assembly: GCA_964356225.1. Lineage (GTDB taxonomy): Bacteria > Patescibacteriota > Microgenomatia > CAZETR01 > Amesbacteraceae > GWC2-45-19. The sequence goes on from CAYHGA010000007.1 coordinate 21,480, forward strand.
CTGGCCGATGTCTCTTTTTTCTTCTGGTCCCAGTAAGGCGAGCTCTTTGGCAATTTCTGCCAGGGCCCCCTTTTTACCTAAGTAATGATCACGCAGATTTTCTAATTCTTCCGGATCAGTGGCCGTAATAATTTGCGACAAGGCTTCGTTTTTGAGATTCTGAAGTTTTTCCCGCATGAAGAGATTATATCCTAGGCGGCTGCTATTCCAAAAGTAGCAACTTCGAGTTTTTCGATTCGGTCTGTGCGATCGCTCATTTGGTGTGAGAGAACGGTTTGTTCTTCATCAAATTTTTTGAATTGCCCGGCGATATCTGTAAGTTGAGTTATCACCAAGTCAACTTTTTGTTCGAGACTTTTTATTTCAGTGCCAACTTTTTGTTCGAGACTTTTTATTTCAGTCCTGATTTCGTTGGTCGCCGATCCGACTTCTTCGGAAACAACGTCTTTGATAATTTGCCGGGTGAGGGTGGGCATGAAATTACTCTAAACTTTGGGTCTGACCTTGTCAACTATTTGCTTGAAGGTTTCGGGTTGGCGGACAGCCAGGTCGGCCAAAATTTTGCGGTCCAGGCCGGTTTTGGCTAATTTAGGCATGAATTTGGAGTAGGTTAATCCTAAAGAGCGGAGGGCCGCATTGAGGCGGATGATCCAGGTGGAGCGCAGATCGCGGCGGCGCAAGTGCCGGCCGGCGAAAGCGTATTGACCGGCGTGGATGGTGGCTTCACGGGCCACTTTGTACAGCCGGTTTTTGGTCATGCGATAGCCTTTGGCTAAATGTAGAACTTTGTTGTGACGCTGGCGGCGGGGTGATTTAACGCGCATATTATTTGCCTAAAATTAACTTGATTTTGCGGGCGCGGACTACGGGAAGTAACTTGACTTTCTTGTAACGGCGGCGCTGAGTGGCGCTTTTGTGCGAGCGCAGGTGGCCGCGGAAAGAACTGCGGTGTAGAACTTTGCCCCGGGGAGTAACCCGGAAGCGGCGGGAAATAGATTTTTTAGTTTTTAGTTTTGGCATTTTTGATGGGCGATAAAGTAGCAATATATTGGCGGCCGAACCATTTGGGCTGCTGATCGACGGCGGAAATGTCGGAAAGCAGAGCGAAAGCCCGCTGCATTATTTTGTCGCCGAATTCTTTGTGACCTAATTGGCGGCCGACGAACTTAACGGCAATGCGCAGTTTGTGGCCGTCTGTTAAAAACTCCTTGCCCCGATTAATCTTGACCGAAAAATCGTTTTCGGCCATAAAAGGAGTAAGGCGAATTTCTTTGAGATCGACCTTTTTTTGGGTAGATTTGGCCGTGCGCTCCTTTTTAGATAGCTGATATTGAAATTTTTTATAATCAATAAGCTTAACTACGGGAGGCTCGGCCATAGGCGCGATTTCTACCGCGTCTACCCCGGCTGCCTGACTTTGGGAAAGTGCTTCCTGGCGAGTAACAACTCCCACCTGGGTCCCGTCTTCCCGCAGCAGACGAACTTCCTTTGCTTGGATTTGGGCGTTGATGCGGTAATGTGTCGTACTCACTAGACTTTGGCTATTATATCAGCTGTGACGCCCGAAATAAACCCTGCAATAGGCCTGGTAAGGTTTTCTTTGTCCCCGTGGTGACGGACAGAGACTGTTCCGGCCTCGGCTTCGCGGTCGCCGACAACCAAAATATATGGAATTTTTTGCATTTCAGCATCCCTAATTCTGGCGTTGAGAGGCTCGTTTTTATCGTTTAGCTCGGTGCGAATATTGGCAAATTTTAGCGAATCTAGGATAGATAGGGCAAATGGGACAAATTTGTCGGATATGGGTAAAATTACGACTTGGACTGGTGCCAGCCAAAGAGGAAAAGCTCCGGCATAGTGTTCGATTAGAAATCCTACGAAGCGTTCGCTAGAGCCGAGGGGAGCGCGGTGTTGCACCACGGGATACTGGTCGTTCCCCTGAGCGTCTGTGTATTTAAGGTTGAAGCGGCGGGGCATAAAGAGGTCGATTTGGTTGGTGGAAATACCGTATTCTGTTCCGATAGCGGATTTGATTTTGAAATCCATTTTAGGGCCGTAATGAGCCGCTCCTTCGTTTTGAACGACGTATTTGATACCTGCTTTGTCCATGGCTTCCCGGGAAAGTTGTTCCGATTTTTGCCATAGTTCTTCTTCCCCGTGATATTTGTCTTTTTTCTCGGGGTCTCTTAGAGCCAAAACAATATAGTAATCTTTAAGACCCAAAGTGTCGTAATAATATTTGTGCAGATTAATTATCTCCACAAAAACGTCCACTGCTTGATCTTCGGCACAATAAATATGGGCGTCGTTTTGGCAAAAAAGGCGGGGACGGAGAATGCCGTTGATGGCCCCAGCGTTTTCGTATCTGGCTACCGTTCCGTACTCGGCCAATTTAAGAGGAAGATCGCGATAACTTCTGGTTTTGCTCTTATAAATCATGTGATGAAACGGACAATTCATGGGGCGGACGAAATAAGATTCTTCTTTGTTATCTCCAGGAACTTGAACTTTGTACATTTCATCTTCAAAATATGGAACATGGCCTGACATGACAAAAAGTTCACGTTTGGTTAGGAATGGTGTGCTCACTCTTTGATAACCCCATTTAGCTTCGGTTTCCTTGCCCCACTTTTCTAATTCATCTTTAATGATGGTGCCTTTGGGAAGCCATAAAGGCAGACCGGGACCGATTTCTTCGGCAAAAGTAAATAGCTCTAGGTCTTTGCCGAGTTTGCGGTGGTCGCGTTTCTTGGCTTCTTCCAGCATATTTAGATAATCGTCCAGTTCTTTTTGTGTGGGCCAGCAGGTGCCATATATGCGGGTGAGCATTTTGTTTTTCTCACTTCCCCGCCAGTAAGCTCCGGCTACAGATAAAAGTTTGAAATGCTGCATTTCAATGCTCGGGTTCTCCACATGCGTCATTTTGCACAGATCTAAAAATCCGCCGGGATTATTGGTAAGAAGCTTTTTCCCGTCTGTGGCAAATTCTTCCAGCAGTTCTATTTTGTACGGATTGTGGGCAAAAAGTTTCCGGGCTTCCTGTAAACTGACTTCTTTGTATTCAAAGTGAGTCCAACCCTTAAGAATGTGTCTCATTTTTTCCTCGATTTTGGGAAAATCCGCTTCGGAGATTTTGACGTCGCCCATATCGAAGTCCTGATAGAAACCATTTTCAATGGCGGGGCCGATGGCATTATGCGAACCCGGCCAAAGATCGAGAACAGCCTTGGCCAAAAGATGAGCACACGAGTGGCGGAGATTGTCGAGATTCACAATAGCTATTTTATATCAATTTGCGGGAGAAATACCAACTGTATCCTCAAGTTTAGTAATTCTGCTCCTAAGGTCCAATTCTACGTTTGTAACTGCATGTATGATAGAAAGTTCGGATTCTTCGATCATTTGTTTAAGTTCTGTTCGGGTGGCGAACTGTTGGAGATTCTCCTTGGTGGCATACTTGGCGTCCTGACGTTTCTCCATGGCAACCAGGTCTCTCTTGGTGACAAAAACCGATTCCAGAAGTTTGATATCGTCTTGGTTAAGTGTGGCGGGCATAAGTTTATATTAGCATACTTTTAAATTAGCGTAGCGGTTGACCTTGGAAACATGCGCGCCTAAACACATGGTGGACTTTTTACGAAAAAATTCGAACTGAGTTTCAAAGGTAGCGCTGCGAGTGCCCCCACCCACTCGCAGCGCCATCTTCACGCTCGGCCTTCGGCCTCGCTTATGTTTCGCGCGCGATTTTTGCTCGCTCCGCGAGCATTTTTTATCCCTGTCTTTCTCTCCGATTTAATCCGATAAAACTTCTATTTTCATTAACGGTGCTCTTTGCGTATTCATCTATTTGCATTAAATCACTTAATACAGATGTCATTCTAAACTCTCTAAATTCATGTTCCCCCAAAATTACTGTAACAGCCTTGTTCAATTTGTGTAATACATGTTCTCCGAATGATTTTGAACCTTGGTTTCCAAGCTCACTCTGTTCAACTAAATCAACAAAATGGTTTATATCAATTCCGCATCTAGCCAATTCACCCTCTGTTTCATCCCAACCCACAACAATCGGCTTAAGTGTAGAATCGTCCTCACCCCATCTTTTGTATAGTTCTTGTATTCGCTGATCCATAATTTTAATCACCTGTTATAGGAGAACACATACGTACGACCAACTTATGCTCTCCACCCTTAAACCTTGCTCTATCTACAAGTAATTGTTCTAGTTGGTTTACTCGACCATCTCTGATTCCAGATCGATCTCCCCATTCCTCTTTAACTTCAGCCTCAACTTTTTTAATCTTTTCTACCGACCATTTTTTATACCCTTTACACGGTTTTGTAACATAACCCTCAACATAATCTCTCAAATCTGCATCCGCCTCAACGAGAACTGTCGCTTCTGTTTGTCCAACATCACAATATAGACTGATTGGGTTAAATACTTCGGTCATATGTTTATGGGCGATTATATCACATTTTAGCCTTGTTTGATCCACTTCAATAGTTGTACATTTCCCAGTAAATTTGTATAGTGTAATTGTTACCAACTTTATCGATTGCTTTTTTAATGGCCACTTTGGACAGCTTGAGCAATCGAGTTGGTAACAACCAGAGTGGCCATTTAAGTTTTAGTACATTAAAATTTTTACGTTTTTCTTTTTCCGCTTTCAGCGGAATGTCCGAGCCGACTTTTTACGAGGCCGAAAGCCGAGCGTGAAGATGGCGCTGCGAGTGGGTGGGGGCACTCGCAGCGCTACCTTTGAAACTCAGTCCGAATTTTTTCGTAAACAGTCCACAGTTTTGAAGAATTTGGATCGTCGGGGATGGCGCTCGCCACGCCCGCGACCGTGGCGAGCGTTGCAAAGCCCTGTTTATATACGCAAAAAAGCCGCCGCATATAAAGAGAGAAAAGAAAAACGCAAAAATTTAAGGAAGAAAACAAAACTATGATCAAATATATAGCCTATTGTCGAAAATCAACGGACGAAAAAGAAAAACAGGTTTTGTCTATTGAATCGCAAATTGAAGAACTGAAAGAGTTTGCGACCAAAGAGAAGTTGCAGATTGTTTGCTTCTTAACCGAATCCCGAACCGCCAAAAGTTTGGGAAGGCCAGTTTTTGAAGAAGTTATCCAGAAAATCGAGAAAGGAGAAGCAAACGCAATCTTGAGTTGGCACCCGGATCGATTGGCCAGAAATTCGGTTGATGGAGGAAAAATCGTTTATCTTCTCGATACCGGAAAACTGCTTGACCTAAAATTTCCAACTTTCTGGTTTGACAATACTCCGCAAGGCAAATTTATGCTTTCAATCGCATTTGGACAGTCCAAATATTATGTGGACAATCTTTCGGAAAATGTAAAAAGAGGAAACCGACAAAAGCTACGAAAAGGCATTTTACCAAACAAAGCACCCTACGGATATTTAAACGAACCGAGATTACGAACAATCGAAGTTGATCCAATAAAATCCAAAATCGTCAAAAAAGCATTTGAGCTTTTCGCCGAAGGCGAAAGCTCTATTGCAGACATTTCCCGATTTTTCCAAAAGTTTGGGATTACTAGGTACAGTGGGAAAACGTTGCATCTCGATACAGTCAAACGAATTTTAAGCAACAAATTTTACATCGGCATTATTAACTTCGGCGGTGAAACCTATGAGGGAACACATAAACTATTTATTTCGCCGGAGGTTTTCGGAAAAACCCGAAAAATTCTTGAAGCTCGTGAACACCCGAAAAACAAAAAACATAATTTTACTTTTTTGGGACTGGCTAAATGTGCAGAATGTGGATGCTCAATCACCGCCGAAGTCAAACATAAATGTTATCCTAAAACTCGAGGAAATGTTGATTACAATTACTACCGCTGTACCAAAAAGAAAACTGATTGTTCGCAAAATTATTTGAGGGAAGAACTTTTAGAGCAACAATTGCAGGCAATTGTTGCTAAACCTGCGTTGCCTAACTCATGGGCTAAATTGTGGTTGGAAAGACTGGATAAAGAGGAAACGGAAGAAAAATCCAATAGCGAAAACCAGGTTACAAAAATTTCTTCCGAAGTCCAGGAAATAGACAAAAAACTTGATAGATTACTTGAAGGTTACCTTGATCAAATTGTTGACCCTCAAGTTTATCAACAGAAAAAGAACGAATTGGTAGAACTGAAAATCAAATTAAAAGAGAAAATGGCGAGTATTTCCAAAAATGGAAGTGAATGGCTCGGACTAATGAGGGAATTTATAGAAGTGGCCGCTGTTGCGGCCAAAATCGCGCGCGCGAAACATAATGGCGAAGAATTATCATTCTTCGCCAAAAAAGTCGGCTCGGACTACTCTTTAAATGATCGGCGGCTTTTTTGCGTATATAAACAGGGCTTTGCAACGCTCGCCACGGTCGCGGGCGTGGCGAGCGCCATCCCCGACGATCCAAATTCTTCAAAACTGTGGACTGTGGAGGACTCGGACCTCCGGCCTTTCGAATGTGAATCGAACGCTCTAGCCAACTGAGCTAACAGTCCAGTTACTATCCAGTAGATGTTACCATGTAGCGTTCGGAGGAGAGCATGAACTTGCTGCCGGAGGCACCGACCTGACCCCAGTAATAGTTCTTCTTGGAAGAACGCGCGGAGTGAGTGGTCAGCCAATTGCGGGACTCGGTGACCTTGGCCCGGATATCTTTGATAAATGTGCGCAGCTGCTCGAAAAAAGTGCGGTGATAAACTCCGGGATTAACTACGGCTTGCATAGTGGCGACCTGGACTTCTTGGGCCATGAGGCCTGTGGTTTTGGCCAGAAGCTGAATTTCCTGAAGAAGAGCGGTGATCTGATGTTTGGTTTCCTGTTCTGAACGGAGATAGATCATGCGTTCTTCCTGAAGACGATTGGAGAAACGGGCTTCGGTTTTATGCAGGGATTCTATGGAAACAGGCTGGTCTGGCTGAAGGTCACCGGAGAGGCCAAAAGATTGAGGAAGATCTTGAGTAACGATGTTTTTAACCTGAATTTTGGCCTCGGAAACCACTCCCTTGCCTAATTCCTGCAGGGCTTCAAGAAAACTGTCGGGCGCCCGGACAGGGCGGCGCGCGCTCCTTTGGGTAGAGCTGGCCATGTTAGAAGTGTATTATACCAAACTCTTGAGAAATTCAAGTGTTTTGCTTCTGTCGGCAAGCTTTTGGATTTTCTGAACCTCTAAAATAATGAATTCGGCGGTGAGGTCAGCCCGGGCCTGACTAGCCAGCTGGGCTTTGAGTTCAGGAGGGGTGAATTTTTTGGTGGATAGGTATTGAGTGACGCTAGTGCCCAGTTGAGTGAGGTTTTCTACCAGAGCATTTAAGCGGTGATTGGCTTCTTCTTCGACTAATAGGTCAGGAATGAGGATTTTGCAGGCGGGGATAAGTTTGTCCAGAGGGGCTAGCTTTTTAGGTAAAGTAACGGCGGGGGCTTCACAGGTAATGGCAGAAAAAATCCAATCTTCACCCTCTTTTCCGGAAACTATTTTAATTTGGGGATTTAACAGGGGTTTGAGAGAGTGTTCTTTGACGGCGGCGGCGTACTCTTTGGGAATTAGGTGACTTAGAGTATGGCTGAGGGTTTGGTTGCGGTCCAGCTTGGGTTCGACTAAATTTCTGGGGGCTTTACCTTTTCTAAAACCGGGCAATTCGGCGCCGGCGACGGCTTCCTTTACTACCGATTCGTAGGCGGCGTGCACACGGCCCCAAGGAACAGATAGAGTAAGTTCGAGGTTGCCGTTTAGGGGTCTATTTAGAGAGGATGGTGGTGGAGATGATTTTGTCACCGACGCTTAGGGAGTTGACTATTGGCAGGCCGGAGATGACTTTGCCGAAGTAGGTGTATTCAGCGTTGAGAAACTGGCTGTCTTTTTTGACAATGAAAAATTGGGAATCGTTGGATACTTCTTTGGGGAAGGACTTGCGGGCCACTCCGACGCTTCCCGTGACAAAAGACTCGCCTGAAGTTTCGGTGGGCAAATTTGACAGGCCACCGGTGCCGGTGCCGGCCGGATCGCAGCCCTGGATCACCCAATCTTCTACCCGGTGCCAGGTAAGATTGTCGCAGTAGCCAGTGCTGAACTTGGCCAGGAAGTTGGTGACCGTTTTGGGAGCCACATCGGGGCGGAGTTCAATTGTAAAATCGCCTTTGGAGGTGGAAATTAAGACTTGGGGTTTGGTTTTGAGGGGCTCTCGAAGGGTCCCCGATTCGCCGGCAGTGGGAGTGGCTTGGGAGATTTTTCCGGTAGTCAAAGTCTTTTTGTAATTTTTACTAACGAGCAGTCCTATGATGATGCCAGCGATGATGACAACGGCGACAATCAGGCTATTGCGATTCATGTGGGGTACAGTATATACGCATGAAGCTTAATTGACAAGCGGGGGGGGTGAGGTGTAGGATCCAGGCATGAAATTGATACCGGCTTTAATGGTTATGTTGGGGCAGGCTACGGATGAAGGAGAGTGTCTGACGAGCGAGCAGATTTATAAGGAATTGGGAGTGGGAGATCCGGGTGTTAAGTTTAGGGTATCTGGTGCGATGGAAGGTTTGGTTGCGATTGACTTGATTGGAGAAGCCGAAAATTCAGGAGACGAGAGAGTGTATTATCTAAAAGGGAGAGAAGATAAATTGGTTGAACAGGGGGTTTTGTCGGCGGAACCACACATGTATATTGCGGATCTTGACGGGGACGGGGGAATACGTTCTTTGAGAGTGGATAGAGGTGAAGTTAGTGGTATAACCTGGAATGAGCTTTCGAGAGGTAATAAGGGAGCTATTTCTCTGGTGGTAAGATTGGGGTTAGAGAAAGGAGATAATGAGGTAGTGTCTTCAGTGACTAGGAGAGAAAGAGGAAGGTAAAGTTGGCGTGGGTGGGATGATTTTGGTTGGTTGGTGGCAGTAGGGGCAGATATCGCGGGGAGGAAAAATTTTTTCCCGGCAACCGGGACAAACTTCTCCGACCAGCCGGAGTAACGACTCGCGATTTCTCCAGAAACGAATGAGAGGACCTGGCCTTTCCATATGAAATTAGACGCCACTTCTCCTTAATCCGCTTGACATTTGGGTCTTGACAGACAGAAAGTGATCTAGTAATATGCTTGTACTTTCGCAAGAAGGTCGGAATGAGTCGCAAGACAAATTCTGTGAAGAACCCGGGTCGCAAGGCCTGGGTTTTTCTTTTGGCCTAATCTTCCGGAATATCTAAGGAACGGGAGAAGGAAGGTGCGGCTAATTCGGGGTCATCCAGGCGGAAAGAGCGGATGTCGTTGACGACGAGCTGGAGTCCGGAGGGTGAAGAATTGAGGGTGGCGGGTAGAGAGCCGGGGGTTGGAGACGGAGAGGCCGTGACAGCGGCGGAATGAGGAGGGGGAAGGCGGAGGATGAAGAAGACGAGTAAAGCGGCGAAAACTAAGACGGGTAAAACTATCCAGATAAAGCGGGGGTATTTCATGGCAGCTGAAGAAGAATGTTGGCGGCGTCAAGTAATAACTGGTACCTTTTTTGGAGATCTGCAGTGTTGCTGAACTGGGCCATTTTTTGTTTGGCCAGGTCTAAAGTGGATGAAGGCGAGGCTTGGTCGATAAAGGGCTGAAGGCGTAAAGCCAGCTGGTTCTCCCGGTGAGAGAGAATTTGGGTGCGGGCGGATGCGGCCAACCGATCGGAATTGAATAAGCGGGATTCCCAGGTAAGGGATGATTGTTTGGCTTGGGAGAGAGAGGTTATGCTGAAAAAATTAAGAGAATTAAGATAATTAAGTTCTGTTTCGAGGTTTAAGTAAACAGTGGTTTGGGGATAATCGGCAATATTAGTGTCCGTGGCCAGTTGGTTGCGTAGAGAGAGCAAGTAAGTTTTCCACAAAAGATTGCGGGCGGATAAAACCTGGCGGGTGTCGGCGATAGCCATAAGCCGGGTGGATTCGGTTTTGTATTGCTGAAATTGGTTTTTGGACAGCTGAAACTGCTGGTAGGCGGCGCGGTAATCGGATCCGAGAGTAAAAAGTGTGGTGGCCAAAATCACGGGCAGCATTGATTTATTGTAGCATGGTGCGGCGAGAGGGAGTTGAACCCACACGACCTTGCGGTCACTGGCTCCTAAAGCCAGCGCGTCTGCCATTTCGCCACCGCCGCATGGCTAAATTGTAGCATTTAGGGATTGTCTATGTTCCATTAAAAAAGCCCCGGCTCCTGCCCGATGCCGAGGCTTTTTTAAGAATCCTACCGTACGACTGTTAAGCCGAACCGTAGGACCTGTGGATAAGTGTACTATAGGTTTTCTGGTTTGTCAACTTTGCGGGCCAGCACGAAAATACTCGGCCCGAAATAGAGCCTGGAAAGTGTAATTTGGGCGATGGACTCCAGGATTAAAAGTAGGGGGAGGGGCAGGATTTTTTTGAGAAATGGGGAACGGAAATTGGAGACGGAAAGAGTTTTAAGAGGGACAAAGTGACAAAGTGACAGAGCTTTTAAAATGGACTGGGGATGATGATTAACGAAGGGAATAGTCCCCCGGCGGATGTTGGAGGGGCGGCGGCGCTCAAGAGGCAGAGAGGAAATAGGTTGACCGGAGAAAAAGCCGGCAATTTTGGATTTTATATTCAGGGAATTGGCGAATTCAAGGAGGAGGAACCCTCCAGGCTTGAGGAGGCGGTGAATTTCCTTGAGAGTGGGCCGGGGGTCTGGCAGGTGATGCATGACGCGGATGATGGATACAAAATCTGAACTTGAATCCGGAAGGCCGGTGGAATCCGAAGTACCCTCCGAAATTTTTAATTTTAAATTTTTAATTTTTAATGATTGTTGGCGTTGTTTTGAAGAGGGTTCGACGATGGTTAGCTGATTACAGAATTGGAGCAGAGTGGGGGCCAGACGGCCGTAGCCTCCGCCTATATCTACTCCTGAAGAAAAATGCCGTTTTCCCAGCAAGCGGCGGATGGCCAGGACTTCGGCGGCGTGTTCGTACCCTCTCCCCTGCCAATAATTAAGGTAAGAGAATTCCGGATCATCGTAGTAATTATTGTTCGATTTCATCTAAAAACTGATTAATACCCTTGGCCCAGGCTCCGCCAATTTCTACGGAAGGAGGGGTATATTTAGTCATAATCTCTTCCGGACTGGTGAGACCTTTGTCGATGTAATTGGTTTTTAAACCCCGGGCGACGGTTTCCATAGCCTGTTCGTATGAATCAAATTTGGTGACTTTGTCTCCATAAATGCCGTATCCCCAGCAATTGTGAGAAGAGGGAATGGTTCTTTTACAGAGATTGGATTCCTGTTGGGCGATGGCGACCAAAAGCCGGTAATCCAACGAATATTGGTCGGCAAGGGCAACCAGGCGGTCTGCGAAAGGAAGGAGGGGAGATTTGTAGCGGGAAAGATATTTAGTTAAGATGGCGGTGCGGGCATCTGCGGCAAAAACAGCCAGGCTGATGGCAGAACCGGATGGGGTGTATGGTTCATAGACAGCAGATAAAACCCGCCTATCGGCAGGCAGGCCCGTGGGATGGCTTGAGAAGGTGAGAAAGAGAAGAATAGCAGCCAGGAGAGTGCAAGGAACCCCTACTGCAAACGACAAGGGCCACAAAACCCGGTTCATAGCTTGATTTTGCAGGAAAGGGGCAGAAGAAGCAAGTTAGGGAAGTAACGATTGAACACTATTTAGGAAGATGAAACTTTTTGTAGGGGTCTTCGCCAAGGAATATTCTTTTCAACCAATAAACCCTTATATTTTGGTTGAAAATCCAGTTCCATTTATTAAAACCAGGATATGTTCTTAGGGTTTTTCCTAAGTCCTTTTTGTGTTCATGCAGAGCTACCGCTTTGGGATTATAAACAATGTCGTACCCAATAAGGTGTAAGAACCAAGAATATTCTGCATCTTCACCAGCCAAAAGCCTTTCGTTAAAAGGTCGTTTTTCCCATGTACTCTTTCTGACAGCACAACAACCACCAGCAAACTCATAAACATTCTTTCCCAAACTAAAGTTCAGAACCCCTGCGCCCATAAACAAGAATGGTTTGATAGAATATCTTGTTAATTTTTTAGGGAACCTTGAGGGCGGCCAATAATCGGGGTACGTGTAACCCTTTCTGCCACTAATGACATACTTTCCAAATGTGCCACCAACTTTAAAGTCGTTAAAAGGCATGGTTAATTCAGCTAAAAAGTTTTTTCCTTGAGGGATACAGTCTCCTGACAAACGAACCAAATATCTTCCCTCTGCCACACGAGCACCTTTATTCAAGGCGTTGGCATAGTTAAAATTTTGCGAAGGAATATTTACCAGTTTGACTTTTTGGCTTCTGCAATATTCTTTTGCTCCATCTGTCGACCCAGAATCAACAACAATAATTTCATATTTTCCTTTGAAAGTTTGTTGTTTCAAAGTGGAAATTGTCCTTACTAATAATTCTTTCTGGTTTTTGGTGATGATAATTACCGAGACATCCATTGAACATATTTTAACACCTTATAGTTTTAGGTTAGCCTTAAAGGGGGTCGCTTTTTGTAGTAGAATAGAGTCGAGTAGATGAAGAGAAAGTGACTGATTTTCGGCTCAAAGAGCCATTTGTCACCCTCTTAAAAGAGCGTACTTTCCTACCTAGTCGGAGACCAGGGAATTGAACCCTGCACCTCCCGGTCCCAAACCGGGCGTTCTACCGATGAACTAGTCTCCGAATGTATCCTATTTTAGCAGAGCCAGCTTTTGATAATTTAGTTCAATATATTTTTTTAATACTCTGGCAACCTGGATTTCGTTCCCATGCATCCCCGACGTTAACAAAAGTTCACCCCAAACAAAACAATCCGTGTCGAAGACTTTTCTGGGCAGCATTTGTGCCGGGGGCGGGAGTCGAACCCGCATAAGATTGCTCTCGGGGGCTCTTAAGGCCCCTGCGTATACCATTTCGCCACCCCGGCTGCTGTTTATTTTATCATTTAAACCTCCCGAATAACTTCAAATCCCTTGAGACTGCCAACAACCGCAAACCCATAAACCTTTTGGGCAATACCCAGATGTTTTATTTTTTTGGCAGTTTCGTTCAAAGTAGCTGCCGATCCTACCGCATCGTCAATTAATAATAGATTATTAAACCTAGAATTAATTTTATCCACAAAGATGGTTTCCTTGGCATTTCTGACTCTTTCTTCCAATTTTCCTAAAGTTTTTTGGGCGACTCTAATTTTTCCCGGGTAAGCTACTGTTTTCCTGATCCGATTTACTAACATTAGAGAGCCAAGTTCTAAATCCGGAAATTCCGGTGACAAACCGACCAATGGGATCAACGTACGCAAAATATTTATCCAGTAAAACATTTGTTTCTTGGGTTTCCCCAGTTGAACCGGATGCTTGAGTATAAAACACTTTGGGGGCAGATCCAGACTTGGCCAGTTTGCCGGATTCAACTAGCGATTTGAGTTGTCTGTGTAAAGCCACTTTACCTATCCCCAAATGTTCGACCAAATCTCTGACTCTGGCCTGACCATTAGTCTTGATATACCCCAGTATTCTGATTTTTGTATCTGTCATCATAGTACATAGTATACCATATATTATATACTACGGGGTTTGGTGGACGATGAGGGATTTGAACCCCCGACTTCCTCAGTGTAAATGAGGCGCTCTAGCCAACTGAGCTAATCGTCCAATGTGGGCGAAAGAGGATTTGAACCTCCACGACCTTGCGGTCACAGCCTCCTCAAGGCTGCGCGTCTACCAGTTTCGCCATCCGCCCGTTTTATGAAGTGCCCAAAGGGAGACTCGGACTCCCATGACCTTGCGGTCACTGGCTCCTGAAGCCAGCGCGTCTGCCAATTCCGCCATCTGGGCACGTAAGGTATTATATAATAGTCTTACTTGCCGAGGTAGCCAAGTTGGTCACGGCGGGCGCCTGAAGAGCGTCAAATTGAGGTTCGATTCCTCACCTCGGCACAGCGCGGCTATGGTTCAATGGTAGAACTTCTCCTTGCCAAGGAGATGACAGGGGTTCGATTCCCCTTAGCCGCTCCAGAAGAATTTGCGGGTATAGTACAATGGTAGTACATCAGTTTTCCAAACTGAATACAGGGGTCCGATTCCCCTTACCCGCTCCGAAGCGACTTGCCTCCGTAGCTTAATGGATAAAGCAATAGTCTTCGGAACTATTGATGGGGGTTCGATTCCCTCCGGAGGCACCATAAGAAGATTAAGAGGAATTTTTTCTATTTCACAATGGGCTTCCGCAATGGAAGCCCATTGTGTTTCCGCAACGCCGCGCGCTTCGCGCGCGTGGAGTGTCAGGTTCAATCCGAAAATTTTTAGAGCCGTAACCTTTTTAAGATTTAACGAGGGGGAAGAAACGATTTGGTCTATGTTTTGTGCGTCTTTTATCCATTCGCGTAGAGGTTCTATCCAAACGGATACCCCTTTTGCGACTTGGCTCATTTTCTCCTCCAACGACTTCTTGCGGGAGAGAAGCTCCGCCTTCTCCGAGCGGTAGATTTCCCGCTCAATATCTTGGTCAAGATAGGCGTCAAGAAGGCGTTGGAGTTTTTGAGAGATGGCCTGTATCTCGGTTCTCGCTTCTTGTATGAGGACTGCCGATGATTGGGCGGCTTCCTGTTCGTCCTTGTCGGCCATTTTGGATAGCTCTGCCGCCCATTCAGAAGGCAAGGCATAGTTTTTGATAAGCGCAGACAACTGCCGGTCAAGCTCCTCCTCGCGGATACAAGGTTCGGAGCATTTCATCACTTTGGATTTCTTGGAACAGCGATAATAGGTGTAGTGATGAACATTGCCGTTTTTCTGATGTTTCGTCTTTTGCTCGGCAGTTACCATCATTCCGCAAGTCGCGCACCGGAGCAGTCCACAGAGGGCTTGAGGATTGTTGCCGGTTCTTTCCGGCTTGCCCCGCAATCGCAAGACCTCTTGAACGCGGTCAAAAAGTTGTTTGGTGATAATGGTTTCGTGCTTGCCCTCATACATTTCTCCGCCGTAGCGAAAGAGGCCGCAATACAGAGGATTGGTTAGGATTCTCACAATACGGGTGGAGTGGAGGCGGTTGCCTTCTTTAGACCTCACGCCGTGCTTTAGGAAAAGCTCGGAAATATCCTCCAGTCGCGATTGTCCGCGAGAATATAACTCAAAGGCCTCTTTCACTATTTTCGCTTTCTTGCGGTCAACGACAATTTGTTTGATACGCACATCGTTTATATAGCCGATGGGTGCGATATTTGGATACTCGCCGCGCTTCACTTTCTCGTAGAGGCCGCGTTTGGTGTTGGTGCTCAAGTCAAGAATATATTGATTGGCCATTCCGAACTCTACGCTCATCATCAAAACATTGTCGTTGGGGCGATAGCTTCTGTCGTGCGTTTGGATGTGTTGGATTATGCCGCGCTGTAACATCCAGCTAATTTGTCCGCCGTCCACCGGATTGCGCGCCAAGCGGTCAAGTTTCCAGCAAATAATGCTCTGCGCTTCGCCTTTCTCTATCCGTTTCATCATCTCGTTGAAGATTGGGCGGCCGGGCATTTTAGCCGACTGCTTTTCAATAAATTCTTCAATGATATTTAACCCTTCCGTTTTCGCTAACGCGCGCAAGACAGCAAGTTGGTCATCAATAGACCGGACTTGTTTGTCTTCAACATCGGTGCTTTTGCGGGCGTAGAGAAAGTAGTTATTTACGGAAGTAATATTTTTTGATATCATAGGATTGTAGATAAGTATATACTATAACTTTATACTATCAAAATTAGGATACTATGGCAACTATCGGACAAAACATCAAAAGGCTAAGGACGAAACAGGGACTAAGCCAAGACGACTTGGCAAGGAACGCCGGACTTAAATACTCAACCCTCGCAAAAATTGAGGGTGATTTTGTAAAAAAGCCGGGCGTTCAGATGATTGCCAAAATCGCCAAAGCACTTGGCGTATCTATGGAAGATTTATTGAAATAATTTTATGAATCAAATTGTCTATATTTTAAAAAACGAATCAATGCCGGAGTATGTAAAAATTGGTTTTACTCACGGCGATGTTAAAGAAAGACTCAGGCAATTAGACCGAACGGGTGTACCACTTCCGTTTGAGGTTTATTATGCCGCAACAGTAGAAGACGCAGAGAAAGAAGAAAAATGGCTTCATTCTATTTTTGCCGATCGTCGAGCGCGAGATAGTCGAGAATTTTTTAAGATGAACCCAGAATATGCGGCGCTTGCATTAAAACGAGTAGAAATTAGAGAAACCAAGATTGATAGCGGATTAACCCCAGAGCAAGAAAAAGAAGTTGATGAAGTCAAAGAAAGACGCTCAAGATTTCATTTTGCAAAATATGGAATACCTGTCGGATCAAAGCTAACTTTCACAAGAGATTCAAATATCATTGCCGAAGTAGTAGAAAACGACAAAATAAAAATCAACGGCAAGGTGAATAGCTTGTCTAGTTTTGCTATGGAATTGTTGGGTTATCAAAGACGACCGCAAGGGACGCTATATTTTGAGTTTGAAGACGAAATTTTAGATGATAGACGAAGAAGAATGGACGAAGGCGAGCCAACAGAGAAAGAAATTGAGGCGGCTGGAGATGCATGGATGCAACAGCAGACTGACATAGAAAGAGGGAAATAAATTTATGGCAAACAGCAATCTAAGTAGTGCAAAAAATGCAAAGAACGACGAGTTTTATACACAATATCACGATATTGAGAAAGAAATCACGGCGTATATAGAATACAACCCCGATGTGTTTCGAAACAAAACGGTTTTTTTACCATGTGACGACCCAGAGTGGAGCAACTTCACTAAGTTTTTTGCCCAAAAATTTGAGGAGTTTGGACTAAAGAAGCTTATCAGCACCAGCTATGCTGAGGATAGTAAAAATTATAAGTCGGGCTATCAGGCCACCCTGTTTGAAAAAGACAGTCCACAATACGACAAAACCAAAACAGCAAAAAACGGCAAGATTTTTACATTGACCCGTGACAAAACCAGCGACGGCAAGGTAGATGTTGATGATCTGGAGTGGCACTACCTAATGGGTGATGGCGACTTTAAAAGTGATGAGATCAAAAAATTGCGCGACGAAGCAGATATCATAATAACCAATCCGCCGTTTTCGTTATTCCGTCCGTTTTTGGCATGGATTATTGAAGCCAACAAGCAATTTGTAATAATAGGCAATATGAATGCCATTACATACAAGGAAGTCTTTTCGCTTATTAAGGAAAATAAAGTCTGGTTAGGAGCGACTGGAAATGGTAGTGACATGGTTTTCGCGGTTCCAAAAGGTGCGAAAGTTGCTGAAAAAGATAGAGAAAAAGCCGCTCGACTCGGATATGTGGGTGATTACACAAGGTTGGGAAATTCATGCTGGTTTACCAATATTGACCATGGTCGACGCCATAAGCCGTTACCGCTTATGGCCGAAACAGATATTATAAAATTTGGCACAAAAAAGCCGTTTGAAAAATACGACAATTACAATGCGGTAGAGGTTCCATTGGTCAAACACATCCCGAGCGATTATGATGGTGTGATGGGTGTGCCGATTAGTTTTCTCGACAAATACTCACCCGAGCAGTTTGAAATTGTTGGAATGTGTGAAAATGAAGATCTGTATAAAATGAAATCAAAAGCATATACGACAGCAGAATGCAAACAGGCGTATTTAGATAAGTTTGGGAAAAAAGGAACGTATGATTTGAATGCAAGCGGAGTAGTTATTGAGAATGGTTTACTAGAAAAAGTTTATCAAAGATTACTTATCAAACATAAGAAGAAAACAACATGAAGACAACTTTAAAAACCAACATTACCGTAAAAGAGATCTGCGAAGGGTTTGTCTATAACGAGCTCGAAGGCAAGGGTCTGTTCGGCTTGTCTGGTAAGCTCACCATTCAGCCGGAATATCAGCGTAACTATATATATGCTTCCGACGGCGGTAAAAAAGAAGTAGCCGTCATCGAATCAATCCTCAAAGACTATCCACTCGGATTGATTTATTTCAACAAAGTCAGCGACGATGTGCTGGAAGTTTTGGACGGACAACAACGCATCACCAGTATCGGACGGTTTGTTACCAACAAATTTGCTGTCAAAGACGAAAACAGTATGGAGCAATATTTTAGCGGTATTGCAGCAGACAAACAGGCTAAAATTTTGGCTGCGAAATTGCTCATTTATGAATGCGAAGGTAAAGAAAGCGAGATAAAAGAGTGGTTTAGGACAATTAATATCGCGGGGGTTCCTCTCAATAATCAGGAGTTGCTCAACGCCGTATATTCGGGCCCATTTGTGACACTCGGCAAAGAAGAGTTCAGCAATAGTCAAAACTCCAATATTCAAAAATGGGGTGCGTATATATCAGGTAGTGCCAATCGGCAGGAGTTTTTGGAACGAGCGCTAGACTGGGTAAGCAAAGGAGATATTGGCGATTATATGAGTCGCCACCGTTACAACAAGAATATTACCGAGTTAGAAACATATTTCAATAGTGTAATCGACTGGGTTTCCACTGTATTTACAGATGTGGAGGGTGAAATGCGCGGACTAGAGTGGGGACGACTGTACGAACAGTATCACAAGAAGGCCTATGACCCTACTAAAATATCTTCCGAGATACAAAAGCTTTATGGTGACCCATATGTCAAAAATCGTAAAGGTATTTTTGAGTATATTCTCGGCGGTTCAGTCGACACGAAATTGCTCGAGGTTAGAGTTTTTGATGAAGCGATTAAGAGATCTACTTACGAATCACAAACCACTAAAGCAAAGAAAAAAGAAGAATCAAATTGTCCTCACTGTGTTATCGGGCATGATGCGAACAAGGATAAGATTTGGAGTTTTGCTGAAATGGACGCCGATCATGTAGCAGCTTGGAGCAAAGGCGGTGCTACTTCGGCAAAGAATTGTCAGATGCTATGCAAGACACACAATCGAGCAAAAGGAAATCGGTAATGGTCCACATGTCATCTGAATGCATAAGCGGCAGGAAGAATTCGGCAGAAAAACAAATAGCGAAAATTTCCAGATGTTATGTAAGCAAGATAACCGAACCAAATCTGGAAAATAAAATGTAGGGGAAAAGCGCGAACCCTTCCCCTACAAAAATCAGTAAATTATCTCACAGGAGCCATAGGCCCATTTCTTTTGACCCAATTTACCGCATCTAAAGCATTTTGCCTAGACGAGTATCCCTCGCCCCAGCAGACGATCTCGCCATTTGCAGCGACCAGCCTCCAGTGATACAGCTGATCGTTTGGACTAAGATAAATTTCAAAGCGTATCATTTTCATCACCTCCTTTCAAAAACAAAAAGGCAGGCTTTCGCCTGTGTTGACAATTAGAAAAGGCAGGTGTTATCTGTTCGCCAACTTAGGTTTTCATAACAGCACTATTTATGGCATAACAAACGATTTTTGTCAAGAATTAAACCTAACTTGACGAATTAGCATAGACAGGTTAAAATATACCTCATGCATGAAATTCAAAAAAGACTACTAGAGACAGCCCATCATATAAGACTGAAAGGATTAACACTTCGGAAAATTGGGAGCTTGATAGAACTTCAACATCCTCAGTTAATCAAGCACCACCTTAATCAGTTAGTCAAAAATGGTCTTCTGAACAGAAGTTACCAACCAATCTTGAAGGGTCAAGCAATTGGTTCAAAACTATTAAACATACCCATTTTGGGATCTGCTAACTGTGGCGAACCCACCAGACTGGCGGAGGAAAATCTGGAAGGTTTTTTGAAAGTGTCATCGAGTATTATTCCAACCAAAAGACATAAAGACCTGTTTGCTCTCAAAGTCGTTGGAGATTCTATGAATAAGGCTAAAACCCCAATTGAGGATGGAGACTACATAGTTGTAGACCGGACTGCAACTCAACCGAGCAATGGTAATAATGTTGTGTCAATTATTGAAGGAGCGGCAAACATTAAAAAGTTTTACTTTGACAAACAAAACCAACTTATTTACTTATTATCTGAATCAACTAGAGATTACCCCCCAATAGTTATTAGTTCCGAAGACAATTTTTTTATAAATGGCAAAGTTATAACAATAATAAAAAAACTAGGAGGAGGTGATAAAAATGGCAGTAACTAGTAAACGAGTATCAAAGCTAGCTTCTAGATTATTAAAAAAGGATTTAAAAAGAAAGCATGAAAAATCAGTTGCCGGAAGCGCACTGAGACAAACACGAAGGAGAAAAAAATAACATGGCCATTTTCAGAATAATCAAAAACAAAGTTATTAAATCTCGAATTAAAGACGATGGGTTCGGGGATGAGTTCTCTTTGCGAGATTTTTTTACTGATAACCTTGAGGAACTTTTTGGAATTCGTTTTATTGAGAAAGAGTATCTCATTCAAGAGGGACGGATAGACACCTTAGGCTTAGACGAAAATAATTCTCCGGTTATCATTGAGTATAAGTGGAAAGAAAATGAGGAAGTATTAGCTCAAGGATTATTTTATTACAACTGGCTTATCAAAAACAGAAAACACTTTGAGCTTTTGGTAGATAAAAAGCTGGATAAGAATATCAAGGTAAATTGGGACCAACCAAGAATAATCCTTGTTGCACAAGGCTTCGGTCGTTATGTTCAGGGCGCAGTCGAGCAAGAAAAACACATAGAACTTTTGTCCTACCACTATTACGAGCCAGATATTCTTCATCTTGAAAGTATCTATACGCCTCCAGAACTAAAGTCGTTAAGGAAAAGGGTTACTAGGGATAAAGGAGTGGAGTACAACCTCAACTATCACCTTAATATCACGTCCGAGCAGATGCAGAAAAAATTTAAAGTTTTAAGAGAGAAAATACTGCAATTACCGGAGAGTGAGGAAAAGGAAGCACAGAAAAGCGGAGTTACCTACCGCACAACAAAAAGTTTTGTTCGTTTTGAATTTCGGCCAATTTGGATTCAAGTGCTTTTACGCGACCCAAAATATTCTGCCGATACTAAAAAGCTCGTCAAAGACGTAACAAGCAATAAATGGGGCTATAGGGGTTTGGTTAAATTTACGCCAGAATCGGATACCGATTACTTGTTTGGACTAATAAACCAGTCTTATGAATCGACTTTGTAAGAAATATTTACAACTTTATAAACTCTACGGCCTCCCTCCCTCTCCGTCAGCAGACGGATACGGGCGGGCAGGCACGCCGGAGGAAATTGAAATTGTTATGAAACAAAGCAAATCTGAAAAGCCTTTTTCCTGGCTCACACCCATCAAAGACATCGTCGAAAACGAATACATCCTCTCCGCCAACACCTACAATCCTCACAGTGGAGAGAAAGAAGTAAACCACCGCAACCCGAAAGATATTTTAATGAAAATAAAACAACTGGATGATGAAACTAAAGCAATTTTTGCAGAGGTTAACAAAATTATATGAAAATCATTGAGAAAATAGAGATAAAACATTTTCGATCTTTTTTAGGCACACCAAAACCCTATGAAGTAAACATAGAAAGCCTGACAAGCCTCAATATATTTTCAGGTGCAAATGATTCTGGCAAATCTAATATTCTAAGAGCCTTAAATTTGTTTTTTAATGATGAAATTTCATCAAAAGTCCCACTTGAATTTGATAGGGATTTTTTTGTAAGTGAAAAAGATTCGAGTCATAGGGTTATAGAGATAGGTATAAGTTTTGATTTATCAAAAGATAGCGAAAGAGACAAGTTTTTACCGGAGCATTTTAAAATTTCAAAATTTTATAATAGAAATGGTTTTAGAAATTATTTATATACCTTTTTCTTAAAAGGAAAAGACGGAGAAATAAAAATTGACTCTAGATCTGAAAACAATGAAAAGATTAAAGAGTTATTTTCTACGAAAGACTCATCAGAGACAGACAAAGAAAATGCCAAAAAGAGAGAGTGGAACTATCGCGTTAAATTTTCAGGCTTTCTAAATAAGAGTATTTCTTTTGAGTATGTACCCGCAATTCGAGATACCCATTTTTTCTCTCAGCTTTTTGGTCGTGTAATAACACGAGTAAAGAACAACGAAGATGAAAAAATTGAAAAATTAGATAGAGAAAAAAATAAAATTAAAAATTGGAAAAAAACTTTAGAAAATAAGACAGAAAAACATGTTCTCAAAGAAAATTTAAAAGACAAAAAGTGGAGAGAGAAAAGATTAAATGAAATAGACGAACTTAAAAAAGGCGAAAGCAAGTTGACTCGCGCAATAAAGGCACTAGAGGTAGAAATTAATGCTTACTCTACCAATTTAATAAGTTCTGTTAACTTTTTAGATTCTGAATTTAAAATAGGAAAAAACCTCAGAGAATTTTTTGAAGGATTTGATGTTGGTACTGGTTTAAATAAATCAATTTCATTAAAACTGCGTGGAGATGGTATCCAGGCCAAATTCGTACCAAAGATATTAGATTTTCTTTCCAGTATTGATTCTGAAAAGAAATATTTTTTGTGGGGATTTGAAGAGCCTGAAAATTCAGCAGAGTATAAAAATCAACAAGAGCTAGCTTCTTATTTTAGAAATAACTTCTCAAAGAATAAGCAAATATTCATTACCACCCATTCTGAAGAATTTCTTCAGTTATATGATGGGTCAGAAATTAGTAAGGAAGAGAGAAAAGCCAATTTATATCATGTGAGAAAAATTAATGATAGGATTTATGGGGAATATTCCCAAATATTTTTATTTGATGTTGATAAAAATGAATTTGAATTTGCAACCCAAAAATCAATCTTAGACGATGATTTAGGACAATCATATCTTATAGCAAAACATTCAAAAGAAATAAAAAAAAGGGAGGATCAATTTCTTGACGAAAGCACGAAGCTTCAAAGAGAAAACGTAACACTTAGGCAAATAGTAGAACAGGCTGCGAAACCTCTGGTGTTTGTTGAGGATACATACGATCAGCTTTATAAGATCGCATGGTTAAAGTTATTTAAAAAGAATCACTCAAAAGATAATTTTGAGGAAGTTTTTAACAAAGAATGCAACTTTCTAATTTATAAAGCTGAAGGTGCTTCTAATCTTGCAGGTTTTTTGAGACAAAAAAACATTCAGTATTTTAGTGACAAAAAGGTAATTGGGCTTTTTGACTTTGACGAGATAGGCATAGAACAGTTTAAGTGTCTCAAAAATGAAACTTATTGGAAATCGGAACCACTTGGCGACAAAAAAATCGGTATCTATAAAAAAAGAAATGACCATAACACTTTTTATACATTGCTTGTACCGGTTCCTGATCGTTTAGAAAGCCTCGCAGATTTGCATTTCCCTAGTTTTGTAGAGATAGAAAATCTACTCCCTGATAACTTTTTACTAAAAAATGGCTTTGCTTCCAAGGAAAATACGACTGGTCACACAGAATATATAAAAATAAATGAAAGTAAAAAATCTAAAATATGGCAAAAGGCTCTTGATTTATCTATAGATGATTTCAAGAACTTTGAACCATTATTTGTCAGAATAAATGAATTATTTCAAATAACCCGATAACCCAAAGCGGAAGCACTCTTTCTTTCCTCCGCCGACCATGCAGGCAGCCCAGCAAATAGCATCGCAGAGAATGAACAGCCGAACCAATCTGCCATAGCGAACGTAAAGAAAATTCGAGCGAATCTACCATACTTGGGATGTGCAGCATCCCGCAGAATGCGGGATCTTATTCCATTAAGCGACGAATTTTTAGTGAGATCATGGCAGTGTCCTTTTTCGGTTCACTTTTTGGACACCGCAAAAAGTGAAAGTGGCAAATCAGCCTTGCCGGGATTTACGGATAGCAGCGATCCGCCCTGCTTCCTGTGCGGAGGAAAAACCACCCCACTTGGGCATTCTAAATCCAGGTTTGGCTCCCCGTGCCTCAAATTGAACCTGAGTTCTCACTCCGGTCGTGGTAGTCCCATCCTTGCGGACCGAGACAACACTGGGCCTTCCCATTTCTGCCAGATCAATGTTTCGTTGGTCTGTTTCCAAAGAGATATGGGGCAAATCGGAAACGACTATGGGAGCGTCCGCCGCAGCTATCGCCATCATCATACCAGTCGTTTCATTTAGGCCAATTACGATTCTGGAAGTACGCTCAAGAGAAACGCTAGTGCCAGGAGCGACTTTCCTTTTCCGAGGTTCGCCAACCAACTCCACTTGAGCTCTGACCACTTCATGTGACCCTCCGGACATATTTATATTGTACTCCTATATAGCCGGGGACAAATTTTCACCTAAATTAATACTTGACTTCGGGCTATAGTCCTGAGCCCGCGAAGGATATTATTTGGTTATATGGTATAAACATAACCAAGATGAAAAAAATACAAGACAATCAAAAATCAAAATGGTTGATGATTCGCAACAGTA
>CAYHGA010000008.1:0-37550 GCA_964356225.1 uncultured Gammaproteobacteria bacterium
AAACTGATGGCGCGGTGAGCGCCATCCCCAACGATCCTTTTTCTCCAAAACTGTGCGTGCTCATGGAATCGAACCATGGACCTCATTCTTATCAGGAATGCGTTCTACCACTGAACTAAGCACGCAAGTGAAGCTAATTATACTATAAAAATAGTTGAAGGTTTGTGGGAACGGGCTTATAATTCGCGTCATGGGTATTTGGTGGATAGTAAAACAGCCGAGGAGAGTTCTGGGGAGAATGAAAGAGAAGGAAATGAAAGAACTCAGTTTGGAGGCGGAGAAAATTGGAAATGAAGCCAGGAATAGACTAAATGGGTATGATTTAGAGCCAGATGCGGACTTGTTTGAGAGATTGTGTGTGGCTAGGGTTTTCGAATTGATGGTGAGGGCTGTACGAAGAAAAAGGATTGAAAGTGAAGGTCGGGGAAGTTATCCTGGTCGTCCCAAACCAGCAGCCCGTCGCAGGGGAGAAAATATGAGCCGTGCGCGTGGGGCGGAGAATTAGCTTTGGGCTTGACAGGTACCTGCCCATAGGCTATTATCGGACTTACCTTTCGAGGCTCGCTTATTCATGATGACTTTGCTTTCTAAAATAAAAATGACCATTGCGGGGTGACCGCGGTGGGCTAAGCAAAGAGCGCAGCTCCGGAAACGGGGCTTTTTTAATGGGCCCGTAGTTCACCTGGTAGAACATCTCATTTGCAATGAGAAGATAAGCGGTTCGAGCCCGCTCGGGTCCACCAGATGAGGCTGAAGGCTGGTCCCGGCGTCCCTTTGGGGAGGCCGAGACGAACCTTTAGCTAGGTTTTCTAGCACCTTGAAAAGTGAAGAGAATTAAGTAGTAGAGCCGCATTAATATACATTAAAGCAGACGATGGATGCCTAGGATGCTGGAGCCGAAGAAGGACGTACATGGTCGCGATAGACGTCGGGGAGCTGCCACGAAGCTGTGATCCGGCGGTGTCCGAATGGGGAAACCCCCCCGGTGTAAGCCGGGGAGCCGCGCGCAAGCGTGAGCGGGGAACGCCTCGAACTGAAACATCTAAGTAGGGGCAGGAAAAGAAATTACAGAGATTCCGTAAGTAGCGGCGAGCGAAAGCGGAACAGTCTAAACTCCGGTGTAACACCGGAGGGTTGCGGGACTGGCAATATGGGATTGTGTACAGATAATTGAACTGTCTGGAAAGGCAGACCAAAGAGCGTGACAGTCGTGTAAGTAAAATTTGTATGCACCTTAGCCAGATTCCCAAGTACCATGGAGCACATACTCTGTGGGAATCCGGGGTGACCACACTCCAAGACTAAATACTCTAGCATACCGATAGTGAACTAGTACCGTGAGGGAAAGGCGAAAAGAACGGGCAAAACCCGAGTGAAATAGAACCTGAAATTGTCTGCTATCAAGCAGATAGAGTCCCTCGGCCGCAAGGCTCGGGATGATATCGTGCCTATTGAAGAATGATCCGGCGAGTTTTCGTTCAGTGCAAGCTTAATCCCGATTAAATCGGGAGGAGGCGCAGGGAAACCGAGTGTTAACAGCGCGATTAGTACTGGATGGAAGACCCGAAACCTGGTGAGCTAACCATGAGCAGGGTGATCCCCCGAGAAATCGGGGAGGAGGCCCGCACTCGTCAGAGTTACAAATCTGTGAGATGACTTGTGGTTAGGGGTAATATGCCAATCGAACCAGGAGATAGCTGGCTCTCCCCGAAATATATATAGGTATAGCCTTCCGCTAATGATTACCAGAGGTAGAGCACTGGATGGGTGTAGCAGCGCAAGCTGTTGCTCTCAATCAAACTCCGAATTCTGGTATTTGGGCGGAGGAGTCAGAACGACCCGGCTAAGCGGGCCGCTCTAAAGGGAAACAACCCAGACTGTCGTCTAAGGTCTCTAAATGAATACTAAGTGTTGAACGAAGTCGAATTTCTCAGACAACCAGGAGGTTGGCTCAGAAGCAGCCATCCTTTAAAGAAAGCGTAACAGCTCACTGGTCGAATACTGGAAGTTTGGCGCGAAAAATTTACCGAGGCTAAGTATTCTACCGAAGATACAGGTCCGATGTTTCATCGGACGGTAGGGGAGCGTTGAGAGAACAGTGAAGGTCCTCCGTGAGGGTTGGGCTGGAGTGATCTCAAGTGAGAATGCCGGAATGAGTAGCGTAATGGTTGTGAGAATCAACCACGTCGAAAACCCAAGGTTTCCCCCGCGACATTGTTTGACGGGGGGTGAGTCGGCACCTAAGGCGAGGCCGAAGTTGGCGTAGCTAATGGACGAGCCGTAGATATTCGGCTACATGGTGAGTATCGTTACCAGTTAGGGATGGACGGGATAGGAATAACCAGATGTTGTTGTGATATATGACATCTAAGCCATAAAGTAGTTGGTTCTGGAAAATCCGGGCTGACGTTTAATTGAGTGGTGACGGGGAGTTGGGGTTGCAAGACTTCGGCAACCTGGTGATTTTCAATCCTCAAGAAAAGATTCGTGACGAGATATTTATCATGCCGTACCGCAAACCGACACAGGTGGGTTGGTCGAGAAGACCAAGACGTTCGGGAGAAGGTAGTTTAAGGAACTCGGCAAAAAAGCTGGACGTAAGCTATGCAAGATGTCCTTCCCGATTAAATCGGGATACAACAAAAGATTATTCCGCGACTGTTTAACTAAAACACAGGTCCGTGCAAACTCGAAAGAGACAGTATACGGGCTGAGACCTGCCCAGTGCTCGCAAGTTAAGTGGATGAGTGAGTCCGGTGTTACACCGGACAAGCTTTGAAATGAAGCCCGAGTGAACGGCAGCAGTAACTATAACTGTTCGATGGTAGCGAAGTTCCTTGTCAGGTAAGTTCTGACCCGCATGAAAGGTATAACGACGGAATAACTGTCTTGAACTATCACCCGGCGAATTTGAAATGGCTGTGAAGATGCGGCCTACCTCTACTAGGACAAAAAGACCCTATGGAGCTTTACTGTAGTCAGGCCCTGTTTCTCGTGTTGGAATAGTTTAGAGTAGGAGGGACCCCGCCGCAAGGCGAGGAAAAGTGAAACACCTCTCGTTTTGACATGTTGAAACTTACCTAAGGAGGCTGGAAACGCCTTCAGGGACAAGGTTTGTCGGGCAGTTTTACTGGGGAGGTACCCTGCTAAAAGGTAACGCAGGGGTACAAAGGTGCACTAGGCTCGGATGGAAATCGAGCGGTTTGTGTAACGGCATAAGTGCGCTTGACTGTGAGAGCGTCAGCTCGAACAGGTGCGAAAGCAGGTCGTAATGATCCCCCGATGCGTCGTGGGACGCGCGGGGCTTAACGGATAAAAGCTACCCTAGGGATAACAGGCTGATCGCCGCCAAGAGTTCATATCGACGCGGCGGTTTGGCACCTCGATGTCGGCTCACCGCATCCTGGGGGGGCAGTACCTCCCAAGGGTCCGTCTGTTCGCCGGTTAAAGCGGTACGCGAGCTGGGTTCAGAACGTAGGTTACATTGCGTTCTACAGCAGTAATGCTGTACAATAAATCTGACTAAAATCGGTGAAACCTAAAATCGTTTTCCGAACACGATTATGGTAATACCGAGGATAAGCGGAGATTTGTGACAAAACAAGAACTTTCTTATATTGCTGGGTTTTTAGATGGAGATGGCTGTGTGATGCTTCAATTGGTATACCGGCACGATTATGTGCTGGGGTATCAAATTAGGGCCAGCATAGTTTTCTATCAGAATTCGCGATATAAGTTGCACTTGAAGTGGTTGAGAAGTAAGTTCAAGTATGGCTATATAAGAGAACGAAACGATGGTATGTCAGAATATACTATTGTTGGGTTTGATTATGTAGTTAATATTCTGAAATTTCTTTATCCATATCTAAAACTAAAAAGGCCACAGGCTGATTTGGTGATGGAGATTTACAAAATGATGCCCAAGAAACATTCAAGAATGGATCCTAAACATCTTTTGAAATTAGCCAAAGAAGTAGACAAGTTTTCTAAATTGAATTATTCAAAGAAGAGAACGAATACTTCAGTTCAAGTTAAAAGTTTTTTGAAGTCACACAATCTCTTGATTCCGTAGAGACTTGTGGTTTAGACCACGGATCCCGATTAAATCGGGATAATACGTCAGCTCCCGATGTAACATCGGGATGAAGATATAGTCCATGCCATTAGAAATAATGGATTTACATGCGTAAGACAGTTCGGTCTCTATCCAGTAGGGGCGTGGAATTCTTGAGGGGGTCTGCTCTCAGTACGAGAGGACCAGAGTGGAGATACCTCTGGTGTGCCGGTTGTGACGTCAGTTGCAGCGCCGGGTAGCTAAGTATCTACGGGATAACCGCTGAAAGCATCTAAGTGGGAAGCCCTACCCAAGATTAGGAATTCGTTCCGATGGCAACATCGGAAGATGACCCGTGATAGACTATCACGTACATAGGCTGGCGGTGTAAGGCGCGTAAGCGTTTTAGCTAACCAGTACTAATCGGTCAATTATATTAACGCACTCTATTAAAATTTCTCTTCACCTTTCAGGGTGCCTTGACAATTGAGGGCAAGTATTTCTCGGTCATTTGAGCGGCGTGGAACTACCTCTTCCCATTCCGAACAGAGCCGTAAAATGCGCCAGCGCTGATAATAGTGCCGCTTCTCAGCGGTATGAAGGTAGGTCATGGCCGGGAATTACTTGCCTTTTTTGTGGCATAATTGGAGTGTGAAATGGCTAGGAATGATGTGGGCGGCGATTATTGGGTTGTTTGCGGGCTCAGGAAAAATGGTGTCGCCGGTGGCGAAAGAGAGACCGCTTCTTAAATATACGATTGAGAACTTGGGGAAGAGGGAATATAAATCGCAGATTTTTATTGATGACGAAGTATCTGCCGGAGTATTTAACTTTCATTTTGATTCTGACGGAAAAAAAGTAACTGGATTAGCACATATGCCAGAAAAATGCCCCTGTCCGGTGATAATCCAATTTAGGGGATATGTAGAAAGGAGTATTTATCAACCCGGGGCAGGGACAAAGAAAACGGCGGAGGTGTTTGCCAAGAACGGGTTTATTAGTTTGGCGCCTGATTTTCTGGGATATGGGGGATCGGATAATCCGCCGAATGACGTTTTTGAAGAAAGATTTTTGACATATGTGACTGGGTTGAATTTGCTGGCGGGCATAGAAAACTGGGACAGGGCGGGAAAGATTGGGATTTGGGGGCATAGCAACGGGGGACAGATTGCGTTGACAGTATTGGAGATTTCTCAAAAAGAATACCCGACAGTGTTGTGGGCGCCGGTATCTAAGCCGTTTCCATATTCAATTTTATATTATACGGACGAGGCAGATGATCGGGGAAAAGCATTGCGGAAAAAGTTGGCAGAGTTTGAAAAAGATTATGATGTGGAGTTGTATAGTCTGACGAATTATTTGGACAGGATCAAAGCTCCGCTCCTAATTCAACAAGGGACGGCGGATGAGGCGGTGCCTAAAAAATGGACAGATGATTTGGTGAAACAACTAAAAGCCGATTATGGGGTTTATCCAGGAGCAGACCACAATTTAGCAGGGGGCTGGGATAGGGCGGTGCAAGGGGATATTGATTTTTGGTCGAAACACTGGTAAAAACTGATAGTGCAGAGGACAAAATATATTTTTGTGTCCGGGGGAGTGATTTCGGGGCTGGGGAAGGGGATAACGGCCGCCTCTATTGGGCTACTTCTTAAATCCAGAGGGATAAGAGCGACTAATTTGAAAATTGATATGTATTTGAATGTGGATGCGGGAACGATCCGGCCGCAGGAGCATGGGGAGGTGTTTGTGACCGATGATGGGATTGAGACAGATCAGGACATCGGACATTACGAAAGATTTTTAGGGATTTCGTTGCATCGGGAAAATTACATGACGACTGGGATGGTATACAAGGCGGTGATTGACCGGGAAAGAGCTTTTGGATATGGAGGGGAAGATGTGGAGGCCATTCCGCACGTGACAGATGAAATTATATCCAGAATTAAAAAAGCGGGGGAAGTAAATAAAGCGGAAGTGGTAGTGGTGGAATTAGGCGGGACAGTAGGGGAATATCAAAACGGGCTATTTTTTGAGGCGAATCGAATAATGAAATTAAAGAATCCAAATGACGTGGTCCATATCCATGTGTCGTATTTGCCGGTAATTAAAAGCGTGGGAGAGCTGAAAAGCAAACCTACCCAA
Organism: uncultured Gammaproteobacteria bacterium; assembly: GCA_964356225.1. GTDB lineage: Bacteria > Patescibacteriota > Microgenomatia > CAZETR01 > Amesbacteraceae > GWC2-45-19. The sequence goes on from CAYHGA010000008.1 coordinate 6,200, forward strand.
CAATCAGTGCATGTATTGAATTCCATGGGGATCCAGCAGGATTTTCTGGTGACTAGGAGCGAACAGGCGATTGACCAGAAAAGGAGAGAAAGACTGGCCTTGTTTTGCAATATGCAGGATGAAGACATTATCGCGAATCCGGATTTGAAGAATATTTACGAGGTGCCCTTGCGGTTGGAGGAACAGGATTTTTCCGGTAAATTGTTAAAAAGACTGAAACTTAAGCCAAAAACAGTGGATCTGCAAGAATGGAGGAAATTTGTAAAAAGATTAGAGGGGGGAAAGAAACAAGTAAAAATTGCGTTGGTGGGGAAATATTTTGCCACAGGGAATTATGTGCTTAAAGATTCCTATATTTGTGTAATTGAGGCTATAAAACACGCCTGTGCATTTTTGGGGGTGACTCCAATTATGGAATGGATAAATTCGAACGACAAGTTTGATTTGAGGGGGTATGCGGGAATCGTTGTGCCTCAGGGATGGGGAAAGAGGGGGATTGAAGGCAAAATTTCGGCGGTGCAGTATGCGAGAGAAAATAAAACTCCTTTCCTGGGTTTATGCTTTGGGATGCAAATGGCGGTAATTGAACATGCCAGGCATGTTTGCGGGTTAAAGGATGCTAATTCGGCTGAAACAGACCCGGAGACTAAATACCCGGTGATACATGTGATGCCGGAACAAAAGAAATATTTAGAGGCGCACCAATATGGGGGGACGATTAGATTGGGGGCTTGGCCATGCAAGATAATATCTAAGACGATTTTGGCCGGAATTTATAAAAAAGGAGAAGTTTCCGAACGGCACCGGCACCGCTATGAAGTAAACAACGAATATAGGAAAATCTTAGAAAAAAAAGGGATTGGTGATATCCGGGACAAGCCCGGATGGAAAATTGGTGGAAGCGATTGAGTTGTCAAAGTCGGTACACCCATTTTTTGTGGGGACTCAATTTCACCCGGAGTATAAAAGCCGGCCGCTGGAACCGCACCCTATTTTTGTGGAGTTTATTAAAGCATGTTTGCAGAAGTATACAAAATAATTCAGGGGATCCCTGTTGGAAAAGTGGCTACTTATGGCCAGATAGCTATGATTTTGGGTACAAGAGACTCTCGGCGGGTGGGGCAGGCACTACATGCGAATAAAGACCGAAAGGTTCCCTGCCACCGGGTGGTATTTGCTGACGGATCTCTGGCCCCAGGGTATGCTTTTGGAGGACTATTCGAACAAATGAAAAAATTAAAGAACGAGGGGGTGAAGTTTAAGGGAGATAAAGTGGATCTAGGCAAATGTATGTGGAATGGGATATAATGCAGACATTCTTGAAGAAAGGCGGAAATGAGATTTGAAAGTCAAAGGTCAAAAGTCAAAAGTCAAAAATAAGCCGGTGACGATGGAGGAGTTGTTGGCGCAGACCGGATACACGATCAAGACATTTAAGCGGGGGGATGTGGTGGAAGGAACGGTGACGGAGGTAGCGGGAAGGACAGTGTTTGTGGATGTGGGGGGCAAAATGGAAGCGGTGGTAGCGGAGGGGGAATATGAGACTTCAAAAGATTATTTGCAGGCGCTGAAACCCGGAGACAAGATTACCGGTGTGGTAGTGAGCCCGGAATCTGATTCGGGACAAATTATTTTATCTTTGCGGCGGGCGGTAGAGGATAGCCGGTGGAAGGCGCTGGAAAAAGCTCACGAGAAGGATGAAATTATAGAAGTAAAAGTTAAAGAAACGACCCGAGGAGGGCTGTTGGTAGAGACGGATGGAGCGTATGGGTTTATACCGTCTTCGCAGCTATCTAGAGAAGTGGGCGACAAACAGGTTTTGAAAGTGAAAATAATCGAGATTGACCGGGCAGAGAACCGGCTGGTGATGAGCGAAAGAGCGGTGTCTGAAGCTGTGGAAATCGAGGCTAGAAAGAAAGCTTTGGGAATAGTTAAGAACGGAGAGATATATGACGGAGTGGTAACTGGATTGGTGCCATTTGGGGCGTTTGTAGAAATAAAGATCAAAAAAGATGTATTGGAGGGGCTGGTGCATATTTCGGAGATTTCCTGGGAAAAGGTAGATGATGTGAGCAAAGTTCTGAAAGAGGGAGATAAAATGAAAGTCATGGTTATTGGATTGGATGAGGAAAATGGAAAATTGGCTTTGTCGTTAAAGAGGCTGTCGGGTGATCCGTGGCAGGTAATGGCGGCTAAATATCCGGTGGATAGCAAACATAAAGGGAAAGTAACTAAAATTGCGCCGTATGGGGTGTTTGTGCATTTGGAAAAGGGAATTGAGGGGTTGATCCATGCTTCTAAGATGCCGGCGGAAGCGACATTTGTAGAGGGACAGGAAGTAGATGTGTTTGTGGAGAGTGTGGATATGGATAAAAGGAGACTAAGTCTAGGCGTGGTGCTCACCGAGAAGCCGGTGGGCTACAAATGAAAACAAGAAGTCAATTTGTGTGTCAGCAGTGCGGGTATTCGCAATCACAGTGGGCGGGGAAGTGCCCGAGTTGCGAGACGTGGAATTCCATGGTGGAAACGGTTTTGCACGAAACTCAAAACTCAAAAGGCAAAAGTCAAAATTACAACTCAAAAGTACTTAAGTTATCCGATATAAAAACGGCGGAGGGGAAGAGGATGAAGACGGGAGAAGCGGAGTTGGACAGCGTGCTGGGGGGAGGGTTGGTAGCGGGGATGGTGATATTGGTAGCTGGGGAACCAGGAATTGGCAAATCGACCCTGTTGACGCAGGTCGCTTTGCAGTGCTCAGAGAAAAGTACTCAGGCCCCAGTTTTGTATGTGTGCGGGGAAGAATCTGCTTCGCAGGTAGCTTTGCGGGTGAGGCGGATGGGAAAGAAGGGAGATTTGGCACTTCTGGAAAGCAACAACGTAGATGAGATTGTGGCAAAAATAGAAGAAATTAAGCCGGAGCTGGCTATAGTTGATTCAATTCAGACACTGACGACCGAAGATTTGACCGGGGTGGCGGGAAGCGTGGGACAGGTGCGGGAGTCCTGTCAGCGTCTAGCGTCTAGCGTAAAGCGTCTAGGTATACCACTATTTATTGTGGGACATGTAACTAAAGAAGGGACGATTGCTGGGCCGCGGGTTCTGGAACATATTGTGGATACAGTGCTGTGGTTTGAAGGAGAGCGGAGCCAGGCATTGCGGCTGATCCGGGCGGTGAAGAACAGATTTGGGCCGACGGATGAAGTGGGAGTGTTTGAAATGACAGAAGCGGGCTTAGTGGGGATAGACAATCCCTCGAAACTACTTTTGGCAGAACGGGTAAAGAACGTACCCGGAAGCGTGATTGGGGTGGTTTTGGAAGGAACCCGGCCGCTACTGGTGGAAATTCAGGCGTTGACGACTCCCTCGCAGTTGGCAATTCCCCGACGGGTGTCTACGGGGATAGATTTTGCCCGGTTGCAGATGCTGGTGGCAGTGCTGTCCCGCAGAGCGGGGTTGAATCTGGGAGACATGGATATCTTTGTAAATGTGACCGGGGGGATTAGACTGGCCGACCGGGGAATAGATCTGGCGATTTGTTTGGCCATTGCCTCCAGTTTTCTAAACAAAACGGTGGAGGCGGATATTGCAGCGGTAGGGGAAGTGGGGCTTTTGGGAGAAGTACGCAAAGTGGGGGGGTTGGACAAGAGAATAAAGGAAGCCAAGAAATTGGGGTACAGAGTGGCATCGGCGGAATCGGGAAAATCAGTGTCCGCGGCGATAAAAAAGCTTCTGGAATAGTTATCCACAGAGTGTGCAAAAAGGAGTTTTCAAAGCTAAATAATGTGTTATAGGATATGATTTTATTTTGCCAATTAAACTATGGGATTGCATCTCTTGACAGATCGTGGTATAAACGAACTATTGAGGATCGAGTAGCAAGAGTATGCCCAAAAAACTTGTAAATTTATTGAGACAGAAGAGGAAGAGTGGTTTTAGGGTGGCATGGATGCGGGGACAGTTGGCCAAAATGGCCAGTTTGAACCAAGGTGTTATTTCTATGAGCTTGGGAAGATAGTATGTCTCGTTTGGTGGAAGTTCTGAAAAAGGCAGACGCTGGTGAAATTGTAGGAGTGGTGGTGGTTGTTGCGGCGGGACTTTTGGCTTTAAACGGAATTCTTGAGAAGAATGTTACAGAGATTATACTTGCAGGGTTACTTGTTCCTGTGGCTTTATGGTTGGGGAGGAGCTTGAAAAAAGAGGGTTTTCCTCCAGACGTTGATCCACCGGGGGCCTTGTAGGTAACAAAAAAGAGCATCACCATCGCTGAACTTGAGGATCACGAGTAGCAATGCTCTTTAGTCGATCCACCCGCCCGGACAGAAAGGGCGAATTTCACTTGAGTACAGGTTCTAGCATCTTTAGGCGAAAGATGTCAAGAAAATTTTTTGAATCTGATTGCCGCAAAAAGATGCGGTAGTTGGACTAAAAAGATTGACAAATTTGCGCTTTGAAATGGAGGGTCGTACGCAGGGCAGGTGTACGATTCTCCAGTTGAGAGCGCAAATGAAAAAATTATTTGTATTTTTAGTTTATTTGGGATTTTTAGCAGGGGCGCCTAGTGCGGCTAAGGCTTTTACTGGTGGCATATGTCCCAGTGGTCAGGATTGTTGGTACGTGTCTTATGTTTGTGATTCTTGTTCGTCTGATTTGAGATGTCAAACTCCGGATATTGGAGTAAATCCCAGGTATATTCAAGGGATAACGAGTGGTAATAATTGTGCACAGAACGACTATTGCTATAACGACAAAAATGATCACGATAAATTAGTTTGCAATCTAAATCACGAGGCGACTAATGGAGGATTGTGTTCGCCAACATGTAAGGGGGGTGGGGCGACACCCACTCCAACACCAACGCCGGCGCCTACGCCATCGCCCCAGCCTTCGCCTACGGCTACGGCGGGCACAGCGACTCCTACTCCTACGCCTACACCGGGGGCAGTGGCGGAGGCGGCGAATCTGTCTCATCCGGGGCAGAAAGGGACAACTTATTTATTTGCTCACTCTACGGATAGCCCAGTGAACTTTGCCCGGTATAATGCGATATTTTACTTGCTGGATAAGCTTGTGGTTGGAGATGAAGTGGAGATAGTTTATATGGGTAAGCTGTATAAATATCGAGTGACTAGCGTTCAGATACTAGCGTCTAGCGATACCGGGTACTTGGTGCCGCAAAAAGAGAAGGAACAGCTGGTGCTGCAGACTTGCTATCCGCCGGGAACAAGCTGGAAGAGATTGATAGTCGTCCTTGACAGAGTGGGGGAGAACGGTATAATACGGGCAGGTTCCTCTTTGGATTTGGCAGTAACAACTTCATGACAGACGACAATTCTAATGGGTTAGATCAAGCCACGGTGCGTCCTGGTGTGCGCTCGATGATGCGGCCGGGTGTGGTGCGCGTGCTGGGGCAAATGGGACCGAGGCCAGCTAGACCAGCAGGTCAGCAATATCGGCCATATCAGCCGGCAGAGCGGATGATCCCGGACGCGGATTTGCCGACAGAATATGTGGAAGGATTTTTGGATGTAACTCCGGACGGGCATGGATATTTGCGGCCCAAAATGATTCCTTCTTCCAAAGATGTGTATATTTCTTCTTCTCAAGTGCGGAGGTTTAATTTGCGGCCCGGAGACATGGTGGGAGGTCAGGCCCGGGAGCCAAAAGAGAGCGAGAGATACTGGGGACTTTTAAAGGTCGAAAAGGTAAATGGAGATACCCCGGAAAAGGCCGGAGAGCGACCGAGTTTTGATGATTTGACGGCAGTTTTTCCGGACGAGCAGATAATTTTGGAGACAGAAACCGAACCGTTGTCGACACGGATAATTGATTTAATTGCGCCGATTGGAAAAGGACAAAGAGGTCTGATTGTAGCTCAACCTAAGGCAGGTAAAACGTGGTTGCTGCGCGATATAGCGCAGGCATTGAGTAAAAATCATCCCAAGATGCATTTGATAGCGGTGTTGATTGGTGAGCGGCCGGAAGAGGTGACGGAAGTGACCAGAAATCTAAAAGGAGAGGTAGCGGCCAGCCATTTTGATGAACAGCCGTTGGAACAGGTAAGGATTGCGGAGTTGGCATTGGAGCGGGCCAAAAGATTGGTGGAAGGAGGCAAAGACGTATTTATATTACTGGACTCGATTACCCGGCTGGCCCGGGCATATAACCTGATTGGGGGTAATTCGGGGCGGATGCTGTCGGGAGGATTTTCGGCCGAGGCAATTTACCCGGCTAAAAAAGCTTTCGGGGCGGCCAGAAAATTAGAAGAAGGGGGATCATTGACGATTGTGGGAACGTGTCTGGTGGATACGGGGTCGAGAATGGATGATTTGATTTACGAAGAGTTTAAGGGAACGGGAAACATGGAGCTGCATTTGGACAGGCGATTGGCTGACCGGCGGATTTATCCGGCATTTAACTTGCTGGTGTCGGGGACGCGCGGAGAAGAAAAACTGCTGGGTAAAAGATTAGAAAAAGTGATGCAACTACGGCGAATGCTGGACTTGTTGGGGGAGGAAGAGAGAACGGAACTGTTGATTGGCAAGATGAAGAAGACTAAAAATAACGACGAATTTTTGGATAGTTTGACGAAGGCCTCATAATTTATTTTTTGTAACGGTCGTGTAGGAAAATAAATATTAAGGCAGTGATATAATTTGCGGATGGATTGGGGGGTAAAGGTTAGGGAAAATTTGGGCAAGAGACGGGCGATTTTAGAGAGGGCGCTAGCGGAGGCAAGGCAAGCCCAAAAAGACGCGCCGAGTGCGATGGAGTCGGTCTCGAACACGACTAGGTCGGAGATGGAGAAATTAGTGACGGCGCTGGAAATGGATTTGAGAAAGTTGGGGGAAGGCGAGAAAAAGCTAGAGAATTATGAGGCGAAATATTTTGAAATGGGGGGGAGAAAAATAGTGCTGGTTCCGGAAGGGATGGGCGGGGACAAAATTGATGACGTGCTGCAGGTGTCTGAAACTACGCCGTTAGGGAAGAAATTACGTCTTCGAGTATAATTAAGGAGTGGAAAAACGGATAGTTCTATTGCACGGATGGGAAGCTAGAGCGGGGAAGCTGGAACCCTTGGCGGAGGAGTTGAGAAAATTAGGATGGAAGGTGGAGAACCTGGAGTTACCGGGGTTTGGGTTGCCAGCTCCGAAGCAGGTGTGGGGAGTGGGGGAATACGCTGATTGGGTAAAGGCGAAAGTGGGTGGGAAATGGGTGGTGTTTGGACATTCGTTTGGGGGCAGAGTGGCGATTAAACTGGCGGCAAGGGGAGCGGTCGGAGGAGTGGTGTTGTGTGCGCCGGGTGGGTTATCCAGACCAGGTAGAACAAAGAGAGCGTTGTTTAGGGTATTGGTAAAAGTGGGAAGAGCTTTGGGATTAGAAAGATATAAGGCTATTTTGTATAAACTGGCGCGGGAACATGATTATGAAAAGACATTAGAAATAATGAGAGAAGTTTTTAAAAAAGTGGTAGAGGAAGATTTAAACCCGTTAACGGGAGAAATAAAAGTTCCCACATTAGTCCTGTGGGGTAAACAAGATAGAGTTGTCCCGTATACCGATGGACAAAAATTTAAACGGGCAAAGCTGGTGTTATTTGAGGATCAGGGACATAAGTTGCCGTACGAGTTGCCAGGAGAAGTGGCGGCGGAGATAGATAAATGGAGTACGCACTTAAATTAATTTTAATTTTTGCTTCTGCTTGGATTACTCTCAGGCAAATTTACTGGTGGCAAGTAAAAGAATACCGGTTTGACCGGTGGTGGAGCTGGATGCGGTTTAATCAGGGTTTCAGGGAGCTGTGGGGCACAAGTTTAAGAAGACCGGCAATGACATTTAGAACTGTGATAATGATGCTGTTGTGGTTGGGGACGGGGTTATTTTTGGGAAGATGGTGGGGATGGTTGATCGCTGCTTATATAGGGCCGATTTTGGGGGTGATGGGCACTTCCCCCGCTAATTGGTTGGGAAAAATTGTTTTGATGGAAGTGGCTAAAAAGCGGATTGAGGCGGTTAAACCCAAAATAATCGGGATAACGGGAAGTTATGGTAAGACCAGTTCAAAAGAATTGTTGGCACAAGCGCTGGAGGGGCATTTTAGGATTGTAAAAACTTTGAAAAATGAGAATACGGAAATTTCGATCGCACGGAGAATTTTGGCCGTTATTAAGCCAGGCGTAGAAGTATTTGTGATGGAAGTGGGGGCATACAGGTGGGGAGAAATTGCCCGGGTGTGCCGAATGGCGCCACCGGACATTGCTTGGGTGACGGCGATTGGAAACCAGCACTTGGATTTATTTGGGGGGGTGGATAATTTGAAGCGGGCCAAGTTTGAAATAGTGGAAGGATTGAAACCGGGAGGAGTAGCGGTATTTAACAAAGCTGCGGGGGAAGAGGACTTGATAAGATGGGCGAAAGAAATAAATGTTAAGTCAGTAGTGTATGAGGCAGGGGGAAGGGAAGGAAATAAGGTGGGGGTGACTGAAGTAGCGAGATTGATGGGATTATCTAATGTGAAGATAGGAGTGATTCCGGGGTTAGAGATAAAGGAAACTCCAGGAGGGATAAAAGTCATTGATAGTTCGTATAGCACTAATCAGCAGACGTTTGAGGAAGATATTGATCTTTTGGAAAAAATGACGGGGAGGAGATTTGTGGTGTCGCCGGGAATTATTGAACTGGGAAGAGAAACTGAAAACGTGCATAAGAAATTACGAGAGAGAATGAAGGATTTAGACGGAGTGTGGATGGGGGAGTACAAGGGAATCGAAAAAACTTTGAGATCCGGAGATATAGTGTTAATAGAAGGGAGAATCCCCAGTGGGGTAAAAAATAAGATACTTAGTTTATGAAAGGCTTGGTAAATATCGGTTTGTCACCTAATTTGGAAGCCGATGACTTCAAGTTGGCCATGAAGGTTCTGGCGGCGGGTGGTGACGAGAAAGCCAGACAAGGGGTGGTAGGGTGGTTTGAGGGCTATTTTTCAGGATACAGCGCGGTGGCGTTTAATAGCGGGCGGACGGCTGCGTGGGCAATTATTAAGGCGCTGGAGTTAAAGACTGGTGATGAAGTGCTGGTTCAGGATTTTACGTGCGTGGCGGTACCGAACAGCGTGCGTTGGGCGGGAGTAAAAACAGTTGATGTCAAAATCAAACCTGGAACTTATAACATGGATGCGGATGATTTGGTTAGAAAGATTACTAAGAATAGCCGGGCAGTAATTGTGCAACATACTTTTGGCCAGGCGGCGGAATTAACAAGGATTTTGGCTATTTGTAAAAAACACAATTTGTTTTTAATTGAGGATTGCGCACACGCACTTGGGGCAAGCTATGAGGGAAAATTGTTGGGGACTTGGGGGGATGTGGCGTTTTTTAGCTTGGGTAGAGACAAAGTGGTGAGTAGCGTGTTTGGGGGGATGGCGATGAGTAAAGATACTAAGTTAATTAAGAGATTAAGAGACATAGAGGCGGGGTTATCGGAAAACAGCTGGAGGTGGGTGACCCAGCAATTGTTACATCCTATTCTGACCTGGATGTTTTTGCCGGTTTACAATATGGGTCTGGGGAAGGTGGGGTTGTGGCTGTCGCAAAAATTGGGCTTATTATCAAAGGCGGTATACACGGAAGAAAAAAGAGGATTGAAGCCGGATTGTTTTCCGGCCAAATACTCTAATAAGTTGGCGATATTGGGATTAAACCAGCTGAAAAAATTGGAAAGATTTAATGACCATCGCAAAAAAATTGCAGATATTTACTTTGAGCAGTTAAAGGATAGCGGTTTGATTTTGCCTCCCAGACAGACAGGTGATATTTATTTGCGGTTTACGGTGGCAAGTCCGAGAGCAAGAGAACTGTATTTACGGGCCAAGCTGGAGAAAAAATGGATTTTGGGAGATTGGTATAAAATGCCGAATCAACATGTTTTAAACTTGCCTACGTGCCCGAATTTTTCTGAAGAACAAGCGTACGAGTTATCTAATCAAATAAAAATATGGTTAAAACCCACGAAATAACTGATAAGAAAATATGGGAAGAGACGGTATTGGGCAGACCAGAGGCGAATTTTTTACAAAGCTGGAACTGGGGCGAGTTTCACAAAAATTTGGGACAAAAGGTTTTTAGAGTCGGATTTTACGATGAAGGTAGAGTGGTGGGAGTGGCGTTGGCTGTTGTGGAAAAAGCTAAGAGGGGGACTTATTTGACGGTGCCGGGGGGGCCACTAATTGATTGGGAAAATAATAAAATCACCAATGAATTTAAAAAAATAATTGTCGAAATAGCCAAGAAAAATAGTTGTTCTTTTGTCAGAGTCCGGCCGCAGATCTTGGAGACAGAAGAAAATTCAAAATTGTTTGCTGATTTGGGATTTAGGAGCGCGCCTATGCATTTACATGCCGAGTTGTCGAATTTATTAGATATAACCAAGACGGAGGAGGAATTGCTGGCCAATATGAGGAAAGCGACACGGTATGAGATTAAACAAGCGCAAAAGTTAGGGATAAGAATAACGACTAGTCAGGATAGCGCCGATATTGGTGAATTTTACGATTTGCAAATTGAAACGGCGCAGAGGCACGGGTTTGTGCCTTTTAGTAAGAAATTTCTGCAGGAGCAGTTTAAAGTGTTTGCGGCAGATGACCGGGCGGTTTTGTATACCGCTTGGATGGATAAAATAAAATTGGCACAGGCAATGATGATTTTTTATGGACGGGAGGCAGATTATCATTACGGGGCGGGAGCGGAAGAGGGGCGGAAGTATCCAGGAGCTTATCTGATCCAATGGGAGGCGATAAGGGAAGCAAGAAAGAGAGGGCTGAAAAGGTACAATTTGTGGGGGGTGGCCCCGGAGGGAGATAGGTCACATAGGTTTTATGGAGTGAGTGTATTTAAGAGGGGATTTGGAGGGCAAGACGTGGCCTATTTGCATGCCCGGGATTTAGTTTTAGATTGGTCAAAGTATGTGGTGAATTGGACAGTTGAATTAATTAGAAAATGGGTAAGAAAAGTATGATTGGAGTTTTTGATTCGGGGTTGGGGGGCCTGACGGTGGTGAAGGAGATTAAGAGGAGATACCCAAGAGCAAAGATTGTTTACTTAGGAGATACGGCCCGAGTGCCGTATGGGACGAGAAGTAAAGAAACGGTGGTGCGGTTTGCGCTGGAGGATGCCAGGTTTTTACTAAAAAAGAAGGTGGGGTGCATTGTGATTGCTTGTAACACAGCCTCGGCGCTGGCATATGAAGAAGTGAAGAAAACTAGTAAGGTGCCGGTATATAAGGTGATTTCGGAAGCAAGAAGGCAAGCCGAAAGAATTGGTACCCGGATTGGGGTGATTGGCACCCGGGGAACGATTGGCAGTGGTGCTTATGGTCACATCGGGGTTATCTGTCCTCTGCTGGTGCCATTTATTGAAGAAGGAGAGATAGATAGCCTGGCATTAAAAACTGTACTTCGTGATTATTTAAAGCAATTTAACCAATTGGACACCCTAATTTTAGGTTGCACCCACTATCCCATTATTGCTGGCTTAATCCAAGAGATAATGGGGCCGGGAGTTAAGTTAATTAATCCGGGGGAGGAATTGGCTAGGAGATTGGATTTTGGGAGAACCTGCCTGCCGGCAGGCAGGGATGAATATTATGTGACGGATATGACGCCCAGATATAAAGAGGTGGCGGAAAGGTTTCTGGGGCGGAAAATTGAGCCGAAACTGGTAAAATTGGGTTGATATATGGATTTTAAGAATAAAAAGGTGGCCATATTGGGGTGGGGGGTAGATAGTCGGGATGTGGAGCCGTGGTTACGGAAGCAAGGTGCAAATGTGACCATACTAGACGAAAAGGAGAGGCCATTCGGGGATTTGAGTAAATACGATATTTTGGTCAGGAGCCCGGGGGTGTATAGGTATAGACCGGAGTTAGAAGGATTAAACGCAACTAGTAAAACCAAGATTTTTTTTGATGTGTGTCCGGGGAAGATTATCGGGGTGACGGGGACGAAGGGAAAGGGAACGACATCAACTTTGATTTATGAAATATTAAAGGCGGCAGGCAAGAAAGTATTCCTGGGGGGAAATATCGGAAAGGGGATATTTGAGCATCTGGATGAAATGGATGAAGATTCTTTGGTTGTTTTGGAGTTGTCCAGTTTTCAGCTAATCGATCTGCATAAGAGCCCACATATTGCTGTAGTGCTGATGACGACCTCGGAGCATCAAGATTGGCATAAGAGCCTTGATGAGTATATTGAGGCTAAATCAAAAATCACTCAATTTCAAATGTCAAGTGATTTTGTGGTTTATAACAAGGACTATCCGAATTCGGTGAAGATTGGAATGCAAGGGAAGGGACAGAAGATTGCAGTAACGGGTGCGGATTGGAGAGGAGAAATGAGATTACGGGGAGAACATAACCGGGAAAATGTGGCGGCGGCCGTGGCGGTGGCCAAGATATTCGATATTCAATATTCGATATTCGGTGAAGTGATTAAGAATTTTAAGGGATTGGAACATCGGTTGGAGGAGGTGGTGACGGTAGGTGGAGTGACGTATTTTGACGACTCGTTTTCGACTACGCCGGAGACGACGATTGCGGCGATCCAATCTTTTACTGAGCCCTTGATTTTGATTTGCGGGGGAAGTGAAAAAGGCAGCGATTTTACCCAAATGGGAAAAGTGATATCCGAAAGCCGGAATGTTAAAACGGTTATTCTCATTGGCTTAATGGCAGAGAGAATTAAAGAGAAGATAAGTAATGAAGAGATTAAGATACTAAGGGGGGCGAAAAATATGGCGGAGATTATGGAGCAAGTAAAATCTGCGGCAGAATCAGGGGACGTAGTGGTGCTGTCACCGGCGGCGGCGTCGTTCGATATGTTTAAAAATTACAAAGAGCGGGGGAATCAGTTTAAAGAAGCGGTGAGAAAATTAGGGGCTTGACTTGTATATACAATGTATATACAATATTGGGAATGAATACAGCAGTGATCAATTTGAGGGTGGAACCCAGGCTTAAGACCAAAGCACAAGCGGTGGCTAAAAAGTTGGGATTTAATTTGAGTTCTGTTTTAAAGGGCTACCTGGTGGAGCTGGTAAAGACAAAGAGGGTGGATTTTGCGGCGACGGAAGACCCCAGCCCTTGGTTGATTCGTCAGTTAAAACAGGCAGAGAAGGAGCTGCGGGAAAGGAAGACTGTTCATTTTGGCGATGTGGAAAATGCGATAAGATGGTTACATGCAGGTGGATCTAAAAAGAAGATTCGTAAAGCAGTATCGAAGGGCTTCGGCAGAAGTAAAGGAGAAGTTTCAATCCAGGCTGCAGCTATTTAAGGAAAATAGATTTAACCCGGTTTTGAATAATCATGGTCTGACGGGAAAGTATACTGGATACAGAAGCATAAATGTGACAGGGGATTGGCGGGCAATATTTATGGAAGTTGGGGAAACGGTGTATTTTGTGGCTTTGGGAACACATAGCCAATTGTATAAATAATTAAATGGTTTCGAGGATAAGACGGGCGAGGCGGGAGGAGTTGCCGGAGCCCATGACTAAAATAATATCCGAGTTAGAGATGTGGGATTTGAGGTAGAGGGCGATATCGGAAAATTCAGGGATATAGACGGCGTGGGGAGTGGCGGCGGCGATATCGGTGCCGGAGAAGTCACCCGGATCTGTTTCGCGGGAAGCAAAGATTTTGGAAACAATGACTTGATGGGCAAGCTTAAAAGCTGCAGGATAATCGGGAAGAGTGGCGCGGGGACGGCTGAAAGTATGGGGCTCTATGACGGCCCAAATTCTGTTATCTGGATATTTTTCTTTTACAGCTTGAATGGTGGCAGCGTATGACGTGGGGTGGTTGGCGTAGTCGTCAAAAATATAAATACCATGTCTCTGGCCTAATAACTCAAGTCTTCTTCCGATTCCGGTGAAAGATTTAAGAACGGAGTATACGGTTGAATGGTTAATTGATAAATGGTTGCCGAGTTTTATGATGGCGGCGGCATTTTCGCGATTATGACGCCCGGGAATTTGGAGCTTTAAATCTTTGGGAAAATTATTTATTGAATAAGGGATCAGCCGAATTTTTAATTTTAAATTTTTAATTTTTAATAACTTTTGGATACCGGAGTCGGAGGAGTTGTAAATGAGAACGCCGTGGGGGGGGAGAAGTTCTACAAACTGCTTGTAGGCGTCGAGGATTTTAGCGAAAGTGCCGAAGTATTCCGGGTGATCCATTTCGATCATGGTGAGGATAATAATTTGGGGACGGTAGTTTAAGAAATTGTGGTAGTACTCGTCGGCTTCGGAGACAAAATACTTTCCCCGGCCTATCCGGAAATTGGCACCCCAGGCAGGGACGGTGGCTCCCAGTTCGACGGTGGGGTCAAAGCCGGCGGCTTCTAGCAACAGGCCGGCTAGGGAGGTAGTGGTGGATTTGCCGTGGGCCCCGGCGATGCAAATAACAAGCTTGTCTTTGTGCAAGTATTTACCCATAAACTCCTGCCAGGTCATGACAATGCTTTTTTGTTTGGCGGTTAAGAGTTCGGGGTGTTGAGAAGACTGGAAAAATACGGCGGGAGTGACTGCGAGGATGTCGACGCCCTCAAGGTGTTTGACGTCGTGACCGCCGGTTTTGAGGTCGCAGCCGGATACTTGGAAGCCCAGGCTTCTGGCAATTTCGGCTATGGCGGACATGCCTGAACCGCCGATACCCATGAAGTGAACGTGCATGGTAAGATTATATCGCTAATATGCAATTGTATTTGGGGATAGTGATATTTGCTTTTGTGGTGACGGCAGTTCTGATTGTGCCGTTTATCAATTTTTTGTACCGGATGCGGGCGACGGTTAAAAGTGAGATCAAAGAAGTAAGAAAATACGCTACGGCAGAGCTGGAGATAATTAAGAAAAAGCAGGCCAGGAAAGCGGGGACGCCCACCGGTTTAGGAGTGTTGCTGGTGGGGGTAATTGCCGCTCTTTTCGTGCTGCTTTTCCCTACGCTTTTAATTCCCAAGACGACCAATGCTTTGTTTTCGGGGTTTCCGTTGTGGAGGGAACTAGTGGTAGTGTTTATCACTTTTACGGGATTTGGGCTGATCGGGCTTTATGATGATATTTTGAAAATCTTTGGGTTTGCCAGGACGGGGGTGTTTGGACTTAAAAGATGGCATAAATTTGCCCTGCAGTGGGGAGTGGCGCTGGCGGCGGGGTCGCTTCTTTACTGGGGTTTGGGAATAGATATTGTGAATTTGCCGGGAGTGGGGGTTTTGCGTTTGGGGATCGGATACGTGTTTGGCGCGGCATTTTTGATGGTAACTTTTGCCAATGCTTTTGACATTACGTCGGGGCTGGATTCTTTGGGAGAAGGATTGCTGATGATTTGCCTTTTGGCATTTTGGGTAATTTCAATGACTCAGCTGGACCAAGTTCTGTCGTTATTTATTGCTATCTGGCTGGGGAGCCTGATGGCCGGAATCTACTTTACTATTTATCCGGCGCGGGCTTTTTTGGGGAATGCGTCGGGAATGGCTTTTGGCGCCACTTTGGCATTAGTGGGGCTTCTTTCGGGGAAGATTGTGGCGCTGTTGGTTATCGGGTTACCGTTCTTGGTAGATGGAGGAAGCAGTCTGGTGCAGATTTTGGGAAAGAGTATTTTGAAAAGGAGGATTTTTCCCATTGCTCCCTTGCACCATTGGCTGGAGATATTAGGATGGGAGGAGCCAAAAATTGTGGCCAGAGCCTGGCTGACAGGATTGGTGCTAGCCATTTTTGGGATGTGGCTGGCGTTCATATGATTAAACTCATGAAAAATTTGTGGCATTGGGGCACGTCCTGGGGATACGCTATTTTGAACGGTTTGCCGGCTTATCGGTTGTCGGTTATCGGGATTACGGGGACTGACGGGAAGACCACCACAAGCCACCTGATTTACGAGATGTTGAAAGCGGCGGGATTTAAAGTGGCCCTAATCTCGACCGTGGCGGCGTATATAGGGGATGAAGAGGTGGATACCGGGTTTCATGTAACTACACCGGACGCCAGACTATTGCAGCCTTTGTTGAAAAGGATTGCCGACCGGGGGTTTACTCACTTGGTGCTGGAGGTAACGTCGCACGGCTTGGATCAAAACCGGCTGGCGGGGGTGAGATTTGATGTAGGAATTATTACGAATATTACCCATGAGCATTTGGATTACCACGGGACTTTCGAGAGATATAAAGCGGCTAAGATGAAGTTATTGAAGATGGCTAAACATCCAATTTACGAGTATGCCAAGACGGAAATTAAAATTACCAATCCGGCTTTGCCGGGGGAATACAACAAATATAATGTGGGGGCGGCGGAGGCGGTGGTAAAGATATTCAATGTTCAATATTCAATAATCAAGAAAGTTGTTCAGGATTTTAGAGGAGTGCCGGGGAGGATGGAGGAGATAAAATTGGGACAGAAGTTCAGGGCGATTGTGGATTTTGCGCATACGCCAAACGCGCTGGAACAAGTGCTTTCTGAACTCAAAGCTCAAAAGTCAAAACTCAAAAAATTAATGTTGGTCTTTGGATGCGCGGGTTTGCGGGATCATACGAAGCGGCCGATGATGGGAGAAGTAGCTGTGAGATTGGCAGATAAAGTTATTGTTACTGCCGAGGACCCCAGGACGGAGAAGTTGGGGGATATATATAACCAAATAATATCCAATTATTCAATATACAATAAAATTTTCAGGGAAGACGATCGGCAGAAAGCTATCAATATGGCCATAAAAATGGCTAAGCCCGGAGATATTGTGGTGGTAACGGGGAAGGGACATGAGAAATCAATGTGCTTCGGAAGGACGGAATATCCATGGTCGGATCAGGAGGCGGTTATTAAAGCAGTTAAAAAATATGGAAATTAAAGAAAATGTACTATTGGCTGAATACACGACTTTGGGAGTAGGAGGGCCGGCGAAATATTTGGTAGAAGTGGGAACAGCAGAACAAATGAGGGAGGCGGTGGGATTAAAGAAGGAGTATGTGGTGATTGCGGGGGGGAGTAATTTACTGGTGAGTGATGATGGATATGACGGGTTAGTGATTGTAAATAAGATGCCCGGGAGCGGGATGATGCTGGATGAATTGGTGAATAAAATGAATGATCAGGGGCTTGCAGGGATGGAGTGTTTGGCGGGGATTCCGGGGACGGTGGGCGGGGCAGTGTATGGCAACGCCGGGGCGTATGGACAGACAATTTCTGATCACCTGAAAGGGGTGAAGACATTGACGGGATTTTGGCCAAAAGAAAAATGCGGGTTTGGATATCGGGAGAGCATCTTTAAGAAAAATAAAGAAATTATTTTGGAAGCGGAGTTTGATTTACCAAAAGGCGAAAGAGAGATGTTGGTAGCTAAGTCGAAGGAGATTCGAGGGTTGAGAAGAAAGAGGTACCCGCCGGAGATGAAATGTCCGGGCAGCTTTTTTATGAATCTGTGGTTTGATCAGTTGCCGAAAGAGACACAGGAACAGATCCCGGCGGAGAAGATAAAGGGCGGAAAGGTGGCAGCGGGGTATGTGTTGGAGCTAGTCGGGGCCAAGGGAAGAAAGCTGGGCGGGGCGGCGGTGGCAGATTATCACGGAAACCTAATTTACAATGCCGGGGGAGCCAGGGCGGCTGAAATTTGGGAGTTGGCCAGGAAATTACAAATAGAGGTAAAAGAGAAATTTGGAGTGATGTTGGTGCCGGAAGTGCAACTACTCGGACGATTCTAGACGTTTGATATTGGCCCCCAAAGAATTGAGACGGTCAACGGGGTTTTCGTAACCGCGCTCGATGGTTTCGGCGTGGTCGATTTCGGATTGGCCGGTGGCACACATGGTGGCGATAAGAAGAGACATACCGGCCCTAATATCGGGGGAGGCAAGATGGTGACCGATGAGCCGGGTGGGACCAGTAACGATGACGCGATGAGGGTCGCAGAGAGTAATATTTGCGCCCATAGACACGAGTTTGTCGGTAAAGAACATTCTGGTTTCGTACATCCAGTCGTGCATAAGGATAGAACCGGCAGCTTGGGTGGAGAGGACAATAAGAGGGCTCATAAGATCGGTAGGGAAACCGGGCCAAAGTTGGGTTTGGAATTTTTGGCGAACGCCCAGTTTCTCGGGGTCGGCGAATAATTTAGAGGGGAGAACTTTGAGGGTATCTGGCTTGGGCCATGAATATTTAACACCTAGGCGGGAAAGATATAAGAGGATCATGCGCATGTCTTCCTGGTTGATGGGGGAGATAGTCAAAGTGCCACCGGTGGCAGCGGCAGCAATGGCAAAAGTCCCGGCATCAATGTAGTCAGGAGAGACGGAGTGAGTGACCCCATGAAGGGAGGTAGAACCGGTCACAATGATGGTATTAGTGCCAAGCCCGGTAACTTTGGCACCCATTTTGGTCAGCATGGTTCCAAGATCAACGACGTGGGGTTCGCAAGCGGCGTACTTGATAGTGGTAGTGAAAGGTTGGAGGGCCGCAAACATGAGGGTATTTTCAGTGGCGGTGACGGAGGCTTCATCGAGAAAGACAGTGACATCCTTTTTAGCAGGCGAGAGGAGGTGGGCTGAGATGACGTTCGGAGTAATTTGGACTTCGGCTCCAAAATTAGCCAGAGCCTCGAAATGGGTGCCGACGGCGCGTTTGCCGATGGTGTCGCCTCCAGGAAAGCCCATTTCAGCCTGATGGAAGCGGGCTAAAAGAGGGCCAAGAAAGAGGATAGAGGAGCGAACTTTTTTGGTGAGATCCGGGGAGATAGGGAGGGAGGTGAGACGAGAAGGGTCAATAGTGAGGGTGGGAGAGCCTAAACCAGTGACTTTGGCCCCCAGTGTTTCTAAAATTTTGACGACGGCGGCAACGTCGGAAATTTGGGGGACGTTGTGGAGAGTGACGGGGGAGCCGGCGAGCAGGGTGGCGGGAAGGAGGGCGAGAATAGAGTTTTTGTTGCCGGAGATGGTGATGTGGCCGGACAGGGGTGTGGGGCCGGTAACCAGGTATCTAGTCATGCCGGGATATTATAGCATTTGATAGAATGGGAAGACGATGAGAGAGTTGTGGAATGACATAGCTGTGTATGGGAGGCTGTGGTGGAAATACACCTTCTGGCGAGGCTACAGGGTGTTTAGAGGGTTTGAGGGAGCGAAGGGGGTGGTGGCGGGGACGTTGTACCGGCAGAGGGGAAGGTTTGCCCAGCCGTTTGTACACATCGGGATGGCAGTTTTAGTGGGGTTAGGGATAGTGTTGGCGCCAGTATTGGCCAGTTCTTTTCCGGGAATTGCACCGGATCCATGGAATAGCACTTCGCCATCGGAAGTAGTGAGGTCAATTACGGATAACGAAACGACGACAGAAGTTTCCAAAAAACTGCGGGATAAAATTGAGGAGTATGTCGTTGCCCCGGGAGATACGGTGTCAGGGATTGCCGGAAAGTTTGGAATCGATTCGGACACGATCAGATGGGGGAATAATTTGGCGGATGTAAAGGATATTAAACCCGGACAAAAATTAAGGATTTTGCCGGTGATCGGAGTGTCGCATAAAGTGGTAAGGGGGGAAACAATTTACTCGATTGCCAAGAAATATCAAGCCGGGACGCAGGGAATTGTAGATTTTCCGTTTAATACCTTTGCCGATGACGAGACGTTTGCCTTGGCAGTGGGACAAACCTTGATTGTGCCGGACGGTAAAATGCCAAACGTTGTTCCCTGGTCGCCGACGCTATATGTGGCCCAAAGGACTCCGAATGCGGGGGCCGTGTCTGCCATTGGTCAGTTTGTGTGGCCAATCGGAGGAGTAATTACCCAGCGGTTTGTGTGGTACCACAAAGGAGTGGATATTGCTGCGGGATTTGGGACACCGGTCTTGGCAGCGGACAGCGGGCGGGTATTTGTGGCCGGCTGGCCGGATAATACAGGGTATGGAAATAGGGTGATGATTGATCATGGAAACGGGTACGTGACTTTGTATGGCCATTTGTCGAGGATCTATGTGACTGCCGGGCAAACGGTCAAGCGGGGTGATCAAGTGGGGGCGGAGGGGTCGACAGGGAGGTCTACCGGGCCTCATCTACATTTTGAAATCCGGAAGGGGGGAGCGGCCCTCAATCCCCTTGACTTCTTGCGGTAGGTGTATAATGAGGGTAGTCCTAATTCTCGTAGACCCTCCTTTTCGGAGAAGTACGACTTATAGGAATCTCGGAGGAGGTGAACACTAAATAATAAAATGGCTAATTTACAAGACCAGACTTTGACGTGCAAAGATTGCGGAAAGCAGTTTACATGGACGGCAGGGGAGCAACAGTTTTACCAAGACAAAGGTTTTACCAATCCTCCAATGCGTTGTCCGGATTGCCGTCAAGCTAAAAAGGCAGCTTCACAAGGACAAAGACAGGACTATCCCATTACCTGCAGCAAATGCGGTAAGCAAGATACTGTTCCCTTTGAACCCAGAGGTGACAAACCGGTGCTATGCCGGGACTGCTTTAAAGCTTCCAGAACCAATTAAAAGGGTTTTGGGCAAAAAAGAGGCGCCAAGATTGCTTGCGGCGCCTTTTTTGGTGGCTTGATTTTTACCTTTTTGAGGAGTATTCCACGAACTATGAAAAATGAGCGTGTGCTTATTGCAGACGATATGGAAATTGCTTTGGAGTCTGTTTCCAAAGGGATTGAGCTGTTTGGAGATGGGCATCGGGTTGTTGGAAAAGCTGCTTCTGTGGAGGAAGTTAGAGCCTTAATTGAGGGTGGATTAAGACCAACAGTGGCTCTGGTTAACCGTCAATTTCCGATGAAAGGAGACGGCCAAAGAGCGGCTGCAATAATTAAAGAGCTTTCCCCGGAAACCAAGATTATTTCCTGTTCTTCAGATTCAGGTTTAGAGTGGGGAGAGGAAAATTGGTATAAAGGTATGAGTCTTCAAGAGCTAGTTCACGCTTTAACAAATCTTCAACATTAATCTCTAGTTGCAATCGACTATAGAATTTATATACTTAATTTGGACTTAGTTTTAATAGGTTTGCGTTTTTCTTTTCTATCTTTCTTCTAAAATCGCCAACCCCCAGTTGTGGACCCGAGGGGAATTGAACCCCTGACCTCACTATGCCATAGTGATGTGTTACCGCTATACCACGGGCCCAGCGAGCTGATTATAAATTAGTTCGGACAATGATTCCAGTTCAAGCTGTGTTCTAGAGTTAAAATAATCGATTCTAAGAACCCCTTTATAATTTGGCTTAAGAGTTGGTTTTCCTATGGTTCTTTGGTCGATCCTAGCTTTATAGAATTGATTATTAGGAATTCCAGTTATTTCTTGCCAATATTTTTGAAGTTCAATTATATTTTGATCGGCACGGCATTGGACAGTACATCTAATCTTAGTTATATTGAAATCTCTAAAACATATTCGTAGCAATTTGAGAAATAAAGTAATGATTCTATAATCAGAGCTACCTAAACAGAAACCTCGGTGACTAAATGACCATTTTGATGCTTCTCCTAGGCATAACATAGCTAACGCAATTTTTGCTATATTTGTATCGTGTATTTTGTTAGATATTGGTTTGTTTGTGATTATAAATTCCTCAAACATCCTAGACCGTTTAAGTTTATTCATCTCAACGGCGAATTTCCTAGCCTTATCTAAGTTAGATATATTGAGTTTGGAAATCTTTTCCCAGTGATTTGTTGGGAGAGGAGTATCTTTGCACCATTCGAATAGGGTGCTTTTAGGGAATTTTTTATTAAGAGATAATTGTATTTCTCCATATGTTTTACCTTGGTGGCGGAGTGTTCGTACTTGATTAATCAAATCGAGTGGGTATCTTGACATTAATTATATCGTACTCTAGAAGTATTCTATGTGCAAGAGTTCGATAATAAGGCGAAGAGTGGACCGTGGGGGAATCGAACCCCCGTATCCGCAATGCGAATGCGGCGCACGACCACTATGCTAACGGCCCGAGAAGGTAATTATACTCTGGAGCTATGGTTTGGGAGAAGCTTCGGGAGAGAGGGATTGGTCCAGTTTTAGGGGAGGATTAACTTTGGGAGTGGGCAAGGGTTCGGGCTGGGTGAGTTGGGATGCGGCCGGAGTGGCCGGAGTGGCGTTTAGAGCGACCAACTCTTGACTGGCCTTGGTGTAATCGGCGGAAGATTTGTCCAAGAGGGAAAGGACGGTTTGCATAGAAGTGACGGCTTTGGCGTAGTCGCCTTTTTCGCGGTAGCCGGCAGCCAAATTATAATGAGCATTGGCCAGGTCTGGTTTAAGATTTACGGCTTGCTGGAAAAGACGGATAGCATCGTCCCAGTTTTTTTGGTTAAAGTAAATTCCGCCAAGAGCGATGCGTAAATTCGGATTAACGGGATCGAGGGCGATAGCTTGGTTGTATGAAGCGATGGTCCATGAGTCGGCTCCTTGGACAAAATTGAGGAGATTTCTATAAACTCCGACCAAGTTTTCCAGATTGGAGACTTTGGAGGGATTCAAGGCGACAGCATTTTTGGCTTCGCGAATGGCTTGCTGGATCAACTGGGTAATGGTAGTCCGGTCGGAATCAGTGAGATTGGAGTTGGCGGCGATGGCGTTGGCCAGGAGAAGATTGGTTTGGGAATAAGCTACCCGATAAGTATCACGGGTCGGGTTGACGGAGATAGCTTTGATCAAAGTTTCGTAGGTGGTTTTACCATCGTTTTTAGCGGCCGCGGTGAGGGCTTTTTGGAAGAGAACTTCGGCCAGATATGAACGGGCGAAGAAGTATCCGGAGGGAAAGACGATGAGAGTGCCCAGGATAAGTGAAATAATGGGTAGAAGAGGGGATTTGTGTCCGGATGCGGAAGTGGCAACGATGTCCACGCTAGATTCCTGCACAAGGGAAGACCCGGAGAGCTTAAGAGAAGCAACAGATAAGATAAGAAAAAGAAAAAGAAATACGATTTGGATAAAGTAGGCAGGGAAGAAGAGCTGGGTAGCAAAGATGACTAGGACAGGGAGAAGATAAAGACTGGAAGATTTTTTGAAAGCCAGACAGATGCGATAGACCAGCCAAAGATAGGCCAGGGTGCCAAGTATGCCGACGGTTGCAAAGAGATGGAAGAAATAATTACTTCCGGATGTAAAGCGGATGGCCCAGAATGGGGTGAGGTTGTAGGTGACCGGGCGGAGTTGGGTGAAATCGGCGGAATATGATCCCGGGCCGGTGCCCAGAAAGGGAGAAATTTTGAGAGTTTCTAAAGCAATGGCCCAGCTAAAACGATGAGGAAGAAAGACCGGATAAGAGGAAAGATCTGGAGATAAAAAGAGGCGGTACGAAATGAGTCCGGAAGCGACGAGGACAAGAACGAAGCTGATGGCTAAGAGCAGGGATTTAAAGTGGAGGACCTTCTCACGTAGAAGCTGAAGGGCAAGGAGGGGGAGAAAAGCCAAAAATAAAGACAGAGTAGCCAAAGGGGAGCCGGTGGGGGACCAGAGAACGGAATTTAGAAATTGGATGTTAGAAATTAGAGGAATTTTTTGGGCTAGGCCGGAGGTCCAGAGGATGGTAATTAGACCCAGGAGGCCAGCAGAGAGAGTGAGGGATGAAGAAAAAACATCGAGTTGACTTTTGGTACGAATAAAATTGATAGCGCAGAAGAAGATGACGGCTAATCCGATGTAGGTACCGGCTTGTCCGGGATCGGCGATAGCATCCAGGCGGTTTGGGGATTTCAGGACGGTGGAGAGCGTCAGAGAGGTAAGGAAGACCAAGATGGGTAAACCAAAAGGGGAGAAAGTAAGGGTGACTTGGCGTTCGGCTACAAAAGAAGCGGTAAGAATAAGGAGACTGGCTAGAGCCAGAAATATAACCAGGGCCTGCTTGTTGAAGTCATAAAATTCAGATGTTAAAGGAAGAAAAAAGAAGGGGAGAATAAGGGTGCCAGCTGTGGTGAGGGCGAAACCAATTTTATGAAGAGAAGTGGCGAGTTTCACGATGTTTATTAAATAGTAGTGGTTGTGGGTAGTCAAGATGGTAAACGCACAAGGAGAGACCTTGTGCGCACAAGGAGAGACCTTGTGCGTTTACTCTAGAGTGAGGTTTTGAACGAAGGCTTCTGAATTTAGTTTATAGTCTTCGACAAACCCGGAGTAGGATGTGTAGGGATTAGGTAATTTGGCGGTGTTTTTTTGAAAATAGGAGAGGATAAGAGAGGTGTTTAACCATGGGGGCGGATTTGATTCCAAGTACCAATGGTAACTGGAGTAGGGATAATTGGCAGGGGAGCCGGCGGTGGTAGATAGTGGGCCAAGTTTGGTAGTTTTAATAGGGTTGAGGTGGATGTAGCGGGAGAGATGTAAGAAATATGGTTCTTCTGAAATTAGGATAGCTTTGTATACTCCTTCAAAAAGTGTGCCGGACCGCTCGTATTTGGTATTGAAATAAGTAGCGTAGCTAGTGCATACCCGGCGCATGAGTTTAACTATTCCGTGGGAAGTGTTTTGGCGGATCAGCAGGTGGAAATGATTAGACATCAAACAGTAGGCGAGAAGTTGAACTTCATCTTGCAGGTTCATATCCTGGTGACGCTTGATGCGGTAGGGCCGTTCAGATTTGAAAGGGGAAAGGGGATCTGGCTTGACGGGCGGAGAAAGATAAGTTTTGAGAAGAGAGAGAAAAGTTTGGTAGTCGTGATCGTCTAGAAAAATATCTCGTTTATCGACGCCTCTATTATAAATGTGATAGTGGCTGTGTTCAGTATAGGTCTTGATAGTATTTTTGGCGGGCATAGCGCACAAGGAGAGACCTTGTGCGTTTATGGTAACAGAAAGGTAGAGGAGGGGTCAACCAGGCCGACAGGGGCCCGGGGTACCAACTGACTGGCGACAAAACCACCAATGATGGATAAAGATATAGTTAGTAGTATAAATAAAGCAAAAGAATAGTTAAAGTGTGCTTTTGCATGGGGAGGAGGAGGAAGGGGGGATGGGAGGTTGGCTAGTTGGTTAGTTGGTTCATGGTTAGTTGGTTTGGCGAAAGCAATGAATTTGTTTAGGGAGGAGATGCGACGCTTGACGGTGGTGAGAGGAAAGTTGGCAATGAGATATTGATGATAGGCAGAAATGTTGGAGTCGGAAAGTTGATGGGGAAGTGTAAGCAATGACACTGGTTGGTCGCGATTTTCCAGGAAGCGGAAGAATAAGCCGATGTCTGCTAAATAGTTTTTTATAGTACTGTCTGACGCGTTTTGGGACGTCAATGTTTTGGCAAAATCTTGAAGGAGAATGTGGACAACTTCCATATGCGGTTAATATAATCAGCCTTGATTATATAAATTATACTATGAAATTTAGTTTACACTGAAACAATTGTCAATAAGGTGTTGATAGTTGGTCCTGTAGTAGAGAGAAAAATTTGCAATTGGCAATTGGATTTAGTGATCGCTGAAATAATATATTGAGATTTTGGCTGGTGTGTGGGGTTAATAAGGATTTTGAATTTTCGACTGTTTATTGACTTGGATTGGATGCAAAATTTAAATTCTTTATGTTTTTGACCGATAGACCGAGCGTGTAAACGGTGTATAATTTACCTATGGCAGAGGGTAAATACGATCACAAAGAAGTTGAGGAGAAATGGCAAAAAGAATGGGCGGAGGCAGGATTGAACAAGACGGATCTGGATGGGGCAAAACGTCCGTTTTATAACCTGATGATGTTCCCATATCCGTCGGCTGAAGGCCTACATGTAGGGAATATGTATGCTTTTACAGCTTCGGATGTATATGGCCGATTCAAGAGGATGCAGGGCTTTGATGTATTCGAGCCAATTGGGCTGGATGGGTTTGGGATTCATAGCGAAAATTACGCGCTTAAGATAGGGAGACATCCCAAGGAGCATGCCAGAATTACTCAAGAGAATTTTTATAACCAGTTGCGCCGAATTGGCAACATGTTTGACTGGTCGAAAACTTTGGAAACATATAATCCAGATTATTACAAATGGACACAGTGGATATTTATACAGATGTTTAAGGCTGGTTTAGCTTACAGAGCCAAATCAGAGGTCAATTGGTGCCTCCATTGTAAAACGGTGCTGGCTGATGAGCAGGTAATTAATGGGAAGTGTGAGAGGTGCAAAACAGAAGTAGTGAGAAAAGAGCTGGAGCAATGGTTTTTTAGAATTACTAAATACGCTCAGCGATTGTTGGATAATTTGGAAAAAATAGACTGGGTGGAAAGAATTAAAACCAGCCAGCGGAATTGGATAGGAAGATCGGAAGGCATGAAGCTAAAATTTGGCAAATACGAAGTATTTACTACGCGGCCGGATACGGTGCACGGGGCAACCTTTTTGGCCGTGGCGGGGAAAGAAGATAGGTTTACCGGAGAAGAGGCGACAAACCCTGCAACTGGCAAAAAAATCCCGGTTTGGGAGGCCAACTATGTGGTGGCAGACTATGGATCCGGAGCGGTTATGGGCGTACCTGCCTACGATAAAAGAGACATGGTTTTTGCGAAAAAGCATGGGTTGGAAATTGTAGAAATGGAACCTGATGAATCTATGAAGAAACATGGAGAGAAGGAGACTCACTATCATTTGCGGGATTGGTTGATTTCCAGGCAGAGGTATTGGGGACCTCCGATCCCGATGATCAATTGTTCCAAGTGTGGTTGGCAGCCGGTCGCGGAGAAGGATTTGCCGGTATTGTTGCCGGATATCTCTGATTATCAGCCAGAAGGTAATGGCAAAGGACCGTTGGCCAAGCACCCTGAATTTTTTAAAACAGTTTGTCCTAAGTGTGGGGGAGAAGCTGAGCGGGAAACGGATGTGTCTGATACTTTTTTGGACAGTGCCTGGTATTTTTTGCGCTATCCTAGTGTGAAGGTAAAAGATGGGCCGTGGGATAAAAAACTGACAAAAAAGTGGTTGCCGGTAGCTATGTATACTGGGGGGGCGGAGCACGCCAATCTACATTTGCTGTATACCCGGTTTTTGACTATGGCTTTGTCTGATTTGGGGCATTTGCCGTTTGAAGAACCGTTTACCCGCTTCTTTGCCCACGGGATGATTATTAAGGATGGGGCGAAAATGAGTAAATCTAAGGGAAATGTGGTTAACCCCGATGATTATATAGCTAAGTACGGAGCGGATGCGTTGAGGCTATACTTTATGTTTTTGGGTCCGGTGGATCAGGGGGGAGATTTCCGCGATGCGGGAATGGAAGGGATGGCTAGATTTGTAAACAGGATATATAGACTTTTTGCTTTGCCTGAGGCTGAATCTGCGGAAATAGTTAAGGCAGAACAGAGGCTAATTAAGAAAGTGGGCGAAGATATTGAGCGGCGGCACTACAACACGGCTATTTCTGCAATAATGAAGTTTGTAAATGAAGTAAGCCGGGTGGGTAAATGGGCAAATGAGCAAAGGGGAGTTTTGGCGATACTTTTGGCATCTCTGGCCCCCTTTTTGGCAGAAGAGTTATGGTTCAAACTAGGGCATAAAGAATCAGTGCATATCCAACCGTGGCCAAGCTTTGATCCGGAGTTGGCTGCGGATGAGAAGAAGCTGGTAGTGGTGCAGGTGAATGGCAAGGTGCGGGATAGGATCGAAGACGGACCGGATGTTCAGCAGAGGGCGGGGGAGAGTGATAAAGTGAAGAAAT
Source organism: uncultured Gammaproteobacteria bacterium (assembly GCA_964356225.1). Taxonomy (GTDB): domain Bacteria; phylum Patescibacteriota; class Microgenomatia; order CAZETR01; family Amesbacteraceae; genus GWC2-45-19. The sequence goes on from CAYHGA010000008.1 coordinate 33,843, forward strand.
ACATAGGCGGGGCTAAATATCGCACTATTTTTGTACCAGGAAAGATAATTAACTTCGTGGTAAATGAATGAAAGTATAATTCGTGAATGGGTGGAGGCTCATCGGTGGGCAGTGCTGTTGGCTTTGGCAGGCATGACTTTGATGGGGGCAGGAGTTTTTTGGTGGAGAAGCGGAAGCAGTGAACCGGCTCAGCCGGAGATTATAATGAATGTTACAGAATCGGCCAAATTGATGGTAGACGTGAGTGGAGAAGTGGTGAAGCCCGGGGTGTATGAATTGCCGGCTGGTTCCAGAGTAGAGGATGTTTTGCAAATTACCGGAGGAGAAACTGAAAATGCGGATACAGATTATATAGAAAAGTATTTAAATAGGGCAGCTAAAGTGAGCGATGGGCAGAAAATTTATATTCCCGCATATAACGCTGGGCCCACAGCTCTCAACGCTCAGAGTAATCATGTCAATATAAATTCCGCAAGCCAAGCAGAGTTGGAGGCACTACCGGGGATAGGGCCAGTGACGGCCGGGAAAATTGTGGCTGGTCGCCCCTATCAAAGTATATCAGACCTAATCGGGAGGAAGATAGTGAGACAGAAGGTATATGACCAGATAAAGGATATGATTAGCGTATGGTAATTGTTGCTCTATGGTTGCAAGTGCTAAAGACTGCGGCGCCGCCTATTTGGGCTGAAAATTGGCGCAATTTTTTGGTAATGCGGGTGGAAAGATGGTTACCGGGAGACGAAGGAATTCTAGCGGCAGGCATGCTGTGGGGAGGGAGCGAAAGTTTGAGCAGACAGACCAAAGAGGCATATCGGCGGGTGGGATTATTACACATAGTAGCAGCGTCCGGGTACAATGTGACTTTAGTGACTGGTTGGATATTAAGTGCTTGTTTGATATGGTTATCCAGGCGGTGGGCACTGGGGGTGACTATTGTGGGGGTAGTAATTTATATGTTGATTGCCGGGTGGCAGGCGTCGATTATACGTGCGGGAATTATGAGCATCCTGGCGATGGTGGGTTTGATTCTGGGGCGAGAAAGAGATGCTAAGTGGTTGTTGATATTGACGGGGGTGGTGATGTTGGCTACGAATCCGAAACTGATTAGCGATATCGGTTTTCAGTTGTCGTTTGCGGCAACCTGGGGAATTTTGTGGTTGGCACCCAAGGGAGATTTGGGAACTACCTTAGCGGCGCAGGCCATGACTACGCCGTTAATTCTGCATCACTTTGGAAATTTGAGCGTGATTTCACCCCTGGTAAACGCGGCTTTGCTGTGGACGGTGCCGGTGATTATGGAGATTACGGCAGTGGGACTGGTGATCGGGCCGGTAAATTATCTGGCCTGGCCACTATTGCGGCTGCAGACTTGGGTGGTAGGCAGTGTGGCGGCCTGGCCAATTAGCAACTGGGAAGTGGGGAAAATGTCGTGGTGGTGGGTGGCCGTTTATTATGTGGTGTTGGTGATATGTATAAAATTCTGGCCCTGGCGGCGGCGGCTATCTGGTTAGCGGTACTGGCGCTGCCCGACAACAGGTTGCATGTAGTGGTATGCGACGTTGGGCAGGGAGATGCCATACTGGTGACTTATAAAACCACACAGATGCTGGTGGATGGAGGACCAAACGCTTCAGTGCCGAAGTGCCTTAGCGAACACATGCCGTTTTATGATCATAGAATTGAGGTGGTGATTTTGACTCATCCACAGGCCGATCATATGAATGGGCTGATTGATGTGCTGAAACGATATACTGTGTTGCAGTTTGTTAAAGGACCGGCAGCCAACGATACAGATGGATATCGGGAGCTGATGAAGCTGCTGGAAAAAATTCCGGTGCGGGCGGTGTATGCAGGCGACGCTATAAAATTTTCCAATTTCCGGTTTGATGTGATATGGCCGAACAGGGTGGAACCTTGTCCGGATGCGAACGGACGAGGTTCCACCCTATGCGCGTTGGGGACGGATTTAAATACCACGGCCATCGTGGGAAAAGTGAGCTTTGGAGATTTCAGCGCTTTACTGACCAGCGATGCGGGGTCGATTGCTCCGGCGGAGCCGGCAGATGTATTAAAGGTGCCGCATCACGGGAGTAAATACGGGATGACTAAGGACTGGTTGGAGGGGGTCCAGCCGAAGCTGGCGATAATTTCGGTAGGCAAGAATGGTTATGGGCATCCGACTGAAGAAGTCCTGAAGTTATTAAGAGATGAAGGGATTAAGACGCTAAGAACGGATTGGGATGGGGCGGTGGAGGTGGTTTCGGATGGACAAAGATGGTGGTTAAGGTGAGCCGGTTGCCGGTCCGAAGCGGACAGCACCTTCGTTCATGAGAGTTTTAATTTGGGTGGCAGTGAGGGCAGTGTTATAAACGCGCAGGTCGTCCAGCTGGCCGGTGACGCGCTGGGCGCTGGAGCTATTTTCGCCCATGTATAAAATAGAACTGGCGGCGGTGATATTATTCGTATTCGCCGTGGTACCCACCAATATCCCGTTAAGATAGGTTTTGATGTTAGCCCCGTCGTAAGTACAGAGGACGTGGTTCCAGGCAGATAACGTGAGGGTCGTACTGCCGGCCGTGGCGTCGTTGAAAGCGGCGCTGTAGTAAATGCCGCATACAGGTTTACTGCTGGCGTCCGTCGTCAAACGGAATTCTGTGGCTTTTTCCATGAGGGTGAGCGATGCGGCGGAAGAGGTGGGGTAAAACCACCCGCCCCACGAAGCTTTGGCGGTGGTGACTGCGGCGGTGGCCAGTGGGGAAAAAGCACCTGTCGCGACATAATCGTCGTTGCCGTCCAGATTGATTGAGGCATTGCGTTTGCCGGTAGTGCCGTTGTTCCAGGCTTCGGTGGTGGTAGAGGTGCCGCAGGTGCCGGTGGAAGTTTGAGAACCGGAGACGCCGACAGTGATGGTGCCGGTATTGCCGTTGCCGGAAGTGTCGTTGGCACTACTCCCTGTGCACTCGTCAAATTTCCACCAACCTACCGGCTCGCCGCGGTTGTAATCATAGGCAATTTGGGCGGGCGACCGGGTGTAGCCCCAAACCCGTAGCATATCAATACCTCCGGAAAAAACAGTAGCAGGAGAAACACCCGAAAGGTTGCCCCCGATACCCACCCCGTTATCGCCGGTGAGCAGAGTACCGGAAGCGGCCGAGGTTTTGTCCAGTTTGCCGTTGATATAAAAACGGATATTGGATCCGTCGTAGGTGACGGTGAGATAGGTCCAGACACTATCTGATATAGCGGTTGTGGTTTCTACATACGCTCCGGTGATGCCGCCCATGTAAAAATTCATTTTCCCGGAATTTTGCAAATTAAACCACCAAATATCTTTGGCTGCAGTGGCGCCATTGATACTGCCCACCGCTCCGGCGCGCTGGATAATATCGCGGCGGGCAGAAAGACTGCCGGCGGCCGGCTTGACCCACCCTGAAATAGTCATGGCGGTGGTAATGCCATTAAATAAAGCGTCTTGGTGGGTGGTGGTCACATACGAGTTACTGCCGTTGAAATTGAGGGATTTGCCTTGTTTTCCGGCAATCCACGCGGGACTATTAACGAGGGTGCCTGTTACGCCGTTGCCGGTGCTATCGAAGGCGGAAGTACTCGTCCCCTCATCAAATTTCCACTCGGCCAAAGGAGTAACACAGGACGTGGCGTCGCCGGGGACGCAGTATTCCTGATTGGCGGCTTGTTTTTGATAACTGC
>CAYHGA010000009.1:0-29361 GCA_964356225.1 uncultured Gammaproteobacteria bacterium
CAACAAACAAACCGCCAGGGCCGCCCACATTTTCCTCATATATAATTTATGCTAGCACACTGCCATAAACCTTGTCTATAACGATTATTCCTTCCCGGAAGTAATTTTCCACACCTTGGCTTTTGTTCGCAATTCCTGCACTAGCTGGCCCACTTCCTGCTGCAATTTAGCTGAATCCGTCGACGGTCCCACCATTTTTTCCAAAGCCAACTGCATCCGAATCTGGCCCAACAATTGTTTTTCCGTCATTCCCTGAATCGCCAAAGCCTGCCGGTAGCTTTCCTCGGAACCAATTTGATCTTTTATCATCTTTAACTTCCCCGCTACTTCGCTCTCCGTCACTTTAATTTTCTTATTGGCAATCTCCTGGCTAATTACCCGGCTCATTAACAAATCCTCTACCGCACCCTCTCCCACCTTGGAATACATTAATTGATTCAATTCAAATCTAGTTACCAATTCCCCATTTACTACCGCCACAATCGGCCAGGAATTAGTCCGGTACCAAAACAGGGCCAAAAGTAGCGCTACCGCCGCCACCTTTTGCCAAGTTGCCCACAGCTCAACTTCTTTCTTTTTCGCCATACTTGCGTAATAATAGCACTACTTCCATCAAACTGTCTACTACATCTTTTACTCTCGGTCCCAATTTGTTAAACAAAGTCCTAATTCTCCGTAATAATTCTTAACCGGCCTGAATTGTACACTGCTGACTCCGCCGTCAAAGATTTAATCTGCACCCGGATGAGATTCTTGCCTGCCCAAAAACTCACCTGTCCCGATTCCACCACCGTATCCGTTCCGGCTTGAGTTGACGCATCACTTCCCTGCACTCCTATTCCATGCGTCGAATCATACAATCTGACATACGCTCTACCCGATCCGGTCATAAGTTTCATATTTGCTTCAAAATACACGCTCACCAGCCCCGGATAGTCCGCCGGATTAAAATAAAAATCACTTCCCCCTACATTCACCCAATCCGTGGCTGTGGTACTCCCGCTTCCGGTCAGTGTCACGTATGTTGTTGACCGGACTTTCGTCCCGGGCGTAGTTTGATAAATTATTTTCGTCACTGGCGTCGGCGCTGCCTGCGCTGCCTGGGTTGCCTGCTTTGCCTGTATTGCCTGATTCACATAACTTTTACACTCTTCACCACACTGATCCACATATTGCACCGGCGGCTGCGTTACCGGCGGTATCTCAGGTTTCTTCAGTAACAAATATCCCAAGGCCACATTCATGCCGATTACATCTACTATTCCCAAAATCCAAACTAAAATTTTAACTTCTCTTGACATTTATAACCGGCCCCATAGCCGTATCTTTAATTGTAAATCCCAGCGCCTCTATTTGCATTCTCACTCTATCTGCTTCCACAAATTTTCCTGCCTTGCGCAAACTTTCCCTTTCTCCCGCCAGTTTCGCTATTTCTTCCGGCACTTTAATTCCTTCCTGTACATTGGCCAAGCCCAGCCCCAATATCTGATCCCAATCCAAAACCAAATCCAATTTATCCATGTCCGGAATATTGCTCTTCGCCATCTCCCACAAAACCGCCAACCCCTGGGGAAAATTTAAATCATTATTCACCGCTTCCAAAAATCTTTCCCTGTACTTGTCTATTTTTTTTAATTTCTCTTTACTCAGCTCTTTGCGGATTGCGGATTGCGGGTTGCGGGTTGCAAGCACAAATTGCGTCAATTTGTCGTATGCGCTCTGCGCCGCCGCCAAACTGCTCCAAGTAAAGCTCAAAGGAGTTCGATAGTGCGCTGTCAGATACAAGTACCGCAGGGCCATCGGCCCAAACCCTTTTTCCGCTACATCTTCTACTCTATACATATTCCTCAGACTCTTGCTCATTTTCTGCCCATCCACCGTCAAAAATGCCGAATGCATCCAGTATTTTACAAACGGTTTACCCGTCGCCGCTTCGCTTTGGGCTATTTCGTTTGTGTGATGCACCGGAATATGATCTTCACCGCCAGTATGGATGTCAAAAGTTTCTCCCAGATATCTCATGGACATCGCCGAACATTCAATATGCCAGCCCGGAAACCCGGCCCCCCACGGACTGTCCCATTTCATAACATGCTTCTCAAACCTGCCAGCCAACTTAAACCACAAAACAAAATCCACCGGATTTTTTTTGTGACTTCCGGTCTGCACATCTTGCCGAGCAGCCACCAACTTGTCTGCTAATCTCTGTCCGCTCAATTCGCCGTATCTGGGGAACTTGGCCACGTCAAAATACACCGCTTCCGGCGTATCGTAAGCAAAACCTTTGTCCACCAGTCTTTTAATAAGCTCTATTTGTTCCGAAATATGTTCTGTGGCCCGGCACACCACGTCTGGACGCAAAATATTTAATTTGTCCATCGTTTCATAAAAGCCCTTGATAAACATTTCCGCCGTTTCCCACACCGACTTGCCGGTTTTAGCTGCGCCGGTTTCCAGCTTGTCTTCCCCCTCATCTGCGTCACTCACCAAATGTCCCACATCAGTTATATTCTGCACGTGAGTAACCTGATAACCGTTATAAGTCAGGAGTCTCTTCAATAAATCGTCATTTACATACTTCCACCCGTGGCCAATATGCGAATAGTCATACACCGTCGGTCCGCAGGTATACAGCCCTACCTTGCCCTTTTTAATAGGCACAAACTCCTCAACTTGCCTCGTCAATGTATTAAACAACCTCATACCTTGATATTATCAGATTCAGCATTAAAAAAGCTCCCTTTTGGGGAGCCATTAATCACGAGCCAGCTCCCCACTTACCGGGAGCCGCAACAAATTGTTCCCAGCATTAGTCTGGATTTATAAATTTTTCTCTGAAAAGGATCCAGCATCAGGCCAAAGCTCTCCAAGGTCGTCACTCCCAGTAATCCCTCATCATTTCTTTCCCCGAGTACCACCGGCACGGCCATCTCCCGGTCTTCAAATTTCACCATAACATTGCCCACCTTTCTCTTAATCGTCTTCCCATCTGCCAATGAAAAACTCTGCTCAAAGTTAGGTTTTAACCCCAGTTTTTCCACGATCGAACTAGGTACTACCGTAAAATGCGCTCCCGAATCCACCAGAAAATCCGCTTCTACCTGTCTTCGGCTATCAGTCAGACTTTTAATTATCAGATTAACTTTCGTCATTCCCACGCCTCAATCATACCACAATCTCACCTGCTGCCCCGGCGGAAGCCAAAAAAACTTTTCTTTATCATCGCCGGTCCCCGGCTGCCCCGAAAAAAGTCCCGCGGTCCCCGGTCAAACCGGCTAATCTGCGGTGGCTTTGATACTTTAGCTTTATTATCCGCTGGCACGCTGCATTGCCTCCTTACTTCCTTGCCTTGATTGTATCATTTTCGCCAGCACCGATCCCTTTTTCTTTTTCTCCACCACTTTTTTCTCCTGCTTTGCTTGCTCTGCCTGAGGTGCTTGCGGTGCTTGCTGTGCCTGTTCCCTTTTCTTCCTGGCCTCCACAATTTCCTTATTTATCTGCGCCAACCTGGCCCTGGCTGTCTGAATTTTCTTCGCCTCTTCTGCTTGCAATGCCTGCCTTGCTTGCGGTGCCTGTTCTGCCTGCGGTGCCTGCTTACTGCTTCCCGTCAACGACTGCACCGCATCCTTAAACATTTCCTGGGCCGTCTTCACTACCGGTGTAGCCGCCGCCTGCACCCCCTTTTCCAATCTTTCCATCCCGGTGTCCCCAAACCGATTGTAATTAGTACTCACGTCGTCCTTCCATGGCATGCGTTAACGTCTGGTCATCAGCATACTCAATATCCGCCCCCATCGGCAACCCATGCGCAAGTCTAGTTACAGCAATTGGCAATTGGCAATTGGCAATTTGCTTTTTTAGATACAGACAAGTCGCCTCACCTTCCATATTCGGATTCAACGCCAATATTACCTCCTTAATATCTTCATCTCTTAATCTCTTAATCAACTCGGCAATTCTAATCTCATCCGGCCCGATATTATGCAATGGATCAATCACCCCGTGCAGCACATGATATACACCCGGATACCCGTCTCCCCGCTCAATAGCCAGCACATCCAATGGTTGTTCTACCACACAAATTACACTTTTATCCCGTCTCTCATCCGCACAAATATCACACGGGTCAGATTCCGAAATATTATGGCAGACAGTGCATTCCTTAGTTCCTCTTTTCAAATTTCCGATCGCATCCGCAAACCGATCTAAATCCGATTGTGGCACATGCAGCAAATAATAAGTCAGCCTGGCTGCCGACTTCGGCCCAATTCCCGGCAGTCTCTCAAACGCCTCTATTAAACTATTTATCGCTCTGGCAACTCTCACGGCTCAATTCTATCAGCTTTTCAGCCACGCGTGAATCATACCACAAAAATTTCTAAGTCAATTTTGTCCCCCGCCCATCAGTCCACCCATGCCCCCGGACACGTTCATCAATTCCTTAGCCGCCAATTCCTGGCTCTTGCGGATCGCTTTGTTTAAAACGTCATTCAAAACCGGATTGCCGATTCCCTGCACCGTCAACTCGATAATTTTCTGATCCCCGGAAATAACCACTTTCACTCCACTTTCTTCCACCGTAATCTGCTGCCCGGCCAAATTCTTCTGCATGGTTATGGCCTGCTGCCGCAATTTATTCAAATCTCCCAGTTTTCCAAAAGCATCACCAATACCCATAGCCCCATTGTATCCCGATTCTCAAACTGCGTCAACCTGAAATATCTTCGCCGCCGCCGCCACAATGTCTTCATCCACACTATCTGCTACCACCTCTTCCCTGGCCGGCTGCAACCTCTGCCCCAATTGCAGCACCAGCCGGGCCGGATCGGTCCCAAACACTTCCCCCACCGCCGCCTCCACTATCTGCCGGCATTTATCCGTCTCCAATTTATCCTTATGAAATTTATAAAATACTTCCAGCATCAACATATCCCCATCAAACTCCACCGGCCGCGTTGACCGTAGCAACGCTTCTATTGAATGATTGTGCGGTTTCACCGCTTTTAATATATCCGGCCATCTCGCTCGCGCATCCTCCAACTTAAACTTCCCCTTCCCCGACCCATGCTTTACGGAGTCTGCCACAGGGCCTCTCTTTGGGTGATCCTCAGAGCGCACAAGGAGAGACCCTGTGCGTTGTGTATTTTCAATCACAAATATCTCCAGTGGCAATTGTGGCACGGCACTGGTTTTCGTCCTCTCATAAGCCCTTTCCAGCCCCCCAATCATAATTAACAACGATTGGACATTTGCCATTGATTGATTTGTTGATTCAATTAGTTGTTCCCGCAGCTCTTCCACACATCTCTCAATGAAACTCCTGGGGTTAACCCCTTCTTCCGTCATTTTATTTATAAACTCCAAGGCCCCCTTAGTGTCTTCATCTCTTAATAACTTAATAAACTTGGCCGGATCTGCAAACTCCAAAAGTCCCAATACCTCCGCCGCCGGTTTCCCGGCCAAAATTACCTGTTCCAAAATTTTGATCGCGTCCCGGAAGCTTCCCCTCGCCGATTTCGCAACCATCTCCAACTCCTCATTTTTAATTTCCAATTTCTCTCCTTTAGTCACAATCTTCAGTTTCGCCACGATCTCTGCAATCGTCGGCTTCTTAAACTGAATCCGCGTGCACCGCGAAACCACCGTTTCCGGTAATTTTTCCGGATCAGTCGTACACAACACAAAAATTGCGTGCGCCGGTGGCTCTTCCAGAGTTTTCAGAAGGGCGTTAGCCGCCTCCATCGTCAGCATGTGCACCTCGTCCACGATATATACCTTGAATTTAGCCCGCATCGGCGCCAGCTTAATTTTGTCCCGCAGCTCCCGTATCTCATCGATTCCCCTGTTGCTTGCCGCATCAATTTCAATCAGATCAGGACTATCCAGTATCAAATCGTCATCGTTTATTACTTTGGCTAAAATCCGGGCTGCTGAAGTTTTACCCGTCCCCCGGGGACCGGAAAACAGCCAGGCATGAGGCAGAGACTTGCCATTCAAAACTTTTTCCAGCATCTCTCTCACTGATACCAAATCCAGTTCGGAGATTTTCTGCGGCCTATACTTCAAATACAGCGTCTGCGACATCATCTATTAGTTATACCTGTTCATTTTCACAAATCAACTGTATAAATTACCTACTCAAATTCATTATTTACACCAATCCCCACGATCGTTACTTACAAGGTGCAAGCAGTCATGCCCAGCCAAATCTATCACTTATAGTAAACTTCTTTTAACCTATAGTTACAAGATTACCTGTGATATATTCCCATTCGTACAACCTTGTCACGATCGTGACAACATTGCAACACAGAATAACAATACACAAGTTACATCAACTTACCAACCACAACACACCATCGGCAAGAGCCGTTAAAAAATCGCTTTTACCAGCACCCCCGGACGACAAAGATGTCGACTCTCCCTCTATGTATTCCAACCCATCACCTTCCAAAAACACCTTGAGCATGCCCCCTCTCGCGGTCCTAACCAAACGGCTGTGGCGTGTCGTGTCTTCAATTTTTTCTCTTTAACTCAACTCCATATCCTTAAATTTATTTACCTGTTCAGATAGAAATTCCTTTATTTCAGCAGGCTCAATTTTTGGACCTATAAAATCTATTTCTTGTACCATTAGGTCTTCAAAATAAACCAATTGTTCCAAAAACAACTTGGTCGGAAAGATTTCTTGTTTACTTCTTTGCGAACAATTATCAATAATCCGCTTCAGCGTTGTAGAGTTTGTTTTTAATAAAAAGAATAGATCCACGTAATCACGCCATTTCCCTCTCTGGCCTATGGTAAAAGCCTTATTTCCAGCCAAATCCTGCAGGTTAAACAGATTTATAAAACTAGTCTGAACTTCTGGATATAAAGGTTTTACTTCATCATAAAAAAAGGTTATAGAAATATTTTCAGAAGTTACGAAATTTAATTGATTTTCTGTAGATAAAGTTTTTAATACACCATTTCCAAAAACTTTGCGTGCTTTGTTCCATAAGTTGGTGGTCAATGGTAAATGAGTAAAAATATCAAAATCAAAAGACCTGCGATGACCTATTTGCAAAGCGATTGCCGTCCCTCCAGCCAAAGCTCCATCAGACCGGAAAGACACAAGTTTTTTAAACATTTCCTGCCGATATTTATCCAATGATTCTAGGTGTAGTTGAGTCATACTTGGATTGATCCATTTGCTGGTACTCAAGCCCGAGTAAATTATTTTTGACAAAATTAAAAGTTGCCGGACGGTAATCCTTTTCTGGATGGCCAATAAATTCTTCTTTAATCATTTCTCGATTATAGGTCTTAAATAGCCACTTAATGTCTTCCCACGAACCATAAGCCAATATTTGATGAATGATATAATGCTTGTCTTTTACAGTATCCAGCTTCTCCGTCTCCGCACTCCACAAAACCGCCTGTAATCTTTTGGGTATCATGGCATCATTATGCCACATAACTTACTTGTGGTGTATCCCCAGCAAATGTAAGCAACCATGCTCGGCCAGTGATTCCATATCTTTCTCGGAATCGCAAATTACAATATCTCCCAACCGGGTCACTCCATCTGGATAACTCGTGTCCTGATCCAAGGGAAAGCTCAACACATCGTGTGCTTTCCCGTCCCACAACTTCTTCATCTCCTCCTCGCTTGCAGAAAATACATTTATTTCATAGTCTCCCGTCACCCCATGCTCACGGACAATTCTTTCCAGCTGAAAATTAGTCAATTTTTTCATGCACTAATTTCGCCACTAAACTCCCATCCGCTCTTCCCTTAAATGCCGGCGCCGCTATTCGCATCGCTTGGCCAAAATCCTTAACATCTTGATTACTTAGTATCTTAGTCACTTCATCTCTTACTTCCTCTTCGCTCATCATTTTCGGCATATACGCCTGCAGAATCTCCAATTCCTGTTTTTCTCTAGCCGCCGACTCGCTCCGCCCCGCCTTCTCAAACGACTCTATCGCTTCCCGCCGTTTCTTAGCCTCATTTTGTACAACCGCCGCTACATCCTCATCTGTGAGATCTTTCTGCACGTCAATCTGCTTATACCCCAATGCGCTGATCAGCATCCGCAACACCGACACCTTCAAAGCGTCTCCTGATTTCATAGCAGCGACCATTTCCGCTTTAATACGATCGGCGTTTGACATACCTGTTGGCCCTCCGCTCTTTGATTTTTTCCTGTTTAACCAGCGAAGGTTTTTTGTAAAATTCCCGTTTTTTCAATTCCAGCAACACCTCATCTGCCAGCACTTTCTTCCGAAAATCGGCGATCAATTTGTCGTCGGATTGACCGGGTTTTCTGCGTACAACTGTGGGCATAAATTTATTTCACCCCTCCCTTCAAATGATAATGCAGGTGGGCCACCTCTCTGTAGCTTCCTCCATTCATAAATGCTTGATAATAGGTCATTTGCAATTTTTCGGCCAGCTTCTCCGCCGTCTGCATCAATTTGCCCGCCAATTCCCCCCCCGCTTCCGACGTGTTCTCTACATGTTTTTTGGGCACTATCAGCACATGCACCGGCGCGTCACGGTTAATATCGTCAAAAGCCATAATCTCTTCGTCTTCATATAGCTTTTTGTTGGGTATTTCCCCCACCGCAATCTTACAAAATACACAGTCCTGCATAACTTCCATTATATCAATATAATACCAGCATGTCCCACTGCTCTACAATCACGAATTTCCCAACGAACGTCTAGATATCAACCAACTCGCCAGTATGCATAATCTTCGGGTGATGCTCAAAACTGCAAATCCGGCTTTATCCTCCCACAAAACATACTCATATTAATAGAATAATGACGTCAATCGGGTATATTTACTTTACAAACCGTTCAACCCATCCCATCCTCCACACGTCCTGCAGTGAAATAAGCGCCAACAGTCCCAGCAAAAGAGCCATCCCCCAGACATTAATTTTTTGTTCCAACTCCACCGCCAATCTTTTTCGCCTCACCCATTCCAGCCAGATAAAAAACATCCGCCCTCCGTCTAAAGCCGGAATCGGCAGCACGTTAAATACCGCCAGATTCACCGACAGCACCGCCACCAGCTCTGTCAGCGGCCAAATACCACCCCGGGCCACCACATCGGTCAGCTGATAAATACCCACCGGCCCGGCCACTCCTTCCGGAGCTTTCCCGGCCACCAAACTCCTTCCAATTTCCCGTAACCCATCCATCACTCTGGCCATCCACATCCCCGTCGTCCCCACCCCCGCCGCCAAAGATCTTACTGAGCACTGAGCACTGAGCACTGAGCACTTTTCGACAGAAATATACGGATAATCCGCAATCCCCACCCCCACCGGTCCCTGCCCCTCAGGCGGATTCTCCCGAGGCGTCAACCTCACCACTAAATCTGTATAACTATCTTGAGTTATCCCCTCCAAAAGTTGCGTTCCTTTACCCCGGCGTATCGTTAAATTCACCCCCACCCCCGCCCAAGACCGCATCAGCTTTCCAAACTCGCTCCCATTCTCTATTTTTTTATTTTCTATCCCGATCACCCGGTCTTCTATTTTTAACCCCGCTTTATCTGCAGGACTGCCGCTTTCTATCTTCAAAATCGTCACCTGGTTTTCCAACGCCTGCGGCACCCCCAAAGCCGCGTACAAAGCCACAAATCCCGCCACCGCCAAAACAATATTCATGATTACCCCGGCCGCGATTACCATCATCCGCTGTTTCTTGCCCCTGCTCCAAAAGTCCCTTTGCCTCGCCGTAGCCTTGGCGGAGGCGGGTCCTTCTTCGCCATACAATCTCACGAATCCTCCAAACAACAGCGGATAAATCGCGTAATCCGTCTCTTTAAATTTAAACTTAAACACCGGCTTGGTAAACGGCAAACCAAAAGCAAATTCTTCGACTTTTATTCCCAAAATTCTCGCCGCCACAAAATGTCCCAGTTCATGAATAAGAACCAGTACCGACAGCACCCCCAAAAAAATCACAAACGTCATTATTACTGAAGTTTATCAAAGTCTGAGCCTTCTCGCCATCGCAATTCCCCAAGGGATAGCCGCCACCAGCAAAACCAAACAGTCTGCTCCTTCACCAACCAACAAGCGCAATCCTCCCCCTGTGGCTATTGTCAAAACAACATACGCCACAAACTTCATCGTATCCTTTCTAGCTTTCTTATTTTCCTGCTCTGTCAAATAAGTCGTATTTAATTCCATGACTTAAATTATACTACAATCCTATAGTAAATCTACTTGACATTCACTAAAATAGTGCAAAAATGTCATCATGGCGATTCCAGATTATGAGATTGGGCCTCAAAAAATAAAGACCGAGTGGATTCTGGCTAGTATCGAGCTCACAGCGGCAGCACTAGTCACGATTGGCCTAATCTTTTTAGGTCAAGATCTCCCCCTCCTTCTCCGAATCGGCCTGGGAACCCTGGCTGTCGTTCCCGGTATTATCCAGGCAGGAGAAGCCGCCGTTGACTCTGTGCGCAATGTGTTCGACGAATTCTGCGGTCCCTCCAGATAATTCAGAGTTGCATCAATTCCGCTTCTTTGGCTTTTCCGATTTTCTCAATCTCTTCCATCATTTGATCCGTAATTTTTTGCAGCTCCTCTTCTGTCCGCTTCCGGTCGTCTTCCGGCAAACTATCATCCTCAAATTGTCTTTTCACCTCCGTCATCAATTCATGTCTTATCTGCCGCACCTTCACCCGTCCGTCTTCCAGTTTTACATGCAGCATCTTTACATACTCCAGCCGCCTTTCAGTGGTCAGCGCCGGCACCGCAATCCGGATCACATTATTATCAATCATCGGCGTCAAGCCCACATTGGCCGCCTCAATATCCCTCCTGATGTCCCCAATAATTGACTGGTCGTACGGAGTAATCACCAGGCTCTGGGAATCCGGAACAGAAATTGTTCCCAGCTCCACCACTTTCATTTTGGCAGTTCCCCCGTATGCCCCGATCACAATATTTTCCACAATAGCTGCCGTCGCCCGTCCCGTTCTCACCATTGCCACATCTGCCCGCACAAAATCCACGCACTTCTGCATTTTTGTCTTCACTTCTCCTAAATCCATATACGTCTATATTACCATTACCTTAAAATCCGTCACCAAAATATTTTCTCCCAACACCCCCACAGTTTCCTGAATCAGTTCCGAAATTTTTTTGGACGGGTCGCGGACATATTCCTGATCCAAAAGCTCCTCGACGCTGGCGGGTTTGGCCGATGCCACATGCAGGGACAATTCCTTCCCTAAATTTTGAAAGTGTTCGGTTTTAGCCACAAAATCGGTCTCGCAAGCCAACGCCACAAGTGACGCCACTCTCCCCGTATGATGCACGTAAGAAAATACTTGCCCCGCTCTCACTTCCCTCTCTGCCTTTTTTTCAGCTCTTTCAATTCCTTTTTTCTTTAATATCTTCACCGCTTCATCCATCTTGCCGTTTGCTTCCTCTAGCGCCTGCCGGCAGTCAGCAATTCCCGCGTCCGTCTTCTCTCTTAATTTTTTAATATCTTCTATCTTAACCTTCATTTTTTAATTGCCTCTGCAACAGCCTTTACTACTAACTCTATTGATTTTACCGCATCGTCATTTACCGGAATAATATAGTCCACTCTGGCCGGATCTCCATTGGTATCCACCATTCCGATTATCAGAATTCCCATTCTGTTTGCCTCCCGTACCGCCACTTCTTCCTTGTGCGTATCCACGACAAATAACGCGTCCGGAAGTTTATCCATATCCACCACCCCGCCCAAAAATTTTTCCAGTTGGGCGATCTCCCTATCAATCAACAACTGCTCTCTCTTGGTATATTTCTTCAGTTCTCCGCCCTCCCTCTTGGACTTCAATTCTTTCAATTTATGCACCCGCTTTTGCATTTGGGGAAAATTGGTCAGCATTCCTCCCAGCCATCTCTGTACCACATACGGCATCCCCGTCCGCACTGCTTCCTGCTTCACCGCTTCTTGGGCCTGCCTCTTTGTCCCCACAAACAGGACAACTTTTCCCTCCTTACTCAATTTTCTAACAAACTCAACCGCCTCATCCAATCCGGCCTTAGTCTGCACTAAATCAAAAATGTGCACTCCGTCCCGCTCGCCGAATATATACCTCTTCATCACCGGATTCCACCGCCTGGACTGATGCCCAAAATGGCACCCCGCCTCCAATAGTTGCTGTAATGTAATATCAGACATTTTTATTCTCCTTAAACCTCCTCCGCCAACTTTTAACAAGGAGAATCAGGCGGAGTGTGAAATTGTTAATCACATTCTACCAAAGACTACTAATATTATCAATCGTCAACGCTAAAAAAGAACCGAATATGGTCTTGTTTGATTTGCGGTGTATTCTTCAATTGTTTGTTCTGCCTCATGGGAACTTATCGGCAACAATTCTATCGGCTTCCCAGAAGGTGGTAAAAAAGTCACAGTTCCATCCGAAGACCGCGCATAGTCATCCCAAAAAGGTTCTATTGTTTCACTCTTCCAACCTGTACGACCTAAGGCCTCTTTTAAAAAATCTTCAAATTCGTCAAAATTTCTAGCCCCGCCTGACGGACTATTTTCAATTGCAAGATCTGGCGACACTAAAACCAAATCGATATCCTTATGTGGCAGGCCCCTTTTTTTCTCATCGACCATTCCACCAACGGCAAGCAGATGTAAATCCAATCCCTCCATTTGAGCTTGTCTTTTAATCGCCCCCATAACTGTCTCCAAATTGTTGCGATCGTCATCACCAAGACTTGTCAAAAATTCAAACGATCCAACGCCACCCAAAGTTTCTCCTTGCTCCGACATATTTAAATATTTTAGTTTACCCCCAACAGATTCGCAAACAAGCAAGCCACAGTCACCGGTCCCACGCCACCAGGAACCGGAGTAAAGAAACTGGCTTTTTGGGCCACTTCCGGATCGAAATCCCCTCTAGGATACCCTACATCGATAGCAATTACCCCCTCTTTAACCATTTCCGGTTTTATAATCCCCGCCTGCCCGGTAGCCGAAATAACCACGTCAGCCCCAAGCAACGCCGAAGGGTCAAAATCGTCTTTGTCCATACCAATCGCATTGGGTAATCCCCTCATCAATCTTCGGCCAACAAAGCCCTTGGCTCCAACAAGGATTATCCTTTTTGACCAAAAAGGATAATCCTTTAAGGAGTGTCCCAGAATTTCACACACAGCACGAACAACCGCCGGCTGATACAAACTGTCTTCCCGCAACCCGTCTACGTCTTTTTCAGGCGGGATCTTAGCTATAAGATTTTCAGCATCAAGATGGGGCAGTTGGACCATAATCCCGTCTTCACTTCCGTCAACTTTATTCATTACAATCTCCACTCCCAATCTCTTGGCCAGTTCTATTTTTTTCTGCACATATTTTGCGCCGGACGCGTTTTTCTGATCCAAAAAAATCGCCAGCTTTGCCTTCTTCTTCGGCAATTTGGCAATTATCTCCTCGGCAAACTTTTTTCCGTCAAAAATCATACTGGTATGGGAAACTTCCTACATAATTCTTTTACTTTTTTATTGATTATTGAATATCGAATATTGAGTATTTGGGCCTCTGCAGTCCACCTCGCAATCAACTTCATCTCTTTTTCTTTCATACCCCTGGTTGTTACCGCCGGCGTCCCCAGACGGATTCCCGACGGATTGGCCGGAGGGTTAATATCGTGCGGCACGGAATTATAATTGACCACTATTCCGGCTGTTTCCAGATCACTGGCAAATTGCTTTGCGTTTGCCCCGAAATTAATGACCATTAAATGATTGTCTGTTCCTCCTGTAGTCAGTCTAAAACCTAATTTCATTAATTCTTCCGACAAAACTTTAGCATTTTTGACTATTTGTTGAGCGTATTTTTTAAATGCCGGAGTAGAAGCCTCTTGTAGAGCAATCGCAATTGCGGCAGTCGTGCCATTATGCGGTCCGCCTTGTAACCCGGGGAAAACCGCCCGGTCAATTTTCTTTGCCAGTTCCGGATTATTAGTCATCAGTATGGCTCCCCTCGGACCTCTCAAAGTTTTATGGGTTGTAGTCATAATCACATCGGCATAACCCACCGGGCTGGGGTGAACTCCGCCTACCACTAACCCGGCAATATGTGAGATATCCGCTAAAACTAAAGCCCCGGCCTTTTTAGCAATTTCCGAAAATCTTTTGAAGTCCAATATTCTCGGATAAGCAGTCGTTCCAATCACCATCAGTTTTGGCTTCTCTAATATTGCCAACCTCTCTACTTCATCGTAATCAATCAGGCCGTCCTCGTTAACATCATACTGCACACTCTCAAAAAACTTTCCCGGAAAAGTGATCTTAGGATGGCCGTGAGTCAAATGTCCTCCTCCGGAAAGTTTTAACCCCATAATTTTTTCTCCGGGTGAAACCAAAGCCATAATTGCCGCGGCATTCGCCGGAGAACCTGAATAACATTGAACATTGGCATATTGAACATTGAATATCTTCTTAGCCCTCTCAATAGCTATATTTTCAATCTCATCAATATACTTATTTCCCTGATAATATCTTTTCCCGGGATATCCTTCGGAATATTTGTTATTGAGCACTGAACACTGAGCACTTTTTACTGCGTAGCTGGCATAGTTTTCGCTGGGAATCAGCATCAACGTCTCCGCCTGTCTCTTTTCCTCCAACTTAATCAACTTCTCGATCTGTTTATCCATGTGTCGCAATTATACTCGCTAAGGTTTAAAAATCATCACATATCCCAATACTCCAAGAAATAATCCCCATACTCCGGCCAAAAACATTAAATCTTCTGATTCAAACTTGGTGGCCAAAAACTCTCTGGCATCTCCACTTCCTTGTGGCCTAAACTCTCCAATATCAATTACACTCACCTACAATTGTTGTACCACTTTCCACACCCTCTTTTCAACTACATCAATCGTTCCGTTCCCATCCACTTTCTTTACCAGCTTGGGAAACCTTTTTGCCACCTCCACATATCCTTTCCACCCCCCACAATTCCCTCAAAAACAATGTACTTAGACTTTCCTGCCATATTTTCTCGATTCTATACCTAGTTGAGTCAACAGACAAAATCCCGGCTCCTTCTTGCACTCCGCGTTTGAACCAACGAACTCTTCTCCCAGGCTTGCCCTGACCAATCTCGCACAACCAATACATTCGCCTTCGTACTCGCCATACCTAACTTTCACCCATTCTCCAACCATTCCTGCTCCTTCGCCCGCCTTTCTTAATATTTCCTCCATCACTTCGGTTTTGTCCAACTTGCAAAATCACATTCGGGATAATTGCTGCAGCCAAAAAAATTCCTCCCGCTTCTTGTTTTCCGGATAATCACGTCTCCTTCGCACTTAGCACACTTTTGCCCGGTTTTATTCTGATAATTGGCCTTGTAATCGCATTCCGGATACCGGCTGCAAGCCAAAAATTTGCCAAACTTGCCTAGACGGATAATCTCTTCCCCTTGCCCGCATTTGGGGCACTTTTCCCCCGTATTCTCTACCTCAATCTTCACTCTCTCTGCAGTTTGAGCTACTCCCTCAAGTTGTTTGGCAAAAGGAGTATAAAAATCGGCTAGCAGCGGCTGCCATTTTTTCTCTCCCGCCGCCACCTCATCCAACCCGTACTCCATATTAGCCGTAAATTCATAGTCCACAACGTTCGGAAAATTGGCCACCAGAAAATCATTCACCGCCAGCCCCAAACTCGTGGGTTTAAATCTTTTATCTATCTTTTCCACATACTGTCTGTCTTGAATAGTAGATAACGTGGGGGCATAAGTACTGGGCCGTCCGATTCCCATTTCCTCCAAAGCTTTAATCAGCGAAGCATCGTTATATCTGGCCGATGGTTGAGTGAACTTCTGCTCCTTAGTTAAATCCACAAATTCCAGCTTTTCTCCCTCCGCCACTTCCGGCAACTGCGCACTTTTCTCTTTTTCCTGAGCACTGACTTTGTACCATCCCTCAAACTTAATAATCTCGCCTTTTGCCTCCAAACTATATCCCCCGGCTTTGACAGTAATCTTTGTCGTTTCCCCCTCAACCTCCGCCATCTGACAAGCCACAAACCTTATCCAAATCATCTCATACAACTTCTGCTGATCACGGTTTTCCTGAACGCTAGACGCCAGTACCTGAACGCTAGTCGGCCTGATAGCTTCATGTGCTTCTTGGGCCACCTTGGACTTAGTTTTGTAAAACCTCGGTTTGTCTAAAGCATATTCTTTCCCAAAACTGGCAACTATAAACTCTCTGCTCATCACCGCCGCTTCAGCGGCAATATTCATCGAATCCGTGCGGTGATAAGTAATATATCCCTCCTCATACAATTCTTGGGCTATCTGCATTGTCCGCTTGGCGCTCCAGCCTAATCTATTAGCTGCCGCTTGCTGCAAAGTGGAAGTTGTAAACGGCGCCGGCGGCGTCCTCCTAAAATCTTTTTTCTCAATACTATGAACCATGAACTCTGAACCAACTAACTCTTTCTCAATTTTTTCCGCCTCAGCCTGATTCTTGATATCTCCAATTAATTTTACCCTGAGCACTTTTTTCTGAGCACTGAGCACTACTTCAATATCCCAAAATTCTTGTGGCACAAACGCCTCAATCTCTCTTTCTCTCTCCACCACCAATCTCACTGCCACACTTTGCACCCTACCTGCCGATAGCCCCCGCCTGATCTTTTTCCATAATAACGGAGACAATTTGTATCCTACCAATCTGTCCAAAATTCTTCTGGCCTGCTGTGCCTCCACCAACTGTATATCAATGCCTTTAGGCGTTTTCAACGCCTCGTCAATCGCGTGTTTGGTAATTTCATGAAACGTCACCCTGAGTACTTTTCTCTTTTCTCTTAGCACTTCACTAATATGCCACGCAATCGCTTCTCCCTCTCGGTCCGGATCTGTCGCCAGATAAATCTTCGTCGCTTCACTACTTAATCTCTTAATCTCTTCGGTTTTTTGCTTCTGTTTTGTCGTCTGCACATATTCCGGTTCAAAGTTCTTGTCAATTTTAACCCCCAATTTCTTCTGCGGCAGATCTCTAATATGCCCGTAACTGGCCTCAATTTTATACCCGTCACCTAAAAACTTAGCCAGAGTCCGAGCTTTCGTCGGGCTCTCCACAATCACCAAATTCATTTTTCTATTCTACACTATTTCCTGTTTTCCCCAATCGCTTGCAACCCCAAACCAGCCATATCAACCAATCCGGCTCCAAAAAAAGCAACCCCCAACGCAAATGCCACATTCTGCGAGTTAAGTTGTCCATTCCAACCACTCTTCGTTACACCTGTAAGTAAAGACATGTAAATTGGAATGAATGATCTGAAAACCTGTAATTTAACCAGCGTACCGAGTTTATTGTCAGAAGGATTTTCTGCATGACTCATAAAGGCCGGTTTAAATGTTGTCTTCAACAAAAATCCCCCTAAATCCGCGGACCCCTGGACGACTGCCACAAACCCCCGGGTCGCTGGTGAATCTTTCATCTGTTCCCAATTCATAACCCGCATGACAACTCTCTCTCCCTACAAAGTCAACTATAAGTCCTCCCTCCGCTCATTTGTCATTTTTACGCGGCCACTCGAATCTGACAAATCATCTCACCCCAAATATTTCTTTTAATTCACTCTCATTTTCTATCAACTCCAAAACCCCGATCTTCACCGCGTGGGGCACCCCTAAAATCTCCCGTAAATACCTCACCTCCCCACTTATATCATATGGACTAACAAAAACACTTTCCTGCATTTGCTGCATACCCAGCATTTTTAAAAAATCTCTCAATTCGTCTCTACTTTTCCTTTGTTTCTCCGGAATATCAAAAAATACCATTCTCCACAATCCGTCCCACTTACCGGATTTAGGCTTGAAACCAGCCCATTTATATTTCAGAATCTCTTTCCGTCCTTTATCAGTAATCTTCACTACCCATTGCCCATCTTTCTCCTCTATCTTCACAGCCCCCCTCCTTTGTAGCCTATTGGCCACTCTTTTCATCTCCGACGGAAAATAATCTTCCCAATTAATTATTTTCGGATTCCATAATCTTTTATACGCCGCCGCTTTTGTCAATGGAAACCATACCTCCAACTCATCCTCCAAAAATCTCAATATTCCATCGGCCGTTATCTTCCTTCCCATTATCCCATCATCTTCCCACGCTGCTAACTTGTCAAATTCAAGCGGTCACTCCAATCCGACAAAAACTATCTCCCCTATTCTCCCTCTCCTGCTATGGCTGAATAATTATATTTATCTTCGACTCCAAAGTACTTGGCCAAAATCTTGCGGGCGATAGGGGCCGCCACCCGCGAGCCCTCTCCCCCTCCCTCGACTAAAACCGTCACCGAAATCGTCGGATCTTCCGCTGGTGCAAACACAGTAAACCACGCGTGTGATCCGGTTCTTCCATTGGCTTGCACATACTCCGCCGTCCCCGTCTTACAGGCAACCTGCGGTTTAAATCCAAACAATGGAAAGGCCGTCCCCCCCTCGCTGCACGCCCCAACCATGCCCCGCCGGATCACCTCCAAAACTTCCGGCGAGATATGCAAGTTTTGACATTTGACATTTGAATTTTGAGTTTTGAGCAGATATGGAGTACATCTTTCTCCTGCTAAAGCGATGACATTTGTCATTAAATTCACCTGCAGCGGAGTCGCCAGCACGTCCCCTTGTCCAATCGCCATGTGATACGTGTTGCCCAAAAACCACCGTTCCTTCTTCGTTTTCCATTTCCAATCCGGGGTAGGAATCAATCCCGTCACTTCCCCGGGTAAATCAATCCCTGTTTTAGTGCCCATTCCAAATTTTTCGGCCCATATAGCCAAAGTTTCTGCCCCCGTTAGCTCTCCCACTTTATAAAAGAAGGTGTCCACAGACCGGGCTAAAGCTTTCTCCCATCCCACCACTCCCTCCGTCCGGCCATATTGAGTAAAATACCAATTAGTATAAGCAAACCGGCCCACATTAATTGACCCTGTGTCATTGTAAGTAAAACTCCGATCCGCCTTCCCCGACTCCAACGCCGCCACCGTCGTTATCATCTTAAAAGTTGACCCCGGCGGATAAATGCCTCCGATGGCCCGGTTAAAGAATTCCGAACCGGCCGCCACCTCCCGTGGGTTAAATGCCGGCGAGCTTACCAGAGCCAACACTTCCCCATTTCTGGGGTTAGATACCACTACCGCGCCCTTTCTGTTTTTCAACGCGTTATATGCTTCTTGCTGCAATCCGGCATCAATCGTCAATTTTATATCGGTTCCGGCTTCCGGCTCCTGATGCCCCAGCTCCCGCACCACTTCCTGATTCGGATTTACTTCCACCAACCGCCCTCCGTCCCGTCCCCGCAATTTGTCTTCGTATTCAGCTTCTATTCCCATCCGCCCGATCCGGCTTCCCAGTTCATACTTCTGTCCCACGTCCCGCAACAATCCCACCTCTTCTTCATTCACCTCGCCCACATACCCCACCACATGCGCCGCAGCCGCCCCCATGGCTCTCAGATCCTGTCCGTTTCTGTCTAAAATTCTGCCCCGTTCCGCTGCCAATCTTATTTTTTTAATACGGTTTTCATCCGCCAATATCCGATACTTTCCGCCGGAAAGTATCTGCAGCGTCCCCAATCGCACTAACAGTCCTCCCATGGCCGCCAATATCACCAGCCATACCGCCCATCCCCGCCTATAATCAATTCTCTTCTCTTCTTTTATCCTCCCCGGCGTCTCTTTCACATCCGTCACCACGAAATCACCAAATGAAACTCCGGGGTGAAATTTCTTCATATTCTCATTTTAAACCACCCACCACTCTCACTTTATTCAGCAGCTTCATATCGTCCAGTACTTTGCCGCATCCCCGCACCACCGCCGTCAACGGGTCGTCGGTAATATACACCGGCATCCGGGTTTCTTCGCTCATCAATTTATCCATTCCCGCAATCAACGCTCCCCCTCCGCACATCACAATTCCCCGCTCCAATACATCGCTGACGAGCTCCGGCGGAGTCTCCTCAATTAAGTCTGCCACCGCTCCTGTAATCTCCCGTAAAACCGGCATTAATGCTTCTCTCACTTCGCTAGCCGTAATTTTAATCGACCGCGGCAATCCGCTCTCCAGATCCCGTCCCCGGATAACCATCACTTTCTCCGTCGTACTGGCGTGAGCGTTTCCCAAAGTCATCTTAATCTCCTCGGCCGTTCTTTCCCCCAGCAGTACGTTATATTTCAAACGCATGTAATGGATTATGGCTTCGTCCATTTCGTCTCCCGCCACCCGCAATGATTTATTTACCACAATTCCCCCCAGGGAAATAATCGCGATCTCGCTGGTTCCCCCGCCAATATCCACTATTAATAGTCCCCCCGGGTCGGTAATCGGCAAGCCCGCCCCGATGGCCGCCGCCATTGGTTCTTCAATCAGCCAGCATTGCCGGGCCCCTGCGGACAGAGCCGCTTCTTGCACTGCCCGCCGTTCCACTTCCGTTACTCCTGACGGGATCCCAATCACTACCCGGGGTTTTGGGATTCTGGGGATAATTTTCCCAGATTCATGCACTTGCTGAATATAGTGTTTCAGCATCGCCTCGGTAGCGTCAAAATCCGCAATAACTCCATCTTTCAGCGGCCGGATGACTTCAATTGTCGCCGGATTCCGCCCCAGCATTTTTTTAGCTTCTTCTCCGATAGCCAGTACCCGTTTGCTTTTTTTATGCATAGCCACCACCGATGGTTCCCGGATTACAATCCCTTTGCCCTTGACATGCACCAAAGTATTGGCCGTCCCCAAATCAATCCCCACGTCATACGAGAGTAAACCAAATAGATAATCGAGCATATCAGTCGCAATATACCACAAATTTAATTCTCACCACATGCCGCTGCCCTTCCTCAACTGCCTTTTTTCTCACATGGACTCCGCCAAGAGTCTCCAATACTATTGCCCATCCCCCATCCTCCTGCGCTAATATCCGGCATAATTCTCCACATTTATCACACTCCAGCACCGCCGCTCCCGCTCCCTCAACTTCTCCCTCAAATTCAACCAAATAATCATTCGCTCCAAAACCCACCCCCCTCAAAGCCTCCATTTCTTCGGCTCTTACTCCCACCCCCTAACTTTATCATCCAAAGTTGCTTTTAAGTATTAACACGAGTTTTTTCAAAAACTACATTACTCTGAACAATTTTCCCAAACGTAAATAATGTTCACACGGACTTACTTCATCTCTAAATGTCCTATCTTCCGGATCTTTAGCCAATGATTTTTTAAAAAACTCATGAGTTTCCTCGGGCGTGACGTCTATAATCGACTCAAAATAGACAAACCCATCAATTTTTCTAAACTCGCGCTGTCCGATTAACGCCCTTGCCAACAGACAACCTAAACTATATGTATCTGCCAAAACTTGAGAAATCGTTTCTACATCCCTGCTCATTACCTCTGGCGCCACATATTTCGCCGTTATATCTCGCATTGCTGTTTGTCCAAGCTGACTATCCCAGTCAATCACAGTATACCCATCTAACGCCATCACAACGTTTCCAGCAGACAAATCGCCACAATATCCCATGCCCCCGTCAATAAGAGAATTATCCACCGCAACTACACACAACTGGTTAAACAACTTCGCACTCAACCTCCTTACGTCAAATAATGGAACTCTTTCTATTTCTTCGCGAACTGTATTTCCTGAAATTTCTTCTCTTAAAATCACTATTTGTTCTTTCCCTTCAGCCACATAATAGTCAACATCTAACACACTGCCCGAAGAAACACCTTTCATGTCCAAGGTTCCCAACGTCAGCAATTGCTTGGCCGCTGCAAACTCCCATCCGTTTCCATCACCACTTGAATAGAATTTGCAAACACCTGTAATTTCTTTTTCATTGTGGTCATATAAAATTCGTGCTTTATAAGTTTGTCTTCCAAGTCTCCTAATTTTTTCCACATTAGATACTTCACCATTCCTACTGCGAAAAGTTTGTACAAATCTTAGAATAAGCTCTTTCTCTTTCATTTCCTCCCTTTCCCTGGCGGATACCTATAGTGGATAGTTCTTTTTGTTTTCCCCGGTCCTGATTCTGAAATCTCCAAATCCAGAGCGGGATGTTCAGGATCGTGGTCATCTCTTCTCAGTCTAGACCATCCCCTATCTGTTTCTAACACTACAGACTCTTGACCACCATGCCTGTTAACTTCTCTTGCTGGCGCAAAGCGATTCCTCAACCACCCATGTAATTTATCCCAAACCTTAAACGCCTCCCTTGCCGCTTCCTGCTCAGAACCGGTCATAACATCAGTCATCTCTTCGGCATCAGCCATTATTAAACACGTATTATAAACATATTTTACCCATGTCACAAATTAATCTAATAATTATTTTATTGCACAAAAGTCAAACCTATAGTATCATTAGTGCATGGGAGTAGAAGTATCTGAAATAGATCTTGCTAACTTGGGGATAGACCTTACACGTAAGCCACTAGAAGTTGCTGAATCACGCCTTTATGCAGGGCAAGACCCTGAATCAGGGGATATTATAGCGGTAAAGGTGTATCGTGACCTCGGACTAGACCAAATACTCAACTATGCCCAAACAACGTGTTTTCTTGCCGAGAGAATAAACCATAAAAGAATATTTGTGACACTTCACCCAAACAGCGAAGAAACCAAATGTTTGGTCTATCTTGTTCCTGTAACTCAGGTCGGAGTGGCGAATGGTTTACCATTCACGGTTTCAGATTTCGTGGCTGGAGATACGCTTTTTGACATAGACCCTCATTATCAGTCCAGAAATCTTGGCAATTCAAAAGAACCTCTGGTCGTTTTGTCTGGCCAGCTTAGAAAAATATCGGGCAGAAGAGGCATTGGCATCATACCCTGGAATACAAAGCTTTTGAACTTGGGAGACAGAAATATTTTGGCCATCACAGATCTTTGTGGGTCAATACAGTCTCTTTAATCCATCCCCCAAAACTTGACGTAACCTATAGTCTGTGATATGCTAGACGGATGGATTACCTAAAAGGTCATACGGATACTCTTGTAGCAATTGGCAAAGGAGCTCTTGCTGGAGTCGCTTTGGGATTCATGTTTTCCCTTATAGCTCCAACGGACACGCGCACCTACGAAATAATGCGTAAAGCTCCAGAAGCTTGGGTTTGGAGCGGAATAGTTGGAGGCTTTATCGGCCTCGCGATAGGCGGGGTGCGGCGCAACAAGTCCTAAACCTGCTAAACTAGACTTCATGTCCGTTTTTTTCTATCTTCTTTTCATTTTCGTCCCCCTCATCTGGCTCCCCAATACTTCCGAACTTTTTGAATTCAATAAGCTAATTCTTACCTATATCTTAACCATTTTCATTGTCGCCACCTGGACCATCCGCATGATCATTAACAAAAAAATAATATTTAGAAAGACGTTATTAGACTGGCCAATTTTAATCTTCTTAATCTCTCAATCTCTTAGTCTCTTATTCTCTATCGACCCTCACGTCTCCT
This sequence comes from uncultured Gammaproteobacteria bacterium, assembly GCA_964356225.1. Taxonomy (GTDB): domain Bacteria; phylum Patescibacteriota; class Microgenomatia; order CAZETR01; family Amesbacteraceae; genus GWC2-45-19. Next base: position 23,503 of record CAYHGA010000009.1, read on the forward strand.
GGTTCGGCTACTACTCCCGCTGGAACGGCGGCTTATTGTCTCTTATTTCTTACTCCCTATTATATTGGGCCTTCGTTTCCAACATGGACTCAAAATCATCCCTGCGCGCTGTGGGCTGCGCGCTGTGGGCTGCCGCCGTCGTAGCAGTTTACGGCAGCCTAGAGCACTTCGGCGCCTCAATTTCCTGTCTCTTGACTACCGGCTCCTTCAATGTGACCTGCTGGGTCCAGGACGTACAAAACCGGGTCTTTGCCACCCTCGGCCAGCCCAACTGGCTGGCAGCATACCTCGTCACTTTGATATTTATTCCCCTGTCAAAGCCCCTAAATTCTAAATTTTTAATTTTTGTTTTATTATTTGCCACGCTTTTATTTACCAAGTCTAGGTCTGGTTTGTTGGCGTTTGGAATATCATCTCTGATTTATTGGGGAACCTTAATCTTATCCAAAAAGGATTATCCTTATCCAAAAAGGATAATCCTTACAGGAGTGTCCCTTTTTATCTTAGTCATTGCCATACTTACGCTGGTTATTTCCAATCCCGTCCGCGACTTAGTTCTAAAAACTAAAGATCAAAGACCAACAGCCAATCAAGGAACAGCCCTCGAAACCGGCGGCACCGAATCCGGCGCTATTAGAAAAATAGTCTGGACCGGCGCCCTGCGCATTTGGCAGGCCAACCCCAAAAACTTTCTCATCGGCACCGGCCCCGAAACCTTTGCCGAAAGTTATTATCAGTTCCGTCCTATCGAACACAATCAAACTTCCGAATGGGAACTCCTCTACAACAAAGCCCACAATGAATTCTTAAATTACTTAGCCACGACAGGCTTACTAGGACTGCTTTCATATTTATTATTACTCGGTGTTCAGTGTTCAGTATTCATTAAAAAACCACTGAATGCCGCTTTGCTTGCCGGCTGGCTCACCATCTCTATCACAAACTTCTGGGGTTTCTCCGTAGTTATCATGCAACTTTTTCTCTTTTTACTTCCCGCCATCGCCATCACCCTAAATGACCAATAGTCAAAAACTCGGAATTATTTGCGTTTTGAGCATTGCGGGTTGGGCATTGTGGGCTGTGGGTCGCTACTGGGTAGCGAACACACTTTATGCCAACGGCCAAAAAAATTATCAGTTTTTTGTCAAAACCCAGGACCCGCAGTATTTAATCACCTCCTTCAACAATTTTCAGTCTGCCTCCAAAATGAACCCTCGTGAACCGGCCATTCTTTCCGAAACGACCGTTTCAGCGGCCTATATTGCTACCGCTCTGGCCCAATCCAACGCCACCGCCGCCGGCCAATTGGCCCAACTATCGGTATCTTTGTCTCAGCTCTCCATCTCCCTTTCTCCCCATCATCCAAATTACTATAAATCCGCCGCCCGTGCTTATATCCTCCTGTCAGACTTTCCTGCCGCCGCCCAAGTCCTCTCCGACGCTGAAAAAATTTCTCCCACCGACCCCCGCTTGCCCTATAACTTGGGAATAATTTACAAATATCTAAACGCCACCGACTCCGCCCGTCTGCAATTTCAAAAATCCCTCCGGCTCAAACCCGACTTCCCCGATCCCGCGCAGCAACTCCTCGAACTGGACAAATAAATCAACCCATAGTATAATACCCTCATGGATAAAGAACCAAAGTTTACTAAATTAGATGCGATAATTGCTCCGATAGCAATCCCCGCCGCCCTTTTTCTTGTGTGGTCGTTAACCCATATGAATCAATTTATAGACCTCTCTCTCAAACTAAACGCAAAATGGAATGATTTATTGCGGTTTCTTCTTCAACCAACAAAATAAGCTCTTTCTGCTAAAATTACTTCATGTTAAAAATAGTCATCGTCCCTTCGGATGTTCTCCGTAAACCGGCCAAACCGGTTTTGGCCCTAGACACCAGTGTGCTTAATATACTCGAAAATATGAAAAAGACCCTTAAGGACGCTAAAAATCCCCAAGGTGTAGGACTGGCCGCCCCACAAATTGGTGTCTCTTTGCGCATTTTTCTCATCCGCCCCGTCAAAAACGGACCCGTCACAATTTTCATCAATCCCGAAATCGTCAAATTCTCCCAGAGACAAAATGTACCCACCGGGAAAAAAGGCGTTTACGAAGGCTGTTTATCCATTCCCAACCACTACGCCCCCATCAGAAGATCAACCAGCGTGACAGTCAAATATCAATCTATCAATCAACCAATAACAAATACTACAAATCACCGTGATTTGACATTTGATATTGAAAGATTCAGGTTGATTGAAAAAACTGAGGTTTTTTCCGGTTTTTCCGCTCACGTCATCCAGCACGAAATGGACCATCTCAACGGCATTTTATTCATCGACCGCGTCCTCGAACAAAACACAAAACTGTACAAAATAGATGGGGAAGAGTGGGAAGAGGTGGGGATTTAACCTTTTCTAAAATTTCTTCTCTTTCGCCCTCTGTCCCGGGCAACCGCCCTCCTCACTTCTTGACCACCAAATCGCCCCAGTATTCTCCCGGCATCAAACACCGTCACTGGTTGCTCATGTCCACCACCAATAGCCTTTATTTCCCCTTGGGCAGTTCTAACTATCCTAGATCTGCCACTAATTTTTATTTTAATTTCTGGCTTAATCTCAACTGGAACATCCCTACCTACCACTTCACCCAGATCAAACACTGCCCCATCGCCCCCCATCTCCACTGGTTCTGTTGGCCGCGTAATCCTGCTTGCCAATTTAGCATTTCTTCTCAAAGTTTCCTGCGCTCTTTCGATCCATTCGGGAGCCATATACTATAATGTTAGCATGTCCAAGCAAATCGTCTTTTTCGGCTCATCCGAATTTTCACTTCCCGTACTTGAAAAGATATTAAACGCACAAGGTCTCTCCTTGTGCGCAATAATTACCACACCAGATAAGCCGGCAGGACGGCATCTAAAACTCACTCCCAACCCCGTCAAAGTCTTGGCCCAAAAAAATAACATCCTTATTCTAGAACCTAATCACTATCACCTAGAACCTGATGTCGTTGGTCTCGTCGCCGCCTACGGCAAAATTATTCCCCAGGAAATATTAGACAAATTTAATGGTCAAATATACAACATTCACCCATCCCTACTGCCAAAATATCGCGGCCCTTCTCCCCTGCAACAGCAAATCTTAGATGGAATTACCGAAACCGGCGTCACCATTATCCAACTTGATGCCCTCATGGATCACGGCCCCGTCGTAGCCATCACCCACGACATCATTTCACCAGACGATACTACTGAAACTTTAGGAAATAGGCTTTTTGAAAAAGGCGCAGACTTATTTATCGATCAGTACTCAGTACTCAGTACTCAGAAAAAAGAGCAAGACCACTCTCAAGCTACTTATACCAAAAAATTAACCAGACAGGACGGCTTTTTACCCTGGGAGGAATTCAATAAACTAATTACTAACTCCACCCAAAACCGTCATGCCCCTCGTTTGTTCCGGGCTTTTTTTCCGTGGCCGGGGGTGTGGTCGATAGACCCTCATGGCCAACGCCGAAAACTGGTATCTCTGTCTCCTCTTTTAATACGATAGCCAAACTTCCAAAAAGCCTAACCAACCCCTCCGGCGTATTTTCAGACAATATTAACGGCATTTTTTCCTTTCAGTCTCCTCAAACACTTCGTACACAGCTTCATCCCCTGCCATTTGTGTAAATTTGGCTTAAATACTTTGCGTGTGCTCTGCGCCCGCTTTTTCCACTGGCTGCCCGCCACTCCCCGGTGATGAGTATGGGACTCCCCATATTGCACTCCTTTGCCACAATTGTCACAAACATAGGCCATAAGTGCTATGATTTTAACATGCTGGATTTACTTTTTACTAGCCCCTTGAGCTTTGTCGTCATTTTTGGCGGCATAATAATCGCCATCGGCATCCACGAAGCGGCCCACTGCTACATGGCTGATTACCTGGGCGACCCTACCCCCAGGTCTTTAGGCCGCCTCACCCTCAATCCCCTAGCCCATCTGGATCCCGTCGGCACTCTTGTTATCCTAGTCACCGGGGCTTTCGGCTGGGGCAAACCCTCTCCGTTTGATCCATATAATCTTAGGAACCCTCAGCGCGATACAGCCCTCATTGCCCTTGCTGGACCAGCCAGCAATATTCTTATTGCCGTTCTTTTTTCCGTCTTGCTCCACACTCTAAGTAACCTAAGTAACTTAAGTATATTAGGAGTCTTAAGTTTCCTAATCAGTCTAAACGTCAATCTCGCCCTTTTTAATCTCATTCCCATCGCCCCTCTCGACGGCTCAAAAATATTTTTAAAAAACTATGAACCAATAACTAATAACTATCTACTAATATTGGCAATCATTTTGCCAATATTCGGCGGTCACTCCCTGGCCTCTCTTATCATTTCCCCTGTCTCCAACCTCATCCTCCGCCTCCTCATCCCTTGACAAGCTAGTATAATAGAGGTGTCCTGCCGAGAAGGACGGTCAAAGGAGATTTTCCTTGACTAATTTCTCTAAAGTAAGGGCCGGGGCGCAACTCTACTTAGGTCCAAGTACCTGAATAGACATCTCCCTCACAGACATGTTTGGGGAAAGCTCGCCCACTTGATTCTTACTCGAGGGAAAACCTTTGCCTCCTGATCGGCGGGATTTTTAGGCCACCTTAGCTCAGCGGTAGAGCAGCTGTTTTGTAAACAGCAGGTCCTCGGTCCGAATCCGAGAGGTGGCTCACCATCCCTCTTGCAAATCCCTACAGTTGCACTTAATATCAACTCATATATTCAACGAAAAACTTACCAAGAAAGGGGGTGGATCATAGTTTATGCTTAACAACATCGGTACTCCTGAAATTATTATTATTGCCCTAATTCTTTTAGTCCTCTTCGGCGGAAAAAAGATCCCCGAATTTACCAGAGGTCTAAGCGAGGCCCTCAAAGAATTCAAGAAGTCTTTTCAAAATAAATAAGGGTCTTGACTAGATAAGAAGTAAATTCCTCTTTAGAGATGTAAAATTAGGTCGCGCCAGGATGGTGGAGCGGTCAATCACACGGGTCTGTAAAACCCGCGCCTTACGGCTACGAAGGTTCGAACCCTTCTCCTGGCACCCCGCCCGGATAGTTCAACGGCAGAACGAGTCCATGGTAAGGATTAGATTAGAGTTCGACTCTCTATCCGGGCTCACATTCTGGTATACTCTAACTAGAGAGCGAGGTGATTTAATTGGATCAAACACAAGTATCTTGTTCAAATTGTCACGCAGTCACCACCAACGACGGCAAAACCGTCTGGGTTTGTGAACAGTGCGGAACCGAAAACCTGCCTGCGCAAGCAGATAAACCAGTAGATGTAGCTGCCGCTCAGGCCGTCGTCAACGACGCCGCTGCCGCCGCACCCACGGTTCCACCAACTACTCCTGCTCAGTAACTTTGAGCTCAAAAAACGCTTCCTCCTTGTGCGGGAGCGTTTTTTTAGTTAAAATCTCACCACTATGGCCAAAGGAAATCGTCAACTCATGGCTTTTGTTTGCCCGGTCTGCAAGACCCAGAACTACGTTATGACCAGAAATAAGGTCAACACTCCCGACAAACTTACCATATCAAAGTATTGCAGAACATGTCGCAAGCATACGGAACACAAAGAAACTAGCAAGTTAAAATAAAATGTCAAACCATGCTCACCAAACAAAACCTCTCCCAAATTGCCTCTCTCCTAAAACCCATTAAAACCGACGTGTCTAGTTTGAAAACTGGCCAGGCACGCATAGAGAAGAATGTCCGGAAAATCCAAAAAGACCAGAAAACCATCGTCAATTCGGACTCTCTCCCCCGTATTCAACTAACTAACGCAACACTTGCAGGTGAGCAGAGAACACCTCCGCA
>CAYHGA010000010.1:0-20551 GCA_964356225.1 uncultured Gammaproteobacteria bacterium
CAATCTTACTCAACTCATGTTTCTCGAGGTGTTGCGATCGTTTATTGAACTTGTGATATGAGGAGAGATTGGGTAATGTGTTATAATGATACTAATCTATAAATCCTGTGATCCCAAAGGTTGGAATGGGGGAGGAGCTGGAAAGTACCAGACGGAGGCGAAACCGTAAAAAGTCTGTAACGAGTGTCGGAAACGGAGCTCGTCATGAATAAGGTTTACTCATGATGTTCCGCCGAAAGGTGGATTTTTTGTGAGTGAACAAAGCAAGGTGGTACCGCCTATCTTGAAGGCCCTTGTAAATATTTCACTACTTTTATTTGAAGTGGAGTGTGTACAGGGGCTTTTTATTATATGTTAAAAGACCATTTACAAGCAACGGAGAACGATACCCCAGTTCCTGTAGCGGGACAAGGGTTGCTCGGGGTTGCGGAAATACAAAGAAGAGCTCTAGTAGAGAGTATTCTAACTGAGATGAGAATGGTGGGTGAGATTGACCCGCCTCGAAATAAGTCGGAGAGAAATATTCTTAAACAAGGGGTAGGTAGAGCTATTGGTGGTGAACCGTTTAGTTTCTTTGTTGGCAGCTGCCCTGATTATTCAGAAGATGGGGAAAAGTACACCCACGAGTCTCTAGGTGACGATGTGCCTTTATTGACGAGACATCATTTGGAGGTAGATCAACCACTTCTAAGTGTGTTGAAAAGGCATGGGATTAAAGCCAAGATTGTGATAATGGTGGCTGATGTGGAAGCAACCGATGAAGTATTTTGTGAGAGGTTTACCGGTGGGGATCAAAGAGAGTTCTTCCTAAGATGTAACAGTAGTGTAAGGAAGACGGCCGTGGCCGCAGCAAGTATGGGTGTGGAGTCCAGCAGCTTTTTTCAAGAATTTGGTTATGATAGGTTTATGGAATACCAGGGTAAGTACCAGAAGGTTTTGCAGGAAAGATATCTCCAAGACTCTCGGTTTAGTTTTCGAGTTGATACCGATACTTTTTCTCGCTTTAAACTATATCGCAGAATGTACCCTGGGATTTTTAATTCTGCACGAACGGATAGCTCACAAAGGCAAACTTTTCTTGTGGGCAGAACCATGCGAACTATGGCTCAGTATTTAACTTTAGGGAGATTAATTGGTGCTAGTGAGCACCCAGTGGCCATAATTAATCACCCAACAACAAACATAAGTGTTTTTAATGACCGAGGAAAGTATTTGTTATCTGAAGATGACCCTCGTTATCCTCAACCTACAATACCTATATTCACTATGACTAGAAAGGTGTACTGACTATGAGAAAAGTTACTGTTAGAAAAATTTCTGAGTACAGTCCATTAATTCCAAAGATGACTAAGTATGACAGTTATAATTTGATTGTCAAACAAGAGTATTCCCCTGGTATTCTCAAAAGGGCTTCAGTTATTAACCCTGTCTATGACGGGATATTTTCTTCTGACCTAAGACGAGGTGTTGAATCTTCTAATTTGTACTTATCTAAAAAACCAACGATATTATTATCTGATCTTCGGGAGATTAAATTTTCCTTGAAGAGTTTGCTTTCCGAAAATGAGTATAGCAAATTTGGGTCTAATTTAGTAAGAGAAAGATTTGTCCTGGGTTTTGAAAGGAACAGGTTACTTGAATCGAGAAAAGTGATAAAAGGAAGGTTGTTGGCAGTCATTAAGAAATTGAATGACTTACCAAGTGGAAAATATTTAGTAATTAGTCATAGTTTCTTTATGAAAATAATGGACATTTATATCCACATGGGAGACCTGTTTGCGGATCCCAGTATTTTAAGAGACTATTTCAACCCTACCAAAAAGACGTATAATTTTAATGAAGGGTTCACTTTTGAATTATGAAGCAGAAAATTGAGGAACTATTAAAACAAGCAAGGGTGGATTATAAGTTAATTCCACTGCCAGAGGATCTACCGCCGGATGTCCCGTCGCATATGAAATTTTATGGTGATACTATGCAGCATGCCCTGGCAACTATGATTTATAAAACTGAGAAAGGGTTTGTTGCTGTCTCGCGCCGGGGTGACACAAAAGTTAGCAGTAGGAAATTGCGGGAGGCCTTGGAGGTAAATCGGCTAAGTTTAGCTACAGAAGAAAACATGGCAGAACTGGGCTTGACACCTGGCATTGTTCCGCCACTGGGGCTTGCCATTCCTCATTACATGGACAAGGGGCTATTGGAGGTCGATTACTTTTACGACGGGACAGGGCACAAACTGTTTGGATTGAAAATGGGAACGGCGGACCTATTAAAAGTAAGTGGAGCTACTGTTGGCAACTTTACGGTCTATGAGGAACAGTACGCAAAACAAAGAATACTATCGGGAATCAGGTCCAGCGGGAGGCTGCATATTGGCAATTATCTGGGAGCAGTCAAAGGCATGCTGGCGCTGCAGAGTGATCCGGCTTACGAAACCTATTATATGGTGGCGGATTTGCATGCTTTGACGACGCCGTATGACAAGGCTAAGTTTGCCCAGGAAACCAGAAGCGTAATTAAGGATTATCTGGCAGCCGGGTTAGATCCGGGGAAAAGCGTGATTTTTGTGCAGTCTCAAGTGCCGGAGCATTTGGAGTTGGCGTACTGTTTTTCCACGGTGACAACACTGGCCAAGATGACACATTTGCCAACCTACAAAGAAAAAGTGAAACAGTTTCCGGATCACGTGACCATGGCGCTCGTAAATTATCCGGTGTTGATGGCGGCGGATATTTTGGCTTACAAAGCCGGACTGGTGCCGGTGGGAGTTGACCAGGAACCGCATCTGGAAGCGGCGCGGGAAATTGCCAGACGGATGAATGCCGATTTTGGGACGGGTTTTCCGGAACCTAGACGCTTTGCCACTAAAGGTGAATATGTGCCCTCCCTTTCCGGGGAAGGCAAGATGAGCAAATCGGTGGAAGGAAGTTATATTTTGTTGACGGACGGACTGGATGAAATCCGGACCAAGTTAGCCAAGGCTCCAACTGACGAGCGAGTAGATAAACTGTTTAAATTGGTGGAACTTTTTAAGCCAGAAAGATTGGAGTATTACGTGGCTGCCCAAAAACGAGGAGATATCCGCTATTCAGAACTAAAAGAAGAATTGGCTCAGGCAATACATGAAGAATTGCGGCCAATGCAGGAGAAACGTGGGAAATTAACAGATGAGTATGTAGGTAGAGTAATTAAGGAAGGAGCGGAGAAGGCCAGAAAAGTGGCGGCAGAAACGGTGAGAGAAGTTAAAAAAAAGATGGGGTTGTTGCAATGATTAGCATAGATGAATTTCAAAAAGTAGAAATGAGGGTTGGACTGGTAACGGAAGCAAACGAAGTAATGAAGAGTGCTAAGTTAATTAAGTTAATTGTGAATTTTGGCGACGAAACGAGAACTATTTTTACGGCGGTGAGGCCTTATGGATATAAGGCGAAATATTTTTTAAACAAAAAATTCGTGTTTGTGACAAATCTGGAATACAAGAAAATTATGGATGAAGAATCACAAGGGATGATACTGGCTGCGGAAGGGTCCGACGGCAAGCCTATTTTCCTGGTGCCTGCTAGCCGAAAAACAGAACTTGGGGCTAAAGTGAGATAAATTTTTTGGAAAGCTTGATATCGAAGGTTTTAAAGTCTTTGGCGCCCCGCGACTTGGAATAGAGAAGATTAAAAGTATCGACAAGACTAAGAGGCGAATTATTGTAGAGATGAACAGATTGTTTTAATAAAGAGTGATGTTCAAAATCAATGAAACTCATGTCCAATATCTTATCTAAGGTCTTTATTATTTGTTCTTTATTCTTGTTATAGTTTGAAAATAATACCCAATATATCTCAAATACTACTACTGATGAAGTAAACAAGCTGATTTCTCCCTGTGCAGCTTGTGTGAATAAACTTATTGCTTTTCGGTGCTGTGCTTTAACATCATCGATAATGAATCGTAAAAAATAATTTGTATCAACAAAAATCATTTTTGTTTGTAGCTCTCTGTTATTGATTTATCTATTATTTTGTCAATTGACATGCCTTCAAATTTTTTAGCCAATTTTACAGATCCAGCTAATTGGTTAACCAAATCCAGTGCGGAGGTAATAGAAAGTGAGTTACCAGTTTTTGAAATCATAACCTTTTGTCCAATTTTCCAGTTTAGATCACGAAACAGCTCAGCAGGAACGGTAAGCTGTTGTTTTCCGGTAAGTGTGGCCGAGTAAGTCATATCAAGGAGAATATACAACATCAAGGAAAAGATGTCAAGTCCTTGAGTGGAAACAAGAGCTTGAGTGAGGTAGAATGGGTGACTATGGCAGATAAGACAAATAAGACTAATGGAACAAATGGGAAAAAGCCGGTGCGGGGGGTGAGATTGGAGATGCAGTTTGATTTGCAGAGGCTGGCGTGGTGGGCGGTGGTGGGGTTGATGATATTTTCTCTGGCGGGATTATGGATGTCCGGATCCAAAGTGCAAAAAGAGGTGCAATTGTCGCAGGCCCTGGAGGATATCCGGGCCGGGAAAATTGATAAAGTGGAGGTGTACGCAGACCGGCTGGCTTTGTTTTATAAGGATAATAAGGACGAGCCGATGACTTCCCGCAAAGAAGGGAATGTGAGTTTTACAGAAATATTGGACCGGGTGCAGATTAAACCGGACGCGGTGAAATACGAAATCAAAGATCAGACATTCGGGCAAGTGTTGACGGCGGTGCTGCCGAGCGTCATTGGGACAGGATTCGTGCTGCTGATTTTGCTGTACATGATGCGTCAGGCCAGGGGACAGCAGGACAGCATATTTTCTTTCGGACAGTCCCGGGCCAGATTATTTGATAAAGGTAAGCAGTCGGTAAAATTTGCGGATGTGGCCGGAGTAGATGAAGCCAAAAAAGAACTGGAAGAAGTAGTGGATTTTTTGAAAAATCCGGGAAAATATAAAGCCATGGGGGCCAGAACCCCTAAGGGGGTACTTCTGGTTGGTCCGTCCGGAGTAGGAAAGACTCTGTTGGCGCGGGCGGTGGCCGGAGAAGCGGGAGTGCCGTTTTACAGTATGGCGGGAAGTGAATTTATGGAAATGCTGGTGGGAGTGGGAAGCGCTCGGGTGCGGGATTTATTTGCCACAGCCAAGAAAAATTCTCCGTCTATAATTTTTATTGATGAAATTGACGCTATCGGCAGACAGCGGGGACACGGGTTGATGGGGGGACATGACGAACGCGAACAAACTCTGAATCAAATATTGGTGGAGATGGACGGATTTACGGCCAATGAAAACGTGTGTGTATTGGCGGCCACCAACCGGGGGGACTTGCTGGATCCGGCTTTACTGCGGCCGGGAAGATTTGACCGGCGGGTAATGGTGGATATGCCGGACATTGAAGGACGAAAAGCTATCTTGGGAATTTATGCCAGAAATAAACCATTTGTAAAATCGGTGAATTGGGAAGCGGTAGCGAAACGGACAGTGGGATTCTCGGGGGCGGATTTGGAGAATATGCTTAACGAAGCGGCGATTGCCGCGGCTAGAGAAGCCAAAAAAGAAATAACGATGGAGAATATTGAAGAGGCGGCGACTAAAGTTAAACTGGGACCGCAGAAAAAGAGATTGCAAACTGAGAATGACCGGAAAATGACGGCGTACCATGAAGCGGGGCACGCGGTGGTGAACTGGGCGCAAAAAGGATTGGATCCGGTGCATAGAATTTCCATAGTTTCCCGGGGGATGAGTCTGGGACACACGCTAGTTCCGCCGGCGGCGGACCGGGTGCATGAGACCAAATCCAGGTTGCTGTCGCAAATCGCTATGATGTTGGGAGGGAGAGCAGCCGAAGAATTAATCTTTAATGAATTTACGACAGGAGCCAGTAATGATATCGATAAAGCCTCGGCATTGGCCAGGGATATGGTGATGGAATACGGAATGAGCGATTTGGGACCAATTAATTACGGACCGCAGCAAGACGTGGTGGATTGGGGCAGGGGATATATGGAACCGACGCAAATTTCACCAGACGTGCAGGCTAAAATTGATACCGAGGTGAAAAAGATTATTGACGAAGGTTATAGAAAAGCCCAGATAATTTTGAAGAAATATCGTAAGAAGATGGACGTAGTGGTTGAGAGCCTGATGAAAGTGGAGACGATGGATGGGGATGAGTTTGCTAAGATAATGGGGAAATGAACAAACTACTAATTTTAGACGGTAATAGTGTTTTGCATAGGGCGTATTATGCATTGCCCGACTGGAGAAATAGGAGTGGGGAGGCGACGGCAGGGGTGTATGGATTTTTGAGCATGATGCTGAAAACCATTGAAGAATTGAAACCAACGCACTTAGCGGTGGCGTTTGATCATCCTGATCCAACTTTCAGACATACGATGTACGTGGGGTATCAGACGAACAGAGAAAAAGAAAGACAAGTGTCGGAAGATATTTGGGGGCAAATTGAGAAGTTAAAAATCGTTTTAGAAAAAATGGAGATTCCCGTATATCAGGTGGCGGGATTTGAGGCAGATGATGTGATCGGGACAATTAGTACCCAGTGCTCAGAGAAAAGTGCTCAGGTGATAATTATTACTGGGGACAGGGATTTGATGCAGCTGGTGAATGATAAAGTAAAATTGTGTATGCCGGTGAAGGGATTAAGTGATACGCAAATAATAGATAGAGATAAAGTTTATGAGAGGTTGGGGGTGTGGCCGGAGCGGGTGGTGGATTATAAGGCGCTGGTGGGAGACGCGAGCGATAATTATCCGGGAGTAGCGGGAATTGGACCTAAAACAGCTATTTATTTGCTGGCTGAATACGGAACTTTTGAGGACGTGGTCAAAAAGTCTGGGAATCCTAAAGTTATAGCCGGATATGAGGGAGGGGAACTGTCGAAAAGGCTGGCGACGATTAGGACCGATGCGCCGGTGACTTATGACAGAGAAAAGTGCTCAGTACCCGCGCTTGGGAAAATGACCGAAGTGTTGCAGGAGTTGGGATACAAAAGTTTAATTAAGAGAATGGGAGGGAAAGCCGATGAGAGTAGCTCTCGTCCACGATTATTTGAATGAGTATGGGGGGGCGGAGAGGGTGCTGGAAGCCTTGGCTGAAATGTGGCCGGAGGCGCCGATTTACACCGCTTTTGCGGTACCGGGGTCGTCGGCAGTAAGAGCATTTGCCGGCAAAAAAATAATTACTTCCTGGTTTGGAAATATTCCGTTTTATAACAAGCTATACAGTCCCCTGCGGTTTTTAATCCCCTGGATTTGGGGCAGCTTCGATTTTTCTCAATATGATTTAGTAATTACTTCAGCCAGTTGGTTTATAACCAAGGGCCTAGGAAAAAAAGAAATTTGTTATTGTCATACACCACCCAGATGGCTATATGGCTATGAGACATCAATTGATTGGCAAAAATATTGGCCGGTGCGAATGTATGCGGCGATAGTGGGGCATTTTTTGAGGATGTATGATTTTTCCCAAGCACAGAAGGTGGGAGTATTTGTGGCCAATTCTAAAAACGTGGCGGAGAGAATAGAGAAGTTTTATAGAAGAAAAAGTGTAGTGATATACCCGCCGGTTGAAATATCCAATATCCGATATCCGATATCCAATAAGAATTACTATCTAATTGTGAGCAGGTTGGTGGGGGGGAAAGGGATAGAGATGGCGGTGGAAGCGGCGGCCCGCGCGGGATTTAAATTGATAATTGCAGGAGAACGCGCGGGAATGTCCAATATCCAATATCCAATATCCAATAACGTAAAGTTTGTGGGAAGGGTAAGCGATGAAGAAGAAACTAGGTTGATGGCGGGGGCCAGAGGATTTTTGGCGTTGGCTCGCGACGAAGATTTTGGGATTACGCCGGTGGAGGCGCAGATGTGCGGGACGCCGGTGATTGCTTTTAACGGGGGAGGGTATAGGGAAACGGTGATTGATGGCAAAACCGGGGTAGTGTTTGATGATTATTCGGTGGAGGGCCTGATTGGGGCAGTCAGGGAATTCGGGGAGATTAAATGGGATAGGACAGCCATAAGAAAACACGCGCAGAGATTTTCGAAAAAAGTTTTTATTGATAAAATGAAAAAATTATGCCAGAGCTACCTGAAATAGAGACGGTCAAATTACAACTGGAGAAGGTGCTGGTGGGACAGGTTTGTAAAGAGATTAAGATACTAAGAGACAAAGTGATTAAGGGAGAAATAAACGAAATAATCGGCCGGGAAGTTCAACGGATAGAGAGAAAGGGAAAAGTGCTGATTATTAATTTTGGACCGGGACTAGATTTGGGCTTTCACTTCAAGATGACCGGTCAGCTTATTTATGATGACGGAAAGAAGAGAGTAGTGGGAGGTCACCCGACGGAAGATTTTGTGAATAAGATGCCAAGTAAACACACTAGGGCTATTTTTACTTTCGACAAAGGTATATTGTATTTTAACGATCAAAGAATGTTTGGATGGATTATGCTGAATCCGGAATTTGTAGATAAGCTGGGGCCGGAGCCGTTTGAGATAGAAGAGACTAAGTTTATTAAGATACTAAGCAGATTAAGAAAGCCGGTAAAAATTGCCATAATGGATCAGGAGATTATTTCCGGAGTGGGAAATATTTACGCTAATGATGCCTGTTGGGAGGCGCGGATAAATCCGCGCACTCCGGTTAATCAATTGTCAGTTGAACAGTTGAGCAGTTTGCTTGACCAAATTAAATTGGTCTTGAGAGAGGGAATAAAGTATGGGGGGGCGACGGCGGCAGACGCAAAATACATTGATTTGCACGGACTGGGGGGACATTATCAGGAGCACTTTAGAACATATAACCGCGAAGGCTTACCATGTTTGAGATGTAAAACTAAAATAGAAAAATTTGTATTGGGAGGAAGAGGAACGTATTATTGTCCAGCATGCCAGGTTTAATAAAAATAAGTTTGCAGAATTTTAGGAATTATGAGAAGAGAACGTTTGAGTTTGGCCTTAAAACTCTGATTGTGGGGGAGAATGGAGCGGGGAAATCAAACATTATGGAAGCGGTTTATTTGTTGGCTACGGGAAAAAGCTTTAGAGCTGATTATGAATCAGAAATGGTTTCGTATGATAAAGACTTTTTTAGGGTGATGGGGGTGATAGGGGAAATGGGGGAGATGGGGGTGGAAATGGTGGAAAACAGAAAAAGATTTCTGGTAAATGGGGTACCCAGAAGACAGGTTGATTTTGTGGGGAATTTGCGAGCGGTGCTTTTTTGTCCACAGGATATGGAGTTGGTCACCGGAAGTCCGGGGGGGAGGAGAAGATATCTGGATTTTGTGATTTCGCAGATGGACAGGGAATACAGAAGATGCCTGATAAGTTATGAAAAGGGACTAAGACAAAGAAATAAATTGCTGGAAATGATTAGAGAAGGGTTGGCACAAAGGAGCCAGTTATATTTTTGGGATAAGCTGCTCATAAAAAACGGAGAATATATCACTCTCAAACGGGGGGAGTATTTAACGGGGTTGGCAGAATACGATAAAAGCACAATAAGTGAAACAAGATTGGCACAATATGAAATGGAAGAAGTGGCGGCGGCAGCGACGCTGGTGGGGCCGCATAGGGACGACTTTATAGTAAATTTGGCGGGGCGTGATGTGAGTAAGTTTGGGAGCAGGGGGGAGCAAAGAATGGCGGTATTGGGATTAAAAGAGGCAGAGATTAAGAGATTAAGTGATGAAGATACTAAGGAGCAACCATTGTTGCTGCTTGATGATATATTTTCGGAATTGGATCACAGGCATAGGGAAGAGGTAATGAGTTTAGTTAAGAATTACCAAGGGCAAGTAATTATGACGACGGTTGATCGGCATTTGCTACCAACAAACGGTGAGGATACAATCATTGAGCTATGAAGTTTACTAATGAGGATTTAAAAAAGTTATGGAAGCCAAGGGAGGATAGCAGTGGGGAGGATAACGGGCAGGTGACGATTATAGGAGGATCGAGCTTGTTTCATGGAGCGCCGATGCTGGCGGTAAAAGCGGCGTCAAGACTGATGGATATGGTATTTTTTGGTTCGCCGGAAAGAGACTTGGAAAAGGTGGCTCGAGTAAATTCATTTATTTGGATACCTTGGGAGGAGATTGATGAGTATGTGAGAAAATCAGAGGCGGTATTGATCGGTCCGGGATTTATGCGTTTCCGTAGTGAAGGGGCGACAGATGAAGAAAAAATTGCCTGTGATGAAGAGTGCCGGAAAAGCCGGGAGATAACAAGAAGTTTTTTGGAAAAGTTTCCGGACAAGAAGTGGGTGATTGATGGGGGAAGCCTGCAGACAATAGATGAGGCAGATATTCCGAAAAATTCAATTCTTACTCCTAACAAAAAAGAATTTGAATTACTCTTTAATTCTAAATTTTCAATTTTAAATTTTGAATCAATTGCCAAAAAACACCAATGTATCATTGTCTATAAGGGGCCGACGGCGTACGTAACGGACGGAAGGATAATTTATGAGATTGGAGGAGGAAATGCGGGGTTAACCAAAGGGGGAACGGGGGATGTGCTGGCGGGAATAATTACGGGATTGGCGGCAAAAAATCCACCCCTTCTGGCCGCGGCGGCCGGAACTTATGTTCTAAAAAAGGCGGCAGGGAAGCTATTTTTGGAGAAGGGATATGGGTATAATGCTGACGATTTGGCGGAGAGTATTGAAATTCCCGCGTAATTTCCGTAAAATGTCCGCATGTACGTTCCGAAATACACCATCACGACCTCGGTTTTGAAGAATATCGGCTTGGTGGAAGCGGCCCGGGAGGTGATTGAAAATGCGCCACTGGTACCGGCGTGGGAGGCTAAATTCAGGGGGGAAGCCAGGTTAAAGGCGGCGCATTACGGGACGGCCCTGGAGGGTAATGATCTGACGTTTATTGAAGCCCGGGCGGTAATGGAAGGGCGAGAAGATGAAGTGGTGGCCCGGGCGCGGGACGTGCAGGAAGTAATTAACTACCGGAGCGTGCTGGATTTTATAGAAGGGTTGAAGGATGTAAATAACTATACCAAGGATTTGCTGCTGCAACTACATAGGCTGGTGGTGGAAAAAATTGTGCCTCCCGGACAGACGGGACAATACCGGACCAGCCAGGTAGTCTTGAAAAATTCAGTAACGGGGGAGATTGGGTTCAGGCCTCCGCAGGCGCTGGATGTGCCGTTTTTGGTGGACGAACTGTTGCGGTGGTTGAATGGCGATTTTGGGAAGAAAGAGCATCCGGTGCTGCGGGCGGGAGTGACGCATTACGTGCTGGCGGCGGTGCATCCATTTATTGAAGGAAACGGGCGGACGGCCAGGGCGCTGGCTACCCTGGTGCTGTTTAATGAAGGGTATGATATTAAGCGTTTTTTTGCTTTGGAAGAGTATTTTGACAAACATGCGGAGGAGTATTTTGGGAGTCTAATGCAGGTTTCGAACCAGTCGCCGATGCTGGAAGACCGGGATTTGACCCCCTGGCTGGAGGTATTTACCCAGGCGCTGGCGATAGAATTAACCAGAATTAAAGAGCAGGTGCGGGAACTGTCGGTGGACATCAAAATTAAACAGAGAATGGGTAAACAGGTAAGTTTGAGCGAACGGCAGATGAAACTGATGGAGTATTTGCAAAGCAATGGGGAAATG
This sequence comes from uncultured Gammaproteobacteria bacterium, assembly GCA_964356225.1. GTDB lineage: Bacteria > Patescibacteriota > Microgenomatia > CAZETR01 > Amesbacteraceae > GWC2-45-19. The sequence continues at coordinate 11,626 of CAYHGA010000010.1, forward strand.
ACGATGAAAGAAGCCAAGGGAATATTGGCCATGGTGTCTGAAGACACGATTCTGCGGGATGTGAAGGATTTGATGGAAAAACAAGTTATTATGAAGCGGGGGAGCACGAAATCCGCTAAATATGTGCTGAAGAAATAAATGCAACCATCCGCGCAAATGTTTTATGTAATGCTGGCACTGCCCACTTTGTTTGGACTGACGATGGTGGGAGAGGGGGTGTATAAAATATCTCATTACGAACAGGGGTGGGTGAGTATTGTTTTGGGTACACTTTTTTTGGCGACTGTGGTATTTGGGTACTTTATTCTTAGGGGATATTTTTGAGCAGGAGAATTTTGTCGCGGTCTTTTTTGAGAATGGTGTAAGAGTGGGGATCGATGTTGTCGCGGGCCAAACGCCAGTCGTGGGTGATGAGAACGAATTCGGGATTGGCGGCGAAAATGTTTTGGAGCGAAGGAGTGTTTAAATAATGGACCGACTTGTTGGAATAAAAAGTAGCGGTAGGGATAAAGTCGTCATCGATGATGAAGGGCTGGGGATATTTACCGGCTTCTCTGGAAAGAATGGCTTCGTCGGAGACATAGGCGGGAATGTTTATAAATTCGCGCCAATTTTTAGAGATTTGGGGCAGGGTAAGAAGCAGAGAGAGGGTTAAGGTAATGGCGGGGGACAAGGTGCGGGTTTTGAATTTAGAGAAGAATGTATAAACAAATCCCACAAAAATAAGGATTAAGAAAGGATGGGTAGGGATGAGATGCCAGATATGGCCTTTGGCTGAAAAAGCGAACGGGAGGAGAAAAAAGGCGAGAAAGATAATCAGGGGTAAAAAAGCAGATGACAGGAATATTCCTAAAGGCAGGCTGAGGATAGCGGGACGAAACCATACCCCAATGCCATTGGAGACGTAGGTTTTGGTGAGGAGGATGTTTTTTATATAATCGGTGCGGACTCCAACTTGGGGAAGACCAACGGTGAAATATTTTTGAAAAATATTAAGTTGACCGGGGTGAAAAAATTGGAAGAGGAACCAAATTGAAATGGGGATAAAGCTTAAAATGAAATATGGCCACAACCCAGGGGTCAAATATAGCAGGGCCGGGATAATGGTGAGAGGGGCGCCGGTTTTGGTAAGGAGAAGCAGGGAAAAAGAGACAAATAATAATTTTTTATGCTTTTTAACTGCCAGTAAGACGGTTAATACAAAAAAGAAGGTTAAGAAAATATCCAGGTCGCCCGAGCGGGACCTAAGAGCAAACCAGGGAGAAGAGATGGTGGCTAAAGCGGCGGATAGACCAACGGATTTATGAAACAAGGCGGTTCCCAGGAGATAAATTGCGATCAGGGTAGCCAGGCCGAAAAAGGCCGAGGCAGCGCGGACGCCAAATTCGTTGACCCCAAAGATTTTCTCGGAGATGGTAATCAGCCAAAAACCCAGAGGGGGATGATCGTAATAAGGCTTGTGGTCAAAAGTAAGGTTAATAAAGTTTTTGGAAATGAGGATTTCTTTACTGATTTGACCGTACCAAGCTTCGTCCCAGCTGACTAAAGACGAGGCGCCGAGTTTATGAAAAAAGATAAGCGAACCCAAAATTAATACACTGACGAGCAAAATCTCATAGATCCGCTTTTTTACCACAAGGCAATTATATATAATCGGGACATCGTTATGCTATTTACGAAACTGGCTAAATATTTGCAAAAATTGGAGGGGACGGCGAGCAGGAATGAGATGACGGTGATATTGGCAGAGTTGTTTAAGGAAACCAGTCCGAAGGATGCCAGACTGGTTGCATATTTATCTGCCGGGAGATTGGGGCCGGCATATAACTCTCCTGACACGGGAGTGGCGGATAAAATGATGGTAAAAGCGTTGGGACCAGAAGCTGAAAAATTGTTTAAGCAAAAAGGAGATTGGGGATTGGTGATACAAGAACTCAAAACTCAAAACTCAAAAGTCAAAACCGAAACTCAAAACTTAGAAGTTATCGACGTGTATAAAAGACTGTTGGAAATTGCCGGAGACGGCGGGACGGGGAGCCAGGAAAGAAAACAGGAATTGATTAGAAAATTATTGGAAGAGCTGGACGCAGTGAGTGCGAAGTACGCGGTAAAAATTATCTTAGGAAAGTTGCGGACGGGGTTCTCGGATATGACGGTGCTAGATTCTTTATCGTGGATGTTGGTAGGCAGTAAAAAGCTAAAATCCTCAATAGAGTCCATGTATAATGTCAGGGCGGATTTGGGGGAGATTGCGAAGTTAATTAAGGAGACAAAAGAGATTAAGAAATTAAGAATAACGCCGGAGGTGGGAACGCCGATACTTATGGCCAGAGCCGAAAGAGCTAAGAACCCTGGGGAAATATGGGAAAGAAATGGGAAATGCGCGCTGGAGTACAAGTTGGATGGGTTGCGTATCCAGGCCCACCTGAAAGGTGGGATAGTGACACTGTTTTCGCGGGGGTTGGAAAATGTCACGCATATGTATCCGGATATTGTTGAAGGATTGCAAAGGCAGATTAAACAGGATTGTATTGTGGAGGGGGAGATGATTGCGGTGGGAGAAAACGGAAGATTTTTACCGTTTCAGGAAACGGTGCAGCGCAAACGAAAATATGATATTGCGGAAATGGCTAAGAAAGTGCCGTTGAAGATATACCTGTTTGACGTGCTGATGACAAATAAGACTGATATGACGCATAGGACAAATAGAGAGAGGCGCGAGGAGCTGGAAAAATTAGTGGGTGGAGGGGAAGTAGTAAAATTGATGCCTAGAATTGAGATAGAGACAGAGGTAGAGATAGAGAAATATTTTAAGCAGGCGTTGGCGGCGGGGACAGAGGGGATAATTGCCAAAAGATTGGATGGACCGTATCAGGCAGGAGCACGGGATTTTAATTGGATTAAATACAAAAAAAGTTATACGCAGTCAGCGCTGGCAGACACAATTGACGCGGTAGTGATGGGATACGATGTGGGGCAGGGGAAAAGGTCGGGATTTGGGATTGGAGACTTTTTGATTGGAGTATATTGTCCGGAGGACGACAAGTATTTGACAATTGCAAAGATTGGTACCGGTTTAACTGATGAGGAGTGGCGAAGCCTAAAGCTCAAAGCTCAAAGCTCAAAGCTCAAGACTAAACCTCAAAACTATCAAGTATCTAAGCAGATGGAGTGCGATTTTTGGGTGGGACCCAAAATAGTTGTGGAAATATTGGCGGATGAAATTACGAAATCTCCTATGCACACGAGCGGATATGCACTGCGGTTTCCCAGGCTGGTAACTTTCCGGGAGAAGAAGCCTGAAGATGCTACCACTGTTGCGGAGATCGAAAAAATGGTTAAATTACAAGAAGAGAGTAGGTGATGATGATGGCAGTTGGAAATGTAACATCCACTAATTTATCTCCAAATATGGCTTCAGCCTTGTGCTACGTGCCCATGGTGGGATTTGTAGCGGCCGTGGTGCTTCTAATTATTGAGAAGAACCTTACAGTGCGATGGAATGCGGTGCAGTCGCTATTGCTGGGTCTGACAGTTGTGGTAATAGACTCGGCCTTGGTTATGACCTTGATTTTGGCTCTGGCGATTCCGCTGGTGAATGTGGCGGCGCTGATAATTTCTTTGGTACTGGCTGTTAAGGCTTATCAAGGAGAGACGGTCAGGCTTCCGGTGCTGGGAGGCTGGACGGACAAAATAATAAAGAAGGTATAATTGGGGCATGCAAGTAATTTTGGGACTGGGGAATCCCGGGGGGGAGTATGCCTTCACAAGGCATAACGCGGGTGTCGACTTTGTCGACAGGTTAGTTGGTTCACAGTTCATAGTTCATAGTGATTATGGGTGGAGGAAATATTATGATTCGCTGGTGTATAAAACTCCGGATTTGGTGTTGGTGAAGACAAAAGATATATTTATGAATGAGAGCGGGAGGTTGTTACAGGGGTTACCGGAAGGGGAATTATATGTGGCCCATGATGATTTGGATTTGAAATTGGGGGAATATAAGATCCAGTTTGGGAAAGGTCCTAAGGATCACAATGGAGTGGAGTCGGTAGAAAATGCACTAGGAACGAAGGATTTTTGGAGGATCAGAATTGGAATTGACAATAGGGCAACTCCAGTCGAAGGTGAAACATACGTGTTGCAAAAGTTTGCGCCTGAAGAAAAAATAATATTGGAGAATACTTTGGATGCAATCATTAAAGCAATTAATACAAACCAAGAATCCGGTTGACAAAAATAAGTTTGTAAGCCGGGAGTTTCAGGATTACGGATATAGGCTGGCGGCGGAATTGGGGGATTTGGCCCACAAGTCGCTGTATATAAAGCTGGCTAAAACTGTAGAGAGGCCGATTCTGGAACGATGCAAAAGATTTGTGATTGACAGCAACGCGGACAAGATGGGGGCGCTGTTTATGTGGAAGCTGAAACAACTGAAAAAGATTTGATATACTGGAATTAATGTGGATTGTAAGAATACTGGTGATTGCGGGGGTGGTGGGGATAAGGTTGCTGTTGAGGCAGGATTGGGTGGGAAGTGCGTTACTGACGGTGGGATGGATAATCGGAATGGCGCTGGCGGAAGCGGACCACTTGTTTTATGTGGCGGTATGTAACCCGCAGGAGCTGACGTGTCAGAGAGTGAGATCGGAGATAGAGAAAAGAGAGTGGAGAAACGTCTGGGGAATATTGAAATCGACGACGGCCGAGAGAACGAGATTGCCGGTACATAATATATTGACGGCAATGGTGGTGGCAGTATTGGGAGTGTGGGTGGTGAGCAGTGCAGGGAGCATGTTGGCGTCCGGAGTGGTAGTGGGGTTGGGAGTGCGGCTATTTACGGAATTTTTGGCGGGGGACAAGAAAAACTGGTTTTGGGTGTTTGCCAGGGAGTTTAGTATCGGGGAGGTCAGGGTGGTCGGGGGGATCTGGGGATTGTTACTGGCAATTTCTCTGGTAGGATTGGTGCGATGATTGGACAAATACTATTTTGGTCGTTCATTGGGAGCGTGGCCAGTTTGGGGGGAGGGATACTCCTGGCACTACGGAAGAAAGCATTTAGTCATGAACAGTCGCTGCTTCTTATTTCATTTGCGGCGGGGGTACTGTTGTCTACGGCTTTTTTCGACTTGCTCCCAGAGGCAGGTGAGAAGTTGTCTTTGATCGGGGTGTTAGCTGGAATAATATTTCTGTTTCTGTTGGAGAAATTTTTGTGGTACCACCATCATGATGAAGAACATGAGGGACACAGAAGAACGCCGGTACTAATTACAGTGGGGGATACGGTGCATAACTTTATTGATGGAGTGGTGATAGCGGGGACGTTTATGGTGGCACCGGCGACGGGAATTGTGACGGCAATGGCGGTGGCGGCGCACGAAATACCTCACGAAATGGCGGATTTCGGAGTGCTTTTGACAAAAGGCTGGGCCAGGAAAAAAGTGATCTTAGTGAATATAGTATCTGCGGGGACGTCGCTGGTGGGGGCGATGTTAATGTATTATTTGGGAGGCAAAATAGAAGGGATGTTGCCAGTTCTGTTGTCTTTTTCCGGAGGAATGTTTATTTATCTGGCGTGTTCTGATTTAATTCCGGAACTGCATCACGGGCATGCGGAAAAGAGAAGTGAAACGCTGGCACAGATGGCGGTGTTTGGAGCGGGGATAATAATTGTGTTACTATTAAAGCGATGGCTGCAGTTCATTTAACTAAGACGGATTTTGGCGAGAAGATTAAGACCGGGATAGCCTTGGTCGATTTTTGGGCGGAGTGGTGCGGACCGTGTAAGATGGCGGCGCCGGTAATTGACCAGCTATCCGATGAATATGCCGGGAAAGTGCTGATTGGAAAAGTGGATGTGGATGCTGAAGGTGAGCTGGCACAAAAATTCGGGGTGATGAGTATCCCGACGGTGATTTTGTTTAAGGATGGAGTCGAGCTTGCTCGACAAGTTGGATTTGCCGGTAAGCAAGGCTACCTTGACTTACTTAAGAAGGCTGGAATTTAGGTTACTTTGGTTGCTTAAGATACTTATGGAAAATATATACGATGTAATAATAATTGGAAGCGGGCCGGCGGGACTGACGGCGGGGATTTATACGAGCCGGGCGAATTTGAAAACATTGATAATTGCGGGGGCAAAGTGGGGGGGGCAACTGATGCTGACAACGGATGTGGAAAACTTCCCGGGATTCCCTGAAGGGGTTAAAGGGCCGGATTTGATGACTAATATGCGTAAGCAAGCTGAAAGGTTTGGTGTAAAAGTGGTGGGGGAAGATGTGGCAGAGGTGGATTTTACCAGGCGTCCGTTTGAGGTTAGCGCACAAGGAGAGACCTTGTGCGGTAGGGCGGTAATTGTGGCGACGGGGGCGGCCACGCAGTGGCTAAATGTGCCCGGAGAGCAGGAGTTGATTGGCCGGGGAGTAAGCAGCTGTGCGCCGTGTGATGCGCCATTTTTTAAAGGCAAGAAAGTGATTGTGGTGGGAGGAGGGGATGCGGCTATGGAAGAAGCGTTGGTGCTAACAAGATTTGCCGATGAAGTGACAATGGTACATCGGCGGGACAGTTTCCGGGCCAGCCAGATTATGCAGGAAAGAGTGAAGAGTAATCCAAAGATTAAGATTAAATTTAATATGGAAGTGGCAGAGATAGCGGGGAAAGACAAGGTGGAAAAAATTAAATTTAAGGATGGAACAGTAATGGAGGTAGACGGGGTATTTGTGGCAATTGGGCATAAACCGGCCAGCAAAATTTTTGAGGGGAAGATTGATTTGGATGAAAAAGATTATATTAAGCGCCAGGGCCAGAAATATCTCACCATGTCTAATGTAGGAGGAGTGTTTGTGGCGGGAGACGTACATGATTACCGGTATAGGCAAGCAATAACGGCGGCGGGATATGGATGTGAAGCGGCTCTTGACGCGGAGCGCTGGTTATCGGAGAATGACTGAACACGATGTCTAAGTATACTGATAAATTAGTAATGGTTTTGGTGCTGGCGGTAGTAGCGATGGCGTTTGGGATGGGAGCGATGTGGAGCAAATTGCAGACGATTGGACAGGCACCACAGGCACAACAAGCACAACAGGCAGCGCAGGCGCCGGCAGCACCGAAAGTGGATATTAAAACGATTAAAGATTTATGGGGCAGGAATGTGATTAAGTTTGGAGACGTGAATAAGAAGAATCTGTTGGTAGAAGTGGCGGATCCTTCCTGCCCATATTGCCACGCGGCGGCAGGATTGAATCCGGAACTTTCTGGCCAAATGGGGCCGCAGTTTAAGTTGGTGGCGGATGGGGGGACTTATGTGGCACCGGTGCTGGAAATGAAAAAACTAGTGGATTCCGGCAAGGCGGCCATGGTGTGGTTGTATACTCCGGGACACGGGAATGGGGAAATGGGGACTAAAGCTTTGTATTGTGCATTTGACGCCGGAAAATTCTGGGAAGCGCATGATAAGTTGATGACAAATAAAGGATACGAGCTTTTAAATAATACAATTAAAAATGACAAGACAAAATCACAGGAATTAGTAGACTTTTTAGGAATGCAAAATTTGAAAGATTGTCTTGACAGCGGAAAATATGATTCAAGATTGGCGGAAGATACACAACTGGCATCGTCTCTGGGTGTATCGGGGACGCCGGGCTTTTTTGTGAATGAAACTAAATTCTCCGGGGCGTATAGCTGGACGGACATGAAATCTACGCTGAAATGAAATTAGGAGCGAAGCAATTGCGAGTGACGAGGCCTTCTGAAGAAGAGTTAGCAAAGATAAAGCGGAAACCGATATATATAGTATTGGATAATGTGATGGACACATATAATATCGGGTCGATTTTTAGGCTGGCGGATGCTACGGCGGCCAGGGAAGTAATTTTGTGTGGGGGGTCGGAATGCCCGCCTAGCTCTCGGATTCATAAAGCGGCGGTGGGCACTGAAACTTGGGTGCCGTGGAGATACGCACCGAAAGTGGGCGAAGTGATTAAGAGATTAAGAGGCGAAGGAGTGAAGATAATTGCCGTGGAACAGGATCCGAGAGCGACGTTAATATTCGATATTCAATATTCAAGGTTCAATAGGGGACCGGTAGCAATTGTTGTAGGACATGAAACAGAAGGGGTGAGTAAAGAGGTATTGGATATGGCGGATGTAATTGTGGAGATTCCCATGTGGGGAGTGAACAAAAGTTTGAACGTGGTTGTGAGCGCGGCAGTTGTGCTTTACAAATTAGTTGGAGAGAAGTAAAAAGTATGTATGTCAGAGAAGTGTATTTGGGACCAAACTAAGGTTTGCGACTGTGGGTTAAGTGGTGATGGGGCCAAGAATTGGAGGAGTTGGCTTGGGGCCAGAGTGATGCTTGATGGAAGAAATGAGGCACTGAGAAAAACATTGGTGAGGTGGAAGTGTCGTCAAGCTGTAGATGCAGCTGGTAAGGCGGACAGAGACCCACGGATGGGTGTGGCTTTACAAGGGTAGAAGGGTGATATAGAATACGGGGGCTTGAGGAAGCAGTTTGGCTCATTCCCTCTATGTTTTACCGTTCGCCTTTTACAGTACTATTCGTACACGGCTCACGGAGCAACATTTAGAGGGTGCGGCGCAAACTTCGTTTGCACCTTGACATATTTATTGTCTTTTGAAAAGTGGTAGGAATTTTTTTGAGAGTTTGATCCTGGCTCAGGATGAACGCTGGCGGCGTGCCTTAGGCATGCAAGTAAAACGGTCCCGATTTAATCGGGAAAGTTGCAGACGGGTGAGTAATGCATAGGAATCTACCTTTTAGTGGGGAATAGCTGGCCGAAAGGCCAATTAATACCGCATAAGATCGCAAGATGAAAGGGCGTAACTGCCCGCTGAAAGATGAGCCTATGTCCTATCAGCTAGTTGGTGGGGTAAAGGCCTACCAAGGCGACGACGGGTAGCT
>CAYHGA010000011.1:0-7506 GCA_964356225.1 uncultured Gammaproteobacteria bacterium
TTTTACCAAAAACAACCCCTTTTAGAAAGCCCTAAGGCCTGCCCACGTTCCACCTGAGAGGTGGAATATATTAGTGAGGACTCTGGAGAAATCGTTACAAAAGGTGACACTTTAAAATGCTCCGGTGCATGTAGGGCATTTGATCACCATCAAGGGGGTATTGACATATAGTTGGCACTGTAATATTATCCCTGCAAATGACAGAAAAAGTGAGAACCAGTGACGCTTCTTTTGATTGCAGGGGTGCTGGGGCTGGAACTAAACTGGATACAACCCAATACGGTTTTAATAACTAGAGATTATTATCCAGGCACAATAGACCCGAGCGTTGTGCTCGTGTCTTGTTTCTATGTTTCTTCTGATCGGAAATGTGGAGTAAACGGAACTCCTTGTCCGCATTTCCGTCCTGTTTCTAGTGTGTCGTAGTTATTTGCGGGATTTTTTGATTTCGGCGAGGATTTCGGCTTTGATTTTTTTGGCCTGGATGCGGATTTCGGATTCAATATCAGCTTTGATTTCTTTTTTGAGGAAAGCTAATAATTCCGGGTCGGCCGGAGAGGACTGGAATTTGGTCAGAAAATTTTCGTGATGCTCCCGGGGCAAGTGATTGAGAATGACGTTGAGAATATGCTGATGGGTAGTGTGGTGAATAAGGCCGAGAATTTCTGCCCGCTCGTCGGATGGCAAATCATAGACGTCTAATTCGGAGGTAATTTCCTCCAGAATAATTAAACCATCAAGAAATGTTTTAGCCATTGGTTAAAAGGGGCGGGTTTTCTAAATTATATTCCAAAGGGCCTAAGGGAACTTGGTCGGCAGGATCGTTGACAAAAAATAAGATGACCGGGCCTTTTTGCATACCCACGTTGAGATTTAAATATGCCATGATTTCAGGGGAACCTCCAAAATGTTTGCCGGTCCAGGAGGCGGGACCGGAATCGGCAATATCGGCAATAATAACTTTGCCATTGACGGGATTAACGACGACCACCTTACGGTATTTATACCAATCGCGCAAGTAAGACAGACGGGTGGTCCAGTCGGGCAAGTAAAGAGTTTGGACGGCCACATAGTATTTTTCTTTTTCGGGATCTTCAACATAACCCCAGGCACCTTTGCCGGGGGCCATGTTGGGAACGTTGTCGCCGGGGAAACGCATGAGATGCTGCTCGGCGCCGATTAGACCATAAGAAGTGTTGAGGTGATTGCCTTCCAGTTCAGCGGTGGCGTGCAGGCCGTAGAGATCGTGCAGAGTATTTGAGATTTCGCTTTCCTGCCGGGGAGATAACGGCTGAACCGAACTCGGAAGAAGACTTTTTAGTTTTTCTACCAGGTGGTTGTGAATATCGTATGGAGAAACCTGGGAGATACTGGAGGAGGGCAAGGCGGCCAGAGTGGGGGCGGATTGGCCGGGGGCCAGGAGTAAGGCTCCGGCCAGGGCCGATGAAGCCAGAAATTTAACAACATGAGGATGATGAGCTAGTAACGTTGTGCGGGTGGTTAAATGCTTAAGCTTAAGCTTAGAACGAAGTTTTTCAGAGTTTAAGGCGGGCAAGTGTTTCATCCTTACCTAAGATTAGCATGGATTCAGTGAGAGGAGGAGTAATTTTGCTACCACAGATGGCCAAACGGAGGGACATGAAGAAGTCGCCAACTTTCCAACCTGCAGCTTTTATATCTTCTTCCAATTTTCCCTTAATTAATTTGTCGTAATTTTCTATGGCAAACTTGAGATGGTCTGGATTGACAAGTTGGGGCTTGGGGCGGGTAAAGAAAAAGCCGGCCAAGGATTTGGCATCGGCCAAAGTGGTGAGACGATCTTTGATGAGAGGAATAATTTCTAAAGTTATTTCCGGAAGATATGGTTTGATTAATTGAAGTAATTCTTCGTCTAATTTTTGGCGGATGTAGTGGCCGTTGAACCAGTCCAGTTTTTTTTGATTCAAAACGGGATTGGATTTCTGGAAACCGCGGGGGTCGAAGTCTTTGACAAATTCGTCCAGAGTAAATAACTCCCGGTTATCTTTGGGGGCCCAGCCTAATAAAATCACGAAATTAAGAATGGCTTCCGGTAAATAACCATCGGCCAATAGCTGTTCTACGGAAGTGCTGCCTTTACGCTTGGAGAGTTTGCCCCCTTCGGGATCCATAATATCGGTGAGATGGCCAATTTGCGGTTTCTCGTAGCCTAAAAATTGATAAAGAAGAAGATGAATAGGGGTACTGGGCAACCAATCGTGGCCGCGCAAAACGTGAGTGACTCCCATATCGTGATCGTCAACGACCACAGCCAGGTGATAGGTAGGAAAGCCGTCGGATTTTAAGAGAACCATATCTGTTAAAACGCCGGTCTTCCAGGAGATGTCTTTGTCCAGAACAAAATCATGGTACGAGACTTCCCGATCTTGAGGAATTTTGATGCGGATGGCTCCCTCGTCTTTGTATGCGTGACCCGCGGCGACGAGTTGGTCTGCAGCTTTTTGGTACACACCGACCTTGACCCGCTGGGATTGAATATATTGCTCATCCCAAGACAGGCCGAATACGCGTAGGGTTTTTTGCAGAGACTCGACGGCTCCTTTAACTTGCCTTTTTTGATCCGTGTCTTCGATACGCAGAATAAATTGGCCGCCGGAATGGCGGGCGAAGGCAAACGGATAAACCGCAGAACGCAGGCCACCGATATGTAAAAAACCGGTGGGGGAAGGAGCGAAACGGGTGCGGATCATGCTAGAATGATTTTATACAAGATATGGCAACTTTGACAGAGGTGGGTTATTACACCAGGAGAATTATTAAATGGGGGGCCGTGGGACTAGTGGTGATAATGCTGATTCCGCCGGCCTGGAAGTTGACCAAAAAGATTTATTTGACTATTCATCCCCCACCCCCGCCGGCGCCAACAGTAAAATACGGAAAATTGCCGAAACTGGTGTTTTTAGAAGCGGGTGCGAATTATAAACCTGAATACAGGCTGGAGACTATTGAAGGGGGGCTGCCGAAACTGGCCAGCTTGGCCAAGGTGTATTTTGTAACTGTCAATAAATCCCGGATTTTGGAGCTGGAGAAAATAAAACCCAAAGCCAGAGTGTTGGGTTTCGATCAAGACCCGGTGAAGGGAGCGGACGATCAAACATACAAATTTACCAGTCTTAAATTTCCTGCAGAATTAAGCGTAAATATTATTTATAACAGCTACGCATATAAATATGACTGGAGAAGCGATTCTAAGATATTAGATGAGCGGGCCGTTCCTAACAACGGACAGGCACTACTGGAAGCTAAGGGTTTATTACAAAATTTGGGTCTGCTGGCCGATGATTTGGCTAATGGAAAATCAAAGATTACATATTTGGCCGGGGGGACGGGAGAGCTGGTGCCAACGGTTTCACTATCGGAGGCCAACTTTGTGCGGGTGGACATGTTTAGGGCAGATAAAGACGGATTAAGGGTGGTAACGCCGAAGGGCGAAGAATCACCGGTGAACGTAACTCTGTCCGGAGCCAGTGACAGAGCCAAGCGGATAGTGGAGGCGAACTACAGTTATTCGCGGATTTTGGATAACGATTTTTCCACGTATCCCCTGAAAGGCGTGGATAAAGCCTGGGCGGAACTGCAGCAGGGGGCCGGATATATTGCCCATCCGGGAGCAAATCAGGTCACCGTGCGCAAGGTCGGTCTGGCGTATTACGAATCGGGGCAACCGCAGGAATTTCTGCAGCCGGTATATGTTTTTGAAGGTGATGGAGGATTTGTGGGGTATGTGCCGGCGGTAGACCAAAATTATTCCCAGTAATAATTGCTGTAAACCCAATTTATGAGTTTTTCGGAGTCGCCGAAGCGGTCTAAGCTGCCAAGAACAACCAGAATGACCGGGTGATTATCGCGGTTAACTAAAGTGACCAACGACTGACCAGCGCCGTCGGTGAAACCGGTTTTGACTCCCAAGACGCCCGGCACTTTACCTAACAGCTCATTAATGTTGGTAAGGACATGATTGGAAACGATGGTATTTTCGGTGGAGACGATGCGGGCAAATTCCGGATTTTTCATGGCCACGGTGGCCAGCCGGGCTAAATCGGCGGCGGATGAATAATGGCCGGGTTCATCGATACCGGTAGGGTTGGCAAAATGAGTGTGGATTAAATTTAATTCAGCCGCTTTGGTGTTCATGGCATCAATAAAGGCTGGGCGTCCTCCGGGAAAGTTTTCGGCCAGAATCTCGGCGGCGTCGTTGCCGGACTGAACCAAGAGAGCGAAAAGCAATTGTTCGACTGTCAAGGTTTCGCCGGGTTTAAAACCAATATGTTGGCCAATAGGATAACTTTGGATAACGGTGATTACCCGGTCCAGGGAAAAATTGTCCAAGACGACCAGGGCGGTCATCATTTTGGTGGTAGAGGCAGGAAAAACAGATTGATCAGCAGATTTTTGCAATAAAACAGCTTGGGATAATGGGTCGATAATAAAAATATTTTTGGCAGAAACTGTGGGAGAAGGAAGTTTTTGAGAAACAGGGATAGTTAGTTGGTTAGTTGGTTTGTAGTTAGTTGGCTCGATTTTTTGTGAAATAAAGAAACCGATTACGAGAATCGCAAGCAATAAAATTGAAAGCCTACCTGGGCTGAGAGAAGGTGTGAGCGGTATTTTGGTTTTGGGAGAGCGGGGCATAGTCTGAATAGGACATGATAACAGATTTGGTGCGATCGCCGGCGTTGAAAGCGATTGTATTATTTTCTCCCAACTTTTCATCCACATATGTTGGCAAATTAAACAAATAGCCTAAGGGCGGGATAGCCCCGATCTCCAAAGAAGTCAAGATTTTGACTTCTTCCGGAGTGGCAAATCGCAGATCTTTGATCGTATATAGTTTTTTAAATAACTTGAAGTCGAGTTTACGGGAACAAGGCAGAACAATAAGAATGGGTTTCTTGTCCGCGTAGCAAACCAGGGCCTTGGCCCCTTGATCCATACTTGTCCCCCGGACCCGGGCTGAATCTTCACAAGTGGGAGTGGGCCTGTGCTCAAGGGCTTGATATTTTATTTGGCGGCTATCAAGCAGCTGGATTATTTTTTCGTAAACTGACATCTATTCTTTCCATGTCCCGGGGGAACATGCAAGCTTCTCTAATGTTTTTCAGCCCCAGAATGTGCATGGTCATGCGCTCGGCGCCCAGAGCAAATCCCCCAAGGGGAGGAACCCCGTAACGGAAAGACTGTAAATATAATTCTATGTCTTCTTCTTTAACTCCCCATTCTTTGGCATTTTTTAATATCTGCTGGTAATCATTGAGACGTTGTCCACCGCTGGACCATTCTGTACCGCGACCAATTAAATCAACGCTATAAGCAAAGGTGGGGTCTTGCGGATCAGGGTAAACATAAAATGGTTTCTTCTTGGTCAAAAAATGGGAGACAAACACTAAATCGGATCCCTTTTCTTCCAGCGACCACTTGCATATTTCCCTCTCCCCTTCCGGATCGAGATCTTTTTCCTGCCTGATATCCCGGCCGGTGCGCTGGAAAATTATTTCCTGGGCATCACGGAGCTTGATTACAGGAATTTTGTCAGAAAGTTTGGGCAGGGTGGCATTAAACATGTCTAATTCGCGCTGGCAGCGTTTGCCTACTTCCGTAAATATAAATCTGACGACATATTCTTCCATGTCCTGGACGTCCTGCCAGGAATCGATAAAACCGAATTCCGCATCCAGGCTGACCACCTCGGTGATGTGGCGGGTGGTGACGCTGGGCTCGGCCCGAAAAACTTTGTTGACGCTAAATACCCGCTCGAAATCCCCTACTAACAGCGATTTATATAACTGGGGGCTTTGGGTGAGATAGGCTTCGTGTTCAAAATATTTGACGCGGAAGACTTCGGCCCCGCCTTCGGCAACGGCCGGAGTAATGATGGGAGCTTGAAACTCCAAAAAATCTTTAGCCAGGAGAGCCTTGCGGAAAGCGTCTATGATGACCTCCTGGACCCGGAAAATGGCCTGGACCCGGGGATGGCGGAGAGTGAGAGAGCGGTAATCCAGAAGGGTGGGTAGTTCCACGTCCAACTCATCTTTACCCATGTCAAAGGGCAGTTCGGCGGCTTTAGAAACGAGTTCCACTTTCTGGGCCTCAATTTCCACGGTGCCGGTGGATAATTTGGGATTGACGAGCTTTTCCGGGCGGGCTTTGATCATGCCGGTAACATAAATGACGTCTTCGGAGTGCAGATCCTCGACCAGCTCGGGGCCGGCGACGATTTGGACAATGCCGGTGCGGTCGCGCAGATCAATAAAGACAATTTTCCCATGATCCCGGCGGGTATTGACCCAACCTTTGAGAAGGACAGTTTTGCCGATTTGGGAAATGGTGTCTGAAATAAGAGTACGCATATATTTATAATATCACCCCCATAAAAAAGACCCTTTGTGAATTAGCTCCAAGGTGCCAGCCAATTCTTCGGGTCTCAATTAAATTTGAACCATCGTCTGTTGTCAGTAGACTGATAACGGTTCTTTAATTTGTTGACTGTATTATCTTCTTTCCCAAAAACAAAATCAAGCCATTAAAACGATATCCTATAGTTTGACGTGGGCGTTAATTTCCCCTATAATTGGTTTCTATGAATTATTGGTTAAATGATGGCGGAAGTGAAAACGTAGTAAAAAACGTTATTAGAAAAATTACGCCTTCTGAGGCGGTTGGTTTTGTTGTGGGTTGTTTAGGTGTGTTTCAACTAGTCGAAAAAATTAATCCCGACGTTGTTTTTATTCCCGAAAGAGGAGCTGGCCCTGTGGATTGGGCTTTACAACAATTTGAAGACTCGTATTCAGGGGTAAGTAGATACAAAGTCTATCTACCCATTGGAACTTGCATCGATCCAGATACATCTGAAGAGTGGGGACCAACCCGGGATGCAAAAAGAACTATGGTTGGTGAGACGGTTGAAAATCTTTACGATAGGGGCAGAGGTCCAAGGAAACCTTTATTAATAGACGAGGTTCAAAGTGGTGCGACCTTGACCTACGTTACCCACAACTTAAACAGAGCAATTGCTGAACACAGTGTTGGTGTGGGTATTATAGAAAACCTGCATGTAATTGCTGTTCAGGATACTCGAAATAGTTGGTTATCCAGGAAACACGCAAAAGGATACAGATCAATAGTTGAAAGTAGGAGAAAGGGAGTTAAAGCGTATGTTGTTGAAATGCCTCTTTTTACTACTGATAGACAAGTGTTATTAAATAGATTATTTAATTCACCAGATGAATATCGTTTACCTATGGTTGAACATAATATCGACGCCCAAAAATTTATTAGAGGACTGGTGCTAACTGTAATTGGTTTGCAAAACTATATTGGTTCATTTGATCAAGAAGTCGTAAATTGGGGGGAAAAGGTAATTGAAATAGCTGAAAAGGTATAAGATTAGATTTTTAGGGCTTTGGAAATTTCTCGGCGGGCGGTGGTGGTGATAACAAAGTTTAACCAGTCAGGATTGGGTTTGGCGCG
>CAYHGA010000012.1:0-4799 GCA_964356225.1 uncultured Gammaproteobacteria bacterium
AGCTAGGGGAGCGAAAGGGATTAGAGACCCCTGTAGTCCTAGCCGTAAACTATGTCCGCTTGATCCTTGCCGCAAGGTGGGGGTCGGAGCTAACGCGTGAAGCGGACCGCCTGGGGAGTACGGCCGCAAGGCTAAAACTCAAAGGAATTGACGGGAAAGAGCACAACCAGGGGAGCATGTGGTTTAATTCGAGACGAAGCGATAGACCTTACCCAGATTTGACATGCTACCGTTTTACGCGGCTGGAAACAGCTGCGGATCAGCAATGATGGTAGCACAGGTGTTACATAGCTGTCGTCAGCTCGTGCCGTGGGGTGTCTGCTTAAGTGCAGAAACGAGCGCAACCCCTACCCAATGTTCAATAGTCTTTGGGAACTGCCTCGCATACAGCGGGGAGGAAGGAGGGGATGACGTCAAGTCAGTACGATCCTTATATCTGGGGCCACACACATCCTACAATGGGAAGGAACAATGGGTTGCCAAGCCGCAAGGCGGAGCCAATCCCAACAAAACTTCCCTCAGTTCAGATTGCGGGCTGAAATTCGCCCGCATGAAGACGGACTTGGTAGTAATCGCGGATCAGCAGGCCGCGGTGAATACGTTCTCTCTTTTTGTACAAATTAAATTGCGCCTTCCGTTCTTTTAATCTACCCCGATTGAATCGGGGCTTAAGAAGTAAACTTTTGAAGCGAAATAGCAGGCTAATCTGAGTAATTGGACAGCCAGAGGGCTAAAGTAGCAGTTTCCAGCTTGGAGACCGTTCGGCTTAAAGTGATAGTGACCCTGCGTACAGCTGGGGAAACATTTACTAATACTTACTTTAAGTATGTGGGCTCGAGATGGAGACAAATGATTATCAGAATACGAAGGGAGATCCTAATATTATTCTTATATATTTCGTATGTTGACTCATAACGAGGTTGTAAGTATGATCACTAGTGATGGTGATCAAATGATAGCTAGGAAGTCTGCAGAAGCCATATTTAAAGGGCTGAACTCGGAAATGAAATTACCACCTGATTATGTTGCAGGGTTTGTTGACGGAGAAGGATTTATCATCTGTCTTATGAAAGATATGGTTGGTATCCTCACGTTATTTTAAAAGTTTCCAGTATTAACGAACTTTGCACAAAAATCATTCCGTTCTTTAGAAAACATGTTTTAAGAGCAAAGAAGAAAAAATCGTTTGAACTATTTTGTCAGGCGGCGGAAATCTTTGTTTCAAAAAAAACATTTGGTTAAAGAAGGAATAGACGAGTTGTATTTGATTCAATCTAAAATGAATAAATATAGTAAAAAGGGTGGAATACCGAGCGTTCGCCAAGGTGCGGGAAAACCGCGCGCCTGGCGGGGGGAGAATAGCATCGAGCAATCGGTGAATATATCTCAGAACACCGCCCATCAAGCCAGCAAAGTCGGTGGTGCCTGACGTCCCGATTTAATCGGGAAAAGGGTAAAATCGGCGATGAGGGCTAAGTTGTAACAAGGTATCCCTAGCCGAAGCTGGGGATGGATCACCTCCTTTCTAGGAGTTGAAAGACCCCAGAGGTTTTGAATGTTTCCTCTATAATAAAAATTTTCCATCCGTGGGGCTCGAACATACGTCAAAAGTTTGAACCGCCACTTTTCCTGCCACTTTTTAGAAGACAAAAATGCCCGTACCTCACCCTTAATCCCTCTCCTAATTTAGGAGAGGGACATTACTTGGTGTTGTTATACAATGGCTATATGGATAATCGACAAAAGTTGAGAGATTTAGAGGAAAAGATGGCGAAATATAAGTCGATTTTTCTGGAGAAAAAGAAAAATTTCCGGGGAGTGAAACATGAGAGCTCCATTTCCGAACTGCGATATACGGAGTTTATGGTGTATAAAAATATTGTGGAGGGAATCGAGCGGGAGATAAAGGAGTTGAAAAGAGTTGTATAGTTGTACAACTTGACAACTTATGAAATTAGTTTAATATAAAAAAATGACTACGGTGTCGGTGTTTGAATTTAGAAATAATCTGGCTCTCTATTTACGGCTGGTGGAGGATGGGGAAGAATTGGAGATCACCCGCTTTGATAAGCCTGTGGCCAAAATAATGCCTTCTAAGAGAAAAAAAACTAAAACACTGCGTGAATTTAAGGGCTATTTGGGCAGTGGTGGTGAAACAGGGGAGGAATATGTAGACAGGATTAGATCTAAACCCGGATTTTAAGATGGCAAAAATATTTTTGGATACCAATGTCCTGATTGATTATTCCAAAGACAGGGAGACTGTACTGGACGAATTGTTGTCTGAAAAGAAAGTTGAACTATATATAAACCCAGTTGTAGTTGCTGAATATTTGGCAGATAAAAATTTAGTTAATAAGCAGAAAAAAGTCCAGGCTTTTGATTTTTTGGATCAATTTAAAATTATTAATATTAATAAAAAAATTGGAGTAGAGACAGGTGAAATTATGAGAAATGATCCGACCTTAAACTGGAAAGATGCGATGATTGCGGCGACTTGTTTGGTTAAAGATTGCCAGCTAGCCACACGGAACCGCAAATATTTTGGGAGAATTAAAGGTTTGAAGTTTGCCTGAATTGTCTGGATATAGATGATGGAAAGTCGAATTAGGGATGGTTATCTAATCTTACGCAAAACTGATAACATGTGTGGATATGTCTGATATAGATTCACAACTTGAAGAACAGTATGGAATAAAGAAAGTAAAAAAACATCTGGCTTGGCAATATGCGAGCCAATTCACCGTAGTTCCAACGGCACTGATATTACATGAGTTTGCGATAAAATTATTGGACATTAATCGCCAAGATTTAATACCCTGGTATATTGTTTCAGCCACAATTTTTCTTTTATCCGAAATAGCTGACTCTTGGAGTACTGCCAAAACAATGGAGACAATTGGAATAGCAGAGGAGAGGGATGGGAAAATTCATCCAGTGTACGAAACTAATCCATTTCTTCCTGCGCGACCAATAAGAAAAGATCTCTTTTCTGGAAAGCAAGCCGTAATTATGGGAAACAAAATGGTTGCAGGTACGATTCTTCCCCCCTTGGAATAATAGGCGGAGTTTTCAAAGGTATTTTTGCAATAAACAACTTGTTAATAGCGAGAAGCGTAGAACACAAGAGCCCAAAAATATAAGAGGTTAGTGGGTCGCTGCGGAGCGCCCCGCCCTCCTTTCAGATGGAATTTTGATTTGATCAATGTATAAGTATTGACAAATCATTGAGTTTAAATTAATATAGTTTCATGACTAAGTTGCAGATTACGTTGACGGATGAGGAAACCCAGCTGTTGTCCCTGCGGGCGGCGGCATTGGGGTACGATGTGACCAAATATGCTAAGTTTGTGCTAGCCCAGGACGCTGTCGAACAAGTGACGTATGTACCTACTTTTAGAGCTACGCCAAAAATGGAAAGAATAATTAAACAGGGGTTGAAAGAGGACGGGGAAGGAAAGACAATAGAGTGGAAATTTGATGATGAAAATTAAGCAAGCGTTAGTTTTTGTGAGGAAGCTGGAAAAATTGTGTAAGCGGGACGCGGTGATACGTAAGAAGGTTGGAACGAAGCTGAAATTGTTTTTAATAAACCAAAACCATCCGAGTTTGAGGCTACATAAAATTACTGCTTCACGGGACGAGGCTTGGAGTTTGAGTGTGGATATGAGGTTGAGAATAGTATTTATTTATATGGAATACGGAATATTATTATTAGATATTGGGAGCCACGACGAAGTTTATTAGAATGCGGCGAAGGGGCTGGTGGTGGACTCTTTACAAAAAAATTCGGACTGATTTTCAAAGGTAGCGCTGCGAGTGCCCCCACCCACTCGCAGTGCCATGTTCACGCTCGGCCTTCGGCCTCGCTTATGTTTCGCGCGCGCGATTTTTGCTCGGCATGGCCGAGCTGGAACAGTCAAATAATTGTCCCAAAAACGGTATATATGTTGTAATCACTGCTTTGTGTTTTACCGTCAAAAATCTTACTGTCTTTAATCTTAAGATATTGTTCGACATAATTCTTAACAGTGTCCTCATTTATGAAGAAAATATTATGGGAAGGAATTTTTGGGCCAATTGGTAAACTTAGAACCATATCTGACCCTTTGTATTTACCAATAAGTCCCCAAAACTCTTCAGGATTATTTAAGTGTTCTATTGTTTCAAAAGAACAAAACAACTTACTTTCATTATCTAACTTAGCATTGATTTCATCCCATGTTGATTCTGATAAAAGATTGCCTACAACAAAATCTACACTTGCTCCCAATTTTTCTAGAATATTAGCGGCCAATTTTTTCGAAGTCTCATTTCCATCAACATAGACAATCCTGGGTAACTCATTTATTAAACCTTGCATGTGTAGGTAAACAGGCAAATATGGAACACTAAATCCCAAGTCAATTATTTGTTTGTAATTTTTATAATGCTTCCACAAAAAATGGAATCGATTATTCCACCAGCTATTTTCCAAAAAATATTTCAGATGAACTAATCTGACCTTAAAGTCGGTGTATATCTCATTACCATATTTTTTATAGTCATCATTATAGAAATTAAAAAAGGAGTCAAAATCTGATTGATTAATTGTAAAATCTTTTAATAATTGTTCTATCGATAAATTTTGATTTCTACCCATATATGTCTCAAAATTATACCTGCTGTTACTATTTTTTATAGCGGATGTCCGAGCCGACTTTTTACGAGGCCGAAGGCCGAGCCCTTCGATTACGCTTAGGGTAAACTGATGGCGCGGTGAGCGCCATCCCCAACGATCCTTTTTCTCCAAAACTGTG